>NZ_WUUD01000013.1:53031-55899 GCF_009831705.1 Pseudomonas sp. PICF6 | reverse complement strand
GTTACTCCACCGGTGAAGCCATGGCCGAAGTCGAGGCCATCGCCCAGAAACTGCCGGCCGGCGTCGGTATTTCCTGGACGGGTCTGTCCTACGAGGAACGTCTTTCCGGCTCCCAGGCGCCTGCGTTGTACGCCTTGTCGCTGCTGATGGTATTCCTCTGCCTGGCTGCGCTGTATGAAAGCTGGTCGATTCCGATCGCGGTCATGCTCGTGGTACCACTGGGGATCATCGGTGCCTTGATGGCGACCAGCCTGCGCGGCCTGTCCAACGACGTGTACTTCCAGGTGGGTTTGTTGACGACCATCGGTCTGGCGGCGAAAAACGCTATTCTGATCGTGGAATTCGCCAAGGAACTTCACGAACAGGGCCGCACGCTGGTGGAAGCCGCCATTGAAGCCTGTAGGATGCGTCTAAGGCCGATCATCATGACGTCCCTGGCGTTCGTTCTCGGCGTGGTGCCGTTGGCGATTTCCACCGGCGCAGGTTCAGGCAGCCAGCACGCCATCGGCACCGGTGTGATCGGCGGTATGTTGACCGCCACCATCCTGGCGATTTTCTGGGTGCCATTGTTCTTCGTGACTGTGTCGTCGATAGGCCGTCGCAAAAATATCGACCAGGACGACACTCCTGAAACTTCTAAAGAGGCTGGCCAATGAGCAAGTCGCTCCTCTCTCTGACCATCGCCGCCGTCGTGCTCAGCGGCTGCTCGCTGATCCCCGATTATCAGCGGCCCGAAGCACCGGTCGCCACGCAGTACCCGCAAGGTCCGGCCTACGAGCCGGCCAAGGCGGCCAGCCAGGCCGCCGCCGAACAGGGCTGGAAACAGTTTTTCCATGACCCGGCCTTGCAACAGCTGATCCAGGTTGCCCTGGAAAACAACCGCGACCTGCGCGTCGCGGCGCTGAATATCGATGCTTACGCCGCGCAATACCGCATCCAGCGGGCGGACCTGTTCCCGGCGGTCTCGGCCACCGGTTCCGGCAGCCGTCAGCGAGTGCCGGCACGGGCGTCGCAAACCGGTGAGGCAGCCATCAGCAGCTCCTACTCCGCGACCCTGGGCATCAGTGCTTATGAACTGGACCTGTTCGGCCGGGTGCGCAGCCTGAGCGAGCAAGCGTTGCAAAGCTACTTCGCCACCGAAGAGGCCCGTCGCAGTACCCAGATCAGCCTGGTGGCCAGCGTTGCCAACGCCTACCTGACCTGGCAGGCCGACAAGGAACTGCTCAAGCTGACCCAGGAAACCCTGGGCACCTACGAGCAAAGCCTCAAGCTGACCTCCCGCAGCGCCGAAGTCGGCGTGGCCTCGGCCCTGGACCTGAGCCAGGCACGCACGGCGGTGGAAAACGCCCGCGTACAACTGGCGCGCTATACCCGCCAGGTGGCTCAGGATGAAAACAGCCTGACCCTGCTGCTGGGCACTGGTCTGCCGTCCAACCTGAGCACCCAACCGCTGAGCGATGACCTGCTCAGCGAAGTGCCGGCGGGGTTGCCGTCAGACCTGTTGCAACGTCGCCCGGACATCCTCCAGGCCGAACGCAACCTGCTGGCCGCCAACGCCAACATCGGCGCCGCACGGGCCGCGTTCTTCCCCAGCATCAGTCTGACGGCCAACGCCGGCACCCTGAGCCCGGACCTGTCCGGCCTGTTCAAGGGCGGTTCGGGCACCTGGACCTTCGCCCCGCAAATCAACCTGCCGATCTTCAACGCCGGCAGCCTGCGGGCAAGCCTGGATTACGCCAAAATCCAGAAAGACATCAACGTCGCCAATTACGAGAAGTCGATTCAGACCGCGTTTCAGGAAGTCTCCGACGGCCTGGCCGCACGCCGGACCTACAATGAACAGTTGCAGGCCCAGACCGCCTTCGTCGCCGCCAACCAGGACTACTACAGCCTGGCCGAGCGTCGCTATCGCATCGGTGTCGACAGCAACCTGACCTTCCTCGACGCCCAACGTCAGTTGTTCAGCGCCCAACAATCGCTGATCACCGACCGCCTGGCGCAACTGACCAGCGAGGTCAATCTGTACAAGGCGTTGGGCGGTGGTTGGAATGCCGAACCCGGCAAGAACGAACCGGTGGCGGAGAAAGCACCGCCGCTGAAATTGTTCTGACTTGATGCCTGAACGCTGAAACACGAAGCCCACCGAAAGGTGGGCTTTTTGTTTGTGCACGCTGTGTGGGAGCAAGGCTTGCCCGCGATGACGGCCTGACAGTCGGCCAGGGTTTTGTTGGTTGCGTACATATCCGTTTCTGCGGTAACGGCCACTTAGGGTTCCGCCCTTACGGCGGGTCACTTTTGAGGAGCCCGGAAGCCGGCCCAGTCAAAAGTAAGCAAAACGCTTCTGCCCCACCACTCGGTGCCTCGCCTAGGCTCGGCATGCCCGCACTCCGGCATTGCTCCGTGGGCCAGCGTGGTTAACGGGGCGCCCGAGATCAACGTCCACCGCGAGGCGGCCTGATAGCCGACCTGATTTTTTGGTGATCGCGTTCCTCCTGTGGGAGCGAGCTTGCTCGCGAAGAGGCCAGCACATCCAACATCGCCGCAAACTGACCCTACGCTATCGCGAGCAGGCTCGCTCCCACATGGGTTTGCGGGTGTTCACAACATTCGCACACGATACAAAAACCTGTGGGAGCGAGCTTGTTCGCGATGACGCCAGCACATCCAACACCACCGCAAACTGTCCCTCCGCCATCGCGAGCAAGCTCGCTCCCACAGTTGGATCGGGGTATGGCCGGAGAGACAGGTCGGCTGTCAGACCGCCTTCGCGAGCGGGCTCGCTCTCACAATGGGATCGGCGTACGACCGGGAGAGCCAGGTCGGCTACTAGGCCGCCTCGCGGTGGACGTTGATCTCGGGCGCCCCGTT
>NZ_WUUD01000013.1:52534-53021 GCF_009831705.1 Pseudomonas sp. PICF6 | reverse complement strand
GCGCTTTGGTTACTTTCGCGCTTTTCGAAAGTGACCCGCCGTAAGGGCGGAACCCTAAGTCGCCGTTACCGCGAAATGGATATGTACTCAGTCAAAAACATCCTGGCCGACTGTAGGCCGCCATCGCGATCAGGCTCACTCCCACAAAGATCCAATCAGTTTTTGCCGTTCGATAATCGCCCAAAACCCGCAAACGACAATTGAACCGATCCCAGCCGGCCCTTCACCATCCCTGGCACAAAACCAATAACAACAGGTTCGATGCCATGCCCATAGACCCCGCCTCATCCGGCTGATCCTTCGATCGCCTTACCGTCCAGCTCCACCGTGCCGACTGCAACCCAAGGTTGCGGCAGCGACCCGCTTTGCCCACAAAACTAGAGACATGCCCATGAAACCTACACAGCATTTATTCCCCAGTCTTATCGCTATTGCCCTGTCTGGCGCCACCCTGCCCGTCCTGGCCGCAGAGTCGGGTTTTGTCGAG
>NZ_WUUD01000013.1:51964-52524 GCF_009831705.1 Pseudomonas sp. PICF6 | reverse complement strand
GGCCGATGACTTTGGTCGCCTGGGTGTCGCACTCAAGGCCAAGGTGTCGAAAACCGAGTTGAAGGTGGGCGAATGGATGCCGGTGCTGCCAATCCTGCGCTCTGACGACGGTCGCTCCCTGCCGCAGACTTTCCGCGGTGGTCAAGTCACCTCCACCGAGATCAACGGCCTGAGCCTGTACGGCGGCCAGTTCCGCGCCAACAGCCCGCGTAACGACGCGAGCATGGAAGACATGTCGATGAACGGCCGCGGTGCGTTCACGTCCGACCGCTTCAATTTCGGCGGCGGCGAATACGCCTTCAACGACAAGCGCACTCAGGTCGGCGTCTGGTACGCGGAACTCTCGGACATCTACCAGCAAAAATATTTCAACCTGACCCACAGCCAGCCCATCGGTGACTGGACCCTGGGCGCCAACCTGGGCTACTTCATCGGCAAGGAAGAAGGCAGTGCCCTGGCGGGCGACCTGGACAACAAGACCGCCTTCGCCATGCTCTCGGCCAAATACGGTGGCAACACCTTCTACGTCGGCCTGCAAAAACTCAGCGGCGACGATGGCT
>NZ_WUUD01000013.1:51497-51954 GCF_009831705.1 Pseudomonas sp. PICF6 | reverse complement strand
TACCGGGCCTGACCCTGATGAACCGCTACATCAGCGGTGACAACGTACACACCGCTACTGTTAATGACGGCAAGGAATGGGGTCGCGAAAGCGAACTGGCCTACACCGTACAAAGCGGTGCGTTGAAGAGCCTCAATGTGAAATGGCGTAATTCAACGATGCGTCGGGATTACAGCAACAACGAGTTCGATGAAAACCGGCTGATCGTCAGCTATCCGATCAGCTTGTTGTAAAAGCCAAACATGGGTGGAGGCTGTACCGGCGTCATCGCGAGCAGGCTCGCTCCCACAGGGGGATCAGTGTCGAGCATAAAATTTGTGCTCACTGAAGATCCAGTGTGGGAGCGAGCCTGCTCGCGATGGCGTCATCACATTCAACATCGATGCAAGCTGACCCACCGCTTTCGCGAGCAAGCTCGCTCCCACAGGGGGATCAGTGTCGAGCATAAAATTTGTGT
>NZ_WUUD01000013.1:36410-51487 GCF_009831705.1 Pseudomonas sp. PICF6 | reverse complement strand
GGATGCGCGTCAACGGCACCAGCGGCGGCACCCTGGCCAACGACAGCTACAACTCCAGCTACGACAACGCCCAGGAAAAATCCTGGCAAGTGCGCCACGACTTCAACTTTGCCGCCGTCGGCGTACCGGGCCTGACCCTGATGAACCGCTACATCAGCGGTGACAACGTACACACCGGCACCATCACCGACGGTAAGGAATGGGGTCGCGAAAGCGAACTGGCCTACACCGTACAAAGCGGTGCGTTGAAGAGCCTCAATGTGAAATGGCGTAACGCGTCGATTCGTCGAGACTTCAGTAACAACGAGTTCGATGAAAACCGCTTGATCGTCAGCTACCCGATCTCGCTTCTTTAAGCCGGGATCGGTCGCCATGGCCGCTTTTCAAAAGGGCCATGGCGACGCGACAGCCAAAGGCAGGGACGCCGTTGTAGAGCGATTCGTCGATCAAACGTTGACAAGGTAGCGGTAGGATAAGGATATTCCCTCTCGGTCGTACGACAACTTATAACAACTGATACCTCTCACCGTTTGCTCAGGTAATTTCATGACTACGACACACATTCGCCACCCCTTCAATCGTCTGCTGCTGACCGGTGCTGCCGGCGGCCTGGGCAAAGTCTTGCGTGAACGCCTCAAGCCTTTCGCCCGTCACATTCGCCTGTCGGACATCGCCAACATGGCCCCGGCCATTGATGAAAGTGAAGAAGTGGTGCCGTGCGACCTGTCTGATAAACAGGCGGTGCATCAACTGGTGGAAGGCGTCGATGCCATTTTGCATTTCGGCGGTGTTTCGGTGGAGCGTCCGTTCGAAGAGATCCTCGGCGCCAACATCAGCGGCGTGTTCCACATCTATGAAGCCGCCCGCAAGCATGGCGTCAAGCGCGTGATTTTCGCCAGTTCCAACCACGTCATCGGTTTCTACAAGCAGGACGAGGCCCTCGACGCCCTATCCCCTCGCCGTCCGGATGGCTACTACGGCTTGTCCAAGTCCTACGGCGAAGACATGGCCAGTTTTTACTTCGATCGCTACGGCATCGAAACCGTGAGCATCCGCATTGGCTCGTCGTTCCCCGAGCCACAAAACCGCCGGATGATGAGCACCTGGCTGAGCTTCGACGATCTCACCCAACTGATCGAATGCTCGCTCTATACCCCGAAAGTCGGCCACACCGTGGTGTATGGCATGTCCGCCAACCGCGACGTCTGGTGGGACAACAGCCAGGCCGCGCACCTGGGCTACCAGCCCAAGGACAGCTCCGAAGTCTTCCGTGACAAGGTCGAAGCGCAGCCGATGCCAGCCGCCGATGACCCGGCCAGGGTCTACCAGGGTGGCGCCTTTGTCGCAGCCGGCCCGTTCGACGACTGATTCGCCTGTTTTTCATGGGATACGAACGAACCAAGGAATCGCCATGCAAGCCGAATTGATTGTCGATGCACGCAACGCCGTCGGTGAGAGCCCAGTGTGGGTTCCCGAGGAGAACGCCCTGTACTGGGTGGACATTCCCAGCGGTGGGTTGCAGTGCTGGAATGCCGGAACCGGACAGCTCAAAGGTTGGGAAACCCCCGAAATGCTCGCCTGCATCGCCCGTCACCAGGACGGGGGGTGGATCGCCGGCATGGAGAGCGGTTTCTTTCGCCTGCACCCCTTTGATGACGGCAGCCTGGACAGCGAATTGTGCGCCAGTGTCGAGCACGCCCGCACCGACATGCGCCTCAACGATGGCCGTTGCGACCGCCAGGGCCGCTTCTGGGCCGGCAGCATGGTGCTGAACATGGGGGCCAACGCCGACCAGGGGCGGATGTACCGCTTCGATGGCGGACAGCGCGGGCCGGTCGAGGCACAACTGAGCGGGTTCATCGTGCCCAATGGCCTGGGCTTCAGCCCCGATGGGCGCACGATGTACCTCTCCGACTCACATCCGTTGATCCAGCAGATCTGGGCTTTCGACTACGACATCGACAGCGGCACGCCCTCCAACCGACGGCTGTTCGTCGACATGATGCCCCTGGCCGGACGCCCGGACGGCGCGGCGGTGGACGCAGAAGGTTGCTATTGGATCTGCGCCAACGATGCCGGCCTCATCCATCGTTTCACCCCGGATGGCCGACTGGATCGCTCTTTGGCGGTGCCGGTGAAGAAACCGACGATGTGCGCCTTTGGCGGCAGCCGTCTGGACACCCTGTTCGTCACCTCGATCCGCCCTGGCGACGACACTGATCCGCAGTCCCTGGCCGGGGGCGTGTTTGCCCTCAACCCCGGCGTCAAGGGCCTTGCTGAAACGGCTTTCGGAGGATCGAAACACGCCGCCAACTGACCTGCATTGCCGCTTCATTCGATAGATATAAAAACAACAACACTGGAGATTGACCATGAATTTCAAACGCACGCTTCTGATCGCAGCCCTCCCCCTGGCCTTCCTTGCGCAAGCGGCACAGGCTCTTGAGATCAAGTTTGCCGATATCCACCCCGATGGCTATCCAACCGTGGAAGCGGAAAAAATCCTTGGCAAGACGCTGGTCGAGGAAAGCAAAGGCCAAAAAGACCCGTTCACCTTCAAGATGTATTCCGGCGGTGTGTTGGGCTCGGAAAAAGAAGTCATCGAGCAGCTTCAGGTCGGTGCCGTCCAGATGGCCCGCGTCAGCCTGGGCATCGTTGGGCCGGTGGTGCCGGACGTAAACGTCTTCAACATGCCATTCGTGTTCCGTGACCAGGCACACATGCGCAAGATCATCGACGGTGAAATCGGCCAGGAAATCCTCGACAAGATCACCAACTCGGAATTCAACCTGGTGGCCCTGGCCTGGATGGACGGCGGTACTCGCAACCTCTACACCAAGAAACCCGTGCACAAGCCCGAAGACATGCATGGCATGAAGATTCGCGTCATGGGCAACCCGATGTTCATCGAGACCCTCAACGCCATGGGCGGTAACGGGATTGCCATGGACACCGGTGAAATCTTCAGTGCTCTGCAGACCGGCGTGATCGACGGTGCGGAAAACAACCCGCCGACCATGCTCGAGCACAACCACTACCAGAACGCCAAGTACTACAGCTTGACCGGCCACCTGATCCTGCCGGAGCCGGTGGTGATGTCCAAGTTCACCTGGGAAAAACTCACCCCCGAGCAGCAAGCCCTGGTGAAAAAAGCGGCCAAGCAATCCCAGCTGGACGAGCGCGAATTGTGGGACAAGAAGACTGCCGCCAGTGAAGAGAAACTCAAGGCCGCGGGCGTTGAGTTCATCACCGTCGACAAGAAACCCTTCTATGACGCCACCGCACCGATCCGGGCCAAATACGGTGCACCGTACGCCGACCTGATCAAGCGTATCGAAGCCGTTCAGTAACACCTCTTAATCTGTACTTGAAAAGGCCAGGTGCGCCCGATGTCACGGGCGCGCCCGGTTACGGTGGAACCCGATGAAGAATTTGCTGCTGCGCATCAACGACAAGATTTACATGACTTGCATCTGGGTCGCCGGCCTCTCTGTCCTGGCAATTGCTCTGATGATTCCCTGGGGCGTGTTCGCCCGCTACGTGCTGGGTACCGGCTCAAGCTGGCCGGAACCCACCGCGATTTTGCTGATGATCGTGTTCACGTTCATCGGCGCCGCCGCCAGTTACCGCGCTGGTGCGCACATGGCCGTGGACATGCTCACCAACCGCCTGCCCCCTCACTTGAAAACCGCGGCATCGGTGTTTTCCCAACTGCTGATGGCGGTGATCTGCATCTTCATGATCAGCGGCGGCACCAAACTCTGCCTGTCCACCTGGAACCAGTACATGAGCGCCCTGCCCACACTGCGGGTCGGCATCACGTACATGCCCATACCGGTCGGTGGTTTTCTGACCCTGATTTTTGTCCTGGAAAAACTCTTGCTCGGTGATCAGAGCAAGCGCCGGGTCGTGCAGTTCGACCTGGTCGAAGAAAGTGAAGGTGCCGCTTAATGGACGCTCTGATTCTGCTGGGCAGTTTTTTCCTGTTGATCCTGATCGGCATGCCGGTCGCCTACGCCCTGGGTGCCGCTGCGCTGATCGGCGCGTGGTGGATCGATATTCCATTCCAGGCCGTGATGATCCAGGTCGCGGGCGGGGTGAATAAATTTTCGTTGCTGGCCATTCCGTTCTTCGTCCTGGCCGGTGCAATCATGGCCGAGGGTGGTATGTCTCGCCGGCTGGTGGCCTTCGCCGGTGTGCTGGTGGGTTTCGTGCGCGGCGGTCTGTCACTGGTCAACCTCATGGCCTCGACGTTCTTCGGTGCCATTTCCGGATCCTCAGTGGCCGACACCGCCTCGGTGGGTTCGGTACTGATCCCGGAGATGGAACGCCGCGGCTACCCGCGGGAGTTCTCCACCGCAGTGACCGTCAGTGGTTCGGTACAAGCCCTGCTGACCCCGCCCAGCCATAACGCGGTGCTGTACTCCCTGGCAGCCGGCGGTACGGTTTCCATCGGTGCGCTGTTCATGGCCGGCATCGTGCCGGGCCTGCTGATGAACGCCTGCCTGATGGTGCTGTGCCTGATCTTCGCGAAGAAGCGCAACTACCCCAAGGGCGAAGTGATTCCCCTCAAGCAGGCACTGAAAATCTGCCGGGAAGCCATGTGGGGCATGATGACCATGTTCATCATCCTCGGCGGCATCCTCTCGGGTGTTTTCACCGCCACCGAATCGGCCGCCATCGCTGTGCTCTGGGCATTCTTCGTGACCATGTGCATTTACCGCGACTACAAGTGGAGTGAGTTGCCGAAACTGATGCATCGCACGGTGCGTACCATCTCGATCGTGATGATCCTGATCGGCTTCGCCGCCAGCTTCGGCTACATCATGACGCTGATGCAGATCCCGGCGAAAATCACCACCCTGTTCCTGACCATCTCCGACAACCGCTACGTGATCCTGATGTGCATCAACGCGATGCTGCTGGTCCTGGGTACGGTGATGGACATGGCGCCGCTGATCCTGATCCTGACCCCGATCCTGATGCCGGTGATCATGGGCATCGGCGTGGACCCGGTGCAGTTCGGCATGATTATGCTGGTGAACCTGGGTATCGGGCTCATTACTCCGCCGGTGGGAGCAGTGCTGTTCGTCGGCTCCGCCATTGGCAAGGTCAGTATCGAAAGCACCGTCAAGGCCCTGCTGCCGTTCTACGGCGTGCTGTTTCTGGTGTTGCTGGCCGTGACCTACATTCCGGCGATCTCGCTGTGGTTGCCGCGTCTGGTGCTGTAAGAAACAACAACCATCCCCTTGTGGGAGCAAGGCTTGCCCGCGATGAAGATGACGCAGTCTCCCAGGAAACCGAGGAGCCTGCATCGCGAGCAAGCTTTGCTCCCACAAGTCCTCGCCACAGGGTTCGCACACAAAAATCCGGTTTTCCCCACAACCGTTTTTTCAACCTTGCTAAACAAGGTCACCATGACGCCTCCCCTTCTCCACCTCGAAGACGAACTGACCCGCCTCACCCTGGCCCCGCACCTGGGCGCCAGTCTCGTTGAATGGACATTGCGCAGCACTGGTGCTCCCCTGTTACGCCCGCCCGCGCCGCAAGCGCTGGAAAACGGCCTGCCGGGCAAACTCGGCTGCTTCCCGCTGATCCCATGGTCGAACCGGATCGCCCAGGGCGGTTTCGATTGCCCCGGCGGCTGGCTCGGTCTGGACGCCAACAGCCCCAACGACCCGTTCCCGATCCATGGCAGCGCCTGGCAACAACCGTGGCAAGTGATAGAGCAAAGCGCCCAGGAAGCCTTGTTGCAACTCGACAGCCAACATCCATTCGCCTATTGCGCCAGCCTGCGGATTCGCTTGAGCGGCGGTCAGTTACAGATCGCGATGCACGTCACCCACCTGGCCGAACAGGCCGCGTGGCACGGGCTGGGTTT
This sequence comes from Pseudomonas sp. PICF6, assembly GCF_009831705.1. NCBI lineage: Bacteria > Pseudomonadati > Pseudomonadota > Gammaproteobacteria > Pseudomonadales > Pseudomonadaceae > Pseudomonas > Pseudomonas sp. PICF6. The sequence goes on along the minus strand of NZ_WUUD01000013.1, from coordinate 45,606 downwards.
GCACCCGTACTTCCCGCGCACTGCTGGCACACGCCTGCAAACCCGTGCGACCGAAGTCTGGATGTGCGATGAGAAAAAACTGCCAACCACGTTGGGCAGCGTTCCTCGAATCTGGGACTTCCAACAACCCCGCTTGCTGCCGGACACACTGGTGGACAACGGCTTTGGCGGCTGGGACGGGCATTGCCTGATCCAGCAACCGGACCTGGGTTATGAGCTGGAATGCCGAGCCAGCGGCAGCGAATACTTCCTGCTGTACTGTCCCGTGGGCCTGGATTTCTTTTGCATCGAGCCGGTCAGCCATCCGGTCAATGCCCACCACCTGCCAGGGCGGCCAGGGTTGCGCTTGCTGGAGCAAGGGCAGTCAGTGACGCTGGGGTTTTCGATGCAGTGTCGACTCCTGTAACCCCTCCAGACAGGTTTCTCTCCCGCTCGGCTGGGCGTCAGGTCCCCAAGGTCAAACCGTTGGCTGGCAACGGCAGCGCCGTTTTATATCGAACCTGCTTGAGCGCAAAGCTCGAACGGATATTCGCCACCCCCGGGACCTTGGTCAGAAAGTCCATCATGAAGCGCTCCAGCGACTGGATCGACGGCACCAACACGCGGATCAGGTAATCCGGGTCGCCTGCCATCAGGTAGCACTCCATCACCTCCGGTCGGTCGGAGATCGCCTCTTCGAAGTGCTGCAACGCCTCCTCCACTTGTTTTTCCAGGCTCACGTGGATGAACACGTTGACATGCAGGCCCAGCAGATCGGCATCCAGCAGCGTGACTTGCTCGCGTATCACCCCCAGCTCCTCCATGGCCCGGACCCGGTTGAAGCAAGGCGTGGGCGATAGATTGACCGACCGGGCAAGCTCGGCGTTGGTGATGCGGGCGTTTTCCTGAAGGCTGTTCAGAATGCCGATGTCGGTGCGATCCAATTTACGCATGAGACAAATAATCCTGTTTTTTATCGTTGTGCAGATTTTTTATCTGCAAATGATCTGAACAGCAACCCAACAGAGAAAAATATTCTTCTGCGTCGAGCCTATGATTGTTGTAGGACAATTTTCCTTACCCGGGAAAGTTCGTCAGCTAGCGCGCCCACTACAAGAAATTCACAAGATCGAGCGTAGAAAGCCATGAACCCAGCGTATGAACCGCTACGCCTGCACGTCCCCGAACCCTCGGGCCGTCCCGGCTGCCAGACCGACTTCTCCTACCTGCATCTGAGCGATGCCGGCACGGTGCGCAAACCCTCCATCGACGTTGAGCCGTCCGACACGGCCGACCTGGCCCGCGGGCTGATTCGCGTGCTCGATGACCAGGGCAATGCCCACGGTCCATGGGCCGAAGACGTGCCTCTCGAGATCCTGCGCAAAGGCATGCGCGCCATGCTCAAGACGCGCATCTACGACAACCGCATGGTGGTCGCCCAGCGCCAGAAAAAAATGTCGTTCTACATGCAGAGCCTCGGCGAGGAAGCCATCGGCAGCGGCCAGGCCCTGGCGCTGAACATCGATGACATGTGCTTCCCCACCTATCGCCAGCAAAGCATCCTGATGGCCCGTGAGGTGCCGTTGGTGGGCATGATCTGCCAACTGCTGTCCAACGAGCGCGATCCGCTCAAGGGCCGGCAGTTGCCGATCATGTACTCGGTCAAGGACGCCGGTTTTTTCACCATCTCCGGCAACCTCGCCACGCAATTCATCCAGGGCGTGGGCTGGGGCATGGCCTCGGCGATCAAGGGCGACACCAAGATCGCCTCGGCCTGGATCGGTGACGGCGCCACCGCCGAATCGGACTTCCACACCGCCCTGACCTTCGCGCACGTCTACCGGGCGCCGGTGATCCTCAACGTGGTCAACAACCAGTGGGCGATCTCCACCTTCCAGGCCATTGCCGGCGGTGAAGCCACCACCTTCGCCGGACGCGGCGTCGGCTGCGGCATCGCTTCGCTGCGGGTGGATGGCAACGACTTCATGGCGGTCTACGCCGCTTCGCGCTGGGCCGCCGAACGCGCCCGCCGCAACCTCGGCCCGGCGCTGATCGAATGGGTGACCTACCGCGCCGGCCCGCACTCCACTTCCGATGATCCGTCCAAATACCGTCCCGCCGACGACTGGAGCCACTTCCCGCTGGGCGACCCGATTGCGCGCCTCAAGCAGCACCTGGTGAAAATCGGCCACTGGTCCGAAGAGGAACATGCCGCCGTCACCGCCGAACTCGAAGCCGAGGTGATCGCCGCGCAGAAGGAAGCCGAGCAGTACGGCACCCTTGCTGGCGGGCAGATCCCAAGCGCCGCGACCATGTTCGAAGACGTCTACAAAGAGATGCCGGAGCACTTGAAGCGCCAGCGTCAGGAGTTGGGGATCTGACATGAACGATCACAACAACAATATCCAGCTGGACACCGCCATGACCACTACCACCATGACCATGATCCAGGCCCTGCGCTCGGCCATGGACGTGATGCTCGAGCGCGACGACAACGTCGTGGTGTTCGGCCAGGACGTGGGCTACTTCGGCGGCGTGTTCCGCTGCACCGAAGGCCTGCAGAATAAATACGGCACCTCGCGGGTGTTCGACGCGCCGATTTCCGAGAGCGGTATCGTCGGCGTGGCCGTGGGCATGGGCGCCTACGGGTTGCGGCCGGTGGCCGAGATCCAGTTCGCCGACTACGTCTACCCGGCCTCGGACCAGATCATTTCCGAAGCGGCGCGCCTGCGCTATCGCTCGGCCGGCGAGTTCACCGCGCCGATGACCCTGCGCATGCCCTGCGGCGGCGGCATCTATGGCGGCCAGACCCACAGCCAGAGCATCGAAGCGATGTTCACCCAGGTTTGCGGCTTGCGCACCGTCATGCCGTCGAACCCTTACGACGCCAAAGGCCTGCTGATCGCCTCCATCGAAAACGATGACCCGGTGATTTTCCTCGAACCCAAGCGCCTGTATAACGGCCCCTTCGACGGCCACCACGACCGCCCGGTAACCCCATGGTCGAAACACCCGTCGGCGCAGGTGCCGGACGGCTACTACACAGTGCCGCTGGATGTCGCCGCCATCACCCGCCCGGGCAAGGACGTGACCATCCTCACCTACGGCACCACGGTGTATGTGTCCCAGGCCGCCGCCGAAGAAACCGGCATCGACGCCGAAGTCATCGACCTGCGCAGCCTCTGGCCGCTGGACCTTGAGACCATCGTCAAATCCGTGAAAAAAACTGGCCGCTGTGTGGTCGTCCACGAAGCCACCCGCACCTGCGGTTTCGGCGCCGAGCTGGTGTCGTTGGTGCAAGAACACTGCTTCCACCACCTGGAAGCGCCCATCGAGCGTGTCACCGGTTGGGACACCCCCTACCCGCACGCGCAGGAATGGGCGTATTTCCCAGGGCCGTCCCGTGTGGGCGCGGCGTTGAAACGGGTCATGGAGGTCTGAATGGGCACGCACGTTATCAAGATGCCGGACATTGGCGAAGGCATCGCCGAAGTTGAACTGTCGGTGTGGCACGTCAAGGTTGGCGACATGGTGGTCGAAGACCAGGTGCTCGCCGATGTCATGACCGACAAGGCGATGGTGGACATCCCCTCGCCAGTACACGGTCGGGTGATCGCCCTGGGTGGCGAGCCCGGCGAAGTCATGGCGGTGGGCAGCGAACTGATCCGTATTGAAGTCGAAGGTGCCGGCAACCTCAAGGAATCGGCGCAACCCGCCGTCGCCGCGCCAGCGCCGAAACCCGCGCTGGTGGCAACGCCTGAGCCGACGATAGAACAACCCGCTGCTGCGCCACGCCCCGCGCCGCAAGCGCCGGTGGCCCGCGATCCGGACGAGCGGCCGCTGGCCTCCCCGGCCGTACGCAAACACGCGCTGGACCTGGGCATTCAACTGCGTCTGGTCCAGGGCAGTGGCCCGGCCGGGCGTATCCTGCATGAAGACCTCGAAGCCTATCTGGCGCAGGGTTCATCGACCCCGGCCAAAGGCGGCTCGGGTTATGCCGAACGCCACGACGAACAGCAGATCCCGGTGATCGGCATGCGCCGCAAGATCGCCCAGCGCATGCAGGAAGCGACCCAGCGCGCCGCGCATTTCAGCTACGTCGAGGAAATCGACGTCACCGCCCTGGAAGAGCTGCGGGTGCATTTGAATGAAAAGCACGGTGCCCATCGCGGCAAGCTGACCTTGCTGCCATTCCTGGTCCGCGCCTTGGTCGTAGCCTTGCGGGACTTCCCGCAAATGAACGCCCGTTATGACGACGAGGCCCAGGTCATCCACCGTTCGGGCGCTGTGCATGTCGGCGTCGCCACCCAGAGCGATGTGGGCCTGATGGTGCCGGTGGTGCGTCACGCCGAAGCCCGTAGCTTGTGGGACAGCGCGGCAGAAATCTCGCGTCTGGCAACGGCGGCCCGCAATGGCAAAGCCAGCCGCGATGAGCTGTCCGGCTCGACCATCACCCTGACCAGCCTCGGTGCGTTGGGCGGCATCGTCAGCACCCCAGTGCTGAACCTGCCGGAAGTGGCGATCGTCGGCGTGAACAAGATTGTCGAACGGCCCATGGTGATCAAAGGCCAGATCGTGATCCGCAAGATGATGAACCTCTCCAGTTCCTTCGATCACCGAGTGGTCGACGGCATGGACGCGGCGCAATTCATCCAGGCCCTGCGCGGCCTGCTCGAACAGCCCGCCACGCTGTTTGTGGACTAATCATCAATGGAGCAGGCCATGCAAACTTTGAACACCACGCTGCTGATCATCGGCGGCGGCCCCGGCGGCTATGTGGCGGCGATTCGCGCCGGCCAGTTGGGCATCCCGACCATTCTGGTGGAAGGCCAGGCGTTGGGCGGAACTTGCCTGAACATCGGCTGCATCCCATCCAAGGCGTTGATTCACGTCGCCGAGCAGTTCCATCAGACACGGCACCACAGCCAGGGCTCGGCCCTGGGTATCACGGTGTCAGCGCCAAGCCTGGACATCGGCAAGAGCGTGGAATGGAAGGACGGCATCGTCGATCGGCTGACCACCGGCGTCGCGACCCTGCTGAAAAAGCACAAGGTCCAGGTCATTCACGGCTGGGCCAACGTAGTCGATGGCAAAACCGTTGACGTCGGCGACACCCGCATCCAGTGCGAACACCTGCTGCTGGCCACCGGTTCGAAAAGCGTCGAGCTGCCGATGCTGCCGATTGGCGGGCCGATCATTTCCTCCACCGAAGCCCTCGCCCCGACCTCGGTGCCCAAGCACCTGGTGGTGGTGGGCGGTGGCTACATCGGCCTGGAACTGGGCATCGCCTACCGCAAGCTCGGCGCCGAAGTCAGCGTGGTCGAGGCCCAGGAACGGATCCTGCCAGCCTACGACGGCGAACTGACCCAACCGGTGCACGAGGCGCTCAAGCAGTTGGGCGTGAAGCTGTACCTCAAGCACAGCGTCGAAGGTTTCGATGCCCAGGCCAGCACGTTGCAAGTGCGCGATCCCGCTGGCGGGACGCTGAACCTGGAGACCGACCGGGTGCTGGTGGCCGTTGGTCGCAGACCCAACACCCAGGGTTGGAACCTCGAAGCGTTGGACTTGGCGATGAACGGTTCGGCGGTGAAAATCGACAACCGTTGCCAGACCAGCATGCGCAATGTCTGGGCCATCGGTGATTTGAGCGGCGAGCCGATGCTCGCTCACCGGGCCATGGCTCAGGGCGAAATGGTCGCCGAACTGATCGCGGGTCAGCATCGCGAGTTCAACCCGACGGCCATCGCAGCGGTGTGCTTCACCGATCCGGATCTGGTGGTGGTCGGCCAGACGCCGGACGAGGCCAAGGCCGCCGGGCTCGACTGCATCGTTTCCAGCTTCCCGTTCGCCGCCAATGGCCGGGCCATGACCCTGGAATCGAAAAGTGGCTTCGTGCGGGTCGTGGCACGGCGGGACAATCACCTGATCGTCGGTTGGCAAGCGGTCGGCGTTGGCGTCTCGGAGCTGTCCACCGCGTTCGGCCAGTCCCTGGAAATGGGCGCACGCCTGGAAGACATCGCCGGCACCATCCACGCCCACCCGACGCTGGGCGAGGCGGTGCAGGAAGCGGCGTTGCGAGCGTTGGGGCATGCGTTGCATCTGTAACAGTTGTGGGTGAATAACCTTGTGGCGAGGGGATTTATCCCCGCTGGGTTGCGCAGCAACCCCAAAACCTGTCACCGCCGGGCGTCAGATATCTGAGCTAATGGGGCTGCTTCGCAGCCCAGCGGGGATAAATCCCCTCGCCACAGGCTGCGAAACACCCCTGGAATGAAGTATTGTTGTCCCCATCCAAAAAACGTCAGAAGCCTTGAACCGTTTCGACGGTTGTTAAGAAATAGAGGGTGTCATGGGTAACGAGAGCATCAATTGGGACAAACTGGGCTTTGACTACATCAAGACCGACAAGCGCTACCTGTCGCACTGGCGCGATGGCGCCTGGGACGCCGGCACCCTGACCGACGACAACGTGCTGCACATCAGCGAGGGCTCCACAGCCCTGCACTACGGTCAGCAGTGTTTCGAAGGCCTGAAGGCCTATCGCTGCAAGGACGGTTCGATCAACCTGTTCCGCCCTGACCAGAACGCCGCCCGCATGCAGCGCAGCTGCGACCGCCTGCTGATGCCGTCCGTCGAGACCGAGCAGTTCGTCGAAGCCTGCAAGCAAGTGGTCCGCGCCAACGAGCGCTTCATCCCGCCTTATGGCACTGGCGGCGCGTTGTACCTGCGCCCGTTCGTGATCGGCGTGGGTGACAACATCGGCGTGCGCACCGCACCCGAGTTCATCTTCTCGATCTTCTGCATCCCGGTCGGCGCCTACTTCAAGGGCGGCCTGACCCCGCACAACTTCCTGATCTCCAGCTACGACCGCGCCGCGCCGCAAGGCACCGGCGCGGCCAAGGTCGGTGGCAACTACGCCGCCAGCCTGATGCCCGGCTCCCAGGCCAAGAAGGCCAGTTTCGCCGACTGCATCTACCTGGACCCGATGACCCACTCGAAAATCGAGGAAGTCGGCTCGGCGAACTTCTTCGGCATCACCCATGACAACAAATTCGTCACCCCCAAATCCCCTTCGGTCCTGCCGGGCATCACCCGCCTGTCGCTGATCGAACTGGCCAAATCGCGCCTGGGCCTGGAAGTGATCGAAGGCGACGTGTTCATCGACAAACTGTCGGACTTCAAGGAAGCCGGCGCCTGCGGTACCGCTGCGGTCATCACTCCGATTGGCGGCATCAGCTACAAGGACAAGCTGCACGTGTTCCACAGCGAAACCGAAGTCGGCCCGATCACCCAGAAGCTCTACAAAGAGCTGACCGGCGTGCAGACCGGCGACGTGGAAGCGCCGGCTGGCTGGATCGTCAAGGTCTAAGCAGCGCTCATGTGGCGAGGGAGCTTGCTCCCTCGCCACATGGGTTTGTCTCCCTTACTCCCGCCGCAAAACCAGCCATCGCCCCCAACGCTGGCGAAACCATCCGTAACCGCTGACCAGCAGAATCCCACTCAATACCAAAGCCGCGCCGACGATGAAGTTCGGCTCCAGCGGTTCATCCAATAACCAGACACCAAAACCGATGCCAAACAGCGGCGTCATGAACGACAGCACCCCCAACTGCGAAGCCAGGTAGCGGCGCAGCAGGGAAAACCAGATCAGAAAACTGGCGAAAGACACCAGCAACACTTGAAAGGCCAGGCTGGCCAGCAGTTGCGGTGTGGGGTTGATCGACGTTTGCCCCAGCACCACCGACATCCCTACCAGCAGCACCCCGGCGCCGACCAATTGGTACAGCAACGTCTGGCTGGCGGGCAGGTTCGTCAAGCGTGAACAACGCACCGTCACCGTCGTAGCCCCCCAGAGCGCACCGGCCAGCAGCCCCATGCCGTCACCCAGTAACGAACTGCCGTTCGCCGCCCCCGTCCCTCCGCTGAACGCCACGACAATACCGCCGAATGCCACGGCGATACCCAGCCATTGCAGAGGTTTTAGACGTTCGCTCGGCAGTTTCCAGTGCAGGCCCAGAGCGGCGAACATCGGCGCGGTGTAGAGGAAAATCACCATGTGCGAAGCCGTCGTATGGCGTAGGCCTTCACCCACCATCACGAACTCCAGGGCAAACAACAGCCCCACCAACAGGCCGGGACGCCAACTGCCATCGGCCAGGGACAGGCGTTCACCGCGCGCCAGCACCAACAGCCAGACCAGTACCGCAGCGATGGCCGAGCGCACGCCCAGTTGCAGCATCGGCGCCATGTCGGCGGCGCTGGCCTTGATCGCGACTTGCTGGAAACCCCAGATGGCACAGAGGCCCGTCATCAGGGCACTGACCTGGCCATCCAGGGCGCGGCGGGGGGTCATGGGAAAGGTCCTTGGGCAGAAATGGATGAAAGGATTGTCTGCCTGACACCTTTGCTGGATATAGTGATTACCCGACAAGCCATCCCGGTAATCCGCCATTACGGTCGATATGCAGCCTCCAGCTCAACATCTGAAGATTCCTCCGTTCGACGCGGCCCTGCCCTCGCCGATTTTCTTTCGCAGCGCCTGCATGCCGGCCCACGCCACTTACCCTCGGCACCGGCATGCCTGGGGAGAGTTCGTCTACTCCTACAGTGGGGTGATGGAAATCGAGATCGCCCAGCACCATTACCTGGCACCACCGCAGTACGGCATCTGGTTACCGCCGGACATGGAACACGTTGGGTTCAATCGGCATGAAGCCTGTCATTGTTCGTTGTACCTGGCGGCCGAACTGTGCGCTGCGCTGCCGGCCGTACCTTGCGCGCTGACCTTGAGCCCGCTGATCCGCGCGTTGCTGGAAGAGCTGCGCAGCGACCCGCCGAGCCAACCTCAGACGCCCGAGCAGCAGCGCTTGTTGCAGGTGCTGGTGGACAAGCTGATCCAGGCGCCTCATGCCGGCAGTTACTTGCCCTCCTCGGATGATCCACTGCTGGGCCCCGTGTTGCGGACCCTTGAGGCGAATCCCAGCGACCCACGCTCCTTGCCGCAACTGGCCCGCGCCGCCAACACCACCGAACGCACACTGATGCGCCGGGCCCAGCGGGACCTGGGCATGTCACTGGTGGAATGGCGCCAGCGTCTGAAGGTCATCGAAGCCCTGGCCCTGCTCGAACGTGGCCAGAGCGTGGAAACCATCGGCCTGGACCTGGGCTACAGCAGCGCCTCGGCGTTCATCAGCATGTTTCGCAAAATGATGGGTAC
>NZ_WUUD01000013.1:10290-36400 GCF_009831705.1 Pseudomonas sp. PICF6 | reverse complement strand
AAGATCCAGTGTGGGAGCGAGCCTGCTCGCGATGGCGTCATCACATTCAACATCATCGCCAACTGACCCACCGCTTTCGCGAGCAAGCTTTGCTCCCCCAGTCTTGACTTCCACAGGGATTGGCGGTGGATCTCAAGCCCGTGATTCGACGCCCAGTTCATCCCACACCGACTCGGCCAGGTGGAAGGTGGCGTTGGCCGCGGGGATGCCGCAATAGATAGCACTCTGCATGATCACTTCCTTGATCTCGCTGCGGCTCACACCATTATTGGCAGCAGCGCGCAAGTGCAGTTTGAGTTCTTCGCTGCGGTTCATGCCGATCAGCATGGCGATGGTGATCAGGCTGCGGGTGTGGCGCGGCAGGCCGGGGCGGGTCCAGATGTCGCCCCAGGCATGACGGGTGATCATCTCCTGGAATTCGCTGTTGAACTCGGTCAAGGCATTCAGGCTGCGGTCGACGTGGGCATCGCCCAGCACCGCGCGGCGTACTTGCATGCCTTCGTCGTAACGTTGTTTCTCGTCCACAAAATACTCCCTCAAGAACGACTGGAACCCAGCAGGAAAGCCAGCACCCGTTCACTGAACACAGCGCCGGCCTGGACGTTGGACAGGTGCGCGGCATGGAATTCGGCGTATTCGGCGCCGTTGACCCGCTCCTGGATAAAGTGCCCGCCCGACGGTGGGGTCACGGCATCTTCGGTGCCGGCGACCACCAACAGCGGCACGCGAATCGAGGACAACTGCTCGCGGAAATCGGCATCGCGCACCGCCGCGCAGTTAGCCGCGTAGCCCTGGGGCGAAGTGGCAGCAAGCATGTCGGTGATTCTCCTGAGCTTCTCTGGATGAGCCTGGGCAAAGTCCGGCGTGAACCAACGAGCAATCGAGGCATCCCGTAGCGCGACCATCGCCGCCTTGCCATCACGCAGTACGGTTTCGATCCGCGGGTCCCATACGGATGGGTCGCCGATCTTGGCGGCGGTGTTGCACACCACCAGTTTGTGCAGCCGCTCACCGGCATTGATCCCCAGCCATTGGCCGATCAATCCGCCCATGGACAACCCACAGAAATGCACCTTGTCGATGTTCAGCTGATCGAGCATCGCCAGCACGTCGCGGCCCAGTTGGTCGATGCTGTACGGCCCTTCAGTCACCAAGGATTGACCGTGCCCGCGCGTGTCAAAACGCAACACGCGAAAGTGTTCACTGAAGGCGGCGATCTGCTCGTCCCACATGTGCAGGTCGGTGCCCAGGGAGTTGGAGAGCACCAGCACCGGGCCATCCTGCGGTCCATCGAAACAATAGTTCAGTTCGCCTTCGGCGAGTTTGACGAATCCCACAACAGTCTCCTTTCAGGCGTTCAAGGCAAGGTGTTCAGCCACCGCGCGCGCGACCCAGGTCTGGGCCTGGCCGAGGTAGTGGGCGGGGTCGAGCAAATGATCCAGCTCAGCGGCGGACAACTGCGCAGTGACTTGGGGCTCGTCCCCCAACACGTCCCGCAAATGACGTTGTTCAGCCACGGCGCGTTTGCAACATTGCTCCAACAGATGATGCGCGGTGTCGCGCCCGACCCGCTGGGCCAGGACGATGCTCACCGCCTCGGCCAGCACCAGCCCTTGGGTCAGTTCCAGATTGCGAGCCATGCGCGCCGCGTCCACTTCCAGACCTTCGGCCAGCAGCCGCGCCTGTTGCAGGGCGCCGGACACCAGGCAGCAGATCTCCGGCAAGGTTTCCCATTCGGCGTGCCACAGGCCCAGGCTGCGTTCGTGCTCCTGGGGCATGGCGCTGAACAGCGTCGACAACAGGCCAGGGACTCGGGTCGCCGCACCGATCAGCACCGCCGCGCCCACCGGGTTACGTTTGTGCGGCATGGTGGACGAACCGCCCTTGCCCGGCGCCGAGGGTTCGAACGCTTCACCGGCCTCGGTCTGCATCAACAAGCTGATGTCGCGGCCCAGTTTGCCCAGGCTGCCGGCGATCAACCCCAGTACCGAACCGAACTCAACCAGGCGATCGCGTTGGGTGTGCCACGGCTGCTCCGGCAAGCTCAGTTGCAGCTCGGCGGCCAGGGCTTCGGCGATGGGCAAGGCCTGCTCACCCAGTGCGGCAAGCGTTCCGGAGGCACCACCGAACTGCAACACCAGCAAGCGCGGCTTGAGCTCATTCAGGCGCTGGCGGCTACGGGTGATGGCTCCCAGCCAACCGGCGATTTTCATGCCCAGGGTCACCGGTGTTGCGTGTTGCAACCAAGTGCGCCCGGCCAATGGCGTGGCGGCGTAGCGTTCGGCTTGGCGGGCGAGAATCGTGGCCAGTTGCGCCAGTTCGCCTTCGATCAAAGCCAATGCCTGGCGCAGTTGCAGCACCAACCCACTGTCCATCACGTCCTGACTGGTAGCCCCCAGGTGCACGTAGCGCTCAGCCTCGGCGTCTTGCGCGGCAATGCGCTTGCCGAGGGCCTTGACCAGTGGAATCGCCGAATTACCCGCCGTGGCAATCGCCTCGCTCAACGCCGAAAAATCGTACAACTGCGCGTCACAGGCCTTCTCGATCGGAGCCACTGCACTGACAGGGATCAAGCCCACCTTCGCTTCCGCCCGGGCCAGCGCCGCCTCGACATCGAGCATGGCCTGCACCCGGCCCGCATCACAAAACACCTCGCGCATGTGGCGGGTGGTGAAGTAGGCATCAAAGAGCTGATTACCCGGTCGTTCGCTCATAAAAAGTCCTTGGGTGTGCAGGTCTGCCGGCCTGACGCGGTTGGGTCAAAAGCTGCGACGTAAATACGTGGGTTGTCGCACATCCTATTCATCACCCCCGCAGGCCAACCCTACGCCTTCGGGTGGAACAGGGTCATCAGTATTTTGTACGACCCACGCCCCACCGTTGTTGCGGGGCTGGGCCAAGAGCCTTCGCCACACGGGTTTCAATCAGTAGTCGAAGAACACCGTCTCGGCATCCGTCCCCTGCAAAACCACGTTCCACTGATACACGCCCGAAGCATCGGGCTTGCTCACGATAGTGGCGCGACGTTCCTCGGGCACGCAGGCCAGCAGCGGGTCGGTTTCGTTGGCCTGCTCGCCATCGAAGTAGATTCGCGTCAGCAAATGCTTGACCAGACCGCGGGCGAACACCAGCACGACAAGATGCGGCGCCTGGGTCGTGCCGCCAAGGCCCGGCACGGAGCCCGGCTTGATGGTGGTGAAACGAAAACGCCCTTCGGCATCCACCGGCACACGGCCAAAGCCTTCGAAATTCGGGTCCAGGGGCTTGTCCTGGTCGTCTTCCGGGTGTGCGTATTTGCCGGCGGCGTTGGCCTGCCAGACTTCCAGCATCGCGTCATTGACGAATTCGCCGTTGCCGTCGATCACCTGCCCGGTGATCGCCACGCGCTGGCCGAGGGTTTGGGCGACGGTCAGGTCTTCGCGGTTCAGCCAGGTCAGGCCGATGTGGTAGTAAGGACCAACGGTGTGGGAGGTGGTGGCAGTGAGCGTCATCTTATTTCTCCATCGGCGTGGCATCGCGGCCGCGCAATACGATGTCCCAGCGATAACCGAGGGCGTAGTGAGGAATGGTTTTTTCCAGGTCGAAACGGGCGATCAGACGTTCCTTGGCGCTGGTGTCCGGCACGCAGTTGTAGATCGGATCGTAGGCCAGGAGTGGGTCGCCGGGGAAATACATCTGCGTCACCAGGCGCGTCAGGATGCTCGGGCCGAACAGTGAGAAATGGATGTGCGCCGGGCGCCAGGCATTGTGATGGTTGCCCCACGGGTAGGCGCCGGGCTTGATGGTCTGGAACTGGTACCAGCCATCGGCGTCGGTGACGGTGCGACCGGTGCCGGTGAAGTTCGGGTCCAGCGGTGCGTCGTGCAGGTCGCGGTCATGGTTGTAACGACCGGCGGCGTTGGCCTGCCAGATCTCCACCAGGATGCCAGGCACGGGTTGGCCATGCTCATCCAGCACGCGCCCGTGAATGATGATTCGCTCCCCCAGTGGCTCGCCGGCATGCTGGGCAGTCAGGTCGTTGTCCTTCTCCTGCAGGCGATCGGCACCTACGGTCGGACCGGTAATTTCCGACAGCGAATGGGGCAGGTACACCAACGGCTTTGAAGGCGAGCGCAGGTTGGTGGACTGGTACGGCGGGTGCAGGTACTCCGGTTGGGTGCCCGCTTGGGGGCGACGATAACCAGGCTTGTCAGTCATGAAGCATTCCTCGGTTTCTTATTAGTGGAACGACGTGTCAGACGCGTTCGATTGCCAACGCCAGACCCTGGCCGACGCCGACACACATGGTCGCCAGGCCTTTCTTGCCGCCGGTCTTTTCCAGATGATGCAACGCCGTCAGCACCAGCCGTGCTCCGCTCATACCCAGCGGATGGCCGAGGGCGATGGCGCCGCCATTGGGGTTCACCTGCGGCGCGTCGTCCGCCAGACCCAGATCGCGCAGCACCGCCAGGCCCTGGCTGGCGAAGGCTTCATTGAGTTCGATCACATCAAAGTCTGCGACCGCCAGGCCCAGGCGCTCAGTGAGTTTGCGCACCGCGGGCACCGGGCCGATGCCCATCACCCGTGGGGCCACGCCGGCACTGGCCATGCCCAACACTTTACCCCGAGGCGTCAGCCCGTGTTTCTTCACCGCTTCGGCCGAAGCCAGGATCATAGCCGCCGCGCCATCATTCACGCCCGAGGCGTTGCCGGCCGTGACGGTTTTGTCTGGACCGTTGACCGGTTTGAGTTTGCTCAAGGTCTCCAGCGTGGTGTCGGCGCGAGGATGCTCGTCCTGCTCGACCACGGTTTCGCCTTTCTTGTGGGCTACGCGCACCGGGACGATTTCCTCGGCGAAATACCCTGCGGCCTGGGCTGCCGCCGTGCGCTGCTGACTGCGCAAGGCAAAAGCATCCTGGTCAGCGCGGGACACCGCGTAATCATCGGCCACGTTATCGGCGGTCTGGGGCATCGCGTCCACACCGTACTGGTTTTTCATCAACGGGTTGATGAAGCGCCAGCCGATGGTGGTGTCTTCCAGTTTCATGTTGCGGGAGAACGCGGCATCGGCCTTGCCCATCACGAACGGTGCGCGGGACATCGACTCCACGCCGCCGGCGATGGCCAATTCCATTTCGCCGCTGGCAATGGCGCGGAACGCCGTGCCGACGGCGTCCATGCCCGAGGCGCAGAGGCGGTTGAGGGTTACGCCGGGAATGCTCTGCGGCAGGCCAGCCAGCAGCAGCGCCATGCGCGCCACGTTGCGGTTGTCTTCCCCGGCCTGGTTGGCGCAACCGAGAAACACTTCGTCCACGGCAGTCCAGTCCACCGATGGGTTGCGTTCCATCAGCGCCTTGATCGGCACGGCGGCTAGGTCATCGGCGCGCACCGCGGACAAACCGCCCCCGAAGCGACCGATGGGGGTTCGAATCGCATCACAGATATAAACGTCGCGCATCACGCTTCTCCCGGTGCCTGGCCGTGGGCCGCGGCAGTGCGAGCTTCCAGGTCGCGCAGTGCACGCAGCTCTGTTTCGGTCGGCTCGGCGGTGGTTTGCACCTGGTCGGCAAAACGAATCGCCCAACCGGTGGCGGCAACGACTTGCTCGCGGGTCACGCCGGGGTGCAGCGCAGTGACCACGAACTCATGGCTGCCGGCTTCCGGCTCCATGATGCACAAGTCGGTGATGATACCGACCGGACCTGCGCCCGGCAGGCCCAGGCGTTTACGCGAATCCCCGCCCTCACCGTGACCGACCGAGGTGATGAAATCCAGCTTGTCGACGAACGAGCGCGCCGACTGCTTGAGGATGATCAGCACGCTCTTGGCCGAACCGGCGATTTCCGGTGCACCACCGGCGCCCGGCAAGCGGACTTTCGGTTGATGGTAGTCGCCCACCACCGTGGTGTTGATGTTGCCGAACCGGTCGACCTGAGCTGCACCGAGAAAGCCGACGTCGATGCGTCCACCCTGCAACCAGTAGCGAAAAATCTCACCGGTGGGTACGACAGTGTCCGCGGTTTCAGCCAGCTCACCATCACCGATAGACAGTGGCAATACGCTGGGTTTGGCCCCGATCGGACCGGACTCGTAGATCAGCACGACATCCGGCGACGAGGTCAGCCGCGCCAGGTTGGCTGCCTTCGATGGCAGGCCGATGCCCACGAAGCACACAGCCTTGTTCTGCAATCGACGGGCTGCGGCGACGGTCATCATTTCATTGGTGGAGTACGTCATTATTTCACCTGCGAAGTGGCAGCCAGTCGGGCCTGGAATTCACTGAAATCTTTCGTTGCGTGGATGTATTCATTGATCCATGCGGTAAAGGTCTCACGGTCCCGGGCGATCGGATCCCAAGCCTGGTAGAAGCGGTTGTCACGTTCGGTGTAGCCATGCGCGTAGGACGGATGAGCGCCGCCCGGTACGTGGCACACCGCGCTCAGCGCCCAGGTCGGCAGCACGCAGGCGTTCATCGGTGCGTTGAGGTCATCGACGATTTCTTCCACGGTGACGATGCAGCGCTTGGCGGCCAGGGCGGCTTCTTTCTGCACGCCGAGAATGCCCCACAACAGGACGTTGCCCTTGCGGTCGGCTTTTTGAGCGTGGATCACTGTAATGTCCGGGCGCACGGATGGCACGGCGGCCAGCACTTCCCCGGTGAAGGGGCAGGTCACGGTTTTGATCAACGGATTGACCTTTGGCAGGTCGGAGCCGGCGTAGGCCCGCAGCACCGCGAATGGCAGGCCCGAGGCCCCGGCGACGTAGGCATTGGCCAGGTCGGCGTGGCTGTGCTCTTCGATCTCCAGCGGCTGCGGCCATTGTTTTTCCACGGCATCGCGCAGCCGGTGCAGGGAGCCCACCCCAGGATTGCCGCCCCAGGAGAAAATCAGCTTGCGAGCACAACCGGCGCCGATCAACTGGTCGTAGATCAGGTCGGGTGTCATCCGCACCAGGGTCAGGTCTTTCTTGCCCTGGCGAATGATTTCATGACCCGCCGCCGTCGGAATCAGGTGAGTGAAGCCTTCGAGCGCGACGGTATCGCCGTCATTGACGAATTGCTTCACTGCGTCGTGCAGCGAAAGGATTTCAGCCATGGGGCAGGCTCCCGTTTTTCAGTAGACCAAGATGAAGAAAAAGGCGCGAGGTTAAGCGCCGGAGTGACTGAAGATTAAGCTCGGGGTGACAGCCAAACAATCCGATAATCGACTGAGTGTTCGTTTATCGAACAGATTGTTGTTTGGCTATCGATTTCCCAGACACCCTGATCCTGTGGGAGCGAGCCTGCTCGCGATTGAGGTGGGTCAGTCAACACTTATGCAAGTTGACCCACCGCTATCGCGAGCAGGCTCGCTCCCACCGGTCTGCCGCAAGGTTCAGATCATTGCCTCACGTCGCATCCGCATGACTGACCATGCCCTTGATCACCACCGCCGCAGTCGCCAGGGCCGCTGGAATGACCAGGGCGGTCAGGACCTGTTCGAAGTTCCAGCCCAGGCCCAACAATGTCGCGCCCATCCAGGCGCCGAGGATCGCGCCGAACCGGCCGATACCCAGCATCCACGAGACACCGGTGGCCCGGCCTTGGGTCGGATAGAACCGCGCCGCCAGCGACGGCATCGCCGATTGCGCGCCGTTGACGCACATGCCGGCCACCAGCACCAACGTGGCAAGCAAGGTAATGTTGCCCAGACTCTGCCCTACCGCGTAGGCGAATATCCCGGCCATCAAGTAGAAAATGCCGATGACCTTGTGCGGATTGAACCGATCCATCGCCCAACCCACCCCAACCGCGCTCAATACGCCGCCGAACTGGAACAACGCCCCGATAAACGCCGCCTGCTCCATGCTCGCGCCGCTGTCGCGCATCAGCGTCGGCAACCAACTGGTCAGCAGGTAAACAATTACCAGCCCCATGAAATAGGTCAGCCACAACAAGAGCGTCCCGGCGCTGTAGGTGCCGGAGAAAATCACCGCCAGCACGTTGCGGGCTTTAACGATTTTTTGTTCCGGCACACTGAAACTCGCCGCCTGGGCGACGGTGTGCGGATCGATCGGGGCCAGGGTCTTGCGCACCTTGTCCGTGCCGCGATTGCGCACCACCAGATAACGTGCCGACTCCGGCAACCAGAACACCAGCACCACCGCCAGGATCAACGGCAGGATCCCGCCGATCAGCAGCAGACTGTGCCAACCGAACGCCGGTATCAACTTGGCCGAGATAAACCCGCCACCGGCCATTCCCAGGTTGAAGCCGCAGAACATGCTGGTCACCAGCAACGACTTTTTACGCTCCGGGGTGTATTCCGACAGCAAGGTAGTGGCGTTCGGCATACCGGCGCCCAACCCCAGGCCGGTCAGAAAGCGCAGCACCAGCAATTGATCGATGTTGGTGCTGTAAGCCGATGCCAGGCTGAACGCGCCGAACAGCACGACCGCGCCTACCAGCACAACTTTTCGGCCGAAACGGTCTGCCAACGGGCCGGAGCCGAGAGCTCCGAAGACCATGCCGATCAGCGCCGCACTCATGACCGGACCCAGGCTGGCCCGATCAATACCCCAGTCCTGGGAGAGCGCCGGAGCGATGAAGCCCATGGCCGCGGTGTCGAGGCCGTCGAGAAAAACAATCAGAAAGCACAGGATCACTATCCGCCACTGATAGCGCGAGATGGGTTGAGCGTTGATGAAGGACTGCACGTCGAGGCAATTGCCTACGGAGGTCTGGGGTTGGTTCATCTTGTTTTTATTCCACGCAAGAAAACGCAGGCGAACAGAGGCCCGGCAAATAAACCGCAAGGCTGCAAAAAAGGTGTTGGTTAGCGGGCGATCCGGGACAGACAGGTCGGTCGATCGTCAAGGTGAAGGCCGAGGAAGGTATACATGGCAGGTGTGCCTCTCATTATTATTGGGCCGCCATCCATCGGTCGAGCCAGGCTCGATCACGTCGGATGACGCTGCCGCGACATTAATGATCCGAGGCAAATACCGTCAATTCGTCAGAGGCGACTCTGTGCGTTTATCGAACAGCTTAAGTGAACAGTTGCGCGCTCAAGTCGCGGCTGGCTCCCAACAGCCCCGGCAGGAAGCGCTGTTCCAGTTCATTGCGGCTGACCCGCCCGGCATGGGTACTGACATTCAGCGCCGCCACCACCTGGCCGGAGGCGTCGTAGACTGGCACGGCAATCGAGCGCAGCCCCTGCTCCAGTTCCTGATCGACGATGCACCATCCCTGCTGCCGCACCTCTTGCAAACACTCCAGCAAAGCCTGGGGAGTGTGCAGGGTCCGGCTGGTCTTGGCCTGCAGGTCGGCATGGTCGAGGTAATCACGCAGGGAAGCGTCGTCCAGTGCCGCCAGAAGAATCCTGCCCATCGAGGTGCAATAGGCCGGCAGACGTCCACCGACGGACAGGTCCACGGATATCAGCCGCTGGGTGGTGGCCGAACGGGCGATATAAAGAATGTCGTCGCCTTCAAGCGTCGCCATATTACAGGCCTCATGCAGCTGTTCGCTCATGCGATCCAGATACGGCTGCGCGGACACGGCCAGAGGCGTCGATGAAAGATAGGCATGGCCCAGGGTCAATACTTTGGGCAGCAGCGAATAGGTTCGTCCGTCGGTGGTGGCGTAGCCGAGTTTGATCAAGGTATGCAAGCAACGTCTGACGGCGGCGCGGGGAATTTCCGTGCGGTGGCTGATCTGAGCGATGGTCAAGTGCCGCTTGCGCTCCTGGAACGCCTGGACCACGGCCAACCCTCGGGCCAGGGACGTCATGAAGTCCGGGTCACCGGTCAGGGCCTGGATGCGCTTGGCCGGCGAAGCAACGATGGGTGGCGCTACAGAAGCAAAGGCGTTGCGCAATTGGTCGTTCATATCTGGTCCTTCCCGGGGAATGGCGGCTATTACAAGCGGCTGCCCGCTGAGCAGACAAGGGCTGGCTGTCAGCACCGTTCGATTATCGAACCATCAACCGATAATCGCAATCAAGGCACCCTACCCCCCTCTTGCTTCTGTGTGAAGGGTTGATAAATAAGTAAGACGACACGAGTATTGAACGTAGTTCGCGCCAGCAGAGTGGATAGCGACATTGTCTGGCATTGCCTGAAACCTAATTGCCACAAGTTGCACATACAAATATTGATTCACACAACAACAGATTCTTTTAACTTTTCCCGATAGTGTTCTTCGGGCAGCCCGCTATAATGCACCACAGTGACGGTGCGGCAATCGACCGCTCCCGTCCGCAGGCATTGCAGGTTTCTATCCTGCGTGGTGCCGGCAGCCGGTGCCCGAAGCACCCGGATGGCGCTTCCCCGTATCGGCGGTATACGAAACTCCTGATGCTACGTCAGCTGTCAGCTCTGGTGCCGTGGCCGTCTGCATGTCTACATGCAGTGCGTATCACCAGATCCAATTCAATCCATTAGGTAATACTGTGACGAAAGACGAACTGCGCGCGGAACTTGAGCGCCAGGAACAACGTTACAAGGAAGTTTACGGCGGGGAAATCACCACCTACGCCGCGCAACCTGAACCGGAACGCAAACCCTGGCGTAAACGCGCCACCGTTCAGGACCAGGCCTTTACCCAGGAACTTCAGAAAATGGAACAGGAACTCAAAGCGGAAGAGCGGTAATGCTCAGCGCTTGATGTTCTTGTGAAGCGGTATCCGGCCGACACCCTGGCCGGCCCCGTACCGGACGCCCGCCATGAGCGGGCCGCCATTTCCCCGACAACGGTCGAGGAATGGCCTTGGCTTACCTTCTTTTCGGATTTTTCGCACAACCGCTTAAGGCTCTTGCAACGACGAGCGGCCCCTTGCCTGGCGCGTTTTCCGTTCCCGAATCAATGGCTTGCGCAACCCGCTAAAAGCCAGGGTTCGAAGGGGTGCCTGCAAATTATTTCGTTGAAGAATGTTACCGATGAGCAGGCAATGCATCGATTACCGAGGTTTTCTGGCATAATCGCGCCCCCTTACGACCGGGTCAGAAAACCTTCATGATCGATTTATTTAGCGGACTGGATGCTTGGGTGCTTGTGAGCCTCTTGCTCGCCCTGGCCTTTGTCCTCGCCTTCGAGTTCATCAACGGCTTTCATGACACCGCAAACGCGGTGGCCACTGTTATCTACACCAAAGCCATGCCGCCTCATCTGGCGGTGTTCTTTTCCGGTGTGTTCAACTTCCTCGGCGTGCTGCTGGGCGGTGTGGGCGTGGCGTATGCCATCGTTCACCTGCTGCCGGTAGAGCTGCTGATCAATGTGAACACCGGACACGGGCTGGCCATGGTGTTTTCGCTGCTCGCAGCGGCCATCACCTGGAACCTGGGCACCTGGTATTTCGGTATCCCAGCCTCCAGCTCCCACACGCTGATTGGTTCGATCCTCGGCGTGGGCCTGGCCAACGCGCTGATCAACGATATCCCGTTGGCCGACGGAGTGAACTGGCAAAAGGCAATCGATATCGGTGCCTCCCTGGTGTTCTCGCCCATGGCGGGCTTCCTGATTGCCGCACTGGTATTGATCAGTCTGAAGTGGTGGCGTCCGCTGTCGAAGATGCACAAGACGCCGGAACAGCGCCGCAAGATCGATGACAAGAAACACCCCCCGTTCTGGAATCGCCTGGTGCTGGTCATTTCAGCCATGGCCGTCAGCTTCGTCCACGGCTCCAACGATGGCCAGAAAGGTATCGGCCTGATCATGCTGGTGCTGATCGGTATCGTACCGGCGCAGTTCGTGCTTGATCTGAACAGCACCACCTACCAGATCGAACGTACCCGCGACGCGACGTTGCACCTGAGCCAGTTCTACCAGCGCAACAGCGAATCGCTGGGTGAATACCTGGCGCTGGGCAAAAGCGTGAAGGGCGATCTGCCAGAGAAATTCCGCTGCAACCCGCAGCAGACCGAGCCCACCATTGCGGCGCTGCTCGACACCCTCAAAGGCGTGGCGGATTACCAATCGCTGCCGTCGGAAAGCCGCATCGAGGTTCGCCGCTACCTGCTCTGCCTGGATGACACGGCGAAGAAGGTTGGCAAGCTGCCAGGCCTGGCAGCTCGGGAAAAAGACGACCTGAACAAGCTGCGCAAGGACCTGACCGCCACCACCGAATACGCCCCGTTCTGGGTGATTCTGGCAGTCGCCCTGGCCCTGGGCCTGGGCACCATGGTCGGCTGGAAGCGTGTGGTGCTGACCATCGGTGAGAAGATCGGCAAGCAAGGCATGACCTACGCTCAAGGTATGTCGGCGCAAATCACCACGGCGTGCATGATCGGTGCGGCGAACATCTTCAGCCTGCCGGTTTCCACCACCCACGTACTGTCGTCCGGCGTGGCGGGCACCATGGTCGCCAACAAAAGCGGTCTGCAAGGTGGCACGGTACGGACCATCCTGCTGGCCTGGGTACTGACCCTGCCGGCGACAGTGGCCCTCTCGGCGGCGCTGTTCTGGCTGGCGTCCAAGGCCATCGGCAGCTGATATCAGCGGCTAATAAAAAAGGTGCGGTCCTGGCGGATCGCACCTTTTTTTATGCCCGGACACCTGACTACTGTGGGAGCGAGCTTGCTCGCGATGGCGCCGGGTCAGTCAACACATGTATCTACAGACATACCGCTATCGCGAGCAAGCTCGCTCCCACAATGGGCTTGTGTGGAACAGGGGAAATCCGCTCAAAAAAAAGGGCGACCGAAGTCGCCCAAAATGCCTTGCGTGCTCGTTGTAGCTGGAAAGACCTACGGCTTTTTGCGCTTGTGTGCATCTTTCCAGATGAATAATCCGAAGCCGGCGAAAAACACGAACATGAGGCCGACGGTCAACACTCCGGCAAACACCACATTATCGAAAAACATGACTGGCCTCCTGGTCTTGCCCCTGTTGCGATGGGTGCAAGTTAACCAATCAGGCCTGGATGAAAATTGACCGGGGTCAATAACGCTCGCGACGCGGCGAAAAGGAAGGGAAATAACTGATCTGTATCAATGGATAGAGGGGGGAGTCAGCGCTTTTTGGGTTTTTTCTTCGGTTTTTTCTGGGCTTTGCCCAATGGCATGGCTTGCTCGAAAGCCTGGCGGACTTCGTTAAGGCGTTTTTCGTTGAGGTCGTGAACGCGCTTGGCGCGCTCAGCACTGAGGTCGATCAGTTTGTCGTCTTGGCTCATGGCGTGTCGGCATCGTACGGTGAACTGCGGATGCTCTCATGATGAAGGCTGTCGAGCGGGTTGACCAGCCTGCATGCGTCGACAAAAGCCTGGATCAGACCTGGATATCGACCCACAAGCCCTGACGCTCTTCCCCTTCCACCAACGGCACCACTGGCACGGTGTTGTCGGCGTTCAGTTCAGTGCCCGGTACGGCCAGGTGCGCTTCGGGATCTTCGTCGGCTTCACGGCGGCGCTTGTTGCGTTCCTGCTGGCGCTGTTGCTCCTCGCGCAGCAACAGCGCAGCCTCCTCCGGGTCGCGATTCTTCAGGTCGATGGTGCTTTCGTTGGAGCTTTGCTGCACCGGGACCACGGGCGGTATGTCCGGTCGCTGGCGGACCGGATCCTGTTGAGCGGTGATGGGTACGGCGCTCAAAGGGAGCATGGGTGGCAACATAAAGGTCTCCTGTCTTCAGGTTGTCGGCTGAGCGAAGGACAGCTTGAACCGCTGGTCTGAAACTTGTGACCCGGTTGGCATTATCACAATAGGCCGGGCCGAGCTTGTTTGATCACTCAGCACACTTAAGTTCCGCACCGCCGGTAAGTAATCAATGCCCATGGCGACCCGATGTCTACGTAAATCCTTTGGTCTGAGGGATCATTCCGTTAAGATAACCGGCTTTTTCAAGGCGGGAGTCAGGCAGCATGGCGCAGCAGTATCAACCGGGGCAACGCTGGATCAGTGACAGCGAAGCCGAGCTGGGTTTAGGCACCGTTCTGGCACAGGACGGCCGCTTGTTGACCGTGCTCTATCCGGCCACTGGCGACACTCGCCAGTACGCGCTACGGAATGCGCCCCTCACCCGCGTGCGGTTTTCGCCGGGCGATGTGATCACTCACTTCGAAGGCTGGAAAATGACCGTGCGCGAAGTCGACGATGTCGATGGGCTGCTGGTCTACCACGGCCTCAATGGGCAGAACGAGGTTGTCACTCTGCCGGAAACCCAGCTGTCGAACTTTATCCAGTTCCGCCTGGCCAGTGACCGTCTGTTCGCCGGCCAGATTGACCCGCTGGCATGGTTTTCCCTGCGCTACCACACCCTGGAACACACCAGCCGCCAGTTGCAGTCGCCGCTCTGGGGCCTGGGTGGCGTACGTGCCCAGCCCATCGCCCACCAATTGCACATCGCCCGTGAAGTGGCCGACCGCATCGCGCCACGGGTATTGCTGGCAGACGAAGTGGGCCTGGGCAAGACCATCGAAGCCGGCCTGATCATCCACCGCCAACTGCTCTCCGGCCGCGCCAGCCGCGTGCTGATCCTGGTACCGGAAAACCTTCAGCACCAGTGGCTGGTGGAAATGCGTCGGCGTTTCAACCTGCAGGTCGCCTTGTTCGACGAAGAACGCTTCATCGAAAGCGATGCCAGCAACCCGTTCGAAGACACCCAACTGGCCCTGGTGGCGCTGGAGTGGCTGGTGGACGATGAGAAGGCCCAGGACGCGCTGTTTGCCGCCGGCTGGGACCTGATGGTGGTCGACGAAGCCCACCACCTGGTCTGGCACGAAGATCAGGTCAGCCCGCATTACGCCCTGGTCGAACAGCTTGCCGAAACGATTCCCGGCGTACTGCTGCTGACCGCGACCCCGGAACAGCTGGGCCAGGACAGCCACTTCGCCCGCCTGCGCCTGCTGGACCCGAACCGCTTCCATGACCTCAAGGCCTTCCGCGCCGAGAGCGAAAATTATCGCCCGGTGGCCGAAGCCGTGCAGGAGCTGCTGGACAAGGGCCGTCTCTCACCCGAGGCGCACAAGACCATTCACGGCTTCCTGGGTAACGAGGGCGAAGCGCTGCTGACCGCCGTCAATGATGGCGATGTTGAAGCCAGCGCCCGCCTGGTCCGCGAACTGCTGGACCGCCACGGCACCGGCCGCGTGCTGTTTCGCAATACGCGCGCCGCCGTACAGGGTTTCCCGGAGCGCAAGCTGCACGCCTACCCGCTGCCGTGCCCGGACGAATACCTCGAGCTGCCGTTGGGTGATCACGCCGAGCTGTACCCGGAAGTCAGCTTCCAGGCTCAGCCGGACGCCAACGAAGAACAGCGCTGGTGGCGTTTCGACCCACGGGTCGAGTGGCTGATCGACACCCTGAAGATGCTCAAGCGCACCAAAGTGCTGGTGATCTGCGCCCACGCCGAGACCGCCATGGATCTGGAAGACGCTCTGCGCGTACGTTCCGGCATCCCGGCCACGGTGTTCCACGAAGGCATGAACATCCTGGAGCGCGACCGCGCGGCGGCTTATTTCGCCGACGAAGAGTTCGGCGCCCAGGTGCTGATCTGCTCGGAAATCGGCAGCGAAGGCCGTAACTTCCAGTTCGCCCACCATTTGGTGCTGTTCGACCTGCCCTCGCACCCGGACCTGCTGGAACAGCGTATTGGCCGTCTGGACCGGATCGGCCAGAAACACACCATCGAGCTGCATGCGCCGTACCTGGAAACCAGCCCGCAAGCGCGGCTGTTCCAGTGGTATCACGAGGCCCTGAACGCGTTCCTCAATACCTGTCCGACCGGCAACGCCTTGCAGCATCAGTTCGGCCCGCGCCTGCTGCCATTGCTGGAAGAAGCCGATGACGGCCAGTGGCAAGCCTTGATAGACGAAGCCCGCACCGAACGCGAACGCTTGGAGGCCGAGCTGCACACCGGTCGCGACCGTCTGCTGGAGCTCAACTCCGGCGGCGCGGGTGAAGGCGATGCCTTGGTAGAGGCCATTCTCGAACAAGACGACCAGTTCGCCCTGCCGATCTACATGGAAACCCTGTTCGATGCGTTCGGCATCGACAGCGAGGACCATTCGGACAACGCGCTGATCCTCAAGCCGAGCGAAAAAATGCTCGACGCCAGCTTCCCGCTGGGCGACGACGAAGGCGTGACCATCACCTACGACCGCAACCAGGCGCTGTCTCGCGAAGACATGCAGTTCATTACCTGGGAGCACCCGATGGTGCAAGGCGGCATGGACCTGGTGCTGTCCGGCTCCATGGGCAATACCGCCGTAGCGCTGATCAAGAACAAGGCTCTCAAGCCCGGCACCGTGTTGCTGGAACTGCTCTATGTCAGTGAGGTGGTTGCCCCGCGCTCACTGCAACTGGGCCGTTACCTGCCGCCGGCCGCCCTGCGCTGCCTGCTGGACGCCAATGGCAACGACCTCGCCGCCCGAGTCTCGTTCGAGACTTTGAACGATCAGTTGGAAAGCGTGCCTCGGGCCAGCGCCAACAAGTTCATCCAGGCCCAGCGTGACCAGCTCTCGCCACGGATCAACGCCGGTGAAGAGAAGATCGCCCCGCGTCACGCCGAACGCGTGGCCGAAGCCCAGCGTCGCCTGGCAGCCGATACCGACGAAGAACTGGCGCGCCTGACTGCCCTGCAAGCGGTCAACCCGACGGTACGCGACAGCGAACTGGTGGCTCTGCGCCAACAGCGTGAGCAAGGTCTGGCGATGCTTGAGAAGGCGGCGCTGCGCCTGGAGGCCATACGGGTGTTGGTGGCGGGCTGAATTGCCGCCGTTACTCAACAAAAGGCCCGCAGCGATGCGGGCCTTTTTTTGTGCATTTGTCTGGTCCCACTTGCCGATCAGCGCAAGGATCGGCAAGCCCACCGGTTTGCAGCGGCTGAACACTTTGCAAGCGCACGACTCACGATGTGGGAGCGAGCCTGCTCGCGATGGCGGTGGCACATCAGCCATTGATGCAAACTGACTGACCCACCGCTCGCGACTACAGCCTCGTCACTGAGCTCGGCTGCCAAGTTGCTGCTGCAGGTTGCGGATCTGCGCTTGCAGCGTGTTGATATTGCGGGTGACCTGGCCGCGGAAGGCGTCGAACTCGGCGGTGTTGTTGCCCCCGTTGTCCTGCTGGCTCTTGAGCACGATCACGTCCTGCTCCAGACGCTCGATGGCAGAATTGGAAGTGGCGCGTTTCAGGGCGGTGATGTCGGCACCGATGCTCTTGAGCCGGGCATCGAGAGCACCATCCTCGCCCTGGTTTTTCAGGGCGGAAACTTCAGCCGCCAGCGCCTTGACCTGGTCCTGGAGTTCCTTGTTGGAAGCTTGCAACTGAGTGCTGGCGTTCTGCTGCTCAGTGGTCTGGGCAATGATCTGGGCCAGCTCCTTGTCCAGGTCGGCGGACGGACCGAACGCGACCATCTGTTGTTTGTACTGCTCCTGCAGCTTGCTTTCGAATTGCTTGCCCTGCTCCTGGAGCTTGCCTTCCAGCTGTTTGATCTGCAACTTCAAGGCTTCACTGTCGCTCATGACATTGGACTGACCGGCTACCACCTTGCCGGAAATGTCCTGCAAGCGCCCCGCCGCGTCTTCACTGATACGGGCGAAACTTTCCTGGGTGGCCACCAGCTGCTGTTCCATCAAGGAAATCTGCTGGAAGCTCCACCACGCCAGGAAGGCAAGCGCACACAACAGCGCACCGACCAGTGCCCACAGTGGCCCGGTACTGGCCCCCTTGACCTTGGCCGCCGCAACGGGTGCCGGGCGCGCTTGCACGTGGGGCGGGCGTTCGCGCTCAGGCAGAAAGTCATCGTCATCGGGAATGTCGGCCCGCATCCGCAAGCTCGGTATATCATCGAAGTCGTCGTTGGAATCGTTACGCATGGGCATTGGGTTCAACCTTTGGGAAACCGGTGTTGGCTTGATGCAGCGAGTATAACCCCCTCGCCCGCCGCACCGATTGACCCCGAACCTGGCACTCGGTTCATGACGGGGCGATCAGCGGGCATCCTGGGCTTTCCACCAGGCGCAGAACTCATCAAGAGCGGTCCACAGGCTGACCTGTGGATCGTAATCCAGATAATGCCGGGCACGGCTGATGTCCAGGGTGAAATTCTTGTTCATGACCTGCATGCCCAGGCGCGACAACGTCGGTTCGGGACGGCCCGGCCATAACGTGCAAAAACCTTCATTCAGGGCGGCGACGCTGTAGGCCAGCCGGTAGGAACGATAACGCCGGACCTGTGGGACTTCCATCTGTCGCATCACATAATTGACCACATCCCACAACGGCACCGGCGTGCCGTTGCTGATGTTGTAAGCCTTGCCAAGGGCCGATTCGCCGGCCAAAAGACTGCTGAGCAGCGCTTCGTTGAGATTCTGCACGCTGGTGAAATCCACCTTGTTCAACCCGTTGCCGACAATGGCCAAGCGGCCCTTGCGTTGCATTTTCAACAGCCGGGGAAAAATGCTCATGTCGCCGGCGCCGGTGACAAAGCGCGGGCGCAGAGCCAGTACTTCGAGACCGAACTCCTGAGCCCCGAAGACTTTCTGTTCAGCCAGGTATTTGGTGGCAGCGTAGGGATGTTTGAAGCGTTTGGGCACTTGTTCTTCGGTCAGGTCCAGATGGTCCCGGCCATCGAAGTAAATAGACGGCGATGACAGATGAACCAGGCGCCGGACCTTCTGCTTGAGGCAGGCCTCGACAATGTTTTCCGTGACCTGGACGTTGCCCTGGTGAAAATCCTGATAGCGCCCCCAAAGCCCCACGGAACCGGCGCAATGCACGACGCTGTCAACATCAAGGCACAGGTCGCGAGCCAGCAACGGGTCACTCAGATCCCCCTGGATGAACTGCGCCCCGCGACGCACCAGGTGCTCAACGCTCTCGGCCCGGCGACCGTTGACCCGTACATCCAGGCCCTGCTCCAGAGCGAATCGCGCAAAGCGCCCGCCAATGAAGCCACTTGCGCCGGTAACCAGAATTTTCATGAAGACTCCTAAAATCAGATTCGAGCTTCAAGCTACAAGCTTCAAGCCAATCGCTTTCAACTTACCGCTTGGAGCTTGCTGCTTGCCGCCTTGATCAATCGTTCAGTCAACAAACCCAGTAACTGCCCACCATTGCGCCAATGATGCCAGTACAACGGCACATCAATCGGTTTATCTGCCAGCAATTCCACCAACTCGCCCCGCTCCAGTTGCTCACGCATTTGCAACTCCGGCACCAGTCCCCAGCCAAGCCCCGCTTCGGCGAGCCGAATGAAACCTTCGGACGACGGGCAGAGATGATGTTCGAAACCGCCTTCGACCCCCAGGGAAGCAAGGTAGCGATGCTGCAGGAAATCATCCGGGCCGAACACCAGCGCCGGCGTGCGCGCCAGTTGATCGGCGCGCACCCCATCGGGGAAATGCCTGGCGATGAACGCCGGGCTGGCCAACGCCCGGTAGCGCATGGCCCCCAACAACACACTACGGGCACCAGCCACCGGACGTTCACTGGCGCAGACGCACGCCGCCACCTCACCGGCACGCATGCGTTTGAGGCCGACGGTCTGGTCTTCCACCACCAAGTCGAGCAACAGATGATGTTCGGCGCAGAAATCTCCAACGGCCACCGCCCACCAAGTGGCCAGGCTGTCGGCATTCAAGGCGATCCGCAGGCGCTCAGGCAGCCCCTCCTCATCCAGCGCTGGCACCAGGCTTTGCAGGTCGCGCTCCAACAGCCGCACCTGCTGCACATGGTTGAGCAAGCGGCGACCGATTTCGGTCGGTGCCGGCGGTGTGACGCGCACCAGCACCGGCTGGCCGACCCGCGCCTCCAGCAGTTTGATCCGCTGGGAAATCGCCGACTGCGACAAACCCAGCACTTGGGCGGCACGCTCGAATCCGGCCTGTTCGACAACCGCCGCCAGAGCGGAAAGCAATTTGTAATCGAACATCAGTTTTCCTAATGAGCAATCAGCAATATTGGTTTTTCTTATACCGCTTTGCACCAGAGAATGACACCCGCATTCATACCTACTCGGGGAGTAATTTATGTGGCAAAGCTACATGAACGGACTACTGGTGGCCCTCGGGCTGATCATGGCCATCGGCGCTCAGAACGCCTTCGTGCTGGCGCAAAGCCTGCGCCGCGAACATCACTTGCCGGTCGCCGTCCTGTGTGTAACTTGCGATGCGTTGCTGGTGGCCGCCGGGGTGTTCGGCCTGGCGACACTGCTGGCCCAAAGCCCGTTGCTCCTTTCAATAGCCCGCTGGGGCGGCGCCGGGTTCCTGCTCTGGTATGGCAGCCTGGCGTTGCGTCGGGCCTGTTCGAAACAAAGCCTGCAACAAGATGAAAAACAGGTCGTGCGCTCGTTACGGGCGGTGCTGCTCAGTGCGTTGGCGGTGACCCTGCTCAACCCCCACGTCTATCTCGACACCGTGTTGCTGATCGGTTCCCTCGGGGCCCAGCAAAGCGTGCCTGGCGCCTATGTCGTGGGAGCGGCCAGTGCCTCGTTGCTGTGGTTCTTCACACTGGCAATCGGTGCGGCATGGCTGGCACCGTGGCTGGCACGGCCGAGTACCTGGCGGATACTGGATGTGCTGGTGGCAACGATGATGTTCAGCGTGGCCATACAGTTGATCGTCTCTGGCTGATTATTCCAAACCGCTCTGGAACCTCTATCCCACACAGTTGTTGCGTGGTTATGCCGTTCCCCCGGTGCTATGATCCGACTCCTGCGCCGCAATGAGTACAAACTCCCCGGCGCTAGTCTGGCCGCCCGTGATCGGCCTTGCGCTCACCGCAACTGACCTGATTAGGAGAATCACCATGGCTTTCGAATTGCCGCCGCTGCCTTATCCACACGATGCACTGCAGCCGCACATCTCCAAAGAGACTCTGGAATTCCACCACGACAAGCACCACAACACCTACGTCGTGAACCTGAACAACCTGGTACCTGGCACCGAGTTCGAAGGCAAGACCCTGGAAGAAATCGTCAAGACTTCCTCGGGCGGTATCTTCAACAACGCCGCTCAGGTCTGGAACCACACCTTCTACTGGAACTGCCTGGCGCCAAACGCCGGTGGTCAACCTACCGGCGCGCTGGCCGACGCCATCAACAGTGCGTTCGGCTCGTTCGACAAGTTCAAGGAAGAATTCACCAAGACTTCCGTCGGCACCTTCGGTTCCGGTTGGGGCTGGCTGGTGAAAAAGGCTGACGGTTCCCTGGCCCTGGCCAGCACCATCGGCGCCGGCAACCCGCTGACCAGCGGCGACACCCCGCTGCTGACCTGCGACGTTTGGGAACACGCCTACTACATCGACTACCGCAACCTTCGTCCGAAATACGTCGAAGCGTTCTGGAACCTGGTCAACTGGAAGTTTGTGGCCGAGCAGTTCGAAGGCAAGACCTTCACCGCTTGATCCGTAATGCCAGACAAAAGAACCCGGCGCTTTGCCGGGTTTTTTTTTAGCTGGCACAAAGCCCCGGGATCTTGTCCGGCCCCCTACCTCGTGTCTGAAATCCAACAAAAATCAAACCCAGGCCTCAAGTTGCGGGCCCTTCCATCCGACACAATGGTCGTAGAGCAATAACTCTGGAAACACCGTATAACGGCCAGGTTTCAGGCGAAGACCCTTGTGTTTGATTGTCCCTTTGACTGACATCACAGGATTGCCAATACTCATGGCAACTTGACGCTACTCGCACGGAACAAGGAACCCCCTCTTTGAAGCTGGAACTCAAGAACAGCTTGTCTGTGAAGTTGCTCCGGGTCGTGCTCCTTTCGGCATTGATCGTCGGCGTGGTATTGAGCTGCGCCCAGATCGTTTTCGATGCCTACAAAACCGACCATGCCGTCGCCAGCGATGCCCAACGAATTCTTGATATGTTCCGGGACCCTTCGACCCAGGCCGTCTATAGCCTTGACCGGGAGATGGGCATGCAAGTGATCGAGGGGCTGTTTCAGGACCAAGCGGTGCGCATGGCTTCTATCGGTCACCCTCAAGAGACCATGCTTGCCGAAAAAACCCGGCCTTTGCAGCACTCTGGAAGTCGCTGGCTGACCGACCTGATCCTTGGCAAGGAACGCACATTCACCACGCAACTGGTGGGTCGCGGGCCTTACAGTGAATATTACGGTGACCTGAGCATTACTCTCGACACCGCCACCTACGGCCAGAGTTTCATCGTCAACTCCGTAATCATTTTCATATCGGGCATGTTGCGAGCCCTGGCGATGGGCCTGGTGTTGTACCTGGTCTATCACTGGCTGCTGACCAAACCACTGTCGCGGATCATCGAACACCTGACCGAAATCAACCCCGACCGGCCGAGTGAACACAAGATCCCGCAGCTACGCGGCCACGAACAAAATGAGTTGGGGCTCTGGATCAACACCGCCAACCAATTGCTCGCCTCCATCGAGCGCAATACACACCTGCGCCACGAGGCGGAAAACAGCCTGCTGCGCATGGCCCAGTATGACTTCCTCACCGGCCTGCCCAATCGTCAACAGCTTCAACAGCAACTGGACAAGATCCTGGTGGATGCCGGGCGCTTGCAACGCCGGGTGGCCGTACTGTGTGTGGGGCTGGATGACTTCAAGGGCATCAACGAACAGTTCAGCTATCAAACCGGTGACCAGTTGCTGCTGGCCCTGGCAGATAGGCTGCGAGCCCACAGCGGACGCCTTGGCGCGCTGGCGCGACTGGGGGGCGACCAGTTCGCCCTGGTCCAGGCCGATATCGAACAACCTTACGAAGCCGCCGAGTTGGCCCAGAGCATCCTCGATGACCTGGAGGCGCCGTTCATCCTCGATGATCAGCAAATCCGCCTACGGGCGACCATTGGCATCACCCTCTTTCCCGAGGACGGGGACAGCACCGAGAAGTTGTTGCAGAAAGCCGAGCAGACCATGACCCTGGCCAAGGCCCGCTCGCGCAATCGCTACCAGTTCTACATCGCCAGCGTCGACAGTGAAATGCGCCGCCGTCGCGAGCTGGAAAAAGACCTGCGCGAGGCTCTGCTCCTCGAGCAGTTCAGCCTGGTGTATCAGCCGCAGGTCAGCTATCGCGACCTGCGAGTGGTCGGTACCGAGGCGCTGATTCGCTGGCATCACCCCGAACACGGCCTCGTGCCGCCGGACCTGTTCATTCCCCTGGCCGAACAGAACGGCACCATTATCGCCATCGGTGAATGGGTCCTGGATCAGGCTTGCAAACAGTTGCGCGAATGGCATGACCAGGGCTTCGTTGACCTGCGCATGGCGGTCAACCTGTCCACCGTGCAATTGCACCATGCCGAACTGCCGCGGGTGGTGAACAACTTGCTGCAGATGTACCGCCTGCCGCCGCGCAGCCTGGAGCTGGAGGTCACGGAAACCGGCCTGATGGAAGACATCACGACAGCCGCCCAGCACTTGCTCAGTCTGCGCCGCTCCGGCGCGCTGATTGCCATCGATGACTTCGGGACCGGTTATTCGTCCCTGAGTTATCTCAAGAGCCTGCCGCTGGACAAGATCAAGATCGACAAGAGCTTCGTCCAGGACCTGCTCGATGACGAGGATGACGCGACCATCGTCCGGGCCATCATCCAGTTGGGCAAGAGCCTGGGGATGCAGGTAATCGCCGAGGGGGTTGAGACGGTCGAGCAGGAAGCCTACATCATCTCCGAGGGCTGCCATGAAGGTCAGGGGTATTACTACAGCAAACCGCTGCCGGCACGGGAGTTGGGCATCTATCTCAAGCAGGCGCAGCGCAGCAAAGTCTCCATCATCTGATTCTTTCTCCTCGGGTAGTCATGCCTCTGCCGGAGTTGGCGAAGCCTGCGCTCTTTGGTTTGTTCGCTTGAGACTCAAGCGTCTGGGCAGAGATCGCCGCCTCGCTTAGCTCGGCGGCGCCTACGGAAGGCTGCCCGCGCCGCATCACAAATAAGAAATATTTACAGCTACAACCCTTTACACATAATGCAAATCTTTCGCATTATGTCGCAGCTTTGCGCACCTCGCGCCTGTCCCATCCATCACCGAAGCAGGATGTTCGCCATGATTCGTATGCCTCTGGCTACCGCCAGTTTGCTGGCCATCGCTATTTCCCTCGCCGGTTGCGGCGAAGGCAAAGACAAGGCCGCCGCGCCGCAAGCGCCCACGCCTGCAGCCAGCACCGCCGCCCCAGCCGCAGCCGGCAAAATCGACGAGGCCGCTGCCAAGGCCGTTGTCGCGCACTACGCCGACATCGTCCATGCGGTCTACAGCGATGCCGAATCCACCGCGAAAACCCTGCAAACCGCGATCGATGCGTTCCTGGCCAAACCGAACGACGAGACCCTCAACGCCGCCAAGGCCGCCTGGGTCGCTGCGCGCGTCCCTTACCTGCAAAGCGAAGTGTTCCGCTTCGGCAACACCATCATCGACGACTGGGAAGGCCAATTGAACGCCTGGCCGCTGGATGAAGGCCTGATCGACTACGTCGACACCTCCTACGCGCACGCATTGGGTAACCCGGGCGCCACCGCCAATATCATCGCCAATACCGAGGTCCAGGTAGGCGAAGACAAGGTCGACGTGAAAGACATCACCCCGGAGAAACTTGCCAGCCTGAACGAGCTGGGCGGTTCCGAGGCCAACGTCGCCACCGGCTACCACGCCATCGAATTTTTGCTGTGGGGCCAAGACCTCAACGGCACCGGCCCTGGTGCCGGCAAGCGTCCGGCCTCCGATTACCTGGAAGGTGCCGGGGCTACTGGCGGTCACAACGACCGTCGTCGCGCCTACCTCAAGGCCGTGACCCAACTGCTGGTCAGCGATCTGGAAGAAATGGTCGGCAACTGGAAGCCAAACGTGGCTGACAACTACCGCGCCACCCTGGAAGCCGAGCCTGCCGAAACCGGCCTGCGCAAGATGCTGTTCGGCATGGGCAGCCTGTCCCTGGGTGAACTGGCGGGCGAACGCATGAAGGTGTCCCTGGAAGCCAACTCGCCAGAAGACGAGCAGGACTGCTTCAGCGACAACACCCACAACTCGCACTTCTACGACGCCAAAGGCGTACGCAACGTTTACCTGGGCGAATACACCCGCGTCGACGGCACCAAGATGACCGGCGCCAGCCTGTCGTCCCTGGTGGCCAAGGCTGACCCGGCCGCTGACAACGCCCTCAAGGCCGACCTGGCCGACACCGAAGCCAAGATCCAGGTCATGGTCGATCACGCCAACAAGGGTGAGCACTACGACCAACTGATCGCTGCGGGCAACACCGCTGGCAACCAGGTCGTGCGCGACGCCATTGCCGCACTGGTCAAGCAAACCGGCGCGATCGAACAGGCCGCGGGCAAACTGGGCATCAGCGACCTGAACCCGGACAGCGCTGATCACGAGTTCTGATCAAGGCTGGTTGACTGACGGGTTATGCCCGTCAGCCAAGCCATAAAACCCTGTGGGAGCGAGCCTGCTCGCGATAGCGATGTTTCAGCCAACAGCAATGTGACTGACATGACGCTATCGCGAGCAGGCTCGCTCCCACAGTGGTTTCAGCTGTTCATAAATACGATGCACACCACAACGCCCGCTCCCACAGGATTTCATCGCTTGTGGTCATCACTGTAATCCCGCAAGCCGCCCCTCGATAAACCGCCTCTCCGGCAATTGCTGAGTCAATTCAAGCGCGCGTCGATATGCCGCCCTCGCCTCCTCCACGCGTCCCAACTGCCGGCAGAGTTCTGCCCGCGCCGAGTGGGCCAGGTGATAATCGAGCAACTCGCCCCGGTCCAGAATCGCGTCGATCCGCTGCAAGCCCGCTTGCGGTCCATCGCGCTTGGCCAGGGCCGCGGCGCGGTTGAGTTCGATCACCGGCGAAGGCACCGCACGCAGCAACACGTCATAGAGGCCGACGATCTGCGGCCAGTCGGTCTCCTGCGCCGTGGGGGCTTCGGCATGCACTGCCGCAATCGCAGCTTGCAGGCAATAAGGCCCGAACCTTCGGGTATTGAGCGCGGCTTCCACCAGGGCGCAGCCTTCGGCGATCATGTCGGCGTCCCACAAGGATCGGTCCTGCTCATCCAGCAGGATCAGTTCACCGCCGGGAGAAGTTCGTGCTCGCCGCCGCGACTCGTGCAGCAGCATCAATGCCAGCAAACCCATGACTTCGGCTTCAGGCAACAGCTCCATCAACAGGCGGGCCAGGCGGATGGCTTCGCGGGTCAAATCTTCACGCGTCACCTCAGCCCCCATCGAGGCCGAAT
>NZ_WUUD01000013.1:0-10280 GCF_009831705.1 Pseudomonas sp. PICF6 | reverse complement strand
GATCACTCGCAACACACTGTCCAGCCGCTCGGGCAGTTCCGAGCGAGACGGCACCTGATAGGGGATCTTCGCATCGCGAATTTTTGCCTTGGCCCGCACGATGCGCTGGGCGATGGCCGCCGGGGCGGCGAGAAAAGCCCGGGCGATCTCTTCGGTGGTCAGATCGCACACTTCCCGCAACGTCAGCGGCACCTGGGCATCAGCGGCCAGGGCCGGGTGGCAACAGGTGAAGATCAGCCGCAGGCGATCGTCTTCCACGTCCTCATCACTCCAGTCGCTCTGCTCCAGTTCTTCGAGCTGGGCAATCAGCATCGGCCGGCTCGCCGCGAAGCGAGCGCGCCGGCGCAAACTGTCGATGGCCTTGAAGCGCCCGGCCGATACCAGCCAGGCCCGAGGATTGTCCGGCACACCGTCGCGCTGCCAGCGCTCGACCGCGATGAAGAAGGCCTCGTGCAAGGCCTCTTCAGCAAGGTCGAAATCCCCCAGCAGGCGAATCAGCGTCGCCAGGATGCGCCGCGAGTCTTGCCGATAAACCTGCTCGACCCGTGCACTGACTTCTTCGGCCGACATCAGTCGGGCATGCCCTGGGTCACCAGCGCTTCGAGCCGATCCAGGCTCTGGCCCCAGCCGTCATGAAAGCCCATGGCTTCGTGGGCCTGGCGGTCTTCTTCGTTCCAGTGCAGGGCGCGGGCGGTGTAAAGGGTTTTATCGCCCATCTCCTCAAGCAACACTTCGCCGGTCATGAAGGCTTTGCCGGAGGGGATCCAGCCGGGCACAAACGCATCGGTGAAGACCAGCCGCTGCGGGGCAACGATTTCCAGGAACACGCCCATGGTCGGATATTCACTGCCGTCCGGGGCACGCATCAGGGTGCGAAACTGACCACCGACCCACAGCTCCATTTCGCACTCCGGCGTAGTCATGCCGTGGGGTCCCCACCATTGGACAAGCAGCGCCGGCTCGGTCCAGGCGCGGAAAATCTTCTGGCGCGAGGCGTCGATCACTCGGCTGATGGATAACTCGAACGCGGCAGGTTTGAGGTTCATGAATGAAATCCTGTTTGTGATTGTTGTTCAGGGATTCAGTTGGCGTACCGGTCGGACCTCGACGCAGCCGACCCGGGCCGCCGGAATGTTGCCGGCGACCTGGAGGGCTTCGTTCAGGTCTTTGGCGTCGATCAGGTAGAAGCCCGCCAGTTGCTCCTTGGTCTCGGCAAACGGACCGTCCGTGATCGACAACTTGCCGCCGCGCATGCGCACCGTGGTAGCGGTCTGCACCGACTCCAGGGCCTCGGCGGCAATCATACGACCGCTGCCCTGGATCGACTCGGCGTAGGCCATGCATTCAGCGTCCTGCGGGCTGTCGGGTGAGTTGTGCAGCGCATGCTCGTTGCTATAGACCAGGCATAAGTACTTCATGGAAAGCTCCGTGATCGAACTGATCAACTATGGACCGCAGAAAAGCGCTCAGCGAAAAAACCGACGATCAGGGCTGCAGGTCGAACATCACCGTACCGGCCATCGGATCAAACGGCGCGGACCAGTGTTCGTGGACAATCTTCCATTGCCCGGCCACCCGTTGATAGCAGGCGGTCGTGCGCATCCAGCAAGCCTGCTCTTCACCTTTGTCGTTGGTGCCACCGCAATAGGCCAGCCAGTGAGCGAAGGCGATCGTGTCAGCTGCGGTAATCTCGATCTGATGGAAGTCGAACTTGTGTGGTCCAGGGCACATCTCCATGCACGCCTGCCAATGGGCCCGGTAAGCGACTTTGCCCTTGAATTGCAGGGCCTGGATGGCATCGAACGAAACGATGTTGTCGTCATAGAGCGCCATGACTTTTTCAACATTTTTTTCCATGACGGCCTGCCGATAAATCTCGATCAAGGCCTTGATTTCGGTTTCGGTGGTTTGGGTATTCATGGTGATTCTCCGCAGGTTTTTGTTGAAGACACCCTTTGTCGTTTAGAGAAACTGCGAATCGACAACCCAAACAAAAATAATTCAAAGAAAAAAATTCGCTAGAATCCCAGGCCCATTCTGTCGGCAAACAACGGATGCTTTTGTGACCGCTCAGCTCGTACCCTACGAAGACCTCACCGAGCTGCAGCGCACGCAGGTCGAAGCCATCGAAATCCACCCCGAACAGATCAAGTTCGCCGGCGATATCCACGGCGCACTGCACACGCTGTTGTCCAGGCCCGGCCCTGGCGTCAAAGGGTTTGCGTTGCTGGCTGGCGAGGTGCCCGTGGCGTTCCTGTTACTCAAGCGCCCGCCAGTACTGCCCGCCTGGGCCAACGAACACAGCGCCACCCTGCACGCCCTGCAAGTTGATTATCGGGCCCAGGGCAAGGGTTACGGCAGGGCCTGCCTGCAAGCGCTTCCTGCCGCGGCTCGGGCGGCATGGCCGCAAATCAGAGGACTGGAGCTTTCGGTCGACGCCGATAATGTCTCGGCCATCGGCCTGTATACCCGGCTGGGCTGGGTCGACAGTGGCGAAGCGTACAAGGGCCGCATCGGTTATGAGCGGCGGATGGGGCTGGTGTTTTGACCAGGAGATAACCTGTCTGTGGGCGCGAGCCTGTTCGCGATTGTGGTGGGCCAGCTTGCATTGATGTTGGATATGGCACCGCTATCGCGAGCAGGCTCGCTCCCACCGGTTTGCATTGCCGAGAGGATGGCAATCAGCTCGGTTTGAGAGGAATCCAGATTTCCAGAGAGCCTTCGCCGGTCCTGGGGTTGAAGTCTTCGCTGTAGCGTTCGAACTCCGGGGCCTCGGCAGCTGTGTGGCCGGATCGCGGCAGCCACTCTTTCCAGATGTAGTGGAACGTCTGCGGCAGGGCTTTCAACGGACCTTTGTGTTCGAACACTGCGTAGTGCGCAGGCTGTATTTCGATCCAGCGCAACTGTTCGGGCAAATCATCGAGCCGGCTGACTTCCACGCCGGCAATGTATTCAAACCCACCCTTCCCGTCCGGGTTGCAACACACGCCATAGGTGACCTCATCTTTCTGCCCTGGCACTTTACCGAGCCAGGGCAAAAACTTTTCCCAGAGCAGCGGGATATCCTCGGCGGTGTCCGGGGTAAAACAGCCACCAAAACCGGCGATAATCTGAAAGCGTCCGTGTTCGAAGCGTGGTTCGGCTGCGTTATCGGGTTCGTGCTTTTCCATGCGTCAACACTCCAGAAACGTGAGGTCGGGTGTTGCAGTATAGAAGCCTGATGAAGATTGCCAGGCCCGTTTCGCTTATCCGAGTCCAGGCACAACGGCCGGCGCCACTTTCCCGATAAACTCGTTGGAGCCAGAAACAATCACATACACCGCGAAATAGCAGAAGATGGCGGCCGATGCCCAATAGCAATAGCGCAACAGTTTATCCCCCAGCAGCCTGCCGCCCTGGGTTGCTGCCAGGCACAGGCCTGCACACCAGAGAAGTCCGGCACAGAGAAATCCACTCAGGAACAGCGCCGAGCTGAGGATCGTTCCGCCGCCCGAGCGAGCGATCAATGTACCGCCCACCGCCGCGAACCAGAGAATGGCACTGGGCGACGACATCGCCAGGAAAATCCCGCGAAAAAACTCCTGCCCGGATGAATGACTCCGCACCTCGCCAGCCTCGGCCAACGCCGCATGGTGATAGATCGCCGAATGAATCATCTTCGCTGCGAAATACAGCAGCACCACCGAGCCGCCGATCCACAGCACCCAGCGCACCGTTTCGTATTGCAGCAGCACCGTCATGCCGGCCAAGGCCAGGACCGCGTAGATCAGGTCCCCCACACATGTGCCCAGGCCCAGGGCGAAACCTTGGAAATAGCCACGTTGCATGGCCAGGGTAATCATCGCGATATTGGCCACGCCAATGTCCAGGCACAAAGAAAGGCTCAGCAGGAAACCGCTGGAAAATTCCATCATTCAGTCCATTCGTTTTTTGAACAGGGCGAGTCGTGCAGTGCGCAGGTGTTACTGAAAGTCCCCTGAGCGGATCGACAGTGTCGTCGAAAATAGTTGCGCGCCGCTACTGGACAATTGGCCATCAGCCCCTTTATCTTGCGCCGCAGGCCACCGCAGTGGCCAACGTCGCTCGGACGGTTCCGGGCGCTCACGTATCTCGAGGCAATAATGGCCAACCAAGGTTCGCCGCGCCGCTTTGCGCGCATCGATCGACTCCCCCCGTATGTATTCAATATCACTGCCGAGCTGAAGATGGCTGCGCGTCGGCGCGGCGAAGACATCATTGACTTGAGCATGGGTAACCCCGACGGCGCCACACCGCCACATATCGTGGAAAAGCTGGTCACCGTCGCCCAGCGTGAAGACACCCACGGTTACTCCACCTCCAAAGGCATACCGCGCCTGCGCCGCGCCATTTCGCGCTGGTACAAGGACCGCTACGAGGTGGACATCGACCCGGAAACCGAAGCCATCGTCACCATCGGTTCCAAAGAAGGCCTGGCGCATCTGATGCTGGCGACCCTGGACCAGGGCGACACCGTGTTGGTGCCCAATCCCAGTTATCCGATCCACATCTACGGCGCGGTGATCGCCGGCGCCCAGGTGCGTTCGGTGCCACTGGTGCCGGGGGTGGATTTCTTCGACGAGCTGGAGCGCGCCATTCGCGGCTCGATTCCCAAGCCGAAAATGATGATCCTGGGCTTTCCGTCCAACCCTACCGCGCAATGCGTGGAGCTGGATTTCTTCGAACGGGTCATCGCCTTGGCCAAACAGTACGACGTGCTGGTGATCCACGACCTGGCCTACGCCGATATCGTCTACGACGGCTGGAAAGCCCCGTCGATCATGCAGGTGCCTGGTGCAAAAGACATTGCCGTGGAATTCTTCACCCTGTCCAAAAGCTACAACATGGCCGGCTGGCGTATCGGCTTCATGGTGGGCAACCCGGAACTGGTCAACGCCCTGGCGCGGATCAAGAGCTACCACGACTACGGCACCTTCACACCGCTGCAAGTGGCGGCCATCGCTGCGCTCGAAGGCGACCAGCAGTGCGTGCGGGATATCGCCGAACAGTACCGCCAGCGCCGCAATGTGCTGGTCAAGGGCCTGCATGAGCTGGGCTGGATGGTGGAAAACCCCAAGGCGTCGATGTACGTCTGGGCCAAAATCCCCGAGGCTTATGCACACTTGGGTTCGCTGGAGTTTGCCAAGAAACTGTTGGCCGAAGCCAAGGTCTGCGTCTCGCCGGGGGTGGGGTTCGGTGAGTATGGCGATGATCATGTGCGCTTTGCACTGATCGAAAACCAGGACCGGATTCGCCAAGCCGTTCGCGGCATTCGCGGGATGTTCCGGGCGGATGGGTTGGTAAGCAAACCGAACGCCTGATACCAAAATCGATGTGGGAGTTTGCTCCCACTCTGGATCTTCAGATCACCAGAAGCCAATGTGGGAGCGAGCCTGCTCGCGATAGCGGCATGACAGTCGACTTCGTTGCTGACGGTCAGTGCGCTATCGCGAGCAGGCTCGCTCCCACAATGGGTGATGCGTCGTCGCTTAGATCACCAGCGACAGCAACAGGATGAAGATCAGCGCTACCACGGACAGGATGGTTTCCATCGCGGTCCAGGTCTTGAAGGTTTCGGCCACGGTCATGTTGAAGTACTGCTTGACCAGCCAGAAGCCGGCATCGTTAACGTGAGACAGGATCAGCGAACCGGCACCGGTCGCCAGGACCAGCAGCTCACGGTTCACACCCGGAATCATCCCGACCACCGGTACCACGATCCCGGCACCCGTAATGGTTGCCACGGTCGCCGAGCCTGTGGCGATGCGAATCACCGCCGCCACCAGCCAGGCCAACAGGATCGGTGAAATCTGCGCACTCACCGCCATGTGACCGATCACATCACCCACACCGCTGGTGACCAGCATCTGCTTGAAGCCACCGCCTGCACCGATGATCAGAATGATCGCCGCAGTCGGTGCCAGACTCGCGTCCAGCCACTTGAGTATCTGGCTCGAACCGATGCCCTGCTTGTAGCCGAAGGTGTACAGCGACAGCAGTAATGCCAACAGAAGTGCAGAAATCGGATGCCCGATCAGGTCCATGAAGGTGCGGAAGAAATTGCCTTCAGGCAACACCACATCGGCAAAGGTCTTGAGCAGCATCAGGAACACCGGCGAGAGCACGGTGATCAGCGTGATGTTGAAGCTCGGCAGATCGGCAGAATCGGTCTCACGTGCCAGTTGGTCCACCAGCTCCTGATTCGGATGGCCGGGGATATGCTTGGCAATGAATGTACCGAAAATCGGCCCGGCAATAATGGCCGTCGGCAGCGCCACGATCAGGCCATAGAGAATGGTTTTACCGATGTCGGCACCGAATACGCCAATCGCCAGCAGCGGGCCCGGGTGCGGTGGTACCAGGCCGTGGACCGCGGAAAGACCGGCCAGCAGCGGGATACCGATCTTGATGATCGAGACACCGGTGCGACGCGCCACGATGAACACCAGCGGGATCAGCAGCACGAAACCGATTTCGAAGAACAGCGGAATGCCCACCAGGAAGGCGGCGAACATCATGGCCCACTGCACTTTATCCTTGCCGAAGGCGCGGATCAGGGTTTGGGCGATCTGATCGGCCCCGCCCGATTCGGCCATCATTTTACCGAGCATCGTACCCAACGCCAGAATGATGCCGACAAAGCCCAGCACGCCACCGAAGCCGTCCTGGAACGCCTTGATGATGGTGCCGATCGGCATGCCCGAGGTCAGGCCCAGAAAAGCGGCCGCGATGGTCAGTGCAATGAACGGGTGGAGTTTGAACTTGGTGATAAGGACGATAAGTCCGATCACCGTAACCACTGCATCAAGCAGCAGAAACGTCTCGTGGGACATGCCGAACATGGGAGGTGTCTCCTGATTTGTTGTTGTTATTGAAGCGGTTATTTGTAAGCCGTCGGGACAGCGCTATCTTTCTGACGCAAAATTTTTGCAACTCAACTGGCCAGCTTCAAACCGTGATCCACCCACCAGACATAAGCCTGATGAGCCAGTTCATCGACGCTGTGGCTGGATGCATCCAGAGCCAGGGTCAGGGGCTCGCCAACAGGGGATTGAAGGGTGGCAAACTGGCTGTCGATCAGGGTCGACGGCATGAAATGCCCCGGACGATGGGACACGCGGTCGGCGGCCACTTCAGGGGTCAACTCAAGAAATACGAAGCCTAGGCCCGGCAAGGCACTGCGCAGACGCTCGCGATAACTGTGCTTGAGGGCCGAACAGGTCAGCACCGGACGCTCGCCCATCGCATCGACACGGCGCAACTCGTCGCACAGGCTGTCAAGCCAGCCGGCACGGTCGTCGTCGTTCAAGGGGATACCGGCGCTCATCTTCTGGATGTTGGCCGCAGGGTGGAAAGTGTCGCCTTCAATGGCGGTGGCGCCGCTCAACTGGCACAGGGCCTGGCTGACGCAAGTCTTGCCGCAACCGGCAACGCCCATGATGACCAGGGCGGTGATGGGATTATTCATGTAACACCTCAGCGCGCAGACAGCGCTACCTTTGCAAGTTGTGACACCAGAGCAAAAGCAGAAGTTGCCGACGCCTTCTTGTCATTTTTGTGGTTGCAGCATGTTCGTTCACAACGCTAACGGTCAGGGCTCAGGCAAACCCCGCTCACGCATTTGCAGCCGCGTCGAGACAGCGCTACCTTAGTGCCTTGATTTTTGTTTGGCAAGCCGCCCTGATGACCGTCACTAAAAACGATAAGAATACCCGCACCACCGGTCGCCCTACGCTCAACGAAGTCGCAC
This sequence comes from Pseudomonas sp. PICF6, assembly GCF_009831705.1. Lineage (NCBI taxonomy): Bacteria > Pseudomonadati > Pseudomonadota > Gammaproteobacteria > Pseudomonadales > Pseudomonadaceae > Pseudomonas > Pseudomonas sp. PICF6. The sequence continues at coordinate 2,512 of NZ_WUUD01000013.1, read as the reverse complement.
GCCTGGCCGGTGTCAGTCCTATCACCGCCTCCCGTGCCCTGCGCGGCGTCAGCACCGTTGCCGAAAGCCTGGTGGAAAAAGTCCGCCAGGCCGCCCGCGACCTGAACTACGTGGTCAACCCCGCCGCCCGCGCCCTGGCTTCGGCCCAGAGCCATTCGGTGGTGGTGCTGGTGCCGTCGTTGTCCAACCTGTTGTTCATCGACACCCTGGAAGCCATTCATCGTGTGCTCAGGCCCAAGGGCTTCGAAGTGGTGATCGGCAACTATCACTATTCCCGGGACGAAGAAGAAGACCTGCTGCGCAACTACATGGCCTATCAGCCACGCGGTCTGTTGCTGACCGGCTTCGACCGTACCGAGAGCGCCCGGCGCATGATCGAGGCCAGCAACATTCCCTGCGTGTACATGATGGAACTGGACCCCGGTGCGGGCCTTAACTGCGTCGGCTTTTCGCAACTCAAGGCCGGCGAGACGGCGGCCGAGCACTTGATCTCCCGGGGTCGCAAGCGCCTGGCCTATGTCGGCGCACAACTGGACCAGCGCACGTTGCTGCGTGGCGAAGGTTTTCGCCGTGCTTTGCAGAAAGCCGGCCTGTACGACCCGGATCTGGAACTGCTGACCCCACGGCCATCCTCGGTGGGCCTGGGCGGCGAACTGTTCCTGCAGTTACTCGCCAGCCATCCGGACGTCGATGCAATCTTCTTCGGCAACGACGACCTGGCCCACGGCGCGCTGTTCGAAGCCCTGCGCTGTGGCATCAAGATTCCCGAACAGGTTGCGGTCCTGGGCTTCAACGATTTGCCCGCCTCGGCCCACATGGTGCCGCGCCTGAGCAGCATCAGCACGCCACGGGAAGCCATCGGCCAGCGCGCCGCCGAACAGATGCTCACGTTGATGGCCGGCAACCGCATCGCTCAGCCGGTGGTGGACATGGGATTTGAACTCAAGGTTCGCGAAAGCACCTGAGCCCGACGGTCATGTGCGGTCGATCCATGCCGTCCGACGGCAAGGATTGGCCGCCATGATCGCCGGCATACGCTACACAGGCCTTTGGATCCAGGGCTCGCGACGGCGGCATGGGATTTGCTCCTGCACATGGCTCAGCCATAACCGCAGGTATCCATCATGTTGGTCAGTGCACAACAGCAAACGATGATTTTGCTGCCCAAGCGTCCGGGCGAGGATCCCACCGCAGAAGCCGCCAGCGGCCTGCAAAGCGCCGCGCTGCAGGCATTGCGCGATAACGTCCAGGCTCAGGCCAGCCAGGGCAGCACGCAGGTGCAGGCTTCGATCGCGCGACAAGCCACACAGCAGGTCAATGCCGCCACCGCCATCAGCGACAAGGTTGATGAAGCGTTTGCCAAGACCCGGGTTCAGTTGCAGACCGTTGCTTCATCAGCCTCCGATGAGGCCAAGACACAGGGCAGCTCTGCTCTGGACGCATTCAAGGACTACATGAGCAAGACGCCTGAAGAGCGTCTGCGCGACAGCATTCTTGAAGAGATGGGCATCACCCAGGAGGAGTTCGAGGCGATGCCGCCCGAGAAGCAATTGGCGGTCAGTCAGGAGATTGCCCAGCGCATGCAGGACAAGACGGCGATGGCGCAGGTCGAGAAGGACCAGGAAAGTCGCACCTCCGGCAAAGACCCGGCTACGGACATGTTCCTCGCCTCGCTTTGATAGGCTGCGGGGGTCAGCGGGCCGATGGCCGGGATGCATCCCTGGCCCATCGCCCGCTGGCGTCGATTCAATGACCGAACAGATTCACCTTCTTGGCCTTTTTGTCGGCGCGCTTTTCATCGGCGGTCTTCGCCGGTTTTTTCTTTGCCGCTTTTTTTGAATCCATGCCTTTGGCCATGATACGTACTCCACTCATACGGGATGTGAAGTCAGGTATACACCTATCGCCGCCGACATGTTCTTTTATAATCACCCTCCCCTTCACCGCCCCTGACTTTGCCATGTCCCAGATCCACTACACGCGGCTCGATGAACCCTTGTGGCCGCTGATGAACAAGTTTTATCGCGCCCACCAATCTTCAATGAAAGCGGTGCGTGAAGCGCAGTTGTGGGTGGCGCGGCAGGATGAAATCATCGCGGCCCTGTGCTTGCGAGCGGTATCGGGTGGGCATTGGCTGACGGGGTTGTTTGTCGACCCGGCGTATCGCATGCAGGGGATCGCGGCGCGCTTGATCGACGAAGCGGTGAAAGGCGTGGAAGGACCGGTCTGGTTGTTCTGCCATCCTGATTTGCGCGGCTTTTATGAGCGGCAGGGGTTCAGCTTCGACCCCGTGCTGCCTTATGCGATGGCCGAGCGCCTGAGTCGCTATGCGCGCAGCAAGCCGATGATTGCGATGGGGATGGAACCTAAAACACTCTCCTGAAGCACATCACAATCCAATGTGGGAGCGAGCCTGCTCGCGATAGCGGCGTGTCAGTCAACAGCTTCATAGCTGACTCACCGCTATCGCGAGCAGGCTGAACTGGCCTAATGATTTTGGACACTTCAATCG
>NZ_WUUD01000012.1:0-676 GCF_009831705.1 Pseudomonas sp. PICF6 | reverse complement strand
CCAGGCGTTTGAGGGGCCGGCTCTGCCAATGCACCAGCAAACCGATGAACAGCAACAACAGGCTGCTGGTCAGCACGATGAAACCGACCTGCTGCGTCGGCAGGCTCTGCTCTTCAAGGCTGGTGTAGGGCTCGGGCAGCAGCGAAGCGATGTACAGCCATTCGCCCGGCGCCATCTGGATTTGCGTGACCAGCACCGGCGGGTTCACCGGTTCCAGGGTCAAGGCGTAGTGGGCCCAGGAGCGCGGCAATTCATCAAGCTTCAGGCCGCCGTTGAAAATCCGCAGGTCTTCGGGACTGACAAACTTCACCGAGATGTCGGCGCTGTTGCCCAGGGATTTTCGCAGTACGTCGTCCACCGCCTTGAGCACCGCCAACTTGCGCGGCGTAACCGGCAGCACGTCCATGCCCAGGGGTTTGTCGTTGAGCGTGACGACAAACCGCGTGCCGCCCATGCTGCGCAATTGATCCAGCACCAATGGCCGGTAAGCCACCGGCAACGAGCGCAGATAGCTGACACTGGCGGTCATCGAATGGGCCAGGCTACGGGCGCTGGTGACCAGGCCTTCGAGCTGGGTGGCGCGCAGTTGCGAGACCCAGATCAGGCTGGACAAGGTCTGGGCGAACAGCACCACCAGCAGGGTCAGCAGCAGCATTCTTCCAAGCAACGAACGCGG
>NZ_WUUD01000011.1:263345-265934 GCF_009831705.1 Pseudomonas sp. PICF6 | reverse complement strand
GAAACCTTAACTGGTGTCCAGAATTACTTGACCAGTTCAGGCTCGCTCCCACAGAGGGTTTGCGTAGGCTAGTCGTCCGCCGCAGGGTCCAGGTCCGGAAACATAACCTCGGTAAAGCCGAACTTACTGAAATCGGTGATGCGCGAGGGGTACAGCCGCCCGATCAGGTGGTCGCACTCATGCTGCACCACCCGCGCATGAAAGCCCGAGGCCGTGCGCACAATGGCTTCGCCTTTGGGGTCAAAGCCTTCGTAGCGAATGTGTTGATAGCGATCGACCGCACCGCGCAGGCCCGGCACCGACAAGCAGCCCTCGAACCCCTCCTCCATCAGTGGGCCCAACGGCGTAATCAGCGGGTTGATCAGGATCGTCTGGGGCACCGCCTCGGCGTCCGGGTAACGCTCGCTGTGCTCGAAGCCAAAGATCACCAGTTGCAGGTCGACACCGATCTGCGGCGCGGCCAGGCCGACGCCGCCCACACTTTCCATGGTCTGGAACATGTCGTCGATCAACTGCCACAACTCTGGGCTGTCGAACATTTCCGGCGGCACCGGCGGGGCAATACGCAGTAGGCGTTCGTCGCCCATTTTCAGGATTTCACGAATCATGGTCAGGTTTCGTCAGTGTGGGGGTGAGGAATGGAATGGTCACGGCCCAGGCCCGACACATGCTGTTTTTCGTGCTCGCCCGGGCTCTTTTCACCACGGTCCTTGCCCTCGGCGGACATGTGCTCGATCACCGCGTTCATCTCCGCACCGAGCAACAGCACCGCCGAAGAAATGTAGAAGTACAGCAACAGCACGATGATCGCGCCGATACTGCCATACATGGCGTTGTAGTTGGCGAAGGTCTTGACGTAAAACGCAAAGCCCAGGGACGCGATGATCCACACCACCACCGCCAGCACCGACCCCGGTGTAATAAAGCGAAACTCCTGTTTGACGTCAGGCATCACGTAATAGATCAACGCCACAGCCACCATCAGCAAAAACACGATCACCGGCCAGCGCACGATGGTCCAGAGTGTGACGATGAACTCCTCCAGCCCGACCTGGGCCGCGATCCAGCCCATCACCTGCGGCCCGAGCACCATCAGCGCCGCGGCGGCCAACAACATGCCGGCGATGCCGATGGTGTAGAAAATCGACAGCGGGAAGCGCTTCCAGATCGGACGGCCCTCTACCACATCGTAGGCGGCGTTCATCGCACTCATCATCAACCGGACACCGGCCGAGGCAGTCCACAACGCAATGACGATACCCACCGACAACAACCCCCCCTTGGATTGCTGAAGCTGGTCGATCACCGGGTTGACCTGCTCCAGGGCCTGGGGTGGCAACACCAGCTCCGATTGCAGGCGCAGCCAGGAGAAGAAGTCCGGCAAATGCAGGAAACCGATCAGTGCGATCAGGAACAGAATGAAGGGGAACAGCGAAAACAGCATCTGGTAGGCCAATGCCGAGGCGTAGGTCGACATCTCGTCGTCGAGAAACTCGGTCACGGTGCGCATCATCACACGATGCAAGGGCAAGCCTTTCAAGGCCGGGAACATCATGTGCGTCTCCTTTCGCCGCAAAAAAGGAAGGTCGCCTGGCGACTCTCGGGGTTGCTATCCAAGACAAAAGTAACCTGTTTGGCGACTTTGGAACAATTTCCCCGGTGCAAGTTCGAGCAGACATGACAACGGCCACCCGCGGATGGCCGTTCCAATCGGTTATTCAACAGGCCGGTTATGCCTCGTCAACGCCTTTCTTGACTGCGTCCTTGGCCTTGCCCACGTTTTGCTGAACCTCACCTTTTTTCTCCTGAACCACGCCCTCAGCGCGCATGCGGTCATTGTCGGTGGCCTTGCCGACGCCTTGCTTGATGTTGCCGACGGCTTCGTTGGCAACGCCCTTCACTTTATCGCTCGTGCTACCCATGATGTCTCTCCTGTGAACAACTGTACGAAAAGTCATTACATAAGGGTTGACCGAGGCCGTTTGCGGGGAGTTTCATTTTTTCAGCAGCGCATTTCATCGTCAGATGCAGGTTGAGCTTTATGTTTGCCGATCCACCCCCGAGAATGCCCCACGTATTCAGGCTGCGACCTGAAGCTCCAATCTCGTAGGAACGTTATGAAACTCGATAAAAAGCAGGCCATCGCCCGCAGAAACCAGGAACTGGGCGGCGCCGTACTGGGCGTCAATAACTGCCACTTCAGCGAATTGAACCGCAACCGCAACATCTTCTGGTTCGATATCCCGGTGGCACGCCTGGCCATCGGTCAGTACGAATGGATCCACCTGCTGCTGCACACGCCGGCCACCGATGAGCTGCTGCACCTGAAGGTACCGACCGTGTTCCTGCGCGAAAAAATGGAAGGCCTGGAAGTACGCAACCAGGGCAAGCGCAAGGCGGCCCTGAGCCTGGAGCTGAGCGCCGACAAGGATTCGTACCTGCAGGACATGCGCCCGGGTGGCACCAACCTGGATTTTGCCCAGTTTCGGTTGTAACCAATCCGTATGGCTGCCGGGCTTCCTGTGGCGAGGGGATTTATCCCCGCTGGGCTGTGAAGCAGCCCCACGCTTTCATGAGCCACACCAATCT
>NZ_WUUD01000011.1:250860-263335 GCF_009831705.1 Pseudomonas sp. PICF6 | reverse complement strand
TGGCACCAACCTGGATTTTGCCCAGTTTCGGTTGTAACCAATCCGTATGGCTGCAGGGCTTAATGTAGGCAGCGGTTTTACTTCTTCAGACCCAACTTCTTCAGTTCTTCATCACGCAACTCGCGTCGCAGGATCTTGCCCACGTTGGTGGTTGGCAGCGCGTCGCGGAATTCCACCGCCTTGGGCACTTTGTAGCCCGTGACGTTGGCGCGCATGTGTTCCATCACCTGCTCTTTGGTCAGCGTGACACCCGGGCGGGGCACAATGAAAATCTTGATTGCCTCGCCGGATTTTTCGTCCGGTACACCGATGGCCGCGCACTGCAGGACGCCCGGCAGGGTCGCCAGCACGTCTTCCAGCTCGTTGGGGTATACGTTGAAACCGGAGATCAGGATCATGTCTTTCTTGCGATCGACGATGCGCATGTAGCCGTCCGGCTGGATCAGCGCGATATCGCCGGTCTTGAGCCAGCCTTCGCTGTCGAGGATCTCGTCGGTGGCGTCCTGGCGCTGCCAGTAGCCCTTCATGACCTGTGGACCTTTCACACACAGTTCACCGATTTCGCCCAATGGCAGTTCTTCGCCAGCGTCATTGATAATCTTGCACAGCGTCGACGGCACCGGAATGCCGATGGTGCCAATCTGGATTTTCTGGATCGGATTGACCGTGGCGACCGGGCTGGTTTCGGTCATGCCATAACCTTCGCAGATCGGGCAGCCGGTAACCTCTTTCCAGCGCTCGGCCGCCGCCAGTTGCAGGGCCATGCCACCGGACAACGTCACCTTCATTGCCGAGAAATCCAGGTTGCGGAAGGCTTCGTTGTTGCACAGGGCCACGAACAACGTGTTGAGGCCGACAAAACCGCTGAACTTCCACTTCGACAGTTCCTTGACCATCGCCGGGAGGTCGCGCGGGTTGCTGATCAGGATATTGTGGTTGCCGATCAGCATCATCGCCATGCAATGGAAGGTGAAAGCGTAGATGTGATACAGCGGCAGCGGCGTGATCAGGACCTCGCAACCTTCGTTGAGGTTGGACCCCATCAGCGCCTTGCACTGCAACATGTTCGCCACCAGGTTGCGATGGGTCAGCATCGCGCCCTTGGCCACGCCAGTGGTGCCGCCGGTGTACTGCAACACGGCCACGTCGTCACTGGTGGGGTTGGCTTCGGTCACTGGCTGGCCGTGGCCCTTGCTCAGCACATCGTTGAACTTGATGGCCTTGGGCAAGTGATAAGCGGGGACCATCTTCTTGACGTACTTGATCACGCTGTTGATCAGCAGACGCTTGAGTGGCGGCAGCAAATCGGCAACTTCGGTGACGATCACATGCTTGACGCCCGTCTTGGGCACCACAGCCTCGGCCAGGTGCGCCATGTTCGCCAGGCACACCAGCGCCTTGGCGCCGGAGTCATTGAACTGGTGTTCCATTTCCCGCGCGGTGTACAGCGGGTTGGTGTTGACCACGATCAGGCCGGCGCGAATCGCACCGAACACGGCAACCGGGTACTGGAGAACGTTGGGCAGTTGCACGGCGATTCGATCGCCAGGCTGCAAGTCGGTATGCTGTTGCAGATACGCAGCAAAGGCACCGGACAATTCATACAGTTCCCCGTAGGTAATTGTCTTGCCCAGGTTGCTGAATGCCGGCTTGTCGGCGAAGCGTTGGCAGGACTGCTTCAACACCGCCTGAATATTCGGATACTCGTCTGGATTGATGTCGGCAGCAATCCCAGCTGGGTACTTATCCTTCCAAAAGTCTTCGATCATGGAAGCCCACTCCTCAGCAACGCGAATTCTCACCGCATTTGATGCGATTATTATTGGTGTGTGTTTATTGGTGAATCTGGCCTAATTCAACGCCGAGAAGTCACAAAAGCGCGCCGAGAGTAGCAGCTTTGCCAAGGGTCGCCTAGAGCCAAAAGTGGCCCCTATAGTCATAAATATGACTCAAGAATATGCAGTGGTCATTTTTAGAGTAAAAATACTAAGCACTGGTTAATCACTGCGAATACATAAAAACCGTGGGAGCGAGCCTGCTCGCGATGGCGGCGCCTCAGTCGACATCTCTGTCACTGATACACCGCCATCGCGAGCAGGCTCGCTCCCACAGGGTTTATTCCAAAGGATGGCCGGCCTCAGGCGATATCCCGCAACTCCCGCCGCAATATCTTGCCCACTGGCGTCATCGGCAACGACTCTCGCAGCACGATGTGCTTGGGTATCTTGTAGCCGGTGAAGTTCTCCTTGCAGTAAGCCTTGAGCTCCTCAAGGCTGACGCCCGTTTCGCGTGGCACCACGAACAGTTTCACCGCCTCCCCCGAACGTTCGTCCGGCACACCGATCACCGCGCAGTTGGCAACTTTCGGATGGGCCATTACCACGTCTTCGATTTCGTTGGGGTATACGTTGAAACCCGAGACGATGATCATGTCTTTCTTGCGATCGACGATGCGCACGAAACCGTCCGGGTCGATCACCGCGATGTCACCGGATTTGAACCAGCCTTCGCTGTCCAGCACCTCGGCGGTGGCTTCGGGTTTGTTCCAGTAGCCTTTCATGATTTGCGGGCCCTTGATGCACAACTCACCGCGCTCGCCCAGTGGCTGTTCGGCGCCGTCGTCGCTGACCACTTTCATGAGCGTGCCCGGCACCGGCAGCCCCACCGTGCCCAGCCGGGACTTGGTGCCGTAGGGGTTGGTGCAGGCCACCGGCGAGGTTTCGGTCAGGCCATAGCCTTCGGTGATACGGCAGCCGGTGAGCTGTTCCCAACGCTCGGCCGTGGCCTTGACCAGCGCAGTGCCACCGGAGTTGGTGAGCTTGAGGCTGGAGAAATCCAGGGTCTTGAAATCCGGATGGTCCATCAACGCCACGAACAGCGTGTTGAGCCCCAGCAGCGCCGAAAAACGCCAGTTCTTCAGCTCCTTGATAAAGCCACCGATGTCCCGCGGGTTGGTGATCAGCACGTTGTGGTTACCGGTGACCATCATGCACATGCAATTCGCCGTGAAGGCATAGATGTGGTACAGCGGCAGCGGCGCGATCATCACCTCCTGGCCTTCGCGCAGCAACGGTTGGCCGTCGTCGCCGAACTGGCCCAGGCATGCCCGGGCCTGCTGCATGTTCGCTACCAGGTTGCCATGGGTCAGCATCGCCCCCTTGGCAAGGCCGGTGGTGCCGCCGGTGTATTGCAGCACCGCGATGTCCTCGAGGCTGACTTTCAGCGGTTTGATGCCATGGCCCCGCCCCAGGCGCAACGTGCTCTTGAAGGAAACGGCCTGGGGCAGCGAATAGTCAGGGACCATCTTCTTGACCTTGCTCACCAGCGTATTGACCAGCCAGCCCTTGGCAGTGGGCATCAGGTCGCCCATCTTCGCCTCGATGAGATACTGCAGATCGGTGTCAGGCAGCACCTCCTGGACTTTCTGTCCGAACAGGTTCATGTACACCAGTGCCCGGGCGCCGGAGTCCTTGAACTGGTGGCGCATTTCCCGCGGGGTGTACAACGGGTTGGTGTTGACCACGATCAGCCCGGCGCGCAAGGCACCGAACACGGCGATGGGGTATTGCAGGACATTGGGCATCTGCACCGCGATACGATCGCCAGGCGCCAGGTCGGTATGGGCTTGCAGGTAACCGGCGAAGGCAGCGCTGTAGCGCTCGAGTTCGGCATAGGTCAGGGTAACCCCCATGTTGCTGAACGCCGGACGGTCGGCGAATTTCTTGCAGGAACGCTCGAACACCTCGATCACCGATTTGTAGGCCCCCACGTCAATGTCCAGGGGCACGCCGGCCGGGCGTTTGTCATTCCAGAAATCAGGCTGCATTGTTTTTATCCTCTTTACCTGAACGTGTCCGGGCCGCTTCTGTGGCTCTTGCACAGGCGGTGCTCTTGGGACACTAGCAGCTATGGCCAATCAGGCAAATATGGCAACCTGCTTCATAGATTGTGTGAATCTACCTGCCACGACTAACGTAACGTGACTTGATCAGGCGAGACGCAACGGATGCGCTATACAATGCAGCGACGCTGTGTTTGCCCTTGTGTATGCCCGTGAGTAAAGGAATGACCATGATCCACCAAACGTTCATGCTCACCGCCACCGACCACACCCGCCTGTTCGTCAATCAGTGGCTGCCTGAAACCGCCCCTGAAGCGGTGATCATGCTGGCCCACGGCATGGCCGAACACAGCGGCCGCTACGCGCGTCTGGCCCGGGCGCTGTGCGATGCAGGCTACGGTGTCTACGCGCCGGACCTGCGCGGCCATGGCAAAACCGGCGAAGCAGCGACGCTCGGCCATTTTGCCGACGAGGATGGCTGGGCCAAGGTGGTCGGCGACCTGGCCAGCCTCAATCAACACATCGGCCAGCAACACCCCGATGTTCCCATCGTGTTGCTGGGTCACAGCATGGGCAGCTACATCGCCCAGGGTTACCTGTTACATCACAGCGCCAGTCTGCACGGGGCGATTCTCAGCGGTTCGAATTTCCAGCCCGTGGCGCTCTATCGTGCCGCGCGCCTGATCGCCTGTTTCGAGCGCATGCGCCAGGGCCCAAAGGGCCGCAGCGCCCTGATCGAGTGGCTGTCCTTCGGCAGTTTCAATAAGAAACTCAAACCCACGCGTACCCCCTTCGACTGGCTCAGCCGCGACCCGGCCGAGGTCGACAAGTACCGCCTCGACCCGCTGTGCGGCTTTCGTTGCACCAATCAGTTGTGGGTCGACCTGCTCGGCGGGTTGCAGCAGATCAGCAAAGCGTCCAATCTCGCCCAGATCGATCCGGGCCTGCCCCTGCTGGTGATCGGCGGTGAATGTGATCCGGTGAGTGAAGGCAAACGTCTCAAGGATCTGGCCGACGCCCTGCGCGGCGCCGGCAGCCAGCACTTGCAATTGACGATTTACCCGCAAGCCCGGCACGAACTGTTCAATGAAACCAACCGCGATGAAGTGACGGCCGACGTGCTGGCCTGGATTGCCCAGGCCCTGAGTCACAAGCGACCGCCACGCAGCGAATAGGTTTGCAGCGTTTTCCTTTACTCGTCACAGGATTTGATAGATGACCCAGGTTACCAACATCCCCTACGAAGCCCTCGAAGTCGGCCAGACCGCCAGCTACAGCAAGACCGTCGAAGAGCGCGACATCCAGCTGTTCGCCGCCATGTCGGGCGATCACAACCCGGTGCACCTGGATGCCGAATTCGCTGCGGCGAGCATGTTCAAGGAGCGCATCGCCCATGGCATGTTCAGCGGTGCGCTGATCAGCGCGGCGGTGGCCTGCGAGCTGCCTGGGCCGGGCACCATCTATATCGGCCAGCAGATGAGCTTCCAGAAGCCGGTGAAGATTGGCGACACCCTGACCGTGCGCTTGGAGATCCTTGAGAAACTGCCGAAATTTCGCGTACGCATTGCCACTCGCGTGTTCAATCAGCGCGATGAGCTGGTGGTGGACGGCGAAGCGGAAATCCTCGCGCCACGCAAGCAGCAGACCGTGACCTTGCCGACGCTGCCGGCGATTACTGTCGGCTGATTACCACTATCTAAAGTGAATGACCTGTGGCGAGGGGATTTATCCCCGCTGGGCTGCGAAGCAGCCCCCTGCGCTCGGGCAGACACACCTCAGAGGTCTTGAGATATTGGGGCCGCTTCGCGCCCCAGCGGGGATAAATCCCCTTGCCACAAAGTTATTGCAAGTCTTCACGCACCTGCACGCTCGCCGTCATCCCCGCGCTCAGGTTTACCCCTTCAGGCACCTTGTCCAGCTTGATCCGCACCGGAATCCGCTGGGCCAGGCGCACCCAATTGAAGGTCGGCTCGACCTCCGCCAGCAACTGCGCATCGGGATTGGTATTGCGGTCGGTAATGCCGCGGCTGATGCTTTCGACGTGGCCTTGCAGGGCATGACCGGCGCTCATCAACCAGACCTTGACCGGATCGCCCACGCGGATCCTGGGCAGTTTGGTTTCTTCGAAATAGGCCTGCACATAAAACGTTGAATCGTCGATCAGCGCCATGACCGGTTGCCCGGCATTCACGTAGTTGCCCTCGGCCAGGCGCAGGTTGGTGATATGGCCGCCCCGTGGGGCCAGGACCTGGCTGCGGGCCAGGTTGAGTTCGGCGACCTTGGCCTCGGCCTGGGCCTCGCGCAGTTCGCCCCGGGCGATGCCGGCGTTGATCTGGGCGTTTTCCCGCAACTCGGCGCTGATAGCCTGGGGCCCCAGAGCGGCGCGTCGACTGGCTTCGTGTTCACGCAAACTCAGTTGCTGCTGCCGGGTCTGGACCACCGCCCGAGCTTTCTCCAGCGCGGCCTCGAAACGTTCGCGGTCGATGCTCAGCAATACATCGCCGGCCTTGACCTGCTGGTTATCCACCGCCTTGAGCTCGCGCACCCAACCTGACACGTCGGGGGCGATCACCACCACGTCGGCGCGAATCCGCGCATCCCGGGTCCAGGGCGTGAGCATGTAGTACTGCCACAGATGAAACCCGGCGAAGATCGCCACGGCCACCACGCTCAGCGTGACGGCAACACGTACGGAAGTACGCATGTTCAACTCCTTATAGCGGTCCGAGGACCACGGTAATAACAGTCAGGACACAGACATACAGGGCGCAGTCGAACAAGGCTTCATGCCAGATCCAGCGCCCGGCCGGCACGAGGCTGAGCAACAGGCGAAGCCCACCGGTCACCAGCAAGGCCAGCACCACATAAATCAAGAACGGGCTGAGCAATACCCCGCCTATCGACCACTCACGCAAGCCCATGGCTGTGCTCCCGTTGTTCAGGTTCGTGCTGACGGCACCAGGCGCGCCAGCTGTTCTGCAATTGCACCACCGCACCCTGGGCCAGTTTCAGCGCATCGCCGGGCGGTTGCATCGACAACACCTTCAGGAACTCGTCGCTCGCCGGGCCGAGTGCTTCGGCCTGATCAACTGCCGGACCGCGCTCAAGCACCTGTTCCAGCGCATCGAAGTAACGGCGCTGGGCCCGGTTGTCGGGCATTTGGGCGACGGCCAGACTCAAACGCAGGTGCAGCAACTCGTCACCCATGTCCAGGCCAAGCAATCCGTCATCCCAACGGCTACGCGCCGGCACCGGCAGTTCGGGATAATGCCGCGCCAGTTGCAACAGCCGATCAGCCATGCGTCCGCCGAACCAGCTCTCGGCGCCCCGCAGGCTACGGCGCGTCAACCGCACCAGATCATCCAGCGTGGCGGCCAGCAGGCGCCGACTATGCCAGGCCGGATCGCGCAGAATCAGCAGGTTGAAGGCCAACACCGCCGCACCCACACCGATCATCATCGCTTGAGCATTGTTGAAGAACGCCGCCACGTCATATTTCATGGCGTTGAGCGGCGATATCAGCACCACGAAATGCAGACAGAACGAGGTGGCCGTGGCGAAAATCTGCGGCTTGGCCATACCCAGCGCTCCCAGGAACAGCGGCACGCCCATGGCCATGCACAACATCGCAAAACTGCTCCACTGCGGCAGCAAAATCTCACCGATGACAAACGCCGTCGGCACCGCCAACAGAATTCCCCGAAGAAAACTCATGCCGATCTGCGCGCCGTTTTCGCGACTGGCGAACAGACTGCACACCACGCAGGTGAGCACCAGCGCGCCTGAGGCGGCGGGCCAGGCAGTCGCCAGCCAGAAACAGGCGACCGCCAGAAACGCCAGGGCGCTACGCGCACCAAAGACCATGGCCAGGGGCAGGTCACGATGGGGCGCCAGGGTGCGCGGCGGATCCACCGCCTCCCTGCCCTCTTGCACCGCCTTCAAGGCTGCGCAGGCAGCCAGGGCGGTATCGAGCAACAAGGCGAAGCGGGCCAGGCAATAACTTTGCGCCGGGCTGATCAGTGGATCGTGGGATGCATCCAGCACCCGTGGTCGCAAGGCTTGCAGGGTCGCGCTGTCGGCGTCGAGGGCTTGTTGCACCTCGCTCATCCACGGCTTGAGGGCCTCGGCTTCCTCAGGATCGAGTTGTTTCCATTGCCGCCGAACCGAGCGGGAGATGCGCAGCAGCATCAACAGTTTCTGGCTCAGAGCGCTGATGGCCCGAGCCCGTTGCCGACCCAGGCTGCCTTCGAACCAGGCGTGTTCACGCTGGGCGTCCACGGCGACGATCTTGCCGAGGATTTCCAGCAGTCCTTTACGGGCCTGGGCGTCGCCCGTCAGGGTGGCACGGGCCGCCTGCATGCCGCTCTGCCAGGCGACACGGGCCTGATCGGCCAATTGCCGCTCGACCCGCAACGGCCAGAGCAACGCGCTAGCCGCCGTGGCGCAGACAATGCCCAGACTGATCTCCGTACAGCGCGCCACGGCCTGATCGAACACCCCCAGCGGATGGGAAATGGCCGGCAAGGCAATGATTGCCACTGTGTAACCGGCCAGCACGAAGGAATAGGACCAGGCGCTGCGCAGCAGTGTGGAGCAAGCCGTGCACAAGCCCAGCCACACGGCCAGCGCCAGTAGGAACAACCACGGTGCCTGAGCAAACAGCCCCATGAACACCACCGACATGACGGTGCCCACCAGCGTGCCGACCAATCGCGCCAAACCTTTCTGCACCACCATCCCGGACAGCGGTTGCGCCACGATGATCGCGGTCATCAACGCCCATGAAGGCTGCTCCAGGCCCCAGCGCAAGGCCAGCCAAAGCGCCAAGCCACCACCAAGCACGGTCTTGACGGCGAATTGCACAGCGAGGCGGTCGGGAGCGAACAGGGCCTGGAAAGTAATGGGCACGCGAAAAACTCTTATGGGGACGCAGTAACGATAGATGCAATAAAGGGTGATGGAGGGTGCAATTATTAGCTGGCTATCTATTTGAGTCCAGAGCCACCGTTACATGATCGGCATAAAAAAACGCCAGACAGGCTGGCGTTTTTTGTACAGCGCGCGTGTTTAGCTGGCGCGCGCCTGGTTACGCAGGGCTTTTACCTGGTCATGGTTGCGCTGCACGCCATGGTACTGACGCTCAACCAGATCGCGAATACCAACCAGGTTGTGCTTGCTGATTTTCTCCATGGCTTCTTTGTAAGCCTTAAGGGCATGGTCTTCACCGCGCTCGGCTTCGTTGAGCACTGCTTCTTCGTCCTTGCCAGTGAACATGGATTTCACGTCCACCCAACGGCGATGCATATCACCGGCAACGCTGGTGGAAGTTTCCGGATCGCCACCCAGGGCCCGTACGGCAGCTTGCAGCTCAGCCGCGGCGGCAGCGCAGTCTGCGGCGCGCTGGACGAACAAATCCTTGAGTTGTGGATGCTTGATGTCTTCAGCGCAAGTCTTGAAACCTTCCTGACCATCTTTGCTGGTCTCGATCAGGTCGTTCAGGACGGAGATGGATTCTTTGTTGATGTCGGTCATTTTTCAATTCCTTTGCTTGGTGAATAAAAAACCTACAAGGAATATTGCATCGGTCGTGCCAGCCGCAATCACAAATAAAAACATTAAAAATCAATAAGTTAATCAATCGCTCGATAACTGTATCCGTGTTCTTTGCATGATCTGTCATTTGGCCTGCATGCAGAATGCCTGTATTTTCCAGGCTGACTGAATCAAGACCCCTGCTATGAACCCGGAAAAGCTCGAACTGCTGGTGACACGCCAGATGCCCTTCGGCAAATACAAAGGCCGAATCCTGGCCGACCTGCCCGGGCAATACCTGAACTGGTTCGCTCGCGAGGGTTTTCCTCACGGGGAACTGGGCGGTTTGCTGGCGCTGATGCAGGAGATCGACCACAACGGTCTGTCGGATCTGCTTGACCCCCTGCGTGCCAAACACGGCAAACCCAGGCCCCAACATTGATTGAGCCACGCCATGCCCGAGAACACCCTGCGCGCCCACGATGAAGCTTTCTGGGAAACTTTTGTGGGTCGCTACGATGTCGACCCCAATGGGCCGCTCAATCTGGAAAACGGCTACTTCGGCCGCATGTCCCGGACCGTGGTCGAGGAGTACCAACGCAATATTGAGTTCGTCAATCGCGGTAACTCGGTGTACGTGCGCCAGCATTTCGACCGGGACCATGGCGAAGCGATTCGCCAGCAAGTGGCGCAACTGATCCACGCGTCCCCCGCTAGCGTAGCGCTGGCCAACAGTGCCGGAGACGCCCTGCAAACGCTGATTCGCAACTACAACGGTCTCAAGCCTGGCGATCAGGTGCTGATCTGTGATCTGGAATACGCGTCGGTCAAAAGCGCAATGCGCTGGCTGGCCCGGCAGCGTGGCGTAGAGGTGATTGAACTCGTCCACCCGCACCCCGCCAGTTTCGAAAGCCTGGTGGGCACTTATCGCCAAGCGTTCATTCGTTACCCGCGCCTCAAGCTGATGGCGCTGACCTACGTCAACCACCTCACTGGGCTGGTGATGCCGGTCCAGGCCATTGCCGAAACCGCCCGTGAGTTTGGCGTCGATATCATTCTCGACGGTGCCCACGCCCTGGGCCAGATCGATTTCGATCTGAAGAAGCTCGGTATCGAATTCGCCGGGTTCAACCTGCAGAAGTGGATCGGCGGGCCGCTGGCCCTGGGCTTTTTATACATCGCACCGCAACGGCTGGCCGACATCGACCCGGACATGGACGAAGATCATTATCCAGCCGCAGACGTGCGCTCGCGAACGCCCCACAGCACGCCCAATATCCCGGCTTTGCTCACCCTGCCCTTGGTCCTGGAGGAGCACCGCTCATTGGGTGGCGCATCGGCCAAGGGCGTGCGGCTCAGTTATCTGCGCGACCTGTGGGTGAACGCCGTGCGTGATGTACCGGGGATCGAAATCATAACGCCGGACGATCCGCGCCTGTACTGTGGCATCACGTCGATGCGCTTCAGCGCCCAGCCCGATCAACAGGCGATGGCCGATCGACTGCTCAATGACTACGGGATCTTCACCGTGGTGCGCAACACCAGTGTCGGGCCGTGTATTCGCATTACCCCAGGGTTGATCACCTTGGCGAAGGATATCGAGCGGTTGACTGCGGCGCTGATTAACCTGAGCCGAATGTAGTTGTGGCGAGGGGATTTATCCCCGCAGGGCGGCGCAGCAGCCCAGCAAGGAGGACTTAACTTATCTGACGCACCGAGATGTCAGGTTTCGGGGCCGCTGCGCGCCCCAGCGGGGATAAATCCCCTCGCCACAAATCCAGCGTTCATCCAGCGCGGTACGATAAAACCCAGGCAAAAAAAAACGGCGCGCCGACCAAGCGCACCGTAAAACCGTAGAACACCCAACGAAGGTTCGGTAAGACAATCAGTCCAGCAGCGCCAGCGCCTCGGCGGTGCACTCCTGGATGCGGGCCCAGTCGCCGTTCTTGATCCACTCGGGATCAAGCATCCAGCTACCGCCCACGCACATCACGTTTTTCAACGCCATGTAGCTCTTGATATTGGCCGGGCTTACGCCGCCGGTCGGGCAGAATTTCACTTCGCCGAACGGGCCGCCCAGGGCCTTGATAGCCGCGACACCGCCGCTGACTTCCGCCGGGAACAGTTTGAAGCGGCGATAACCCAGGCCGTAGCCTTCCATGATGCCGGAGGCGTTGCTGATGCCCGGCAGCAACGGGATCGGGCTGTCGACGCTGGCTTCCAGCAGATCACGGGTGATGCCTGGGGTGACGATGAACTGCGAACCGGCAGCCTCGGCAGCGGCCAGCATATGGCGGTCCAGCACCGTACCGGCCCCGGTCACCAGTTCCGGACGTTGCTCGCGCAGCACCTGGATGGCCTTGAGGCCGTATTGGGAACGCAAGGTCACTTCCAGCGCCGTCAGGCCGCCGGCGGCCAGGGCATCGGCCAGCGGCAGGATGTCCTGCTCACGGGCGATGGTGATCACCGGCAGAATCCGCGCCTTGGCGCAGAGGCTGTCGATCAGGGTAACTTTGTCCGCCATGGAAACGGTCGGGGATGGGTTTGTCATAGCGGCTGATCCTTGGTTCATGGGCACCAGTAAATCTCTAACGTAGGTTGCAAAAACGCGCGGATCGGCATTTCGGCGACATTGTCACCGGCCACCGCAGCGTTCAGGGTGGTCAATTTCGACTGACCGGAAATCGACAGCACTTTGTGTTTCGCCGAGGCCAGCAAAGCGCGACTCATGGTCAGGCGCTGGTGCGGCACGGTGGGCGCCAGCATCGGCCAGCAGCGGCGAGCACCATTGGCATCCAAGGCTTGAGCCAGGTTCGGACTGTCGGGGAACAGCGAGGCGGTGTGCCCGTCATCGCCCATGCCCAATATCAGTACGTCGATGGGCGGCAGCTCGGCCAGCAAACGATCGGCCTGCTCGGCTGCGGCTTCCAGGTCGGCGCTGGCGCTGTAGAGGCTCAGGAACTGGGCCTTCGCCGCCGCACCTTGGAGCAGGTAACGCTTGAGCAGACCGGCGTTGCTGTCAGCGTGCTCAACCGGCACCCAGCGCTCATCGGCCAGGCTCACCACCACGCTCGACCAGTCCAGCGCCTGTTTGGCCAGGCT
>NZ_WUUD01000011.1:195805-250850 GCF_009831705.1 Pseudomonas sp. PICF6 | reverse complement strand
AAAAACGCCACGGGGCTGCGACCACCGGAGACCACCAGGGTCGCCGTGCCGCGCGCCTCGATGGCCTCGCGTAATTGCTCGGCCACCTTCAACGCCAAGCCCTCGGCCAGCAGCACCGGGGTTTTGAATTCGTGGGCGCTGACGCCCTGCGGTAGTTTCACTTCAGATATCGCCATACCATGACCTCCCGTCCCGCGTGATCAGTGCAATGGAGCTCATTGGCCCCCAGGACCCGGCCGCATACGGCTTGGGCGCATCGCCGGATTTCTTCCATCCGGCAATCAACTGGTCACACCACGTCCACGCGGCTTCAATTTCATCTTTACGGACAAACAGGTTCTGATTGCCGTTCATGACTTCCAGCAACAACCGCTCGTAGGCATCGGGAATCCGCGCGCTGCGATAGGTGTCGGAAAAGTTGAGTTGCAACGGACCGCTGCGCAATTGCATGCCCTTGTCCAGGCCTTGCTCCTTGGTCATCACTCGCAAGGAAATCCCTTCGTCCGGCTGCAGGCGGATGATCAGTTTGTTGCTGATCTGCAAGCGCTGCTCGGGGGCGAAGATGTAGTGGGACGGTTCCTTGAAGTGAATGACGATCTGCGACAGTTTCTGCGGCATACGCTTGCCGGTGCGCAGGTAAAACGGAACCCCGGCCCAGCGCCAGTTGCGAATGTCGGCGCGCAGGGCCACGAAGGTTTCGGTATCGCTCTGGGTGTTGGAGTTGGGCTCTTCCAGGTAACCCGGCACCGACTTGCCCTCGCTGTGGCCGGCGATGTACTGGCCGCGCACCACCTGAGTGGTCAGGCCTTCCGGGCTGATGGGTGCCAGGGCCTTGAGCACTTTGACCTTCTCATCACGGATGCTGTCGGCGGACAGGTCGGCCGGCGGGTCCATGGCAATCAGGCAGAGCAACTGCAACAGGTGATTCTGGATCATGTCGCGCAGTTGGCCGGCTTTGTCGAAATAGCCCCAGCGGCCTTCGATGCCGACCTTCTCGGCGACAGTGATTTCCACATGGGAAATGTAATTCTGGTTCCACTGGGTTTCGAACAGGCTGTTGGCGAACCGCAGCGCGATCAGATTCTGGACCGTCTCTTTACCCAGGTAGTGGTCGATACGGTAGGTGCGGTTTTCCGGGAAGAACTGCGCCACGGCGTCGTTGACCTTGCGCGACGATTCCAGGTCCGAGCCGATGGGTTTTTCCAGCACGACGCGGGTGTTTTCGCACAAGCCGACCTTCGCCAGGTTCTCGCAGATCGCTCCATACACCGCCGCTGGGGTGGCAAAATAGGCAATGACTTGCTGGGCTGAACCGGCCTGCTCGGCCAGGGCGACATAGTCCTCGGCCTTGAGGAAATCCACGTGCAGATAAGTCAGGCGCCCCAGGAAGCGTTCAACCACGGTCTCGTTCAGATCCTTGTCGTCCACGTAGCGGCGCAACTCCGCGGCGATGAACGCCAGGTGTTGCTGTTCGCTACCTGGCTCCCGGGCCAGGGCAATGATCCGCGTGTCCTCGTGCAACAGGTCCGCGCCATCGAGCTGATAAAGGGCAGGAAACAGCTTGCGCAAGGCCAGGTCGCCCAACGCGCCGAACAAGGCGAAGGTGCACGGTTCAACCGTAATCGAATGCATGATGTTTGTTCTTTTATCAAGTTAAGCTACAAATACCTTTTTTCAAGGCATCACTCAAGGAAAAATGTAGTAATAACCACAACATTTTTCGAAAATACCGATTCCGAGTGGTGGTACACCGGAGCCATCAGTAGGATAGGCCACCGCAAAGGGTCGTATCAAAGACCCGTCTTTCTAGGAATCTTGTATGGACCGCGTGCGAAATTTACTGGAACAGATCCAGAGTCGCCTTGAAGACCTGAACAAGGCAGAACGCAAAGTGGCCGAAGTGATCCTGCTCAACCCACAGCAGGCCACCCGCTTCAGCATCGCCGCCCTCGCCCAGGCCGCTTCGGTCAGCGAACCGACCGTCAACCGCTTCTGCCGCTCATTCGGCGTCAGCGGCTACCCGGAACTCAAGCTGCAACTGGCCCAAAGCCTGGCCAGCGGCGCCGCTTACGTCAGTCGCGCAGTGGAGGCCGATGACAACCCGGAAGCCTACACCCGGAAAATCTTTGGCAGTGCCATTGCCTCATTGGACAGCGCCTGCCAGGCCCTTGATCCCAATTTGATCAGTCGTGCCGTGGACCTGCTGATCCAGGCCCGGCAGATTCACTTCTTCGGCCTCGGTGCTTCGGCACCGGTGGCGCTGGATGCCCAACACAAGTTCTTCCGCTTCAACCTGGCGGTGACCGCCCACGCCGATGTGCTGATGCAGCGGATGATCGCGTCAGTGGCCCACACGGGCGAGCTGTTTGTGATCATTTCCTACACCGGCCGTACCCGCGAGTTGGTGGAAGTCGCACGCATCGCCCGGGAGAACGGCGCGTCGGTACTGGGGCTGACCGCCGAAGGCTCGCCCCTGGCCAAGGCCAGCACCCTGAGCCTGAACATCCCGCTGCCCGAAGACACCGACATCTACATGCCGATGACCTCGCGGATCATCCAGCTCACTGTGCTGGACGTGCTCGCCACCGGCATGACCTTGCGCCGCGGTGTGGACTTCCAGCCGCATCTGCGCAAGATCAAGGAAAGCCTCAATGCCAGCCGGTATCCGGTGGGGGATGAGTTCAACTGAACTGGCTTGGGTAATTGAGCGCCTGACAGGCCGTCATCGCGAGCAGGCTCGCTCCCACAATGGATCTGCGGTCAATGAAGATCCACTGTGGGAGCGAGCCTGCTCGCGATGGGGCCAGCAGCAACACTCCAGATCCCGAACTAAGCCCCCACCCGCGCCTGCAAACTCAAATGCGCCCGCTCCCCCGGCGCCAGGCAGAGGCTGTCAGTGCCACCGCTGGCCGCTTCGACGCAGACGAACTCCGACACCTCATCCCAACTCACCCCCAGCAAAGGCCGGGCACCGGGATGCCACACCACGGTATCGGCGCTGGCTCCGGTGTCGATGCACAGCTCACGCTGCCAGGCGTGGTCCTTGAGCTGCAGTTCACCCTCGTGCTGGAACACCCGCTGACAACCGCCCTCGACCCGCAAATCGCCTTCCTGCTGGCAGGCTGCACGGTTCAACTGGTCGTAGCCCAGCGCGCCTTCAAGCCCAGACAGCGCTATCTCACCCACGTCACCAATACGCCAATAGGCGTGCAGAGCCTGGCTCAATTGGCACGGCAGGCTGTCTTGATGCTCGGTGCTCAAGCGTAATTCCATGCGTTCGCCCAGATCGGCGTACAGATCGACCTGCCAGTCGCACAACTGGAGCTGCCAGTGCAGGTGCACACCGTCTTCATCGCTGCGGCTGTCGAGCAGTTTCCAGTCGATCAACCGTGCCCAGCCATGGGACGGCCAGGCATTTTCGCTGGGATGACGGCCATACCACGGCCAGCACACCGGCACACCGCCGCGGATCGCACCGACTTGTGGCCACTTGGCCGCACACCACAACCAGGGTTTCTGCCCCCGCGGCTGAAAGTGCAATAGCTGCGCGCCCTGGCGACTGAACACCGCCTGGCACAGAGGATGATCGATCACCAACACATCACGTTGCTGATAGCGCTCCCACGCAAACACCGGGCGCTCGCGCAAGGATCTGAAAAAGCGTTGTAGCGGATGCTCATGCATGAGCTGCGGTCCTGGAAATCATTGAACTGGATTGATGCGACAGCTTTTTGTGGCGAGGGGATTTATCCCCGCAGGCCTGTAGGCCTCACAAAAAAAAGCGGACAGCCTTGGCCATCCGCAAATATGCGCACATAGAGAGGAGCTTATCGCAACAGTGTTAGAACACCGACTGAATTTTCAGACCGGCGACCAGCGCGTCGTCGACTTCATTCACACCACCCGGATGAGTGATGTATTGCAGGTTAGGGCGTACGGTCAGCCAGTTGGTCACGTGGAAACCGTAGTTGATTTCGTAGTTGTATTCGGTGCCACGCAACGGCGAGAACAACGGATCGTCGTAGTCGCTGACACCATTGGCCGCGTTGACCAGCTCGGCGTTTTTCTTCACATCTTCGTTGACATGGATGCGGGAGAAACCAATCCCGACGTCATCTTTAGGACGCGCATTGAACGGCCCCTTGTACACGAACATCAGCGACTGGTAGTTGTCGACGACGTTGGTTTCCTTGTCATGGAAGGTGGCGTTGGCCGCAATGTTCAGACCGCGCGATGCATCACCGTTGTGGGTGGTGAGCTGTTGCTGCACCACGAACCAGTAGCCATCCTTGCTGCTGTGGCTGCGGTAGGCGTTACCGGTTGTCGCGGCATCCTGGCCATTGTCGTCTTCGCGCACGTCGTCAGCCTTGGCCGTACTTTTGTAGTAACCGACACGGTATTCGCCTGGCAGGCCATTGAGCTTGGGCGACCAGACCAACTCGACCGGAATGAGCGTGCCCTTGGTGCCACTGCCGCTGAGCTTGTAGCGGTTTCCGTTTTCCAGCTGCGAAGGGTTCTGGTTGTAAGCACCGATCTGCGCATAGAGTTCGGGCGTGAGGTTGTACTTGACGCGAATCGCCGCCTGCATGATCGGCCAGTTGTACCAGATGCCGGTTGCCCAGTTACCCGCTTGCGAACCGCAGAACGCCAGGTTCTGGAACTCGCACGGGAAACTGTTGAAATCTTCACCGACCCCGTAATAACCGGCTTTGACATCCAGCTTACTGTCGAAATACTGCTGCTTGATCCACAACTGCGTCAGACGGGTGGTTTGCCCACGGCCCCAGACTTCCTGGGAAGAGCTGAGGGTGCCGGCACGTGGATCACCGATACGGTCGTTGGAGATGTTGCGACCGTCACGGCGAGTGAATTGAATCTTGGCCGTGGTATCACCCCAACCTGCCAGTTTCTCCAGGTCGAGGGCTACGCCCAAGCCAAACTGCTGGGACCAACGCGCAGTCTTGTCATCGTTGTAACCGCCGTCGAGATTGGCCCCCATCTCACCGACGAAATCAGCCTTGATATCGATACCTTGCTCGATCAGCCTGGTCCGCTCGCCACCCCAGTCGCCCGTCATCCATTGCGAATCGGCGCTGAAAGCCTCGGCCGCATGCGCACTACCGGCCAGCATCATCGCCGCAACAGCGGACAATTGGCAGACACGCCGGGCGTTGTTGTTCTTCTTCATCCCTACATCCTCGTCTTTATTGTTATTAACTGTTTTTATCTAACGCGGTTTACAACGATTGCGGCGAATGGTCCCCCACTCACCGCATACTCCCTTGTGGGAGAGAGCTTGTTTGGGAGCAAAGCCCCCTCCCCCATTTGTTCTTCATCGGCCTTTGAACTGCGCTACGTTTGCGGTCCGGGCATCTGTCTGCACCTGGCCGGCCACGCCCAGGCGTTCGCCGGACTTGGCGTCGAACAGCAGCACTTTCGAAGGATCGAATTGCAGCGTCAGGGTCTCCCCCACCTGCGGCGCCACGTCCGGCGCCAGGCGGCAGCAGACCTTGGTGTCGTTCAGGTTGACGAACACCAGCGTGTCCGGTCCGGTGGGTTCGGTGACCTGGACTTCGGCGCGAATGGTCGGCAAACCATTGGGCTCGTTGCCCGCCAGCATGATCTGTTCCGGGCGCAGGCCGAGGATCACTTCACGGTCTTCCAGACCCGCATCCTGCATGCCCATCGGCAGCTCGCAACGAGCCTGGCCGCTGTCGAGCAAGGCCAGCAGACGGCCGTCCTTGCGTTGCAGGCGCAGGGGGATGAAGTTCATCGGTGGCGAACCGATGAAGCTCGCCACGAACAGGTTGGCCGGGTTGGTGTAGATGTCTTTCGGCGTGCCGAACTGCTGGATGATGCCGTCCTTCATCACCGCCACTTTGTCGCCCAGGGTCATGGCTTCGATCTGGTCGTGGGTGACGTAGACCGTGGTGGTCTTCAGGCGCTGGTGCATCAGTTTCATTTCGGTACGCATCTCGACCCGCAGCTTGGCGTCGAGGTTGGACAGCGGTTCGTCGAACAGGTAGATCTTCGGCCGCCGCGCCAGCGCCCGGCCCATGGCCACGCGCTGTTGCTGGCCGCCGGAAAGCTGGCCGGGCTTGCGGTTGAGCAGGTGTTCGATCTGCAACAGCTTGGCCACGCGGGTGACTTCTTCGTCGATGGCCGGCTGGCTCATCTTGCGAATCTTCAGACCGAACTCGATGTTCTCCCGCACGCTCATGGTCGGGTACAGCGCGTAGGACTGGAACACCATGGCGATGTCGCGATCCTTCGGACTCATGCCGCTGACATCCTGGTCACCGATCATGATCGCGCCGCCGGTAATGGTTTCAAGGCCGGCGATGCAGTTCATCAGCGTCGACTTGCCGCAGCCCGAAGGGCCGACGAGGATCAGGAACTCACCGTCCTTGATCGACAACTCGATGTTCTTCAGGGTGTCCGGCAGGCCGGCACCATAGGTCTTGTTTACATTGCGAAGTTCGAGCGTTGCCATGATTACCCCTTGACTGCGCCGGCCGTCAGACCGCGCACGAAATACTTGCCTGCCACTACATAGACCAGCAGGGTCGGCAGCCCGGCGATCATCGCCGCCGCCATATCAACGTTGTATTCCTTGGCCCCGGTACTGGTGTTGACCAAGTTGTTCAGCGCCACCGTGATGGGCTGCGAATCGCCGCTGGAGAACACCACGCCAAACAGGAAGTCGTTCCAGATCTGGGTGAACTGCCAGATCAGGCAGACCATGATGATCGGGGTGGACATCGGCAGGATGATCCGCCGGAAGATGGTGAAGAAACCCGCACCGTCCAGTCGCGCCGCTTTCACCAGCGCATCGGGAATGCTCACGTAGTAGTTACGGAAAAACAGCGTGGTGAACGCCAGGCCGTAGACCACATGTATGAACACCAGCCCCGTGGTGGTACTGGCCAGGCCCATCTTGCCGAGCGTGAACGAAGCCGGCAGCAGGACGGTCTGGAACGGCAGGAAGCAGCCGAACAGCAGCAGGCCGAAGAACAACTGCGAACCGCGAAAGCGCCACATCGACAACACGTAGCCGTTCAATGCACCGATCGCGGTGGAGATCAGCACCGCCGGGACGGTGATCTTGATCGAGTTCCAGAAATACCCGTCAACCGTGGCCCAGGCCTTGACCCAGCCGATGCCGGTGACCACGGTCGGCCAGCTCAGCAGGTTGCCGGTGCTGATGTCTTCCGGGGTCTTGAAGCTGGTCAACAGCATGACTACCAGCGGCACCAGGTAAAGCAATACGGCAAGGATCAGTACCGCGTAGATCGCGATGCGACTCAGGCTGATGGAAGGTTTGGCAGCGAGACTAGTCATGACGCTTGGTCCTCAGCTCGGAGTACAGGTAAGGCACGATGATTGCGAGAATCGCACCGAGCATCAGAATCGCACTGGCCGAGCCCATGCCCATCTGGCCGCGACTGAATGTGAAGGAGTACATGAACATGGCAGGCAGGTCAGAGGAGTAACCCGGGCCGCCGGCTGTCATCGCCGCCACCAGGTCAAAGCTCTTGATCGCGATGTGCGCCAGGATCATTACGGCGCTGAAGAACACCGGACGCAGGCTCGGCAGCACCACTTTCCAGTAGATGCGCGGCATGCTCGCGCCATCGATCTGCGCAGCCCGGATGATCGATTGATCCACCCCACGCAGGCCGGCCAGGAACATCGCCATGATGAAACCCGAGGCCTGCCACACTGCGGCGATCACCAGGCAATACACCACACGGTCCGGGTCGATCAGCCAGTCCAGGCGAAAACCTTCCCAGCCCCAGTCACGCAACAATTTATCCAGGCCCATGCCCGGGTTGAGCAACCACTTCCAGGCCGTACCGGTGACGATCATCGAGAGCGCCATCGGATACAGGTAAATGGTGCGGATGAAACCTTCACGACGAATGCGCTGGTCAAGAAACACCGCCAGCAGCACGCCGATCACCAGGGTGATGCCGATGAACATGCCGCCAAAGAGCGCCAGGTTCTTGCTCGCCACCCACCAGCGGTCGTTGTCCCACAGCCGCGCGTATTGCGCCAGGCCCGCCCACTTGTAGTTCGGCAGAAAGGTCGAGGTGGTGAACGACAGAACAAACGTCCACAAGATATAACCGTAGAAGCCCACCAGAACGATGAACATGCTCGGCGCCAGCACCAGTTTTGGGAGCCAGCGCTGCAATGCATCGAACGGCGAGGCCTTGCTGAACACAGCAACAGAACTCATGGGAAGATCCAGTACTTGAGAAAAAGACTACTCGCATCCCTTGTGGGAGCGGGCTTGTGTGGGAGCTGAGCTTGCTCGCGATGAAGGCGCTACGGTCTTTCGAATGACCGCGTTATCGTTCATCGCGAGCAAGCTTTGCTCCCACAGGCTCGCTCCCACAGGGGGTCGCGGTGCTAACGGTTACTTGGCAGACTGAACCGCTGCGCCAAGTTTCTTGGCGGCGTCGGCTGGGTCGGCTTTCGGGTCGTTGATGAAGTTGGTCACCACGTCAAAGAACGCGCCCTGTACTGCCAACGTGGTCGCCATGTTGTGCGCCATGCTCGGCTGCAGGCCGCCGGACTTGGCGTCCGCCAGGAAGTCCTTGGCAGCGGTCTGGGCGCAGGAATCGAAACCGTACTTGGCCATGTCGGCCAGCATGTCGTTGCGCACCGGGATCGAACCCTTGTTGATGCTGAAGACTTTCTGGAAGTTCTCACCCAGCACGACCTTGGCGATGTCCTTCTGACCGGCCGCGGTGCCTTCGTCTTTCTGCTTGAACACCGCCAGGGAGTCGATGTTGTAGGTGAAGGCCTTGTCGGTCCCCGGGAAAGCTACGCACTCGTAGTCCTTGCCGGCGACTTTCTTCGCGGCGGTCCATTCGCTCTTGGCCCAGTCACCCATGATCTGCATGCCGGCCTTGCCGTTGATGACCTTGGCCGCTTCCAGGTTCCAGTCCTGCCCCTTGCCGTCCACGTCCATGTAGGTCGCGACTTTCTTGAGCTCGGTCAACGCCTTGACCATGTCTGGACCGGTCAGGGCTTTGTTGTCCAGATCGACCAGGGCTTTCTTGTAGCCATCGACGCCCATGACCGAGAGCACCACGGCTTCGAACACCGTGCTGTCCTGCCAAGGCTGGCCGCCGTGGGCCAGCGCAATGAAGCCTGCTGCCTTGAGCTTGTCGCCGGCGGCGTAGAATTCTTCGAGGGTGGTGGGGTTTTTGGTGATGCCGGCTTTCTTGAAGACTTCCGGGTTGATCCACAGCCAGTTGACGCGGTGGATGTTCACCGGCACGGCAACGTAGTCACCTTCGTACTTCACGGTATCGGAGACTTTCTTGTCGAGCAGGCTGTCCCACTTCTCTTCTTTGGCAACGTCTTTCAGGACGTCGGTGTCGAGCAGTCCGGTAGACGCCCACTCCTGGATGTCCGGGCCTTTGATCTGGGCCACACCCGGTGGGTTACCGGCCACGGCACGACTCTTGAGCACGGTCATGGCAGTTGAGCCGCCACCACCGGCAACAGCGCCATCCTTCCAGGTAAAGCCGTCTTTCTCTACCTGGGCCTTGAGCACATCGACCGCGGCTTTTTCGCCACCGGACGTCCACCAGTGAACGACTTCCACGCTGCCTTTGGATTCGGCGGCAAGGGCGCTGACAGGGAATGCTGCGACGGGAAGCAGGGAAGCAAGAGAAATGACAGTAGCGAGGCGAGAAATCGCATTCATCTAGAAGTACCTTTCTTGTTGTTATGCATGCAAGTCTGGTGCTTGCGCTGCATGGATTCTAAACAGGGGAAATCCCTTCGCAGGTAACGAAGGGACGCGTAAATGTCACGGCATGGTTACACAGGCGCGGGACTGGAGAGTTTCGCCAACGCCGTCGCCATGCTGGGGGCGAGGGGCAAACGCGGGATCAGCACGGCCTGCCAGGCGTGATACAGGTCCGGCTTGCCCGGCCAGATGTCGGCGCTGGGGCGGTTTTGCGGATCGAGCTCGTGGTACCAGCTGCCGTTGCAACGGTCGATGAAATGTTTGTCACAGAACTCCCAGAACCGCCGGTACCAGGCTTCGTATTGCGCCTCGTCGGTGCGTTTGAGCAAGGCACTGGCGGCGGCCGCTGCTTCGGCATGCACCCAATGCAGGCGATGGCGAACTACCGCGCGATTGTCCCAGTCCAGGGTGTAGACAAGGCCTGGGGCGCCGTCGACCTCCCAACCGTGGCGGCAATTCTGGTCAAAAAGTTTCTGCGCATCCTGGGCCAGCCAGCCCGGGGTCAACATGCCAATCTGCACCCGTGCAGCCTCAAGGTGCAACAGCAGCCGCGCCCATTCGAAACCATGGCCGGGCGTGGTGCCGTAAGGGCGAAAACCGTCGGCGGGGTTGTCGTGGTTGTACTCGCGCAGCGGCTGCCAGTGACGATCGAAATGCTCCACCACCAGGTAGTCATTGGCGGCGGCGTGGCCGTGGATTACCCGCTCAACGATACGCAGCGCGCGGACCAGCCAGCGGGGCTCGTCCGTGGCATCGGCCAGGGCCAGGAAGGCTTCGGTGGCGTGCATGTTGCTGTTGGCGCCGCGATAGGCTTCTTCGTCGCTCCAGTCGCGGTTGAAGGACTCGCGCAGGGCGCCCTCCTCTTCGCTCCAGAAGTGCGTATCGATCACCCGCACGGCTTCATCCAGCAACGCCTGGGCGCCAGGACGTTGGGCCACCACTGCGGAACTGGCCGCCAAGGCGACAAATGCGTGCAGGTAGGCGGCCTTGCCGGTGTCGTTCTCATGGGGTTGCGCCGTGGCGAACCAGCCGCCGTGCTCGGCGTCCCGCAGAGGGCCGCTGAGGGCCTGGACACCGTGGTCCACCAGCTCGGAGAACCCCGGCAGCCCCTGGATATGGGCCATGGCGAAGCTATGGGTCATGCGTGCAGTGTTCATGGTTTCAGCCCGGGCATCGTCCGGCAGGCGACCCTGCTCGTCCAGGTTGCCAAAGCCGTCCGGCAGCTTCGAGGCCTTGGCGAACGCCAGCAGACGCAAGCCTTCGGCGGCAAGCCATTGCTGGTGGGCAGGCGCATTCAGCCAACTGCTGAAGGCCGGTTGGAAGGTGTCCATGGGAGTACCTTTTTTTGTTGTTTTGACGCAGGGAGTCTAAACAAGGGATGGCGGGTGGCAGGTAACGAAAGGGGCGAGTTATGTCACCGACTTGTGACATTCACTTGAGCGATGTGCTGAAGCTGACGGCATCATCGCGAGCAGGCTCGCTCCCACATTGGCGCCAGGGAATAAACAATTTTTGTGGTCACCACCGAGCCCTGTGGGAGCGAGCCTGCTCGCGATCAACGAGAACGCGGTCCGACTAATCCACACTGCGAGGCAACTGCAATGTCACCCGCAACCCACCCTCGCGCAGGTTCTGCAGGCTGACTTCGCCGCCATGGCTATGGGCGATGTTGCGGGCGATGCCCAGGCCCAGGCCATAGCCCTGCTGCTGCCCGGCCAGGCGAAAGTGCGGTTCGAAGACTTGCTCCAGACGTTGCTCCGGCACACCTGGCCCCTCGTCGTCGACGTGCAGGATGAACGCGGTGTCATCGTCATCGATGTGCAAATGGGCGTTTTGCCCGTACTTCAGCGCATTGTCGATCAGGTTACCGATGCAGCGCTTGAGGGCCAGTGGCTTGCCAGGATACGGCGCCAACGCGCGGCCATCCTGGGTCACCCGACCATTGCCATTGGGCGCCAGGTACGGCTCGACCAGGCAATCGAGCACATGGTTGAGGTCCACCGGCTCGATGTTTTCGTGAATGTCGGTGTCCTTGACGCATTGCAACGCACCTTTGACCAATAACTCCAGCTCGTCCAGGTCGCGGCCGAACTTGGCCTGCAGGTTTTCGTCCTCCAGCAGTTCGACCCGCAAGCGCAGCCGCGTGATCGGCGTGCGCAGGTCATGGGAAATCGCGCTGAACAATTGGCTGCGTTCGGTCAGGTAACGGCTGATGCGTTCACGCATGGCATTGAATGCCCTGCCCACTTCCACCACTTCGCTGCCGCCGCCTTCAGCTACCGGTTCCACTTCGGCGCCCAGGGACATGTCGCGTGCCGCGCGGGCCAGGCGTTTGAGGGGCCGGCTCTGCCAATGCACCAGCAAACCGATGAACAGCACCACCAGCAGGGTCAGCAGCAGCATTCTTCCAAGCAACGAACGCGGCACCGGCACCCGTCGGGCTATTTTCTTGATCCAATCAATGACCATTGCTGGCAATCACACTGGCCGCCAGTTGATAACCACTGCCGCGCACCGTGCGGATCAACCGCGGTGGCTTGTCGGTGTCACGCAGGCGCTGGCGCAGACGACTGACCGCCATGTCGACGATTCGGTCCAGGGGCATCAACTCCCGACCGCGAGTGGCGTTGCCAATGGTGTCGCGGTCGAGGATTTCCTGGGGATGGTCAAGAAACAGCTTGAGCAAGGCGAAATCGGCGCCGGAGAGGATCACTTCTTCGCCGTCGGTGTGGAACAGTCGATGGCTGACCATGTCCAGCCGCCACTCGTCGAAGGCCAACACTTCGCCGCCGGAGCGTTCCTGGCCAAACTGCGCACGACGCAGCAGGGCCTTGATACGCGCCTGCAACTCGCGGGGACTGAAGGGCTTGCCCAGGTAATCATCGGCCCCCAGCTCAAGGCCGATAACCCGGTCGGCCTCGTCGGAACTGGCCGTGAGCATGATGATCGGTACGTGGGCCTGGCGCGGGTGCTGGCGAACCCAGCGGCAAAGGCTGAAGCCGTCCTCGTCGGGCAACATCACGTCGAGGATCACCAGATCGCTGGCTGCTTCGTTAAGTGCCTGGCGAAACCCGGCGCCATCAGGGGTAGTACGTACCTGAAAACCCGCGCGACTGAGGTAAGTGTCCAGCAGTTCGCGAATCTCCTGGTCGTCGTCGACCAACAAAATCGATTTGTTCACTGAACTCACAGGGCCTCGTCCTTGTTGTTTGGGTTGGGCGGATTATGCCTGAAGGACGGAATCTACAAACACTGCAAAACCTTGTGGGAGCGAGCCTGCTCGCGATAGCAGTGTTTCAGTCGCCACGAATGTTGGCTGATACACCGCTATCGCGAGCAGGCTCGCTCCCACAGGGGGAGGCCACACTTCAACTTTAAACCGGGTTCGACTGCTCCAACGCCACACCCGCGCCCATCAGCCCGGAATACGGCGCGGTCACCAGCCAGACTGGAATGCCCTTGAAATAATCGCTCATGCAGCCCTTGTCGGCGAAGCAACGGGCGAAACCGCTTTCAAGGAAAAAATCGGCGAATCGCGGGACCACCCCGCCGACGATGTATACACCGCCACGCCCACCCACCGTCAGCACATTGTTACCGGCCACCCGCCCCAGCCAGCGGCAGAATTGCTCGAGCACTTCCAGGGCAATGGGGTCTCCGGCCAGGCCGGCGGCGGTGATGGATTCGGGCGTGTCGAGCACCGGCGTATGGCCATCCACCGCGCAGATGGCGCGGTACACCCGAGGTAACCCACTGCCGCTCAGGGCGGTTTCGGCACTGACATGACCGATCTCGTTGTAAATGTGCTGCCACAGCTGGGTTTCCCGCGGGCTGCTCATGGGCAGGTCGACATGGCCCCCCTCCCCCGGCAATGCCGCGAAACGACCGCCGCCCAAATCCAGCAACGTGCCCACACCCAGCCCGGTGCCAGGACCGATCACCACCGCCGGACGCAACGGCTCCGGCGTGCCCTCGCAGACAACCCGGTATTCATCGGGACGCAAGCACGTCATGCCCAGGGCCATGGCCGAAAAGTCATTGACCAGCAGCAGCTTCTCGACCTCAAGGGTCTTGCAAAAGGCCAGATTGCTCAGGCGCCAGTGATTGTTGGTGAAGCGAAACTCATCGCCGCTGACCGGCCCCGCCACGGACAGGCACACCGAACCGATCGAACCCGGCTTCAGGCCCACGCCGCTCAGGTAAACCTTGATGGCATCTTCGGGGCAGGCGTAATCCGCGGTCGCCAGCACCTGGATATTTTCCAGGTTGTGGTTCTTCCACAAGGCGAACCGGGCGTTGGTCCCACCGATGTCACCGACCAAAGCCAGTTTCAATTAAGCGTCTCCAGGGCAGAAGTGAAGGCGCTGGCGCCCTGCTCTGCCGAGCTGAAGGCCATGCGCATGAAACCAAACAGCTCGCGACCGGTGCCAATGTTGTTGCCTAACAAGCCCTTGGCCGGTGTGCGTGCGGCGAATTCCTCGGCGTCCACCTTCAACTCCAAGGTGCCTTTGACGCCATCGACGCGGATGATATCGCCCTCCTGCACGCGGGCCAATGCGCCGCCGACGTAGGCTTCGGGACTGACGTGGATAGCCGCCGGAATTTTCCCCGACGCGCCGGACATGCGCCCATCCGTCACCAACGCCACTTTGAAACCGCGATCCTGCAATACGCCGAGGAACGGTGTCATCTTGTGCAGCTCCGGCATGCCATTGGAGCGCGGGCCCTGGAAGCGCATCACCGCGACAAAATCTTTTTCCAGCAGGCCGGCCTTGAACGCATCGGCCAGGTCCTGTTGATCCTGGAAGACCATGGCCGGGGCTTCGACGACCTGGTTTTCCAGGGCCACCGCCGAGACTTTCATCACGCCGCGCCCCAGGTTGCCTTCCATCACCCGCAACCCGCCCTCGGCCGAGAACGCGCGGGCCACCGGGCGCAGGATGTTTTCATCGAGGCTTTCGATCGGGCCTTCGCGCCATACCAGTTCGCCGTCTTCGAGAAACGGTTCCTGGGTGTAGCGGCTCAGGCCGTGACCCAGCACGGTGTTGACGTTTTCGTGGAGCAAGCCGGCTTCCAGCAATTCGCGGATCAGGAACGACATGCCGCCCGCCGCCTGGAAGTGGTTGATGTCGGCCTTGCCGTTCGGATAGACGTGACTCAGGGTCGGCACCACCTCGGAGAGGTCGGCCATGTCCTGCCAGGTCAGCTGGATGCCTGCGGCCATGGCAATGGCTGGCATGTGCAAGGTGTGATTGGTGGAACCGCCGGTGGCGTGCAGCGCGACAACGGAATTGACCAGCGACCGCTCGTCGACGATTTCGCCGATGGGCATGAAGTTGCCGCTCTGCTTGGTCAGGCGCGTGACCTGGAACGCCGCTTCGCGAGTCAGCGCATCACGCAACGGCGTGTTCGGATTGACGAACGAGGCACCCGGCAAGTGCAGGCCCATTACCTCCATCAACAACTGGTTGGTGTTGGCCGTGCCGTAGAAGGTGCAGGTGCCGGGGCTGTGGTAGGACTTCATCTCCGACTCCAGCAGCTCTTCGCGGGTGGCCTTGCCCTCGGCATAGCGCTGACGCACATCGGCTTTCTGCTTGTTGGAAATGCCTGAGACCATGGGCCCGCCTGGCACGAAAATCGTCGGCAAATGACCGAAACGCAACGCGCCCATCATCAGGCCTGGCACGATCTTGTCGCAGATGCCGAGCATCAGTGCGCCGTCGAACATGTTGTGGGACAACGCGACCGCCGTCGACAGTGCGATCACTTCGCGGCTCGGCAGGCTCAGCTCCATCCCCGCCTCACCTTGGGTCACGCCATCGCACATGGCCGGCGTGCCACCGGCAAACTGGCCGACCGAGCCGATCTCGCGCAAGGCTTTCTTGATCTGTTCCGGGAAGGTTTCGTAGGGCTGGTGGGCCGAGAGCATGTCGTTGTAGGAAGACACGATGGCGATGTTGGCGGCATTCATCATCCGCAGGTGATGCTTGTCTTCGGTGCCGCAACCGGCCACGCCGTGGGCGAAGTTGGCGCATTGCAACTTACCGCGCATCGGACCGTCGCTGGCTGCACCGCGGATCAATGCAAGGTAAGCCTGACGCGTGGCGCGGCTGCGGGCGATAAGCCGTTCGGTGACCTCAAGTACGCGGGGATGCATGTGTAGAACTCCAGGCTAACGGGTGTGGCGACCTGATTGTCTATGCTGGTCAAAACCCCGCCACGCATTGGGCGACAGCGGATTTCTTGACCATTCGGACCAGTTGATTCAGGTCACTCGTTGTAGATAAAACAAAATATTGCCACTAAAAAGGCTTGTTTTCTATTTTTATGCGAATAATCTTGTAATTCCAACAACAAATCGACGGCGGCGCAGTTAATGACTCTTCGAATCGCAATCAATGGTTTTGGCCGCATCGGCCGCAACGTCCTCCGTGCACTGTATACCCAAGGTTATCGTCGCGACTTGCAGATCGTCGCCATCAACGACCTGGGCGACAGCGCAATCAATGCTCATCTGCTCAAGTTCGACACGGTTCACGGCACCTTCGATGCCGACGTGCAGCACGATCACGAAAGCCTGACGGTCAATGGTGACCGTATCTCGGTCAGCGCCATCCGCAACCCGGCCGAACTGCCCTGGGCCGCCGAAAAAATCGACGTCGTGTTCGAATGCACCGGTTTGTTCACCGACCGCGCCAAGGCCGCCGCCCATATCAGCGCCGGCGCCCGCAAGGTGATCATTTCGGCCCCGGCCAAGGGTGCCGACGCCACCGTGGTGTACGGCGTGAACCACGATATTTTGCGCCAGTCCCACCAGATCATCTCCAACGCTTCGTGCACCACCAACTGCCTGGCCCCGGTGGCTCAGGTGCTGCACCGCGAGCTGGGCATCGAAAGCGGCCTGATGACCACGATCCATGCCTACACCAATGACCAGAACCTGACCGACGTCTACCACAGCGACCCATACCGCGCCCGTTCGGCCACGCAGAACATGATCCCGAGCAAGACCGGTGCCGCCGAGGCGGTGGGCCTGGTGCTGCCGGAACTGGCGGGCAAGCTGACCGGCATGGCCGTGCGCGTGCCGGTGATCAACGTGTCGCTGGTGGATTTGACCGTGCAGCTCAAGCGTGAAGCGTCGGCCGAAGAAGTCAACGAACTGCTGCGCCAGGCCAGCCAGCATTCGAAAATTCTCGGCTACAACACCCTGCCGCTGGTCTCCAGCGATTTCAACCACAACCCGCTGTCGTCGATCTTCGACGCCAACCACACCAAGGCCAGCGGCAAGCTGCTCAAGGTACTGGCCTGGTATGACAACGAATGGGGCTTCTCCAACCGCATGCTGGATAACTGCCTGGCGTTGTGTAACGCCGAGTAACTCACCGCGCAGCCGGTAATGTGGGAGCAAGCTTTGCTCCCACAGGTTTGCTTCCACAGGCCTGCTTCCCAGGCTTGCTCCCCACATGGAATCGGGGTGGTGAAATGAGGGCTTGACCCATCAACTGGATGATAAGCATTATCATCTAGTCAAATCGAATCGGGCCCTACCGTGAGTCAATCGCGCTTTCATCACGTCTTCCTTGCCCAGCGCACGCCACTGCTGCGCACCCTCCAGCGCATGGTCAACAACCCCAGCACCGCCGAAGACCTGCTTCAGGAAACCTACCTGCGTGTCACTCGCGCCTTGGGCGAGCGCACGGTCGAGCACCTCGAACCCTTCGTTTTCCAGACCGCCCGCAACCTGGCGCTGGACCACTTGCGTGCGCGGCGTATTCAGTCCCGGACCCTGCTGGACGACGTGCCGCAGGAAGTTGTCCACAACGTGGTCGCCCCCCAAAGCAGCGCCGAAGACGCGGCCCATGCCGAGCAGATGCTCGAACGCCTCAATCTCCGCCTGCAAGCGCTGAGCCCGCGACAGCAGCAGATTTTTATCCTCAGCCGGCTGCACGGTCACAGTTACCAGGACATCGCTAAACGGCTGGACGTGTCGCTGAGCACCGTGCAGAAGGAACTGAAGCTGATCATGGCGATCTGTGTGGGCGTGGCCGAACGCCTTGGTGGCGACTGAACCTGTAAGGATTTTCTCTAAGAGGCCGTCGCCGATTGCGCTGGCCTGCGACCCTGCTAGGCTTGGTCGCTGACGCTAAATAGCCGTGCAAAAGACACTGCGAGGAACCACCGTGACAGACAAACAACGTGCCCCTGAGCACGCTGCGGCGCAGGACACCGCCCATGCCATGGAACAGGCGCTGGACTGGCTCATTCTGCTGGACAACCCCAGCGAGGAGCAGACCCGGCAGTTCCAGGCCTGGCTGGCGGCCGATCCGCGCCATGGTCAGGCATTCAAGCGGGCCCAGGCGATCTGGAACGGCCCGCAAGTGATGCAAAGCGCCCGGCAACTCAAAGGCCGCCCCCAAGCCAGTGCACTGTCACGCTTGCGCGCCCATTGGAAACCCTTGGCCACCGCTGCCGTGCTGTTTCTGGGCCTGTTCAACTTCAGCGACCTGCCCCTGCGCCTGCAGGCCGATCACCTGACCGTGGTCGGTGAACGCCAGCGCCTGCAACTGGAGGATGGCTCCAAGGTCCTGCTCAACACCGACTCGGCCTTTTCCAGCACGTTCAACGACCAACGGCACATAGCTCGGTTGTACAAAGGCGAGGCGTTTTTCGAAGTCCCGGACACACGCACCCTGCCTCTGCAAATCGACGCCGGGCCGGTCATCGCCAGCGTCAGCAACACCACCTTCGCGGTGCGCTACCTCGATGGCGTGACGCAAGTGCAGGTGCAGCGCGGTGATGTGGATTTGCGGGCCACGCGTTATGACGCCCATGTCAGGCTGTCGGCCGGGGAAAGCATCCGCATCGGCCCCAACGGCTTCGACCGCCCTGCACGGATGGATGCCAGCACCGATCTGGCGTGGGTCCAGGGACGACTGGTGTTCGAGAATCGACCGCTGAACCAGGTACTGGCCGAGCTGCGACGCTACTACCCTGGCTGGATCATCAACAACAACGAACAGTTGGCCCAGGTCGCAGTGACCGGCAATTATCGCCTCGATCAGCCGCTGGACGTGGTCCGTTCTCTGGCCCACATCACCTCTGCGCGCCTCCAGGAATTCCCGGCGCTGGTGATCCTGAACTAAATGAGAATTATTTTTACTCGATAGGCCTCGCTGGTTCGTCTCGTTATAGCCAATGCAATTGATTCGCATCCAGCGAAATCATCTGCACCTATAACAGATGCGACACGGAGCGCTATCGATGTCCTCTCGCCTTACCCGCCGGTCCCTTGCCCCTGCGTGCACGCTGTCATTGCTGACCGCCGCCATCCTGATCGCCGGCACCGCGCCGACCGCCCTCGCCGCCACCACCGTGCAGCCGCCTGCGCGCAATATCGGTGATTACACCTTTGCCATTGCCCAGCAACCGCTGGTCTCGGCACTGAATGCGTTCACCGCCGTCACGGGCTGGCAGGTCGGCTTGCCCGCAGAACTGGCCGAAGGCGTCGCGTCGCCGGGCGTCAACGGCTCGCTGCCAGCGGAAAAAGCCCTGGAGCGCTTGTTGGTGGGGACCAACCTGAGCTACCGCAAACTGGGCAACACCAGCATTGTTCTGCAAAAGCACAGCACCAGCAGCGTACTGAACCTGCAACAGGTGACGATCAGCGCCACACGCCAGGAACAGGACATCGTCAGCGTACCCAGCAGCGTCAGCGTCTACGACCGGCAGGAACTGGACCGCAACAACGTCAACACCCTTAAGGATCTGGTGCGCTATGAACCCGGCGTTTCAGTGGGTGGGGCAGGCCAGCGCGGCGGCATCAGCGGCTACAATATTCGCGGAATCGACGGCAACCGGGTGCTGACGCAGGTCGACGGTGTGGAAATTCCCGGGGGTTTCTTCAACGGCCCGTACGCCAAGACCCAGCGCAATTACGTGGACCCGGAAATCGTCAAGCGCGTGGAGATCCTCCGCGGCCCGGCCTCGGTGCTGTACGGCAGCAATGCCATCGGCGGCGCCGTCAGTTATTTCACCCTTGATCCGGACGACATCATCAAACCGGGTAACGACGTCGGCGCCCGCCTGAAGACCGGCTACAGCTCCGCCGACGAAAGCTGGCTCAAATCCGCCACCCTCGCAGGTCGCAGTGGGCCGTTCGACGGCCTGTTGCATTACAGCCAGCGCGACGGTCATGAAACCCAATCCTACGGCAATAACAACGGCACCGGCCTGGACCGCACCGCGGCCAACCCCGAAGACGTGCGCACCCACAATGTGCTGGCCAAGCTCGGCTGGAACTACAACGATGATTCGCGCCTGGGTCTGGTCTACGAGAAGTACAAGGATGACCGGGACACCGATCTGAAAAGTGCCTATGGCGGCCCCTACTCCGACGGCCAGCCGGCAATTCCTGACTTTGTATTGCCCGGCGGCATGTATCAGTGGCGCACCGGTAACGACACCATCAGCCGCGAGCGCTTCGGCCTGGAGCACAGCTTCGCCCTCGACAGCCTGCTCGCCGACCACGTGAAGTGGAGCCTGAACCACCAGATCGCCAAGACCGACCAGAGCACCGCCGAGTTTTACTTCCCCATCACCCGCCAGGTGCTACGCACACGAGAGACCCTCTACGAAGAAAAACAGTGGGTTCTCGACGCCCAGTTGGACAAGGCCTTCAGCCTCGCCGACACCGATCACGCGCTGACCTACGGCACCACGATCAAGCAGCAGAAAGTCACCGGTTCGCGCAGTGGCAATGGCGTCTGTCTGGCCGTCGGCGTGGGTTGCTCAGCCGTCGGTGCCATCAGCACCCGGGACGTGCTGGAAAAAGCCAGCGACTTCCCGAACCCGACCATCAACACCTACAGCCTGTTCGCCCAGGATCAGATCCGTTGGAACCGATGGACTTTCACGCCGGCCCTGCGTTACGACTACACGCGGCTCAAGCCTCACCTGACCGAGGCATTCCTCAACACCGTGGACCCCACCAGCGGTGGTCAAGTCAGCGACAAGAACAAGACCTGGCATCGCGTCTCGCCCAAATTCGGCCTGACCTACGCCCTGAGCGACCAGTACACCTGGTACGGCCAGTACGCCGAAGGCTTCCGCACGCCAACCGCCAAGGCGCTGTATGGTCGCTTTGACAATCCCGGCGCCGGCTACAGCGTGGAACCCAACCCCGATCTGGAACCGGAAAAAAGCAAAAGCTATGAGACTGGCCTGCGGGGCCGTTTCGACTCCGGTTCGTTCGATGTGGCGGTGTTCTACAACAAGTATCGCGACTTCATCAACGAAGATGCGATCACGCCCGGGGCCGATGCGCTGACCTTCCAGAGCAACAACATCAAGCACGCCACCATCAAGGGCGCCGAGGTCAAGGGACGCCTGAACCTGGATCTGTTCGGCGCACCGCAAGGCCTGTACACCCAAGGCTCGGTGGCCTATGCCTACGGTCGCAATAACGACACAGGCGAGCCGATCAACAGCGTCAACCCGCTCACCGGCGTGTTCGGCCTGGGTTACGAGCAGGACCGGTTCGGCACGTTGCTCAACTGGACCCTGGTCAAGAAAAAAGACCGCGTCGACGACAGCAACTTCAACTCGCCCGATGGCGTCAGCAGCCAGTTCAAGACCCCGGGCTTCGGCATCCTCGACCTGACCGGTTTCTACAAGGTGACCCACGACGTCACCGTCAGCGGTGGTCTCTACAACCTCACCGACAAGAAGTACTGGCTGTGGGATGACGTGCGTGGCTACGACAGCGTTGGCGAAGCAGCGGTGCTGAGCCCCGCCAACCTCGACCGTCTGACCCAGCCCGGGCGTAATTTCGCGGTCAATCTGATCTGGGATATCTGACTCGGTTGCCAGGCAAAACAAATACCTGTGGCGAGGAGCGTCATGTGGGAGCAAGGCTTGCCCGCGATGAAGGTGATGCGGTCTTCCAGGAATCGAGGCGCCTGTTCGCGAGC
The DNA here is from genome assembly GCF_009831705.1 of Pseudomonas sp. PICF6. Classification (NCBI taxonomy): domain Bacteria; kingdom Pseudomonadati; phylum Pseudomonadota; class Gammaproteobacteria; order Pseudomonadales; family Pseudomonadaceae; genus Pseudomonas; species Pseudomonas sp. PICF6. The sequence goes on along the minus strand of NZ_WUUD01000011.1, from coordinate 229,112 downwards.
AAGCTTTGCTCCCACAGCCTCTCGCCACAATGTGCTCATTCGAAGGAGTTTTTCATGACTACCCAACACCCCGTTTTACGCTCCCAACGCTTGAACCAGATCACCCACGAGCCCCACAGCAGGCTCGATGCACTGGTCAAGGCCCACGCCCCGTTCGAAACCAAGGCCAACTTCGCCCGCTTCGTCGTGGCCCAGTACCTGTTCCAATCGGAACTGGTGGCGCTGTACAACGACGCCGAACTGTCCAGCCTGATCCCCGACCTGCCGGCCCGTTGCCGGGCAGAAGCGGCCAAGGCAGATCTTGCGGACCTGGACACCGACGTCCCCGCGCCAGTAGCCGGCGCGGTAAAAAATCCGACCCAGGCCGAGGCCCTGGGTTGGCTGTTTGTCTCCGAAGGCTCCAAGCTCGGTGCTGCATTTTTGATCAAGCGCGCCGTCGGCCTGGGCCTGAGCGAAACCTTCGGCGCTCGGCACCTGGCAGAACCTGCCGGCGGTCGTGCTGAAGGCTGGAAAACCTTCATCCGCACCCTCGACGGCCTGGCCTTCACTGAACAGCAGGAAGCCGAAGCGGACAAAGGCGCGCTGGATGCCTTCAATCGGTTTACGGTGTTGCTCGAGCACGCCTATGAAGCTGAACTGGCCTGAAATTCACCACCACTGCCTGTGGGGGCGAGCCTGCTCGCGATTGCTGTGTGTCAGCCTCCAATGATGGCGCCTGGCACACAGCTATCGCGAGCAGGCTCGCTCCCACAAGGAAATGCGTAGGCCTGAAAGAAGTTCATGAACAGTCCAGCCTCGAAAACCGCCCAACTACTCTTCGCCCTGCTCGCCTACACCAGCCTGGCCATCGGCCTGGTCGCCATCGTCGTGCCCGGCCTGCCGACCACCGAGTTCATCCTGTTGGCAGCCTGGGCCGCCACCCGCAGTTCACCGCGACTGAGCGCCTGGCTGGAAAGTCACCGGCTGTTCGGGCCGATGCTGCACAACTGGCGCAACGGCAAGGTCATCCCGCGCCGGACCAAGGTCGGTGCCACCGCCAGCATGCTGTTCTGCGCCGGGCTGATGCTGGTGATGCTCGACCACGGCTGGCCGGTGTATCTGGCCTTGGCCGGCATGGTCCTGGGTAACCTGTGGATCTGGTTCCGCCCGGAACAAGTGCGGGAGCTTGCTCCCGCTGGGCCGCAAAGCGGCCCCCAACGCGATTTTGAACTATGATCGCCCTCTCGTTCCGGAGGGCTTTCGATGTCAGATCTGCTCACGTCCATGCAAGCCGCGCTTGGTTTGCCCACGACCCCGATCACCTTCACCGACGTCGGTGCCCTGCCGTCGGCGTTCGCCGTCACGGAGCTGGCCTGCGCCAGTATTGCCGCAGCCGGCCAAGCCGCCGCCGAGCTCATCCACCAACAAACCGGCCGTCTGCCGGCCCTGGAGGTCGACCGACGGCTGGCGTCGTTCTGGTTCTCCACCTCCCTGCGCCCCATCGGCTGGAGCGTACCGCCGATGTGGGATCCGGTAGCCGGCGACTACCCAACCACCGACGGCTGGATTCGCCTGCACACCAATGCGCCGCATCATCGCCTTGCCGCGGAAAAAGTCCTCGGCACCTGCACCGACCGCGCCGACATGGCGGCCAGGGTGGCTCGCTGGAACAAGGCCGAGCTGGAGCAGGCGGTGGTCGAGGCGGGCGGTTGCGCCGCCGAGATGCGTTCATGGCAAGCATGGCAAACCCACCCTCAAGGCTTGGCAGTCAATGCCGAGCCGCTGGTGCACCTGAGTGAAACGACTGGAGAGCAGCGCAAGCCCTGGCTCGGCTCCGTGACCCATCCACTGGCGGGCCTCAAGGTACTGGACCTGACCCGCGTCCTGGCAGGCCCCATCGCCAGCCGGTTCCTCGCAGGCCTGGGAGCCGACGTGCTGCGCATCGACCCACCGAGCTGGAACGAGCCCGGCGTGGTGCCGGAAGTCACCCTCGGCAAACGCTGCGCCCGCCTGGATTTGCACCGAGCTGAAGATCGCGTGGCTTTCGAGGCTCTGCTCAAGGACACCGACATCCTCCTGCATGGCTACCGCGCCGACGCCCTGGAACGTTTGGGCTACGGTGCCGAACAACGCCAGCGAATCGCCCCTGGTCTGATCGATGTCAGCCTCAACGCCTACGGCTGGAGCGGCCCCTGGCAGAACCGGCGCGGCTTCGACAGCCTGGTGCAAATGAGCAGCGGCATCGCCGAAGCCGGCATGGGCTGGAAACACACAGACAAGCCAACCCCGCTGCCGGTGCAGGCCCTGGACCACGGCACCGGATACCTGATGGCCGCCAGCGCGATTGTGTTGCTGTCCCGACGATTGATGAGCGGCCAGGGCGGCTCGGCACGCTTGTCACTGGCGCGCACGGCGAAGCTGTTGATCGAACGTGGCGCGGGGGATCCGACCTCATTGCGGGCCGAGGCCGAGGATGATCAGGGACTGGTGGTCGAACAGACGCCGTGGGGACCGGCCCATCGCCTGCAGGTGCCCTTGAAAATCACCGGAACACCACTGCAATGGACCTTGCCGGCGGCGGAGTTGGGCGCGCATCGGGCCCGGTGGTGACGACCGTCCGTTGTGGCGAGGGGATTTATGTGGGAGCAAGACTTGCTCCCACATAAATCCCTCAACGCCCCCAAAAAGCTGACCTTCGCCTCAAAGCGCCAAAAACCCACTGTACAACCCATAAGCCGCCATGCCCGCCCCGGCCATCACACAGGCAAAGACCCCCTTCTCAACGTGAGTGAACAAGGGCTGCCCCTGCTCTCGCTTGGCCTGGGCGAACAGGATCACCCCGGGCGCATACAACAGCGCCGACAACAGCAGGTATTTCACGCCACCGGCATACAACAACCACACCGCGTAGCACAGGGCAACGCCACCGATGCACAGGTCTTTCATGCGCCGAGCCGAGGCCTGTTCATAGGTTTCCCCACGGGCGCACAGCAGCACCGCATAGGCCGCCGACCACAGATACGGCACCAGAATCATCGACGAGGCGAGATAGATCAGGCTGGTGTAGGTACCGGCGGAAAACAGCGTGATCAACAAAAACAGCTGGATCATGCCATTGGTCAGCCACAGCGCATTGACCGGCGCATGGTTGGCGTTTTGCCTGGTCAGGAATGCCGGCATGGTCTTGTCCCGGGCGGTGGCGTAAAGAATTTCCGCGCACAACAACGCCCAGGACAGCAGCGCGCCGAGCAGTGACACCGCCAGTCCCACACTGATCAGCAACGCGCCCCACGGCCCGACGATATGCTCCAGGACGCCGGCCAAGGATGGGTTCTGCAACTGCGCCAGTTCAGGCTGGCTCATGACCCCCAGGGACAGCACATTCACCAGCACCAGCAACGCCAACACCCCGAGGAATCCGATCACTGTCGCACGCCCTACGTCCGCGCGTTTTTCTGCCCGCGCCGAATACACACTGGCGCCTTCGATACCGATGAACACGAACACCGTGACCAGCATCATGTGCCGGACCTGGTCCATCACACTGCCCAGGTCCGGGCTCAGTGTGCCCCAGATATCGCGGGTGAAAATCTCGGCCTCGAAGGCCACCCCGGCCATTACAACGAACATCAACAGCGGCACGATCTTGGCCACGGTGGTCACCAGGTTGATGAACGCCGCTTCTCTGATGCCCCGCAGCACCAGGAAATGCACCGCCCACAGCAGCAACGATGCACAGCCGATGGCCACCGGCGTATTGCCTTGGCCGAACACCGGGAAGAAATAGCCCAAGGTACTGAACAGCAGCACGAAGTAACCGACGTTGCCCATCCAGGCGCTGATCCAGTACCCCCAGGCGGACGAAAAACCCATGTAGTCACCGAACCCGGCCTTGGCATAGGCATACACGCCCGAGTCCAGTTCCGGCTTGCGATTGGCCAGGGTCTGGAACACAAAGGCCAGGGTCAGCATGCCGACGGCGGTGATGGCCCAGCCAATGAGCACCGCTCCGACATCGGCCCGAGCCGCCATGTTTTGCGGCAGGGAAAAGATCCCTCCACCGATCATCGACCCCACCACCAATGCGATCAGGGCGCCGAGGGGTAACTTTTCGATGGGCTGCGGCATGTTCTCTCACTATTTAAATAAGTAAATAAAGCGACATAACGTTTTTGAATAACGCCATCCACGAAAAGTCCAAATACTTATGGACCGACCATTGTCCAATGGCATCAATTAAAAAGTCCATGTGGCAAGATTATTTTTGTCATGTCAGCAGCCTACAAAATAGTTGCGACTCATTGAAAATCAACTAGCGTGAATAATCCCGAGGGAAGGAAACTTTATATTCCCCTGCCGAACGCCCCATAGAGTGGGCCTTTCGCACAACTACAGACGCCTACGGACGCCGTTAACGCCTTCATTAACAATGGAATGTTGTCATGCACTGATCCAGATCAGCTATTCAACTTTCAAATCGACTTAGTCTGTTGATTCTCTTCTCCTGCGCTGGAGTCTCGCAAATGTCTGATACCCCCGCAAAACTTCGATTGGGTGCACTGGTCGCCCTGGTCGTCGGTTCGATGATCGGCGGCGGAATCTTTTCCTTGCCGCAAAATATGGCGGCCAGTGCCGATGTCGGCGCCGTGCTCATCGGCTGGGCCATTACCGCCGTCGGCATGCTGACCCTGGCTTTCGTATTCCAGACCCTGGCCAACCGTAAACCCGATCTGGACGGGGGTGTATATGCCTATGCCAAGGCCGGGTTCGGTGACTACATGGGCTTCTCGTCGGCCTGGGGTTACTGGATCAGCGCTTGGCTGGGCAACGTCGGTTACTTCGTGCTGTTGTTCAGCACCCTGGGCTACTTCTTCCCGGTGTTTGGCGAGGGTAATACCGTCGCGGCGGTGATCGGTGCATCAGTGCTGCTCTGGGCGGTGCATTGGCTGGTCCTGCGGGGCATCAGAGAAGCGGCGTTCATCAACTTGGTGACCACCATCGCCAAGGTGGTGCCGCTGTTGCTGTTCGTGCTGATCGCGGTGTTCGCCTTCAGGCTCGATATCTTCACCGCCGATATCTGGGGCTTGAAGAACCCGGACCTGGGCAGCGTGATGAATCAGGTGCGCAACATGATGCTGGTCACCGTGTGGGTGTTCATCGGCATTGAAGGGGCGAGCATATTTTCCGCCCGCGCCGAGAAACGCACAGACGTAGGCAAGGCGACCGTGATCGGTTTCATCACCGTGCTGCTGTTTCTGGTGCTGGTGAACGTGCTGTCCCTGGGGATCATGACCCAACCTGAACTTGCAAAGTTGCAGAACCCGTCCATGGCCGCCGTGCTGGAGCACGTCGTCGGCCATTGGGGCGCGGTACTGATCAGCGTCGGCCTGATCATCTCGCTGCTCGGTGCCCTGCTGTCCTGGGTGCTGCTGTGCGCCGAGATCATGTTCGCCGCGGCCAAGGACCACACTATGCCCGAGTTCCTGCGCCGGGAGAACGCCAACCACGTACCGGCCAACGCCCTGTGGCTGACCAATGCGATGGTCCAGCTGTTCCTGATCATCACTTTGTTCTCGGCCAGCACTTACCTGTCACTGATCTACCTCGCCACCTCGATGATCCTGGTGCCCTACCTGTGGTCGGCGGCTTACGCCGTGCTGTTGGCGGTACGCGGCGAGACCTACGAAAACGCCCTGGCCGACCGCCGCAAGGATCTGACCGTGGCGGCTATCGCCCTGATCTACGCGGTGTGGCTGCTGTATGCCGGCGGGATCAAATACCTGCTGCTCTCCGCCCTGCTCTACGCCCCCGGCGCGATCCTGTTCGCCAAGGCCAAGCGCGAGCTGGGCAAACCGATTTTCACCTCTGTCGAGAAGCTGATTTTCGCCGCAGTGATCGCAGGCGCCCTGGTGGCCGCCTATGGGCTCTACGACGGCTTCCTGACCTTGTAGCTGGCTGATTGTCTTAACTGGAGGATTTGTAATGACCACGGAAAAAGTGAAATACGGCGTTCATTCCGAAGCCGGTAAATTACGTAAAGTCATGGTGTGTTCCCCAGGCCTTGCCCATCAGCGGCTGACCCCGAACAACTGCGACGAGCTGCTTTTCGACGACGTGATCTGGGTCAACCAGGCCAAGCGCGATCATTTCGATTTCGTCACCAAGATGCGCGAGCGTGACATCGACGTGCTGGAAATGCACAACCTGCTGACCGACATCGTCGCCATCCCCGAAGCCCTCGACTGGATCCTGCAGCGCAAGATCACCGCCAACTCGGTGGGCCTGGGCCTGGTGAATGAAGTCGGTTCCTGGCTGCGCAGCCTGGAGCCACGCCATATCGCCGAATTCCTGATCGGCGGCGTCTCGGCCGATGACCTGCCGGACAGCTTCGGCGGCAAAACCATCCAGATGTTCCGCGATTTTCTCGGGCACTCCAGCTTCATCCTGCCGCCGCTGCCCAACACCCAGTTCACCCGCGACACCACTTGCTGGATCTACGGCGGCGTGACGCTGAACCCGATGTACTGGCCGGCGCGCCGCCAGGAAACCCTGCTGGCCAGCGCCATCTACAAGTTCCACCCGGAGTTCACCCAGGCCGACTTCCAGATCTGGTACGGCGACCCGGACCAGGATCACGGCAACGCGACCCTCGAAGGCGGCGACGTGATGCCCATTGGCAACGGCGTCGTGCTGATTGGCATGGGCGAACGCTCGTCGCGCCAGGCCATCGGTCAACTGGCGCTGAACCTGTTCAAGCACAAGGCCGTGGAACGGGTGATCGTCGCCGGCTTGCCGAAATCCCGCGCCGCCATGCACCTGGACACCGTGTTCAGCTTCTGCGATCGCGACCTGGTGACGGTTTTCCCGGAAGTGGTGAGCCAGATCGTCGCCTTCTCCCTGCGCCCAGACGAGAGCAAGCCCGGCGGCATCGATGTGCGTCGCGAAGAAGGCAGCTTCCTCGATACCGTCGCTGCGGCCCTCAAGCTGCCGGCGCTGCGGGTGGTGGAAACCGGCGGCAACAGCTTTGCCGCCGAACGCGAACAATGGGATGACGGCAATAACGTGGTGGCCCTGGAACCGGGCGTGGTGATCGGCTACGACCGCAACACCTACACCAACACCCTGCTGCGCAAGGCCGGGGTGGAAGTCATCACCATCAGCGCCAGCGAACTGGGCCGCGGCCGGGGCGGTGGTCACTGCATGACCTGCCCGATCATTCGCGACCCGATCGACTACTGACCTTTGAGCCTGGGCCGGTATTTACCCAATACCGGCCCAGGGGATAACCGAAACCCAAGGAGATCCAAATCATGGCTTTCAACATGCGCAACCGCAGCCTGCTGAGCTTGATGCACCACACCAACCGCGAACTGCACTATCTGCTGGACCTGTCCCGCGACCTCAAGCGTGCCAAGTACACCGGCACCGAGCAGCCACACCTCAAGGGCAAGAACATCGCGCTGATCTTCGAGAAAACCTCGACCCGCACCCGCTGCGCCTTCGAAGTCGCGGCCCATGACCAGGGCGCCCACGTCACCTACATCGACCCGGTGTCGTCGCAGATCGGCCACAAGGAAAGCATGAAAGACACCGCCCGGGTGCTGGGACGGATGTTCGACGCCATCGAGTATCGCGGCTTCGAGCAGGAGATCGTCGAGGAGCTGGCCAAATTCGCCGGCGTGCCGGTGTTCAACGGCCTGACCGCTGAATTCCACCCCACTCAAATGATCGCCGACACCCTGACCATGCGCGAGCACAGCGACAAGCCGCTGCACGACATCAGCTACGCCTACTTGGGCGATGCCCGCTATAACATGGGCAATTCGCTGCTGATGATCGGCGCCAAACTGGGCATGGACGTACGCATCGGTGCGCCAAAGGCCCTGTGGCCGCACCAGGATTTCATCGACCAGTGCCAGGCCTTCGCCGCCGAAAGCGGCGCACGCATCACCATCACCGAGGACCCGAAGGAAGCCGTCAAGGGTGTGGACTTCATCCACACTGACATCTGGGTCTCCATGGGCGAGCCGGTGGAAGCCTGGGACGAGCGCATCGAGCAACTGCTGCCCTACCAGGTCAACGCGCAAATGATGAAGGCCTCGGGCAACCCGCGGGTGAAATTCATGCACTGCCTGCCGGCGTTCCATAACAGCGAAACCAAGGTCGGCAAGGACATCGCCGCGCGCTATCCGAACCTGGCCAATGGCGTGGAAGTGACCGAGGAGGTGTTCGAATCCCCGGCCAACATCGCCTTCGAGCAAGCGGAAAACCGCATGCATACCATCAAGGCGATCCTGGTGTCGGCGCTGGCGGATATCTAGAACCTCATGTAACTCGCGCGTTCTGGAGCAGAACTGTGGGAGCAAGGCTTGCCCGCGATGCAGACACCTGGGTGTAGCTGATGGACCAGGCGATGCCATCGCGGGCAAGCCATGCTCCCACAGGCCAGCTCCCACAAGGGGGCCGAGTCGTCCATTATTTCTCTGTCAGAGGACAGCATTATGCGCATCGTCGTAGCCCTGGGCGGCAACGCCCTTCTGCGTCGGGGTGAACCCATGACCGCCGACAACCAACGCAGCAACATCCGCACGGCGACCGAACAGATCGCCAAAATCCACCCCGGCAACGAGCTGGTCATCGCCCACGGCAATGGCCCCCAGGTCGGCCTGTTGTCGCTGCAGGCCGCGGCCTACACCTCGGTCTCGCCGTATCCACTGGACGTGCTCGGCGCCGAGACCGAGGGCATGATCGGTTACATCATCGAACAGGAACTGGGCAACCTGCTGGACTTCGAAGTGCCGTTCGCCACGTTGTTGACCCAGGTCGAAGTGGACGCCAACGACCCAGGCTTCCAGAACCCCACCAAGCCCATTGGCCCGGTCTACACAAAGGCTGAGGCGGAAAAACTCGCGGCTGAAAAAGGCTGGTCCATCGCCCCGGATGGTGACAAGTTCCGCCGCGTGGTCGCCAGCCCTCGCCCCAAGCGCATCTTCGAAATCCGCCCGATCAAGTGGCTGTTGGAAAAAGGCAGCATCGTGATCTGCGCTGGCGGGGGTGGTATCCCGACGATGTACGACGCCGACGGCAAGCTACGGGGCGTGGAAGCGGTGATCGACAAAGACTTGTGCTCGGCGCTGCTGGCTGAACAACTGGAAAGCGATCTGTTGGTGATTGCCACCGATGTCAACGCCGCGTTCGTCGATTTCGGCAAGCCGACCCAGAAAGCCATTGCCCAGGCCCACCCCGATGAAATGGACACGCTGGGGTTCGCCGCCGGTTCCATGGGGCCGAAAGTCCAGGCCGCCTGCGAATTTGCCCGCAACACTGGCAAGGTCGCGGTGATCGGCTCACTCTCGGACATCGAAGCGATCGTCCAAGGCACCGCCGGCACCCGCATCAGCACGGCCCAACTTGGCATCGCTTATCGATAACAGGAAACTTGCGGGGCAGATTCACGGTCTGCCCTACACCCACGCCTTCGAAGGAGAGTCGTTTATGGCCATGTTCGAACCCGGTCACCTGCACATGGAACGCCATGCACTGAACAAGGATGATTTCAGCTATAACCTGTGCATCGACTATAAAGTCGACCAGAACAAAAAAGAGGGCACGGGCATGTCGTTCCGGGTGCATGGCACCGTTGAAGACAAGCCTGTGGACGAAGAATTTTTCCTGGCCAAGGACCAAGCCTTCGACTTCGCCCGCCATGCCACGCGCATCGCCCAGAAATACGGCCTGCCCAAGACCGCCAGCATCGGCTCGATGCACAAGTACTACGACGAGATGTTCGAAGACGTACGCAAGCAACTGGACGTCAAGCCGGGCGACCCGATGAAGCCTGAACACCTGGAGTAACCTGGTTCAAAGCCCCCCAATTCCCGGTGGGAGCGAGCCTGCTCGCGATAGCGGTGCAACAGTCAACATCAATGGGGGCTGACCCACCGCATTCGCGAGCAAGCCCGCTCCCACAAAGGGTTATCAGCGTCCTGAATATCGGTTACATCAAACCACTGACTGGCTGGCAACCCGCTACGGCTGACCTATGCTGAAAGTAGTACCCACGGGTATTCGTTCAGAGGTCATCGCCATGAACATTAAAACAAGAAGACGCCTCGCCATTTTTATCACCTGCACCGCCACGCTTGCGCTGTATGGCACGGCGGCCTATCGGGTCGAACAGACTAGGCAGTTGCCGCGTGAATACGCCAGTTGCAACTTCGAACGCTGCATTCCTCACACCGCGACCCTGAACGCCTTGCGCTGAGGCGTGTTCAGTCGTCCGGTTGATCGGTCTTGAGCCGGTCCCGGAATGCCTTGGGAGAGATGCCAACCCGCCGGCGAAACAACCGGGTGAAATTGGTCGGGTCGGAAAAGCCGAGCATTTCAGAGATCTCGTAGATGGTCATGCCGGTGTAGGTCAGCAGCCGTTTGGCCTCCAGCAGTTGGCGCTCATGCATGATCTGCAGGGCCGGCTGCCCCGCCAGTTCCCGACAGGTGCCGTTGAGGTGCGACACGGAGATGCCCAGACGATGGGCCAGGTCTTCGACCTTGACATGCTGGCGATAGGTTTCTTCCACCAACTGAATGAACCCGTTGAGGTACTCCCGCGCGCGTTGTGGGCGCTGGGCCTGCGTACGCCGCTGCATCACCTGACGACTGACCCAGACCATGATCACGCTGACCAAGGCATGCATCAGCATTTCCCGGGCCGGCTGATGCCCACCGTATTCAGCCTGCAGGGCGCTGAACAGGCTATTGAGGTACTCGGCATCTTCCAGGGCCGGGTAGCTTTCGGCCTGGGCCAGCACGTTGACCGAATGACCCAGCTGCGATTGCAGGTGCGTCACCAGCGGTGCGGCCAGGGTCACCACGTAACCCTGCACATCCTCGGAAAAACGGAAGCCATGCACCGACAACGGCGGCAGGATCTGCACCGCCGGCTCGTCGAGCTGTGTGCGCTGGCCTTCGATTTCCAGCTCCGCCTGGCCCTTGAAGACAAACAACAACTGACAGAGATCGGCGTGCCGATGGGGTTTGATCTCCCATTGGTGCTCTCGGCTGCGCTTGGAAATGGTTTCACAGTGCAGCAGGTCCGGGGTCGGCCAATCCTGGCTCTCGCCGTAGAGCTTGAATACCGGGATTGAAGGCAGGTCTGTTTTTTTCATCACGAGGATCGGCCTGGGTTGCGGGCGATAATCGCACCGATTGGTAGAAAGTACAGGTATCGGCTCAGTTTTCCCCTTCAATTGACAGGTCCGCAAGCGAAAAATGCAAGCACCCCAATCAACACCGACCCTGGTCAGGTGCTTCGTGCGAGTCATAACAACAATGAAAACCCTCAAGACCCAAGTTGCCATTATCGGTGCCGGCCCTTCTGGGCTGCTGCTCGGCCAGTTGTTGCACAACGCTGGAATTGACACGGTGATCCTCGAACGCCAGACCCCGGACTATGTGCTGAGCCGCATCCGCGCCGGTGTGCTGGAGCAAGGCATGGCCCAACTGCTGCGCCAGGCCGGCGTCGGCCAGCGCATGGACGCCGAGGGACTGCCCCATGACGGCTTTGAGCTGGCGCTCAACGGTCGTCGGGTGCACATCGATCTGAAGGGGCTGACTGGCGGTAAAAACGTCATGATCTACGGCCAGACCGAAGTCACCCGCGACCTGATGGCCGCCCGAGAAGCCGCCGGCGCCCGCACGCTTTATCAGGTCGGCAATGCCCAGCCCCACGACATGCAGACCGACAGCCCCTTCGTGACCTTCGAGCACCAAGGGCAAACCTGGCGCCTGGACTGCGATTACATTGCCGGTTGTGACGGTTTCCATGGTGTGGCGCGCCAGTCGATCCCCGCGGAAAAACTCAAGGTCTTCGAGCGGGTCTACCCGTTTGGCTGGCTCGGCATCCTGGCCGACACCCCACCGGTTCACGAGGAGTTGGTCTACGCCCGTCACGAACGCGGTTTTGCCCTGTGCAGCATGCGTTCCAAGACGCGCACCCGTTATTACCTGCAAGTGCCCGCCGAGGAGCAAGTGGCCGATTGGCCGGACGAGCGCTTCTGGTCTGAACTGAAAAACCGCCTGCCAGCCGACCTGGCCCAAGCACTGGTGACAGGTCCCTCCATCGAGAAAAGCATCGCGCCGCTGCGCAGCTTCGTGGTCGAGCCAATGCAGTATGGACGGATGTTCCTGGTGGGGGACGCGGCCCACATCGTTCCGCCCACCGGCGCCAAGGGGCTGAACCTGGCGGCCAGCGACGTCAGCACGCTGTTCAACATTCTGCTCAAGGTCTATCGCGACGGCCGTACGGACTTGCTGGAAAAATATTCCGCCATTTGCCTGCGGCGGGTGTGGAAAGCCGAGCGTTTCTCCTGGTGGATGACGTCCATGCTGCACCGCTTCGACGACGACGCCTTCAACCAGCGCATCAGCGAAGCGGAGCTGGAATATTTCGTCGACTCCGAGGCGGGTCGAAAAACCATCGCGGAAAACTACGTCGGACTTCCTTACGAGGCTATCGAATAGCCGGCTAACGACTTAAACTGCGGGCAGTCCTATTCGCCCCCCAGGCGTGATGCCCGCAGGTTCTGCCTTGACTCAACTCCATACCTCCCAAGCCCCACAGCCTGCCATCCGTAGTGTGCTGGTGGCCCTGATGCTGGCGATTTTTCTCGGCGCACTGGATCAAACCATCGTTGCCGTCTCGATGCCGGCCATTTCCGCCCAATTGGGTGATGTCGGCCTGCTGGCCTGGGTGATTTCCGGCTACATGGTCGCCATGACCGTGGCGGTGCCGATCTACGGCAAGCTCGGTGACCTCTACGGTCGGCGGCCGTTGATGCTGTTCGGCATGGGGCTGTTCACCCTCGCCTCACTGTTCTGCGGGCTGGCGCAAAACATGGAGCAACTGGTGCTGGCGCGCATTTTCCAGGGCATCGGCGCCGGCGGGATGATCTCGGTGAGCCAGGCGATCATCGGCGACATCGTGCCGCCCCGCGAACGTGGCCGTTATCAGGGCTATTTCAGCAGCATGTATGCGCTGGCCAGTGTGGCGGGGCCGGTATTGGGCGGCTACATGACCGAGTACCTGTCGTGGCGCTGGGTGTTCCTGATCAACCTGCCCTTGGGCCTGGGGGCCTGGCTGATTGCCCGGCGCACCCTCGTCGGGTTGCCGGTGCCGCACCGTAAGCCGATCATCGATTACCTGGGCACCGTGCTGTTGATCATCGGCCTGACCGCGCTGCTGCTGGGCATCACCGAGGTTGGCCAGGGCCACGCCTGGCACAGCAGAGAGGTACTGGGGCTGCTGGGTTGCGCCGTGGTGGCATTGTCAGTGTTCATCTGGCAGGAGCGCCGGGCTCGGGAACCGTTGTTACCGATGCACCTGTTCGTCAACCGCAACGCCGTGTTGTGCTGGTGCACGGTGTTTTTCACAAGTTTCCAGGCGATTTCCCTGACCGTGCTGGTGCCGTTGCGCTATCAGAGCGTGACCGGGGCTGGCGCCGACAGCGCAGCGTTGCACTTGTTGCCGCTGGCGATGGGGTTGCCCATAGGTGCTTATTTCGCCGGACGCCGTACCTCGATCACTGGCCACTACCAACCGATGATCCTCAGCGGCGCCCTGCTCTTCCCGTTTGCCATCCTCGGCATGGCCTTCACCCCGCCCGACGCGTTCTGGCTCAGCAGCCTGTTCATGCTGCTCAGCGGTATCGCTTCCGGCATGCAGTTCCCGACTTCGCTGGTGGGGTCGCAAAATTCGGTGCAACAACAGGACATCGGGGTCGCCACCAGCACCACCAACCTGTTCCGCTCCCTCGGCGGCGCCGTGGGTGTAGCGCTGATGTCGGCGTTGCTGCTGGCCTTGCTGCAGGACTCAAGCGTTGCCCAATTCGCCGGTTCGTCGCCGTTGGGTGAAGGGCATTCCGGCAATGTTTTGCTGGATGGCTTGAACGCTGCCCCCGGCGAAGCACAACACGCCTTGCGTCAGCAATTGCAGACGACGTTCCGGCATTTGTTGCTGATCAGCGCCGCGGTGTCGTTGTTGGGGCTGGCGGCGGCAGTGGCGATGCCCAATCGCGTGTTGCGTGGGCGGGATGACAAGGCGCGCTAGTCAGAATGCACAAATAACCTGTGGTGGGAGATCTGTGGGAGCAAAGCTTGCTCGCGAAACAGGCGCCTCGGTTTTCTGAACGACCGCATCGCCTTCATCGCGGGCAAGCCTTGCTCCCACACAAGCCTTGCTCCCGCAGATGCTATCAAGCCGGCGCCACCACTCCCTCCAGCGGCGCCACCCCACTCATCCCATCCTTCATCCGCTTGGCATCGCGCACGAAACAGCGCGACGCCAGGAACAGGAACACCATGGTCAGGAACAGCGCCACCGGAATCAGGAACATCGCGTCATGCAAACCAATGGCCTTGAACGCCTCGGTCATCTGCGAGGCGCCGGTCGCGGCCATGGCCGCATGGGCAAAGTAGTCAGACAAGCCACCCACCACCACCGGCCCCATGCCTCCGCCCAACAGATACAACCCGGCAAAGAACAACGCCATCGCCGTGGCCCGCAGACGCGGTTCGACTACGTCCTGGATCGCCGTGTATACGCACGTATAAAAGGTATAGGCAAACAGCCAGCCGACACTGAACACCGCAACGAACACACCAATTTCAATCCGTCCGGCATACAACGCCCAAGCGGTGGTGGCCGTGGAGATCACCAGGCTGAACGCGGCGAATAGCAGGCGTCCGTTGGGCACCCGTTGATGAATCTTGTCGGCAATCCAGCCGCCCAGGGTCAACCCGAACAGCCCGGTCACGCCCACCATGATCCCGGTGGCAACCGCCGCGTCGTGCAGCGGCATCAGGAAATAGCGCTGTAACATGGGTACCAGGAACGAGTTGCAGGCATAGGTGGCGAAGTTGAAACACAGCCCCGCCAACACCAGCCACAGAAAAGTAGGAATCGCCAGCACCCGACGGATCGGCTTGTCGATTTTTTCCTGGGAGATCTGCACCGCTTCCGCCGCGCCGCGCTTGGGCTCCTTGATGAAAAACATAAACACCGCCAGCACCAGCCCCGGCACCGCCGCGATAAAGAACGGCGCGCGCCAGCTGTCGAAGGCCTTGACCATCGCCCCGATGGTGAAGAACGCCAGCAGCAGACCGATCGGCAGGCCGAGCATGAAGATGCCCATGGCCCGCGCCCGACGGTGGGCCGGAAACAGGTCGCCGATCAGCGAGTTGGCCGCTGGCGCGTAACTGGCTTCACCGATTCCCACGCCCATGCGTACCACCAGAAACGCCCAGAAACTGCCCACCAAGCCATTGACCGCCGTCAGCCCGCTCCAGGTCGCCAGGCCCCAGCCCATCAACTTGCTGCGCGAACCGGTATCGGCCATGCGCCCCAGCGGCAGCCCGGCGATGGCGTAAACGATGGTGAAGGCGGTGCCGATGATGCCGATCTGGAAGTCGCTGAGGCTCCACTCCATACGGATCGGCTCGATGATGATCGCCGGGATGGTGCGGTCAAAGAAGTTGAACAGGTTGGCCAGGAACAGCAGGAACAGAATGCGCCAGGCATTCGCCGCTTGGGTCGAGTTCTGCATGGGTCCGTCTCTTTATTGTTATGGGGCACGGCGAGGCATCCGAACCCGGAGTCTGCAATCTAGACAGCGGCGCGCAGGCTGTCTCCAATCATTCGCATGACTGATACCCGGCCATGGCGGGCGGCGTGTTTAGTGACTATGGTCAATTCCCTGAAGCAATTGACATCATTTTGCCTTATTTCGACTAAAGATCGCCTTCCGATGGCCGATTCAACCTATCAGGAAAGATTTTCCCGAGCGCTGCTCAGGCTGCCCCCCCTGAACGCTTGGGCCGACCTTCGCGCCGTCAAGGACGCGAGCTCCCATCCGCGATGGTTCGATGACAGTGGTCATCGAACCGACCAGTTCAGGCATATGGCGCACAATGACCTCTAAAAAACAGCCACTGCAGTATCCGATCTTACGTTGAGCCCGGCCGCCAACGGTCCTGAAACCCCGAAGCCGCCGAGGCGCTCACGTTCCCTGTCGACTCAGCAGTATCTGTATTTCACCGAAACCAACACCGACCGCATCCTCGACAACCTCGACGGCCTGCGTGACAGCGTGTTCCCGCGCCCGCCGCACCTGGTGGACGACGAAAGCGAACGCGATCAGCAGGAGTTCCCGTCCGTATGCCTGATCGGCCTGGGTCGCTGTGGCTCCAACATCGCCCTGGACGTAGCCGAGCTGGTGTACAACGCCCGCAAGTTCTACCTCAACGAGTTCAATGCCGAAGACAAGGGCTACAGCGACAAGGGTTACAGCCCGGCGCAGTGGATCCGCAACAATTTGCGCCTGGGCACCAGCAAGGTGAGCAAGCCGGTGTTTTTGGTCGAGCCGTTGGTGATGCTCGGCGACCTGGACAAGGACATCGCCGGACGCATCCGTTTTTCGCGCAAAGGCGAAAAAAGCGGCTTTTTGCGCGACTACAGCAAAATGAAAATCATGGACCTGTCGGAAGTCCATGCCGGGGGCGCCGGTAACGCGCCGATCCTGGGCCAGTACCTGGCCAAGATCATCCTGAACAAGGACACCCAGCGTTTCTCCAGCCCCGACTGGAAAATGATCCACTCGTACCTGATCGACAGCTGCGGCATCAAGGCCAACCAGTCGCGCCTGTACTTCTCGATCTTCAGTGCCGGTGGCGGTACCGGTTCGGGCATGGCCTCGGAGTTCGGCCTGGCTCAGCAGTACTCGTACATGAACAAGACGTTCGACACCAAGCCGATGGACGAACACGACAGCAAGAGCGGTCATTCCTTCGTCTTCGAGCCGATCTTCACCAGCGGCATTTGCGTACTGCCGAATATTTCCGATCACCGCAGCGAAATGTCCGAGGCGCTGCACATCAACGCCGGACGTCTGCTGTGCAAGTACCTGTCGGAAGAATGGGATTTCTCGTACAACTTCGCCAACGAAGACAGCAGCGAAGCCAGCGTGATGGGTCGCATCCGCCCCTGGAACGCGATGATGCTGATCTCCAACGACATCATGCGCTACGCCGAAGAGAGCGATGACGGCAACATCCAGAACATCGATGTCAATGCCATGGAGAAGCACGCCAACCAGTACATCTCCCAGCAGATCTTCAACATCCTGTTCCCCAACACCACCCTCAAGCGTTACGCGCTGGTGATCGGTGCCTCGGCCAACCTGTCGCTGACCACCCTGATCGCCAAGAGCCCCTGCCTGTCGGATGACTTCCTGACCCTGATCGTGGCGTTCATCAAGCGCTGTTTTGCCCGCACCCCGTATCGCTTCGATGACACCCTGGACAACTCGATCCTGGACTTCATCATCAACGAAGACTTCGACGAAGAGCGCATCGACGATCTGCTCAACGAGTTCGAAAACCCGGCGAAGATCCTCGACACCAACTGGTACGCGATCAAGCCGATGTACGAGAAGAAATACCGCGAGCTGATCAGCGACAAAGACAAGTTTGTCTCGATCAATGACATCCGCCTGTCCCGCGACTGCGTGAAAAAGGCGATCAAGTATTTGCGTGAGATCTACCGTCACCGCATCGGCAAGACCAAGGTTATTTCCCTGAATAACCATACGGGCAAGACTTATTGAGGCAGACGCAGGACCGCGTCGCGCCAATCGCGAGCAGGCTCGCTCCCACATTAATCGCGTTCTTTCTGAGAAACGCGGTTCACTGTGGGAGCGAGCCTGCTCGCGATTGGCGGCCTTGACCAAAACACAAAATCAACATTCAGAAACAATTAAGCAGCCCAACGGCTGCCCAATAAACTGTTCCCGTTACGTATACGTCACCCTCCGCTGTGGCGTTTCACCACGGCAGGATGCCATCACGCTACTCACCTACACACTTTTACTCCGCAGAAAATACGAACCAACTTGGTGCAGGCATCAAACCGATGCCCTTTCCTGGACCATAATCCACGGTGAAACCACCACCGCCCATAGCTGCGGATCGCGTTCGAAAAAGTCCAGCGCCCGCGTTTCAGACAGCTTGGCCAACTGGTCGGCAGCCAGCCAGGCGGCGACTTTGGTACCTTCGTCCTGGGCAACGGCCTCGGCCGCGGCGATCAGATCCAGGGCCGGGTCGACCCACAATAGGGCACCCTTGGCAAAGAACGGCTCCAGCTCCTTCCAGGTGATGGATGCGGTTTCACCAAGCAGTTTGGCATAGAGGGTGCTAGGTTCTTGATTCATGGGAGCTGTCCGGAAAAGAAATCGGCGCGAATGATAACGTCGGTGGTCTGGCAGAAAAACCCGGTAGCAATTGGAGTACCGATTGGAAAGCGCAGGAAAGCCAGGGATTGCCGATTTGTCCGGACGAACCCCGCCGCCATTCTGTCTTTTTCTTTCAATTAAGCGACACCCTCAGGTTTTGCCCCCAAGCGCCAGCTTCCCTTGCCAACAATCGGCGCTCTACACTGTACCGGTACAGTTGCCGGGGGCATTTTCCGCGAGGATATCCAAGATATCTGACCCGGTTCTGCTGCTTCGGCGCCAGGACTATAAAAACTACAACAGCATGAGTGGAGCACTATGACTAAGGCTACTAAGCAGATTTCCAAACTGTTTGCCGCTATGGTTCTGGCCGGGGTTGCCAGCCATTCGTTCGCCGCCGACACCATCAAGATCGGCATCGCCGGCCCAAAAACCGGCCCCGTAGCCCAGTACGGCGACATGCAATTCAGTGGCTCCAAAATGGCCATCGAGCAGATCAACGCCAAGGGCGGCGTCAACGGCAAGCAACTGGTCGCCGTTGAATACGATGACGCCTGTGATCCAAAACAAGCGGTCGCGGTGGCGAACAAAGTCGTCAACGACGGCGTCAAGTTCGTGGTCGGCCACCTGTGCTCCAGCTCCACCCAACCGGCTTCGGACATCTATGAAGACGAAGGCGTGATCATGATCACGCCAGCCGCTACCAGCCCGGACATCACCGCTCGCGGCTACAAGATGATCTTCCGCACCATCGGCCTGGACAGCGCCCAGGGCCCTGCCGCCGGTAACTACATTGCCGACCACGTCAAGCCGAAAGTCGTTGCCGTCCTGCACGACAAGCAGCAATACGGCGAAGGTATCGCCAGTGCCGTGAAAACGACCCTTGAGAAGAAAGGCGTGAAAGTCGCCGTGTTCGAAGGCGTGAACGCCGGCGACAAAGACTTCTCCTCGATGATCGCCAAGCTCAAGCAAGCCAACGTCGACTTCGTCTACTACGGCGGCTACCACCCGGAGCTGGGCCTGATCCTGCGTCAATCCCAGGAAAAAGGCCTGAACGCCAAGTTCATGGGTCCGGAAGGCGTGGGTAACGACTCGATCTCGCAGATCGCCAAGGAAGCTTCCGAAGGTTTGCTGGTGACCCTGCCGAAATCCTTCGACCAGGATCCGGCCAACATCGCCCTGGCTGACGCGTTCAAAGCCAAGAAGGAAGACCCGAGCGGTCCGTTCGTGTTCCCGTCCTACTCGGCCGTTCAAGTGATTGCCCAGGCCATCACCGAAACCAAGAGCGAAGACCCGGAAAAAGTGGCTGAAGCCATCCACGCCGGTACTTTCAAGACTCCGACCGGTGACCTGAGCTTCGACGACAAGGGCGACCTGAAGGACTTCAAGTTTGTGGTTTACCAGTGGCATTTCGGCAAACCTAAAACCGAAGCTTCGCCTCAGTAAGGCCTGGCCTGACTGACTGCCAATAAAGCCCACGGCGTGCCGTGGGCTTTGTTTTAAATGTATTGGGCCGCGCTGGCGTGATCCGCCAGTCTCCCCACCTGAAAATCTCAAAACCGTCATCAGCGGTTCGCTGGCAAACCTCGTGCTCGAAGTGGATGCAGATCCACGGGGCCGGGCGGGAAAATGACTCCACCAGTGAAATGCGTATCAGGTTTTTAGGAGCGCTGTAATGCCTGACATCTATCACTTCTTCCAACAGCTGGTTAACGGCCTGACCGTTGGCAGCACGTATGCCCTGATCGCCATCGGCTATACGATGGTTTACGGCATCATTGGAATGATCAACTTCGCCCACGGCGAGGTGTACATGATCGGCTCCTACGTGGCGTTCATCGCCATCGCCGGGCTGGCCATGATGGGACTCGACAGTGTCCCGCTGTTAATGACCGCGGCGTTCATCGCGAGCATCGTGGTGACCAGTTCCTATGGCTACAGCATCGAACGGATCGCCTACCGCCCCTTGCGCGGCAGCAACCGTCTGATCCCGCTGATTTCGGCCATCGGCATGTCGATCTTCCTGCAGAACACCGTTCTGCTGTCGCAAGACTCCAAGGACAAATCCATTCCCAACCTGATTCCGGGTAACTTTACCTTCGGGCCAGGGGGGGCACAGGAAGTGCTGATTTCCTACATGCAAATCGTGGTGTTCGTGGTGACCCTGGTCGCCATGCTCGGCCTGACGCTGTTCATCTCCCGTTCCCGCCTGGGCCGCGCCTGCCGTGCCTGCGCCGAGGACATCAAGATGGCCAACCTGCTGGGCATCAACACCAACAACATCATTGCCCTGACCTTCGTCATCGGCGCGGCCCTGGCGGCCATCGCCGCCGTGCTGCTGAGCATGCAATACGGTGTGATCAACCCCAACGCCGGTTTCCTCGTGGGCCTGAAGGCCTTCACCGCCGCGGTACTGGGCGGCATCGGCAGCATCCCCGGAGCCATGCTCGGCGGGTTGGTGCTGGGCGTGGCGGAAGCCTTTGGTGCCGACATCTTCGGCGATCAATACAAGGACGTCGTGGCGTTCGGCTTGTTGGTTCTGGTGCTGCTGTTCCGGCCGACCGGCATCCTGGGCCGTCCGGAGGTTGAGAAGGTATGACTAAACATCTTAAATCGGCGCTCTTCAGCGCGCTGTTGGTCTGGGCGGTCGCGTACCCGGTACTCGGCCTGAAACTGACCATCGTGGGCATCGATCTTGAAGTGCACGGCACCAGCCCCGCCATCCTGGCGACCATCGCCGCGTGTTCGGTGCTGATGTTCCTGCGGGTGCTGTTCAGCACGCAGATCAGCGCCGCCTGGAAGGCCTCGCCCGGCCTGCCGATAGTCCCGGCCAAGGCCAGCAACTTCCTGACCCTGCCGACTACCCAGCGCTGGATCATCCTGGCCCTGATCGTCATCGCGTTGGTCTGGCCGTTTTTCGGCTCTCGCGGTGCGGTGGACATCGCCACCCTGATCCTGATCTACGTGATGCTGGGCCTGGGCCTGAACATCGTGGTAGGGCTGGCCGGTCTGCTGGACCTGGGTTACGTCGGCTTCTATGCCGTCGGCGCCTACAGCTACGCGCTGCTGTCCCACTACTTCGGCTTGAGCTTCTGGATCTGCCTGCCAATTGCCGGGATGATGGCCGCCACCTTCGGTTTCCTGCTGGGTTTCCCGGTACTGCGCTTGCGCGGTGACTACCTGGCAATCGTGACCCTGGGTTTCGGCGAGATCATCCGTCTGTTCCTGCGCAACCTGACCGACATCACCGGCGGCCCGAACGGCATCAGCAATATCGAGAAGCCGACGTTCTTCGGCCTGACCTTCGAACGCAAAGCCGCCGAAGGTCTGCAGACCTTCCACGAGTACTTCGGACTGCCCTACAACTCGATCAACAAGGTGATTTTCCTCTACCTGGTTGCGCTGTTGCTGGCCCTGGCTGCGCTGTTCGTCATCAACCGCCTGCTGCGCATGCCTATCGGCCGTGCGTGGGAAGCGCTGCGTGAAGACGAGATCGCCTGCCGTGCCCTGGGTCTGAACCCGACCGTGATCAAGCTTTCGGCCTTCACCCTCGGTGCCGCCTTCGCCGGTTTCGCCGGTAGCTTCTTTGCTGCCCGTCAGGGTCTGGTGACGCCGGAATCCTTCACCTTCATCGAGTCGGCGATCATCCTCGCCATCGTGGTGCTGGGCGGGATGGGCTCACAGCTGGGTGTGATCCTGGCGGCAATCGTGATGATCCTGTTGCCTGAAATGATGCGTGAATTCAGCGAATACCGCATGTTGATGTTCGGCGCCTTGATGGTGCTGATGATGATCTGGCGTCCTCAAGGTCTGCTGCCTATGCAACGCCCGCACATGGAGCTGCGCAAATGAGCCGCGAGATCCTGAAAGTCGAAAACTTGAGCATGCGCTTCGGCGGCTTGCTGGCGGTCAATGGCGTGGCCCTGACCGTGAAAGAGAAACAGGTCGTAGCATTGATCGGGCCGAACGGCGCGGGCAAGACCACCGTGTTCAACTGCCTGACCGGCTTCTATCAGCCTACCGGCGGCACCATCCTGCTGGACGGCGAGCCGATCCAGGGCCTGCCTGGTCACCACATCGCCCGCAAGGGTGTGGTGCGCACCTTCCAGAACGTGCGGCTGTTCAAGGACATGACGGCGGTCGAGAACCTGTTGATCGCCCAGCATCGCCACCTGAACACCAACTTCTTTGCCGGTCTGTTCAAGACCCCGGCGTTCCGCAAGAGCGAACGCGAGGCCATGGAGTTCGCCGAGTACTGGCTGGAGAAGGTCAATCTCAAGGAGTTCGCCAACCGTACCGCCGGCACCCTGGCCTACGGCCAGCAACGGCGCCTGGAAATCGCCCGCTGCATGATGACCCGCCCGCGGATCCTCATGCTCGACGAACCGGCCGCCGGCCTGAACCCGAAGGAAACCGAAGACCTCAAAGCGCTGATCGGCGTGCTGCGCGAGGAGCACGATGTCACCGTGTTGCTGATCGAGCACGACATGAAGCTGGTCATGAGCATTTCCGACCATATCGTCGTGATCAACCAGGGCACGCCGCTGGCCGACGGTTCGCCGGAACAGATCCGCGACAATCCTGAAGTGATCAAAGCCTACCTGGGGGAAGCGTAAATGCTGCAGTTCGAAAACGTTTCCACCTTCTATGGCAAGATCCAGGCCCTGCACAGCGTCAACGTCGAAGTCCGCCAGGGCGAAATCGTGACGCTGATCGGTGCCAACGGTGCCGGCAAATCCACCCTGCTGATGACGCTCTGCGGTTCGCCCCAGGCCCACAGTGGCAGCATCCGCTACATGGGTGAGGAACTGGTGGGCCAGGACTCTTCGCAGATCATGCGCAAGAGCATCGCCGTGGTGCCGGAGGGCCGTCGGGTATTTGCCCGACTGACCGTGGAAGAAAACCTCGCCATGGGCGGTTTTTTCACCGAAAAGGGTGATTTTCAGGAGCAGATGGACAAGGTGCTGCACCTTTTCCCCCGCCTGAAAGAACGCTTTAACCAGCGCGGCGGCACCATGTCCGGCGGCGAACAGCAAATGCTCGCCATCGGCCGTGCGCTGATGAGCAAGCCCAAGTTGTTGCTGCTCGACGAACCGTCCCTGGGCCTGGCGCCGATCATCATCCAGCAGATCTTCGACATCATCGAACAACTGCGCAAGGATGGCGTGACGGTATTCCTGGTGGAGCAGAACGCCAACCAGGCGCTGAAAATCGCTGACCGGGCGTACGTGCTGGAGAACGGCCGCGTGGTGATGCAAGGCACGGGTGAGGCGCTGTTGACCGACCCGAAAGTACGCGAGGCGTATCTGGGCGGTTGAGTCTGTTGCTGCATGAGAAAACGGCCTTCGGGCCGTTTTTTTTTTGCCCAGTTCTCAAGTGAATGCTGTTGTGGCGAGGGGATTTATCCCCGCTGGGCTGCGAAGCAGCCCCTAAGGCAGGCAACTCAATCTTCCTGACTCACTGTGGAGCTGGTTTTAGGACTGCTTCGCAGCCCAACGGGGCGGTGCGACGTTTCGCTAAATCCCCTCGCCACAATGGATTTCGAAACAAACAAAAAAAATCGAGAACCTGCTGTAACGCATTCCTCCACCCCCTCTCTAGTTCAACAGACCGGCGCTAACGCCGGTTCATTTCCTGAAACTGGAGAATCATCATGACTGCTTCGACCCGCACCCTGTCCGCCGCCGCCCTGGCCCTGGCACTTGGCTCTGCCTTGAGCATGACAGGCGTCTCGACTGTCCATGCCGCCGACGACACCATGGAAAAATGCTTCGGTGTCGCTCTCAAAGGCAAGAACGACTGCGCCGCCGGCGCTGGCACTACCTGTGCCGGCACCGCGAAAATGGACTATCAGGCCAACGCCTGGAAATCGGTCCCCAAGGGCACCTGCACCACCCTCAAAAGCGAAACCTCGCCCACCGGCTTCGGCCAGCTTGAAGCCTATAAAGCCAAGTCCTGATCGCACCGCCTGAGGCCTGCCGCCATGTCGAACACCGCTTCCCTCGCCTTCGATACCCGGCTACCGCCGCGGGCGGGGCTGGGGCTCAAGACTGAGCATTTTCGTGAAGTGCTCCAGACCCGACCGGATCTGGGTTTCTTCGAAGTGCACGCGGAAAACTACATGGTGGCCGGCGGGCCGTTTCATCACTTCCTGGGGCGGATACGCGAACAGTATCCGCTGTCACTGCACGGCGTCGGCCTGTCGATCGGTGGAGAGGGGCCGCTGGATGTTGCGCATTTGCAGCGCCTGGCCACACTGATCGAACGCTATCAGCCCCAGTCTTTTTCCGAACACCTGGCCTGGTCCAGCCATGGCCCGGTGTTTCTCAACGATCTGCTGCCCCTGGCCTACGATGAAACGACGCTCAGGCGCGTCTGCGAACACGTCGATCAGGTCCAGTCCAGCCTCAAATGCACGCTGCTGCTGGAAAACCCGGCCACTTATCTGGCGTTCGAGGACTCGACCCTCGACGAGCCTGACTTCATCAGTGAAGTCATCCGTCGCACCGGCTGCGGACTGCTGCTGGATGTGAACAACGTCTACGTTTCATGCATCAACCATTGCCGTGATCCCCAGGCTTACCTCGACGCCCTGCCCCTGCAGGCCACCGGCGAAATTCATCTGGCCGGGTTTGCCGAAGACTCCGACAGCCTGGGCGAGCGTTTGCTGATCGATGACCACGGTGCGCCAATCGATAACGAGGTCTGGCGCTTGTATCGCACGGCGCTGGCGCGGACCGGGCCAGTCGCCACGCTGATCGAGCGCGACAACCGCATCCCGGCGTTGGCAGTGCTGTTGGCCGAAGCCGGTCAGGCCGATCAACTACTAAACGCCGCCAGGGTCCAGCCATGAGCCGCTACAGCGAATTCGCCGCCGCCCTGCTCGACCCGCGCAAAGCTTGTCCGCAGGGTTTGACCTGCGCCACGGGCGCCGATCCAGAGAGCCGGTTCGCGGTGTATCGCAACAACGTGCTCAGCTCATTGATCAATGCCCTGGCCGACAACTATCCGGTGGTGGCGCAACTGGTGGGCGAGGAGTTCTTCGGCGCGATGGCCGGAATGTACGTCCAGTGCGCCGCACCGCGAAGCCCAGTCATGAGTGACTACGGTGCCGACTTTGCCGGGTTCATCGAACATTTCGAACCCGCCGCCAGCGTGCCGTATCTGGCGGATGTCGCCCGACTGGAGCGCCTGCAGGTGCAAGCCTGGCACGCCGCCAACGCCCGGCCCATGGATGCACAACAGGTCATGCAAGTGCTGTCATCGCCGGCATCCCATGATCATCTGAGGGTCGGTCTTCACCCGTCACTGCACCTGTTGCAATCGCCCTTCGCCGTGGTGGCGATCTGGGCCGCCCATCAGCAAGAGCCCGTCATGCCGGTCGACCCCTTCACGCCGCAATGCGCCCTGGTGCTGCGCAACAACCTGGACGTGGAGGTGTTTGCGATCAGTCCCGGCGCCCATGATTTCCTCAAGGACCTGCTGCAAGGTTGTTTCCTGGGCGCGGCCATTGATGCTGCAACCAGGCGCGACAGCGATCTGGAACTGGAGCACACCCTGGCGCAGCTCATCAGCCATCAAGCCGTCACCCATCTGTTAGCCGAGCAGGTATTGCCATGAACGCCCTGATCACTCGCTCCATTGAATGGCTGGATAAAATCCCTCACAGCCTGATCGCCTTCGTTGGGCGCTTTTGCATCGCGGCGGTGTTCTGGAAATCCGGCCAGACCAAAATCGAAGGCCTGGCCATCGACCTGATCGACGGCACCTTCCAGCTCGGCCTGCCGCGATTGGCCGATTCAACCATTCCCCTGTTCAAAAGCGAATACGCCTTGCCGCTGTTGTCGCCAGAACTGGCAGCGCATCTGGCGGCAGCGGCCGAGCATGTGTTCCCGATCCTGATCCTGTTTGGCCTGGCGACACGCTTCTCGGCCCTGGCCCTGCTGGGCATGACCTTGACCATTCAACTGTTCGTCTACCCCGACGCCTATCCGACCCATGGCACCTGGGCGGCGGTACTGCTTTATCTGATGGCGCGCGGGCCGGGCAAGCTGTCGCTCGACCACCTGATCGCCAGGCACTACGCTCGCTGATCAAGATCGGGACTCCTGTGGGAGCGAGCCTGCTCGCGATAGCAGTGTCAGCTTCAGCACAATTGTTGCCTGACCCACCGCTATCGCGAGCAGGCTCGCTCCCACAAGGTTCGTGTGATGCCTTGCTATCGCTGAAGCCGATCCAGCGCCTCGCCACTGCGCTTGAACCAGTCGATCAGATAATCGGCCAGCACCTGGGTGCGCTTGGGCAAACCGCCCTGGTACGGGTGCACGAGGTACATCGGCATGCGACGGGTCTGAAAATCCCTGAGTAACCAGCGCAAACGTCCGTCAGCCAATTCCTCATGCAACAGATAGGACGGCAACCGGGCGATCCCGGCGTTGGCCAGGGCGGCTTTTTTCAGCAGGCTGTAGTGATTGCTGGCGAACGGTCCCGATACCCGCACCCGCAACAATTCGTGTTGCTGGTGATAGAGCCATTCTTCGCGGCCGCTGTAATGACTGTTGAGCAAGCAACGATGTTCGACCAGGCCCTGGGGCGTCAGGGGTTCGCCGTAGTGTTCGAGGTAGGCCGGGCTGGCGCAGGTCAGTTCATGCCAGGCCAGCAACGGACGCGCCACCAGGCGCTCATCGAGGGCAGCGTCGGAGCGGATCGCCAGGTCGAAACCATCACGGGACAGATCCCGGTAGCCATTGTTGAGTTCCAGTTCAATCTGCACGTCGGGGTAGCGCTGGGCGAACTCCGTCAGCAAACCCTCAAAGAAGGTTTCGCCCAACGACACCGGAACCGTCATACGCACCGGCCCGGAAATTTCATCCTTCAGGCGAGCCAGGGCCTGACGCGCCCTTTGCACCTGCACCAATAACGCCTGGGCCTGGGGCAATAACGCCGCCCCCGCTGCCGTGAGACTCAAGCGCCGCGTGGTGCGCTGTAGCAACACCACCGAAAACCGACTCTCCAGCAGGCTGATGCGCTTGGACAACTGGCCCTTGCTGCAGCCCAATTGCTGGGCCGCCAGGGTGAAACTACCGGCCTCGATCAACACGGCGAACGCCGCCAGGTCGTCCATTTCGCTCATCGGATTGTTTCCAATTGAAAACCAAAGGTTGCCTATTACCACGATTATCAAGAGAAAGAACCTCTCTAGACTGCAATCTCATCCAGCCCATTGAGGAACAGCTAATGAAAATCCTGTTGATCGGCGCCAGCGGCACCATCGGTTCGGCCATTGATAAAGAACTGTCGCCGCGTCACGACATTGTCCGCATCGGCCGTCACAGCGGCGACCTGCACGTGGATATCAGTGACAGCTCTTCGATCCGTGCCCTGTTCGAGAAAACCGGTCGCTTCGATGCACTGGTCTGCGCCGCGGGCAACGTCACCTTTGCGCCCTTGGACGAGATGACGCAGGACAGCTTCACCCTGGGTTTGAAAGACAAACTGATGGGCCAGGTCAACCTGCTGCTGATCGGCCGCGAATTCGCCAATGACGGTGGGTCCTTCACCTTCACCACTGGCGTGCTCAGCCACGATCCGATCAGAAGCGGTGCGTCGGCGGCGCTGGTCAACGGTGCCCTGGACAGTTTCGTGCGTGCCGCGGCAATCGAATTGCCCCGGGGCTTGCGGGTCAACTCGGTCAGTCCGAACGTGCTGCTCGAAGCCATGGACAACTATGCCCCGTACTTCCGTGGCTATAAGCCGGTACCAGCCGCCGATGTCGCATTGGCCTACGCCAAGAGTGTCGAAGGCCTGCAGACTGGCCAGACCTTTCACGTCGGTTGACCTCTTGTGATGCAGGATCAGTCTGCGTAACGTGGCGGCACTTGTCTGGAGACTCAATGATGCGTGCCGCCCGTTCCCTGCTGTTTGTCGCCCTCCTGCCGCTTTTCGCCGGCTGCCAGTTGCTCGACGCTCCACCCCAGAGCGTTTCCCATGCCGGCCAGATGCGCATGCAGGGCGAACTTACGGCGGCCGATGGCAAGCTGGTGTTCCAACCCTGCCAGGAGCAGCGTCGCTACATCGTCAACGACAGCGGCGGCACCAGCGTACTGCAACAGGCCGCCAGCCTGGCCGATGATCAGGGCAAACTGTTTGCCGATGTGCGCGGCCATATCGTCACCAGCGCAGCGGCCGGTACCGACAGCCAGTTGAATCTTGAGCAGCTGTATCGCCTGGAGCGTTCGGGCAGCGCTTGCGACGACGCCGACTTCAAGCGGCTGCTCCTGCGCGCCACCGGCCATGGCCCCGAGTGGAATCTGAACGCCAGCGGCAAAGGCCTGGTGCTCGAACGTGAGGGCCAGCCGCCTCTGGCAGTGCCTTTCGTTGAGGAACAACTGGGCGATGGCCGCTTCAATCTCGGCACCGAAGCCAACGGCCAGAAGGTCGAGCTTTGGGTCACTCCCCAGCGCTGCGTCGACAGCGCGACCGGCAGCGTGCAGCACATGAGTGCCGAGCTGCGGGTCAACGGTCAGGTCCAGCGCGGATGCGCTTACTTCGGCGGTGCGCGTAACGACTGATTCGAAGGTTTTTGGCTTATAATCGCCGGCTCACGCCCTGGCGCAGTTGTGCGTCCCGCGAACCGGATCCTGTCATGTTACGAATCACCGAACTCAAGCTGCCGATCGACCATCCCGAAGAAGACCTGCGCCCAGCCATCGTGCAGCGCCTGGGCATCGCCAGCGATGACCTGCTCGACTTCACCCTGTTCAAACGCAGCTACGACGCGCGTAAGAAGTCCTCCGAACTGTGCTTCATCTACACCATCGACCTGACGGTGCGCGATGAAGCCGGCTTGCTGCGCAAGTTCGCCGATGACCGTAACGTCAACCAGGCGCCGGATGTCAGTTATAAAGTGGTGGGCCAGGCACCGGCTGACCTGAGCGAACGGCCGATCGTGGTCGGCTTCGGCCCGTGCGGGATCTTCGCCGCCATGTTGCTGGCACAGATGGGCTTCAAACCGATCATCCTCGAGCGCGGCCCCGAAGTGCGCCAGCGCACCAAGGACACCTGGGGCCTGTGGCGCAAAAGCGTGCTCAACCCCGAATCCAACGTGCAGTTCGGCGAAGGCGGTGCGGGGACGTTCTCCGATGGCAAGCTCTACAGCCAGATCAAGGATCCCAAGTTCCTGGGTCGCAAAGTCCTGCACGAATTCGTCAAGGCCGGCGCGCCGGAAGAAATCCTCTACGTCAGCAAGCCGCACATCGGTACGTTCCGTCTGACAGGCGTCGTGGAAAACATGCGTGAGCAGATTCGCGCCCTGGGCGGTGAAGTTCGCTTCCAGCAGCGGGTCACGGATGTGTTGATCGAGGACGGCCAGTTGGTCGGTGTTGAACTGGCCAGTGGCGAACGTATTCATTCAAAACATGTGATTCTGGCCCTGGGCCACAGCGCCCGGGACACGTTCCGCATGCTCCACGGCCGCGGCGTGTACATGGAAGCCAAGCCGTTCTCGGTGGGTTTCCGCATCGAACACCCGCAATCGCTGATCGACAGCGCGCGCCTGGGCAAATATGCCGGCCACCCGAAGCTTGGCGCCGCCGATTACAAACTGGTGCACCACGCCAAGAACGGTCGCTCGGTGTACAGCTTCTGCATGTGCCCGGGCGGCACCGTAGTGGCGGCCACCTCCGAGCCGAACCGCGTCGTGACCAACGGCATGAGCCAGTATTCACGCAACGAGCGCAACGCCAACTCCGGCATCGTGGTGGGCATTACGCCTGAAGTGGATTACCCGGGCGGCCCCTTGGCGGGCATCGAATTGCAGGAGCGTCTGGAATCCCACGCTTTCGTGCTCGGTGGCAGCAACTACGAAGCCCCGGCACAACTGGTGGGCGACTTCATTGCCGGCAAACCGTCTACGGCGCTGGGCAGCGTCGAGCCGTCCTACAAGCCGGGTGTGTCTTTGGGCGACCTGGCCTTGGCCCTGCCCGACTTCGCCATCGAAGCCATCCGTGAAGCCCTGCCGGCGTTCGAAAAGCAGATTCGCGGCTACTCGCTGCATGACGCCGTGCTGACCGGCATTGAAACCCGCACCTCGTCGCCGCTGCGCATCACCCGCGACGAAACGTTGCAAAGCCTGAACGTCAAGGGCTTGTTCCCGGCTGGCGAAGGCGCCGGCTACGCGGGCGGGATTCTCTCGGCGGGCGTGGACGGAATCCGGATTGCCGAGGCGGTGGCGCGGGATATCCTGGGCCTCAAGGCCTGACCCCTACCCACTGTGGGAGAAGCTTTGTGGGAGCTGGGCTTGCCCGCGATGCAGGCAGCTCGGTCTATCAGGTGAACCGAGGTGATGCTATCGCGGGCAAGCCCAGCTCCCACACAAGCTCGCTGCCACAAGGAAATTCAGTGTTTTCCAGTGTTCAGATATTGGCTCGGAGCACACTTTCCGGCAGCGCCTCACCCCGCTCTACACTTGCCGCCACGGCGTCCATCAATCCACTCAGCTCATAGCCCTGGGCCTTGAGCCACGCCGGATCGTAATAGGTCGTGGCATAGCGCTCACCGCCGTCACACAAGATTGCCACGATCGAGCCCGTCTCACCTGCTTGCACCATCTGCCTGGCGGCGATCAGCGCGCCGATCAGGTTGGTGCCGCTGGATCCGCCGACCCGTCGGCCCAATCGCTGGGCCAGGTAGTGCATGGCGGCCAGCGACAGGGCATCCGGCACTTTGACCATCGCATCGATCACCTTGGGCAAAAACGACGCTTCGACCCTTGGCCGGCCGATACCTTCGATCCGCGAACCACAATCCAGGCGCAGGCTCGCATCGCCGCTGCGGTAATAGTCGAAAAACACCGAACGCTCGGCGTCGGCACACAGCACACGGGTACAGTGCTGGCGGTAGCGTACGTAACGACCCAGGGTCGCGGTGGTGCCGCCGGTGCCGGGGCTGGAAATCAGCCAGCTCGGCTCCGGATGCCGCTCGAAACGCATCTGCTGGAAGATCGATTCGGCAATGTTGTTATTGGCGCGCCAGTCCGTGGCGCGCTCGGCGTAGGTGAACTGGTCGATGAAGTGGCCGTCATGCTCACGGGCCAAACGCTCGGACTCGGCGTAGATCTGCGTAGGATCGTCCACCAGGTGACTCTGGCCACCATAGAAGGCGATCTGTGCGATTTTTTCCCGGGAGGTGGTCGCCGGCATCACCGCAATAAAGGGCAAGCCCAAAAGCCTCGCGAAGTAAGCCTCGGAAATAGCCGTCGATCCGCTTGAAGCCTCGATCACCGGGGCGCCAGGCTTGAGCCAGCCATTACACAGCGCGTAGAGAAACAGCGAGCGGGCGAGTCGATGCTTGAGGCTGCCGGTGGGGTGGCTGGACTCATCCTTGAAGTACAACTCGATACCCGGCAGCCCTGGCAGCGCCAGTGGAATCAGATGGGTGTCGGCGCTGCGCTGGAAGTCAGCCTCGATGATACGGATCGCTTCACGCGCCCACTGGCGGTGGTCATTCATGATGTCTTCTCACTGGATCAATGCGACGCGAGGAACCTGACGTACAGGCAGGCACGACTTGTCTCGGAAAAACCAGTCGCAAGCTTAGGAAAAAACCGACATCGCGCACAGGTACAGCTAAGGTCCAATATGGCCTGTCACTGCCTGACCACGCGTTGCATGCGTTGTAACGACATATAACAAAAAAGAATATAACTTTTGTTTTAACAACTAACAGTACCGGTTAGGGTGGACCATCTTTTTGATTTGATCCATGGAGAGCAACCGTGCCTCTACGTAATACTTTGACCCGTTTCCTTCAGTTGGAAGCTGCCAGCGGCCTGCTATTGATCGCCGCCGCCGTGCTGGCCCTGATACTCAATAACTCACCGCTGTCGTGGCTCTATACGGACTTTCTGGACACCCCTGTGGTGGCCCAGATCGGGGCGCTGAAAATCGCCAAACCGGCGTTGTTGTGGATCAACGACGGCCTGATGGCCATGTTCTTTCTGCTCATCGGCCTCGAAGTCAAACGTGAGGTTCTCGACGGGCAGCTGTCGAAACCCTCGCAGATCGTCTTGCCGGGTGCGGCAGCGATCGGTGGCATGGTCGTCCCCGCCCTGATCTACTGGTTCCTCAACCGCGACAATCCGGCCGCCCTCGCAGGCTGGGCGATTCCAACGGCCACCGACATCGCCTTCGCCCTTGGCGTGCTGGCCCTACTGGGCAAACGGGTACCCGTGTCGCTCAAGCTGTTTTTGATGACCCTGGCGATCATCGACGACCTGGGCGCCATTATCATCATTGCCATCTTCTACTCGGGCGCCCTGTCGACCTTGTCACTGGTATTGGCAGCCGCCTGCATCGCCGCGCTGGTGGCGATGAACCGCGCGGGAGTGGTCAAGCTCGGCCCCTACATGGTTGTCGGCCTGATTCTCTGGGTCTGCGTACTCAAGAGCGGTGTCCATGCCACCCTGGCCGGTGTGACACTGGCGTTCTGCATTCCGCTGCGCACAAAAAATGCCGAGACCTCGCCGCTGCTGACCCTGGAACATGCCCTGCACCCCTGGGTGGCCTACGGCATCCTGCCGCTCTTCGCCTTCGCCAACGCCGGCCTGTCCCTGAGCGGCGTCACCGTCGAGAGCTTCACCCATCACGTGCCGATGGGCATCGCCATCGGCCTGTTGCTGGGCAAGACCGTCGGTGTCTTCGGCCTGACCTGGCTGGCGGTCAAGATCGGTATCGCCAGCCTGCCCGCCGGCGCCAACTGGGGGCAGATACTGGGCGTGGCAATCCTGTGCGGCATCGGCTTCACCATGAGCCTGTTCGTCGGCTCCCTGGCGTTCGCGCCCGGTACCAGTGAGTATGCCGGTATGGACCGGATGGGTATTCTCACTGGCTCGATCCTGGCGGCGTTGCTGGGTTATGCGGTGACAGCGGCGGCTAGTCGTAAGCAGACTGCATTTAAAGCCAACTAAAATTACCTGATCGGGGTGATGTTTGTTGTGTGTTTATTGGTGTGCATATTGGTGTGTATATCCGTTTCTTCGATGACGGCCA
>NZ_WUUD01000011.1:195008-195795 GCF_009831705.1 Pseudomonas sp. PICF6 | reverse complement strand
TCACTTTTGGAAGAGCGCCAAAAGTAACCAAAAACGCTTTGCCCCACCACTCGGCACCTCGCCTAGGCTCGGTGTGCCTGAACGAAGGCATTGCTCCGTGGGCCGCCGCGAAGGGCCATCCATGGCCCAGCGCGGCTATCCCGGCATCCATGCCGGGATGCCCACTCCACAATGCCTGCGTTCGGCCAGCGTGGTTAACGGGGCGTCCGAGATCAACATCCTCCGCGAGGCGGCCTTATAGCCGACCTGTTTTTTTTGATGATCGCGTTTTTCCTGTGGGAGCGAGCCTGCTCGCGAAGAGGTCGACACATGCAACATCTTCGTCAACTGTGTAGCCGCCTTCTCAGCCTTGCGATAGTTCAGTTACATAGCGATTGAATTGGATGCCGTCATCGCGAGCAGGCTCGCTCCCACATTCGATCTTTCAGTGAGCACAAATTTATATCCAACACAGAACCACTGAGGGAGCGGGCTTGTTCGCGAAAAGGCCAACACACCCAACATCTTCATCGACTGTGATACCGCTTGCGTGAGCAAGCCCGCTCCCACAGGAGAAACGCGGTCCCACCAAGAATCAGGCCGGCTATAAGGCCGCCTCGCGGTGGACGTTGATCTTGGACGCCCCGTTAACCACGCTGGCTGAACGCAGGCGTTGCGCAGTGGGCAACCCGGCATGGATGCCGGGTTAGCCGCGCTGGGCCATGGATGGCCCTTCGCGGCGGGCCCACGGAGCAATGCCTTCGTTCAGGCACACCGAGCCTAGGCGAGGTGCCAAGTGGTGGGGCAT
>NZ_WUUD01000011.1:168809-194998 GCF_009831705.1 Pseudomonas sp. PICF6 | reverse complement strand
CCGCCGTAAGGGCGGAACCGCCAGTGGCCGTCACCGAAAAAACGGATATACACCCCGCCCCCCACCGAAACGAAGCCATAAAAAAAATCGCGCCTCCCCGTTCAGGAAAAAGCGCGATTTTCTCTTAGCGATTCCAGCTTAGTGCGATACGCGGCTCGTACCATCCACAGTGGCAATACGAACCCGCTCACCCACACGGAACACTTCGTTTTCCTGAACCTGCTGCACATAGGCGCGCATGCTGCCGTCGTCTTCGCGAACGGTGATTTCCACACCCTGGGTACGGGTCAGGCCTTCTTCGGTCGCGGAGCCGATCAGGCCGCCGGCCACGGCGCCGATCACGGCAGCAACGATACTGCCACGGCCACCGCCGATGGCGCTGCCACCCACACCACCTACCACCGCACCCGCCGCGCCGCCGATCGGGGTCTTGGTGCCTTCGATCTTGACCGGACGCAAGGCTTCAATGGTCCCCATGCGAATCGTCTGCACGCGACGCGCTTCGTCACGGGAATAGGAGTCACCGGTCAGGCTCGACTGACAGCCAGTGAGCAACATCGCCATCGTGGAAAAGGAAGCAACCAGCAAAACAGACTTACGCATAGCATCAAACTCCAAAAGACAGGTATTCATTAAACTCCGCAGCTTGACGCCTGTCACGGCCTCGCCGGGATAAAATTGTTTTCATTCAGGTGGGATACAGACTCGCCCGAAAAATTCACCCAAACAGTAGCGCCAATTTCCGCTATCCGCGTCACTGGCCTGAGGATTTCTCATGGATTATTTCATCATAGCCGCTACCACCGTCGCCGGTTTGTACTTTCATTGGTGGCTGTACGTGCGGATCAAACGCTGGATGGACCGCGATCTGGCGCTGTCTTTGGCGGGGCAGGATGAGCTGAAAAAAACTTACATGCTGCAACAATTGGCCCACGCCCAGAAGCAAGGGATCAAGCGGCGCGACCTGCCGCAATGGCTTCAGGCCGCGGCGGCAGGGTATATCCAGGGCTAAGGCGCCAGACGCTCGCGGATCCAGCTCGCCTCTTGCAGGCGGTAGTTGAGGCGATCATGCAGACGGCTGGCCCGTCCCTGCCAGAATTCGATACGCTCGGGCAGCAGACGATAGCCCCCCCAATGCTCCGGGCAGTGAGGCTGGCTGTCACTGAAGCGTTGTTCGGTGGCCTTGAGCAAGTCTTCCAGCTCACCTCGACCCGCAATCACCCGGCTTTGAGGTGAAGCCCAGGCCCCGAGGCGACTGCCCAATGGCCGTACCTGATAATAGGCGTCCGACTCTTGCGCCGTGACCTTCTGCACCTTGCCCTCGATACGCACCTGACGCTCCAGCGTCGGCCAGAAAAATGTCATGGCCGCGAACGGGTTCGCGGCCAGTTGCTGACCCTTGGCGCTCTCGTAGTTGGTGAAGAACGTGAAGCCTTGGGCATCGAGCCCCTTGAGCAGCAGGATCCGGCAGTGCGGGCGCCCATCGGCATCCACGGTCGCCAAGGTCATGGCGTTGGCCTCCACCGGCGCCTGTTCGGTTTTCACCGCGTCGGCGAACCACTGGTGGAACAGCGCGAACGGCTCGGCCGGGGCCTGCGCCTCGGTCAGGCCATCGCGGGTGTAGTCGCGGCGCATATCAGCCAGCGTCTGGGTCATGGCGCGTTCCTTGTAGTTAGCCCATCACTGCTTGGATGCATCGGCAGCCGCGACTTTCTTGGCATCGGTAGCGGCTTTGGTCGGTTGCGGCTTCTTCGCCACCGGCGCTTTCTTGGCCGGGGCTTTTTTCGCAGGAGCCTTGGCGACAGCCTTCTTGGCCGGCGTTTTTTTGCTGGCAACAGCCTTGGATTTTTTAGCCGCCGGCGCGGGCGCTGGCGCCAAAGCCGCAGGTTTCACGTCCTGGACCGCCACCAACCTTACTGGTGCCGGGGCCGGCATGTTGTACTTGCTCAGCAGCGCAACCATGGTGTTTTGCGGCGTGACCAGCAGCTCGACACGACGATTCAAAGCGCGACCTTCAACGCTGTCATTGGCGGCACGGGGCGCAACCGAACCCATGCCACGCAGCATCAGGCGATCACGCTGCAAGCCGCTGAGACGGAAAATCGCCGCCACGGATTGGGCGCGTTCCTGGCTGAGCTTCAGGTTGACCGGCGCGGCGCCCGACGTGTCGGCGTGGCCGAGGATCAGCACGGCTGTTTTCGGATCAGCTTCCAGAATTTTCGCAACGCGGGTGAACGGGCCGAGGCTCACCGGCAGCAGCATGGCCGGACGATCCGGGTTGAAGGAGCCGTCCACCGGTGCGGTGACCACCAGCACGTCGTCGCGGCGTTCAAGTTCGAGCTTGCTGTCCTTGATGGCCGTGCGCAATTTTGGCTCGTAGTCGTCGAGCCAAGCCTGGGTGACTTTCGGATCCGGCATCGGCACCGTCTTGGCGGTTTCCTGATCTTTACCGCCGAATGGCCACCACCACTTGCCGTTGCTTTCAGCTTCAGCCTTGGCGACGGTAACCGGCGTCTTGACTTCAGGTTTGGCGTCGACTTTTTTGGCGACGCCGTCGGTGGCGTCATCGGAAGAAAACGGCCACCACCAGTGAGTGGCACCCTCGGCCTTGGCTTGTGGCGCGACGGCAGCCGGTTTCAGCGGCGCCGCTGACGTCGGTTCTTTGGCCGCGACCTTGTCGGAGGCGCCGAACGGCCACCAGCCACTGCCGCCCTCGGCATCATTTTGTGGGGTTTGTGCGCAACCGGTGATAGCGAAGCACAGCGCCAGAGCGAAAGATTTATTCAATGACATTGGATATCCACAAAATGATGTAAAGAAAAAACAAAGGCCATGTTCGGGCCGCATAAACAGACGGTTGGAAACTGAAAGGAACACGAGGTTCCTGTGCCCGCCGCCTTCGCTAACGTTTTATAGACAAGTGGCAAGTACCCGCGCAAGGTTCTGCGCCCGCGGATCCATCAAAACGTATGGCCCGAGGGTGTTTGTCACAAAGCCAAAAGCCACATCGTGCTCCGGGTCGGCAAAACCGATGGAGCCCCCCGCCCCAGGATGACCGAATGCCCGAGGGCCGAGGCCATAGGTCGCGTTCGGCACATCCGGCTGATCGAGCATGCAACCCAGGCCGAAACGGGTCTGGGTCAACAATGTCTTGTCCTCGCCGAAGCTGTGCTGGCGAGTCAGTTCGTCGAGCATTTCTCCCTCCAGCAGGCTGCCGTCCAGCAGGCCGGTATAAAACCCGGCCAGGCTGCGGGCGTTACCATGGCCGTTGGCCGCCGGTTGTTCCATACGCCGCCACTCTGGCTTATTGGTGCTGGTCATGATCGAGGGCGGGTTAGTAAAGGCCCGGGTAGTCATGGCCGTGGGTTCGCGCATCGTCACTTGTAAAAGGCGCTGGGCCGCCGCATCCCCCACATTGCCTTTGCCGCGAGCGATGTGGGCCACGCGATGAAACTCTTCATCAGCCAGGCCGACGTGGAAATCCAGGCCCAACGGCTTGGCAATACGGGCCACGATGGATGCCCCCGGTCCACGACCGTCAGCCCTGCGCAGCAGTTCGCCGACCAGCCAGCCATAAGTGATCGCCGCGTAGCCGTGACCGTCACCCGGCGTCCACCAGGGCGCTTCAGCGGCCAGAGCATCGACCATGGTCTGCCAGTTATAAAGTGCTTCGGGCGCCAGCAATTCACGTAACGCCGGCAACCCGGCCTGGTGGCAAAGCAACTGACGGAGCGTGACGGCTTGCTTGCCGGCTGCCGCGAACTCAGGCCAGTAGCGGGCGACAGGGGCGTCCAGTTGCAGCTTGCCTTCGGCCACCAGTTGCAGGGCGGTGACGGCGGTGAACGTCTTGGTGCAGGAAAACAGATTGGCGATGGTGTCGCTGTGCCAGGCCTCACTGCCATCCTTGTCGGCCGTGCCGGCCCACAGATCGATGACCGTGCGGCCACCAACCTGAATGCACAACGCCGCGCCGCGCTCCTGAGGATCGTCGAACAGCGCGGCGAAGGCTTCACGCACCGCCTCGAATTGAAGCTCATAATGGCCTTGAATCTGCACCCGCAACTCCCTTGAAACAAACACTTTTTTGAAGTGGCCTGCATTGTTTCAGCCATTGAGGTTTTTGGGAACCGCCGCAAGACGGCTGACCGGACTGACACTGCCCGTTTCGCTAAATCCCCTCGCCACAGAGACCTCCTCAGTCAAAAATCACCGGGAGGCTAGGATATCTCCCGCCGAAACGGTGGCAGGGCGTTGAGGATCGCCTTGCCGTAGCGCTGGGTCACCAGTCGGCGGTCGAGCAAGGTGATGGTGCCGCGGTCTTCTTCGGTGCGCAGCAATCGACCACAGGCCTGGACCAGTTTCAGCGAGGCGTCCGGCACGGAGATTTCCATGAACGGGTTACCACCGCGGGCCTCGATCCATTCGGCCAACGCGGCTTCCACCGGGTCGTCCGGAACCGAAAACGGGATCTTGGCGATCACCACATGCTCACAGTAGGCACCGGGCAAATCCACGCCTTCGGCAAAACTCGCCAGGCCGAACAGCACGCTGGAATCGCCGCCATCGACCCGCGCTTTGTGCTTGTTCAGGGTTTCCTGCTTGGACAGGTTGCCTTGGATGAACACTTGCTTGCGCCAGTCGCGGTCGAGGCCGTCGAACACGTCCTGCATCTGTTTGCGCGAGGAAAACAGCACCAGGGTGCCCCGCGAGCCTTCCACCAGTTCCGGCAGGTCGCGAATAATCGCCGCGGTGTGGGCGGCGGCATCCCGCGGATCAGCCTTGAGGTCCGGGACCCGCAGCACGCCGGCGTCGGCATGATGGAAGGGGCTCGGAACCACGGCGGTCACGGCTTTTTTCGGCAGGCCGGCGCGCATGCGGAAACGGTCGAACGTGCCCAGGGCGGTCAGCGTGGCGGAAGTCACCAGCGCGCCGTAGGCGACATTCCACAGGTTGCGACGCAGCATTTCCGCCGCCAGGATCGGGCTGGCATTGACCTCGATGTCGAACAGCGAGCCGCTTTCGGCCAGGGTCAACCAACGCGCCATCGGCGGGTTGTCTTCCGGGTCTTCAGTCGTGAACGCGGTCCACAACTCCCAGTTACCCTGGGAGCGGGACAGCAGACTGCCGAACAACGGGTACCACTCCTCGGCCTGGTTGCTGGCGATACCGATATTGACCTCGCCATCCATGCCTTCCTTGAGCAGGTCGGTCAGACGGGTGAACAGGTCGGTCAGGCGGGCAAAGCCTTTCTTGAGCTCGATGCCCATCTCGCGCATGTGCTCGGGTATGACGCCGCCGACAAAGCGATGGCGAGGTCGATCACGACCCTCGACGTCTTCGCCGGGCTTGAAATCCGCCACTTGTTCGCAGGCACTGAACATGAACTGCTGGTTCGTCTTGATTTCACGGGCCAGCTCGGGCACCTGCTCGATGAACTTGCCCAGGTCACCCGGCAGCGGGTGTTGGGCCAACAGCTTGGTGAGGTTCTTGGCGGTGGTTTCCAGCCAGTCAGCGGTGGAACGCAGCCGGGTGTAATGGGCGAAATGGCCGATGGCCTTGTCCGGCAGGTGGTGACCTTCGTCGAACACATAGATCGTGTCACGCGGATCCGGCAGCACCGCGCCACCGCCCAGGGCCAGGTCGGCCAGGACCATGTCGTGGTTGGTGACAATGACGTCGACCTTGCCCATGCCTTCGCGGGCCTTGTAAAAGGCGCACTGGCCGAAGTTCGGGCAATGACGGTTGGTGCACTGGCTGTGATCGGTAGTCAGGCGTGACCAGTCGGCGTCTTCCAGGGCGGTGGACCAGCTGTCGCGGTCGCCGTCCCATTTATTGCCGGCCAGTTTTTCGATCATGCTGGTAAACAGCTTCTGACTGGCCTCATCGACTTCGATCTTGAAGCCTTCTTCCTCGAACAACTGGGCCGTGGCGGTCTGCGCCTGGCCTTCCTGGAGCAACATGTCGAGCTTGGACAGGCACATGTAGCGCCCACGGCCCTTGGCCAGGGCGAAGCTGAAATTCAGCCCGCTGTTGCGCATCAGGTCAGGCAGGTCCTTGAAAACGATCTGCTCCTGCAAGGCGATCGTGGCCGTGGCGATCACCAGGCGTTTGCCGGCGGCCTTGGCGGTGGGGATTGCCGCCAGGCTGTAGGCCACGGTCTTGCCGGTGCCGGTGCCGGCCTCCACCGCCACGACGGCAGGCTCGCCACTGCGCCGGCCTTCGTCGTCGGTGTCGATGTCACCCAGGACTTTTGCCACTTCGGCAATCATCAGGCGCTGGCCATATCGCGGCTTGAGGCTCTTGGCTTCGAGAAAACGCGAATAGGCGCCCTGGATCGTGGTTTTGAGTTCGGTGCTGATCATGAATGGTCGGGCGCTAAAAACGCTGGATAAATTTTCAGTGGTTCGGATCGGCGGCTATCATACCCCGCTAATCAATCCTGCGCAGAACGGAGTAACTCAATGACACCCTTTGCCCTCGTCTACACCCTGCATTTACTGGCGGCCCTGGTCTGGGTCGGCGGTATGTTCTTCGCCTGGATGATCCTGCGCCCCGCCGCAATCGCGGCCCTTGAGGGGCCGGCCCGGCTCAAATTATGGACAGAAGTGTTTCAGCGTTTTTTCGTTTGGGTCTGGGTCGCAGTGGTGCTTTTGCCGATCAGCGGCGTGGGCCTGATCCACATGCGCTTTGCCGGCTTCGAGACCGCGCCACGTTATGTGCAGATCATGATCGGCTTGTATGTGGTGATGACGGCGCTGTTTATCCGCATCCAGGGATTGCAATTGCCGGCCCTGCGCAAGGCCGTAGCAGCCCAGGACTGGCCGACGGGCGCGGCGGTACTGGGGAAAATCCGGCAGTTGGTGGGGATTAATCTGTTGATCGGGTTGCTGGTGGTGGCGATTGGCGCGGCGCGGCCGATGTTCTGAACTTAGCGTATCCCCTGGTGGGAGCGAGCCTGCTCGCGATAACGGTGGGTCAGTCACATCAAGGTTGACTGATACCCTGCCAACGCGAGCAGGCTCGCTCCCACAGGTCTCGAGCCCAGTCCTCTTAGAATCGCTGCACCGTCACCGCCCCCGCTGCTCCGGCTGGTCCTGGCTGGCCATCGGCACCAGGGCGACCGCTTTTGCCACCGTCGGCGGTATAGACGAAGCACCCCTTGGCCTTGCCGCCAGCGCCGGGTTTACCTCCGGCTCCAGCGGCGCCGCCCGCGCCACCCTCCACCGTAACCTTGATCTGCTCATCGGGATAATCACGGGGCAGTTCGAGACGCACCTGCGCACCCGCCGCACCCGGCTGGCCATCGCTGCCATTGCTGCCGTCGGCACCGCGACCGGCTGCCCCCCACGTACAACCCGGCGCCTGGCCGTTGGCGCCGTCGAGGCCCACGTAACCTGGCGCACCGGTTCCACCGCGGGCATCCACCGACAACAATGGCGCATTCAAGGCATTGAAGCGCAGATTGAGATCACGCCCCGGTCGTGCCGCTTTGGTATAGGTTCCGGGCGCGCCCCGAGCCGTGATCTGACTGCCGTCGGCCAGCTCCCCCTCGGCAACTTTTATCTGCAGTGCCTGTTGCCCAGGCACGATGGCGATGCGTGCTTCGCGCCCCAGGTGCAGTTGGCCAATGGTCAACTCAGTGACGTTGGCAGGCACCAGCAACGTGCCGTAATCGGCCACCTCCAGCCGTTCCAGTGTCAGGGCGCTGGTGGTATTGGGCAGGCGCATCAAGGAATGGGTTTCGACCTGAATCACTTGGGCACTGGCCCAGGGGCACACGAGTGCGACAAGCAGACACAATTTACGCATGGGAAGCCTCGGCGGCGATCGGGAGGGTTTGCAGGTGGAAGATGCCGAACAGCAGCACTCGCAGGCGATCACGGCCTGAAGCTGGCCGGCCGCGCAAGCTGGCTCGAAACAACACCAGTTCCAGCAAATGGATCGCCAGCAACATCGCTGCGCCAAAATTGACCAGCAGATGCAGCGGATGAACGAACGGCATGACCAGGTTGACCAGCACCACCAGCCAGAACAGCAGGGTCAACAA
Organism: Pseudomonas sp. PICF6; assembly: GCF_009831705.1. Lineage (NCBI taxonomy): Bacteria > Pseudomonadati > Pseudomonadota > Gammaproteobacteria > Pseudomonadales > Pseudomonadaceae > Pseudomonas > Pseudomonas sp. PICF6. Next base: position 186,951 of record NZ_WUUD01000011.1, on the reverse strand, counting down.
GCGCCCCAGCGCCCATAACAGCTTCATACATCCCCCCGGTAAGTATTATTCTTTGCACGCACAGTAACGGCTTGCGCGCAGAATAAGCCAGAGGCCAGGGCAAATTTAATCTGACGCAAACCTCGACTCGTCGGGTCGCCCCACTGGCGACCCGACGGCTCTGGCACGCGGCTCAGCGCTGGATATGCAACTCAACCCGACGATTCTGCGCCCGCCCCTCATCGGTCTCGTTGTCGGCCACCGGCTCGCTTTCACCCTTGCCTTCACTGGTGAGCTTGTCCGGCGAAAGCCCCTGGGTAAGCAGATATTCCACCACGCTGCTTGCCCGGCGCTCGGACAGCCCCTGGTTGTAGGCATCAGTGCCGACGCTGTCGGTGTGCCCCACCACGCGAATACTGGCGACATTGGCATGACTCAATTTGCTCATCAGCCCATCGAGTTGGCTTCGCGCGTCTTGAGTGAGATCGGATTTATCGAAGTCGAACAGCACCTTGCCGGCATCGTTGAGGGTGATCACTTCAGTGGCCGGTGCCTGAGGTTCAACCGGCGGAGCGCTGGCCGGGTATTGCGGCAACGGGCAACCGTGATGTTCAACCGGGGTATTGGCCGGCGTGTCGGGACAACGGTCACGGCGGTCGAACACGCCGTCATCGTCCTCGTCGCCATCCTGGGCGTAGCAGATCAGGCCGCCGGTCAACAGCCCCAGCGCAGCACCGCCCGCCGCCCAACCGCTGCTTTCGAGGGCCCCCAGGCCGCCGCCAACCAGACCGCCGATCAAGCTACAGACTGGCCAGGTGCGTTGATTAAGCGGTGCGCCGCCATCGCTGTGAGTGGCACAACCTGACAATAGACTGCCCGCCAGCAGTACCGGTAAGGCGGCCCTGAGTAGAACCTTCATGGTGAATGCTCCTGTGTTACCGGCCCATACCGGTCACACAGGAGTAAAGACCCGCATCCGCGACTGTACAAGCCGCGGATGACGGGGGCTTCAGCGATTTATCTTGATCTCCGTGCGGCGGTTCATGGCCCGACCATCGGCGGTGCTGTTGTCCGCCACCGGCTGGCTCTCACCGGCACCCTCCACCGAAACGAAGCTGGAACGGGGCACGCCGCTCTCAACCAGGTATTGCACCACCGCGTTGGCCCGTTGTTCAGACAGGCGCTGGTTATAGGCATCGCTGCCGACGCTGTCGGTGTGGCCGGTGACGCGCAGTTGCGCGGTGGACGTTTCCTGTTTGAGTCGGGTTGCAATCGTGCTCAGGACCTCCTTGTCTGCCGCCGTCAGCGTGGCCTTGTCGAATTCGAAATGCACGTCTCGGATAACAATGGTTTCTTCCTGGACCACCACGACTTCTTCAACCATCGGCGCCGGTGCCGGTGGCGGGCAGCCGTCGGCATCGACTTGCACGCCCTTAGGCGTGCCCGGGCATTTGTCGCGACTGTCCGGCACGCCATCGCCATCCTCATCGCCGTCGCCATGCACCCAGCAATAAGCCGCCGCCATGGTGCCGACAAACAATGCACCACCGCCGGCCCAGGAGGTGCTTTCGATGGCGCCCAATCCAGCGCCCGTCACACCGCCAACCGCCGCGCAGGTCGGCCAATCGGTTTTTTGCAAACCTGCGCAACCAGTCAACACACCGGTCAGCAGAACCAAGGGTAACGCTGTGCGAACTATGCTCATTGGGTTTTCTCCTTGAGGGATCGGCTTTGCGCCGATTCAGGGGAGTAAAGACCCGACTCCGCATCCGCGCCAGCATCACGCTATCGCGGTTTTTGCCCCCTATTTGCCGTAGATCGATACGTTTAAGCACAAACCGCTCTAGGCCATGGGGTCCGCGCAGGCTATCGTGGCGGCTCTGACAGAGGAACTTCGATGACCGTTGCCATTTCTTCCCGTACGCCCCAGCAAGCCCTGGCTGCCGTGCTGGACCGTTATGCCCCGAAAAAACTGCTGTTGATCGGGGCCAGCAGCTTCCCTGCCCTTGAGGCGTTCCAGCAAGCGCATCCTGATACTGAAGTGGTCCACGCCGCCCCTGGCGCCCTTGCGGCGGACGTGGCGGCGCGACGTTTTGACCTGGCCCTGGCGCTTGATTGCCTGGAGCATTTGCCCAAACGTGACGGTCTGAACCTGTTGGGTGGCATCCGCAATCTCAACGCCAGCCGTATCGCCGTGCTGGCGGACCTCAATGCCTGCGGCTGGCAAGAAACTGATTTCTTTTCCCTGGCCCTGCAGGCCAGTGAGCGATTCCAGCGCGAGGAGCAGGTGCTGACCCTGTTTACCTACGATCTGCTTGAATACAAACAAGTCCCTGACTGGCTCAACTCACGCTTTTGGGCCAACCCGGAAAACTTTGGAAAATACTGGTGGTAGCCGTGAACACAAGCATGCACACAACCATTTGCCCGTGCGGCAGTGGCAACCCACTGGACGCCTGCTGCGGCCATTACCACGATGGTCACCCGGCGCCCTGCGCCGAAGCCTTGATGCGTTCGCGTTATAGTGCCTACGTGCTGGGATTGGTGGACTATCTGGTAGCCACGACCTTGCCCGCCCAGCAGGACGGCCTGGATCGCCAATCCATCAGCGAGTGGAGCGCCAAAAGCACATGGCTCGGACTGGAGGTGGAAAGCAGCGAAGTATTCGGTGGCCAACCCGAACACGCCTTTGTCACCTTCACCGCGCGCTGGCACGACGGCCAGGGGGAACATAGCCACCGCGAACAGTCATCCTTCGTACAGAACGGCGCACGCTGGTACTTCATCGACCCGACAGTGCCAGTCAAGACCGGACGCAACGACACCTGCCCGTGCGGCAGTGGGCACAAATTCAAGAAGTGCTGCGCAGGCTACTTTAATCGCTGATATCGGAATCGTCCGACACTGCTGCGCTCGCCAGCAGGCTAGACTGGGATAAACCAGAGGCACGGACATGACCCTTTCATCACATCTGCTGCGCATCACTTGCCTGCTGCTGTTCATCGGGCTCGGCAGTTGTGCGTCCTGGCGAGGTGGTGAGGCCCCTGAACCGCAGGTGCATCTGACCAAGGTCGAGGTGGTACGGGCGCGGCTGGTGGAGCAGAAGTTCATGCTGCACTTTCGTGTGGACAACCCCGACGACAGTGATTTGACCGTGCGCGGCATAACCTACCGCATTCATCTGGGCGACCTGTTGCTGACCGAAGGAGAGCACGAGCACTGGTTCACGGTGCGTCCCGGGCATAGCCGCTACTTCAGGGTTCCGATCCGCACCAACCTGTGGCCGCAGGTACGCAAGCTGGTGAAAATGCTCGAAAAACCCCGCCAGCAGATCCCCTATCGCCTGGAAGGTGAGCTGGAAACCGGTTTATTCATCGCCCACTACGTGCACCTGAGGCGCAATGGCGTGATAATCGCCGCCGATTTTATTGCGGAGTAACCCCGATGACCCAGCAACCCCACGTCCATGGCCCTGACTGCAACCACGATCATGACCATCACCACGATCATGATCACGGACATGTCCATGGCCCCAACTGTGGCCACGCCCACCAGGAACCCGTGCGCAACACCCTGAAGGATGTCGGCCGCAACGACCCTTGCCCATGCGGCAATGGCAAGAAATTCAAGAAGTGCCACGGCGCTTGATGATCCGGGCGAAGATTATCTTCGCCTGTTGAATCGTCCTCGCGAGCAGGCTCGCTCCCACAGGGGCCTGCGGCGATCACAAAATCCGGATTCACCACTGAACCCTGTGGGAGCGAGCCTGCTCGCGATGGGGCGTTTGAGGCTAATCCATACCGGCTGGGGCAACCCCACACACTCGGTTTCAACCCGCCGCAAGAATCTGCTTCACGCTGACCACCGTCGCATACTCGCCATGCAAGTTGCCCAGCGACATGGCATGCACCTCGCCAGCCGAACGGGCATGGCCGAAATAGTCAGCCTTGTCGAAGGTAAAACACGCGTCCTCGGCCACCCAGGTGTCGAATCCCAGATTGCCGGCCGTACGCGCCGTGGACTCCACCGAGTTGTTCGTCGCCACGCCCACGATCACCAATTGCTCAATCCCCGCTTCCCGCAAGTCTGTCTCCAGGCGCGTGCCGCAGAACGCATCCGGCACCTGCTTTTGAACCAGCCTTTCCCCGGCTAACGGCTCGAACCGCTCCTGAACCTCCACGCCCGATTGCCCGGGCCAGAACACTGAGTCCGGCGAGCGGGACAGGTGGTGGACATGAATCACCGGCCGTGCCGATTGTCGCCAGAAATCGAGCAACTGGAGCATGCGCAGCTCCGCATCGGGGTTGTTGCGAGGGCCTAGCCTGGGGTGAAGGATGCCTTTTTGTTGATCGATAAGAATCAACGCTGCGTTTTTCTGTAACTCCATGCCGGTTTTCTCGTGTTCGGTCATTGAATTTTCCACACTTGAGCATCACCTCTTCCTACAGGCAAGCCTTTCGGCAATCAGGACGACCTCCCGCCGTCATGTGTTGTCCATCCATCACGCTGTCTTATCTGGAGCCCTCCATGATCGACCTGTATTACTGGACCACGCCCAACGGCCATAAAATCTCGTTGTTCCTTGAAGAAGCCGGCATGCCTTACAAGGTGCACCCGATCAACATCGGCCAGGCAGAGCAGTTCAAGCCCGACTTCCTGAAAATCGCTCCCAACAACCGCATTCCGGCGATCATCGACCACGAACCCGCCGATGGTGGCGAGCCGATTTCGCTGTTCGAGTCGGGCGCGATCCTGCTGTACCTGGCGGAAAAAACCGGCCAGTTCATTCCAGAGAATTTGCGCGGCCGGCAAGAAGTGTTGCAGTGGCTGTTCTGGCAGATGGGCGGCCTGGGGCCGATGGCGGGGCAGAATCATCACTTCAGCCGGTTCGCCCCGGAAAAAATCCCCTACGCGATCAAACGCTATGTCGACGAAACCGCTCGTCTGTATGGTGTGCTGGATCGCCGCCTGGCGGACCGTGAATTCGTGGCGGGCAACGAGTACAGCATTGCCGACATGGCGATTTATCCCTGGACCGTTTCACACCAATGGCAAAGCCAGCGGCTGGAAGACTTCCCGAACGTGCAGCGCTGGTTCAATCGCATCAAGGAGCGCCCGGCCACTGCCAAGGCCTATGCCCTGGTGGACAAGGTCAACCCGCCCAAGCCCTGAGCCCTCCTGATACACCCAAAACCCTGCTGTGGGTAAGCCTCACAGCAGGCTTTCATCGCCAAATCAACAAATAACCCCTGCCCCCGCTTGCGCGCCCTCCTCCTGCTCACTAACGTAGCGCCTTTATCGGTGCCCCCCCTCCTGCAGGAGCTTTGCCATGGCCTCGCCAGCCTCTATTTTTTCCTTCCCCCGGCTCGGCGTTGCCGCCGCAGTGGCCAGTGTGCTCGGTCTGAGCGGTTGCCAGACCTGGAACGCCCAGGACACGGTTCCTCCGACGTCCGGCGTGCAACCGCTCAAGGGGCTGGCACAGAACGTTTCGGTTCGACGCAATGCCATGGGTATGCCGCTGATCGAGAGCAACAATTTCCATGACGCCCTGTTCAGCCTCGGCTACGTCCATGCCAGCGACCGCATCAGCCAGATGGTGACCATGCGCCTGCTGGCTCAGGGTCGTCTGGCAGAAATGGCCGGCGCCGAACGACTGGACGTCGATCGCTACATGCGTGCGGTCAACCTGAAGAAAAGCGCCGACGAGCTGTACAAAGCCTCCTCGCCGCGGCTCAAACGCTTCTTCGAAGTCTATGCCCGCGGCGTCAACGCGTACCTGTTCCGCTATCGCGACAAGTTGCCGCCGGACCTGGCCGCCAACGGCTACAAACCCGAATACTGGAAACCGCAAGATTCGGCGCTGATGTTTTGCCTGCTCAATTTCAGCCAATCGGCCAACCTGCCGGAAGAAATCGCCGCCTTGGTGCTGGCCCAGACGGTCACCCAGGACAAACTGGCCTGGCTGAGCCCCTCGTACCCGGATGAACAACTGCCGATGGCCGAGGCCGATAAGCTCCAGGGCCTGCGGCTCAGCGGTCAGGTCCCGGGCCTCAACGAAGTCAGCAAGGCCAGCGCTCAGTTGTCCGAACTGAATTTGCTGAATATTGCTTCCTCCAGCAACTGGGCCATCGCCCCGCAGCGCAGCCGCAACGGCAAGAGTCTGCTGGCCAGCGACAGCCATGGCCCATTGAGCGTGCCGTCACTGTGGGTTCCCGTGCAGATTCGTGCGCCCAAGTATCAGGCCGCCGGGGTTTCCGTGGCGGGCATCCCAATGATTCTGGCGGGGTTCAACGGCAAAGTGGCCTGGAGCATGAGCAGCGTGTTGGGCGACAACCAGGACCTGTTCCTGGAAAAAATCCGACGCCAGGGCAATGGTCTGTCCTACGAGGTCAACGGCAAATGGCAGCCGGTGATGGTCCGCAACGAAACCTACTTCATCAAAGGCCAGCGGCCGATTCGCGAAGCGGTGTACGAAACCCGCCACGGCCCGCTGCTCAACAGCGTCCAGGGCTCGGCCATGGCCAACGGTCTTGGCCTGGCCTTGCAGACGCCAAGCTTTAACGACGACAAAACCCTGGACGCGTTCTTCGACTTGTCCCGAGCGCAGAATGTCGAGAAAGCTTCCGATGCCAGCCGTGAAATCCGCGCCATCGCGGTGAACATGATCTTTGCCGACGCCAGCCACATTGGTTGGCAAGTTACCGGGCGCTATCCGAACCGCCGCGAAGGCGAAGGCCTGTTGCCATCGCCCGGTTGGGAAGGTCGCTACGATTGGGATGGCTACGCCGACCCGATGCTGCACCCCTACGATCAGGATCCGGCCCAGGGCTGGCTCGGCGCCGCCAACCAGCGAGTCATTCCCGACGGCTACGGCATGCAGTTGTCCAATTCCTGGGGCGCACCGGAGCGCGGCGAGCGTATAGCCGAGCTGGCCGGGGCCGGCAGGCACGACAGCCGCAGCCTGACTGCCATGCAATATGACCAGACCACGACCTTTGCCGCCAAGCTCAAGAAAGTCTTCGAAGCCCCGGGCATGGCCCAACCGCTCAAGCAGGCGATCGATGCGCTAACAGTGGCGGACCGGGCCAAGGCTCGCGAGGCCTATACCCGGCTGATGGCTTTCGATGGCCGGCTCAGCCCAGGCTCCGCCGACGCGGCGATTTATGAACTGTTTCTGCAGGAAAGCATGAAGCAGATCTTCCTCGACGAACTGGGCCCGGACAGCAGCCCGGCGTGGAAAGCGCTACTCGCCAACGGTCAGTTATCCTACTCGGCCCAGGCCGATCACTTGCTCGGTCGCGAAGACAGCCCGTTCTGGGACGACGTGCGCACACCGCAGAAGGAAGACAAATCCGTGATCCTGGCCCGCAGCCTGGCAGCGGCCATCACTGCTGGCGACAGCCAGTTGGGCGGTGACCACAAGGCTTGGCAGTGGGGCAAGCTGCATCGCTACGAATGGAAGAACAGCAGCGGCCAAATTGTGCGCGGCCCCCTGCCCGCCGGCGGCGATGCCTCCACGCTCAACAGCTCGGCATTCGCCTGGGGCGAGAATTTCAACACCACCCAGGCACCGGCCATGCGATTCATCGTCGACTTCGGCCAGCCCGAGCCGTTGATGATCCAGGGCGGCACCGGCCAGTCTGGCAACCCCGCCAGCCCGAACTACGTCAATGGCATTGATCCGTGGATCAAGGGGAACTATCAGAATCTGCCATTGCAGCCGCAGAACTTTGAGCGGGCGTACGGCAAGGCGCGCTTGACCCTGGTCCCCGGTAAATAAGCTGTCCGGTGTGGCGAGGGAATTTATCCCCGCTGGGCTAAACCCCCTCGCCACATTTGTCCGCCCTGCCACCTGATCCTGCCGCACCAAACCCGATAGAACTTCTCCTCCCGCCCCCGCCTCTACCAGACAAGCCCATCTTCCCGGTGAATGCATGGATCTTGTCATTGCCCGCCCCGAAGGCCTGTACTGCCCGCCCGGAGATTTCTACATCGACCCCTGGCGTCCGGTGGAACATTCGGTCATCACCCACGCCCACGGCGATCACGCCCGTGGTGGCAACCAACACTACTTGGCAGCGGCCCCCGGCGAAGGCATTTTGCGTTCGCGATTGGGCCAGGACATCAACCTGCAAACCCTGGCCTACGGCGAGCGGTTGCTGCACCACGGCGTGAGCTTGAGTTTTCATCCTGCCGGCCACGTGCTGGGTTCGGCCCAGGTGCGCCTGGAATATAAAGGCGAGGTCTGGGTGGCGTCCGGGGACTACAAGGTCGAACCCGACGGCACCTGCGCGCCGTTCGAACCGGTGAAGTGTCATACGTTCATCACCGAATCCACCTTCGGCCTGCCGATCTATCGCTGGCAGCCTCAAGCGCAGGTCTTCGACGAAATCAATCAGTGGTGGCGCGGCAACATTGCCGTCGGCCGGGCCAGCGTGCTGTTCTGCTATTCCTTTGGCAAAGCCCAGCGGATCCTCCACGGAATCGACGCGAGCCTGGGTCCGATCCTGGCCCACGGTGCGGTAGAACCCCTGAACCGGGTCTACCGCGAGGCCGGGATCCGTTTGCCAGCGACGATCTATGCCGGCGACATCAAAAAGAACGACCCAATCATGAACCAGGCGCTGATCATCGCTCCCCCCTCTGCCGGTGGGAGCACCTGGATGCGCCGTTTCGGTGACTACAGCGACGCCTTCGCCAGCGGCTGGATGCGCCTGCGGGGCACCCGTCGGCGACGCGGCGTGGATCGCGGCTTTGTGCTGTCCGACCACGCCGATTGGCCCGGCTTGCTCTGGGCAATCGAACAGACCGGCGCCGAGCGGGTGATGGTCACCCACGGTTCAGTGGGCGTACTGGTGCGCCATTTGTGCGAGCAAGGCCTGGATGCCCAAGGCTTCAGCACCGAATACGGTGACGATGAAGAAGACTCAGGCAGCGCCACCGACGAGGACGCGTCATGAAAGCCTTCGCCCAGTTGTATGCCGAACTGGACGCCACCACCTCCAGCAATGCCAAGCTCGCCGCCATGCAGGATTACTTCACCAAGGCCCCGCCCCAGGACGCAGCGTGGGCCGTGTATTTCCTGTCTGGAGGGCGCCCGCGACAACTGGTACCGGTCAAGACCTTGAGGGAACTGGCGGTGCAGATATCCGGGTTGTCGCTGTGGCTGTTCGAAGAAAGCTATCAAGCCGTGGGTGATCTGGCTGAAACCATCTCACTGGTCCTGCCAGAATCACCTCAACGTTCCGACGAAGGCCTGGCGCTGTGGATCGAAGAGAAACTCCTGCCGCTGCGCGGTGAATCGCCCGAGGTGCTGGCGGTGCGGTTGCCGGCGTTGTGGGCGCAACTCGACCGAGCCAGCCTGATGCTGTGCATCAAACTCATCACCGGCAGTTTCCGCGTGGGCGTGTCCAAGTTGCTGGTCACGCGCGCGCTGGCGGCCATGGCCGGGCTGGACAGCAAACGGGTCGCCCAGCGGCTGGTGGGGTATACCGACCTGTCCCATCGTCCGACCGCTGCAGGCTACCTCAAGCTCATCGCTGCCGAATCCGCTGATGAGCACGCCCAGCGCGGCGGCCAGCCTTATCCGTTCTTCCTGGCTCATGCGTTATCGCAAGCGGTGGAGCAATTCGACACGACGCTGGGACCGGCCAGTGACTGGCAGGTGGAATGGAAGTGGGACGGAATCCGCGCCCAGGTGGTCAAGCGCGATGGCCATTTGTGGGTCTGGTCCCGGGGCGAAGAGTTGGTCACCGAGCGCTTTCCCGAATTGCACAGCCTGGCGCAGGCGTTGCCCGACGGCACGGTGATCGACGGCGAAATCGTGGTATGGAAAGCCGCGCCGCCATCCACTGCGGATGCCTTCGATCCGGATACGCCGCTGGAACCGAGGGTGCAGCCCTTTGCCCTGCTGCAACAACGCATCGGCCGCAAAACCCTGGGCAAGAAAGTCCTCGAAGACGCCCCCGTGGTGGTGATGGCCTACGACCTGCTGGAATGGCAAGGCGAGGACTGGCGCAGTCGTGTGCAGACCGAGCGCCGCGAACAACTGCAGACCCTGATTGCCCACTGCCGCAGCGCGGTGCTGCTGCCCTCCCCGATCATCACCGGCAAGGATTGGTTCGACCTCGCCCGGCAGCGCGAAGCGTCCCGCAGCCTCGGCGTCGAAGGCATGATGCTCAAGGCCCGCGACGCGCTGTACGGCGTTGGCCGGACCAAGGACATGGGCGTGTGGTGGAAGTGGAAGATCGACCCGTTCAGTGTCGACGCGGTACTGATCTATGCGCAACGCGGGCATGGCCGCCGCGCCAGCTTGTACAGCGACTACACCTTCGCCGTCTGGGACAACCCGCCGGGCAGCCGCGAACGCACACTGGTGCCGTTCGCCAAGGCGTATTCGGGGCTGACCGATGAACAAATGCGTCAGGTCGACAGCATCGTGCGCAAGACCACCGTGGAAAAGTTCGGCCCGGTGAGCAGCGTCACGCCGACCCTGGTTTTTGAGCTGGGCTTCGAAGGTATAGCCTTGTCCAAACGCCACAAGAGCGGGATCGCCGTGCGCTTCCCGCGGATGCTGCGCTGGCGCCAGGACAAAAGCGTCGAGGAGGCTGACACGCTGGCGACGCTTCAGGATCTGTTGAAAGGTTGACCGTTCTCCTCCGAACAGGGCCAGCGTCGGCCCGTGTCATGACGCCCTCCACATCAAGGCGAAAATACTTTCACCCGGTACTTCAAAACGTATGCGTCCATCCCGGCACTGGACAGGGGCATCGCGCTGGCGGCTATCAGGACCGAAAAGGGCGAGGGATGGGCAGGCAGTGCCTGCGCCCTGCAGGCTGACCCGTTGCAGACGGTCGCCCTTGTTCACCCCCAGCACGCTGCGTTCGTTGCCACGGGCCATCGCCAGGGCATCGACCTCGAACGCGCTGTTGTCCATACGCAGAACCTGATCGAGCCAGTGCGACTGGATGAATTGCTGCGCCAAGCCTACCGGTTTGAGCTCGAAGCGATCGGGTCCTGGCAGGCGGATCATGCCTTTGAGGTGGTGCGGATCGTCAGCGGCCTGAAACCAGTTGAGCACGTCGAGCAAACCATCCTGGGCTGAGTTGATCGCAACCGAGGCCCACCAGAGCGATGCGAAGTGCGTCTCCTGTTCGTAGGGGCTCACGCTTGAGCCACTGGAGATATTGGTCTGGTCCAGCAACAGCGCCTTGCGTGGCCGGCCATTGGCTTGCAGGCCGACGACTTCGGCAGCCCGGCGCACGGAGTCGCGGTAGACCCGTGTGGCCAGCAGGTCGCGAATCATCCACTCGTGCCAGGCCAAGGCATCGATCTGTGCCGCCGATTCGTCGAGCATCCGCCGAGCCCAGTCGATGCCACGGTGCTGGGCGCCTCGTCGCGTAAACGGTCCGTTGACGAAACGCGAGCTGGCGGGCATGGCGATGCGCACACCGGCCTCCCGCGCCCCCGGGTAGTCGAGCACCTGACGATACATGGCGTCGAAGAAGTGCTTGTACGTCGCATAGTCGGGATAGTTGTAGTTGGGTTCGTCGGCAAACGAGAGGTAGTGCGTGCCGCTACCCAGGGCTACGGTGGCCGCCAGCCAGGCGTTCAGGCCGGCGTTGCTCTGGCTGTTGGCCTTCAGGTCGGCCTTACGCCCAGTGGCGGCCAGCAAGGTGATGTTCGTATCGATGCCACCGCGTTCCAGATAAAAACGTCTGAAGGCATCTTCGTAATGGGGGTCAGCGGCCATGATGTCGACGGCGCTGTAAAAGCTGCCCGCACGGGGCTTGAGCGCGTCGAGCGCGCTGTAGCTTGCCGGCGGTGGAAGCAGGTAGGGCAAGGCCAAGCCCAGGCGCGGCGTGGGGCCCAGCATGTCGGGGTGCAGGGCCAGTTCGGTGCGGCCGCTGTCCTGCCGCAGCGGCTGCAGGTGCTGCGGGCGCTGGGCGAACAGGTTGGCGGTGCCGTCCAGCCAGAAGGCCGCTTTGCCTCTACCTTGCAGGCGCAGGCGCCAGTCTTGATCCCTATCGCTGACGGGTAAGGCAACCTGGTCGAACTTCGGGTACTCCTGGTAGGGCTTGAGCCTCAGTTCGACTGTTTTGCCATCGCCCAGGCGCTCGGCATTCAGAGCTCTGACGCCGCCGAAATACTTGCCTGCCAAGATCGCCTGCTCGCCACCGCGGACCTTGAAATACAACTCGACGTTGGCGGCGGTCTCGACGCTGAAGTGCACTTTCGTCGGCGCGAACAGGGCGACGGTCTTGTCGTCGTGCTCGAAGCGATAGCGCCTGAAGCTATAGCCGGGGACTTCGACACGGTAACTGGCGGCGCTGGCGGGCAATGCCCAGTCTTGTTTGCCGCTCCCTTCGCTGGCGGGAATAAAACGCTCGTCGCGCAGTTGCCCCTGGCCGTCGAGCAAGTAGATGCGTTCTTCATTAGCGTCGGTTTGCCAGGCCGGCACCCAACTGACGCGCAAGGTGTCATCGCGCCCTGCCTGCAAATAGAGGCTGCCGTCACGCACATCGCCCCAGCGCATTGGCGCGGCCTGGGCCAGGCTGCTGAACGCCAGCGTTAATATCACGGCGATGCGTTTCATAATGTCCTTTTCACCATCTAACTGAGGCGCGTTGGCGCTCTGCCATCATCGCTCTATACAGTAGTCGCTGTGTAACAGGCGTGAGAAAAATAGTGTGAATCGTCGATGAACGGCATTTGAAGATATGTATTCAGATGGCGTTTTATGCGCTTCTAAAAAAACTATTGATGTCCCGCCCACTAGCAGTTTTTCTGACGCCGTAATTGCGTCATCAGGGTATCTATCACGACAATAAAAAACCGACTTGCTCTTTTAAAGAGCAATGCTAACGTGACATCAGAGCCCACTATTTATTTAAGTGTCTTAAACCGTCCAGATCCTGCGCCAGGCCCTTCATGCAACAGTGACGGGGATACCCTCATTCAGGGAGTGGGCAGCCGCCCTCCCAGGGTGCTGCCCCAATGACGTGGCGACCGGAGTGAAACCCAAGACGTGCCAATCGTACAAGCAAGGGAGCCTGACATGCGCGCAGAGCAGCGGTTTCATTCACTGGACAGTTTCAGGGGATTGATGGCCATTTCAGTAATGCTCTATCACTTGCGCGTCAGCGGTAGTTTCACCGAATGGTTGTTATTCCGTCACGCTGAAGTATTTGTATCTTTCTTTTTTGTATTGAGTGGCTTTGTATTGACGCACGCCTATGGCAGCTCGGTAAAATTTAACTTTAGAAAGTTCTTCATTTCACGAACCTTCCGCTTGCTTCCCTTGCACCTCTTTATGTTGGGCGTCTTTATACTGTTAGAGTGCGGTCGATATTGGGCTGCGCAAAAAGGCATGGACTTCAACAATGCGCCATTCTCAGGAAAGTTCGCCCCTTCTGAAATCCTGCCGAATGCACTGCTGTTGCAATCCTGGACGCATTTGACTAACCCACTGTCATTCAACTATCCGTCCTGGAGCATCAGTATCGAGTATTACACCTACATGATCTTCGCCCTGATCGTGTGTATCGCTTTCGGCATCAGGACATGGATATGGGCGACGGTGATGCTCCTGGCCTTGGCGCTGATGTATGCCGGTAATACCTTCTTCACCATCGAGTCGCTGCGCGGCCTCGCTTACTTTTTCACTGGCTGTCTGGCTTACGCCGTGTACCTGAGGCTCCCTCAGCCCAGCCGGGCCCAGACCTGGTTATTGAGCACGCTTGAAGTGGCGGCTGTGACAGTGGCGCTGATTTTCGTGATCAACGATTTTGCAGGCAAGCAGTTGTGGGCCAGTCCGTTGTTCGCTGTCATCGTTGTGATATTCGCCTTTGATCGTGGCGCCGTGTCGCGGCTGTTGGCGGGCCGTGGCTTCGGTTTTCTCGGCAAGTTGTCTTATTCCATCTACCTGACCCACGCGGCCGTTCTGTTTTGCGTAGTGTCGGCATTCATGGTGGCGAAGAAAATCGTTGGCGTTGACATTGCACCGGTGATCGACGGGACTCGCTACCTGGACCTCGGTAATGTACTGCTCAACAACCTCATCGCTTTGCTGGTAACGGGATCGGTAGTCCTGGTGTCGATGTTCACCTACCGATATGTCGAAATGACCGGGCAATCCCTTGGCCGAGCGCTTAGCAACACCCCCTCGCACAGCGGTCCGGTATTGAGACCTGATACCGAGGCGTGAAAAAACAGCAGCGTCCGCGCCATCCTGGTGCATCTTTTAATGCCTGCTCATCCCCGCGCACCATCACGTCCCGCTGGCTGCCGCCAAAGTTTTTAAAACGCTTGTTCGGCACTCTGGTTCGGAAATTGCTACCTTTATGCCGTCATACCGTTCTCGCCTTCACCGGTAACAATACTTACGCGCCACAAGCGCTCATATTGGTTTTAGGGATTGAATAATGAAAAAAGCACTGCTGACCCTTTCTGCACTGGCGTTGTGCATGGCCGCCGGCGTCGCCACGGCCAAGGAATACAAGGAACTGCGTTTTGGTGTCGACCCGTCCTATGCCCCGTTTGAATCCAAGGCCGCCGACGGTAGCCTGGTAGGTTTCGATATCGACCTGGGCAATGCAATCTGCGAAGAATTGAAGGTCAAGTGCCGCTGGGTCGAAAGCGATTTCGACGGCATGATCCCTGGCCTGAAGGCCAATAAGTTCGACGGCGTGATCTCGTCCATGACCGTGACCCCGGCCCGGGAAAAAGTCATCGACTTCTCCAACGAGCTGTTCTCCGGCCCGACCTCGTATGTGTTCAAGAAGGGTTCCGGCCTGAGCGAAGATGTCGCGTCCCTCAAAGGCAAGACCGTCGGTTACGAGCAAGGCACCATCCAGGAAACCTATGCCAAAACCGTACTGGACAAGGCTGGGGTCAAGACCCAGGCCTACCAGAACCAGGACCAGGTTTATGCCGACCTGACCTCCGGCCGCCTCGATGCGTCGATCCAGGACATGCTGCAGGCCGAACTGGGCTTCTTGAAATCGCCAAAAGGTGGTGACTATGAAGTCAGCAAACCCGTGGACAGCGAACTGCTGCCTTCCAAGACCGCCATCGGTATCAAGAAAGGTAACAAAGAGCTGAAGGCTCTTTTGGATAAAGGTATCAAAGCGTTACACGAAGACGGCAAGTACGCCGAGATCCAGAAGAAACACTTTGGCGATCTGAATCTGTACAGCGGCAAATAATGCGCAGCGCCCATCCGGCCTCGGATGGGCGCTTTTTTTCTGCCAAAGGCCTCTTCCATGTTCGAACAACTCCTACAAAATCTGGGGCTCAGCGCCTTCAGCCTGCAGGGCTTCGGCCCGCTGCTGATGCAGGGCACCTGGATGACCATCAAGCTGGCGGTCCTGTCTTTGTTACTGAGCGTTTTGCTCGGCCTGCTGGGGGCCAGCGCCAAGCTGTCCAGCGTCAAACTGCTGCGTATCCCGGCCCAGCTCTACACCACGCTGATTCGCGGCGTGCCGGACCTGGTGCTGATGCTGCTGATCTTCTACAGCCTGCAAACCTGGCTGACCTCTTTTACCGACTTCATGGAATGGGAATACATCGAGATCAACCCATTCGGCGCCGGGGTCATCACCCTGGGCTTCATTTATGGCGCGTACTTCACCGAGACCTTTCGCGGGGCGATTCTCGCGGTGCCCCGGGGTCAGGTCGAAGCCGCCACGGCGTATGGCCTCAAGCGTGGCCAGCGTTTCCGGTTCGTGGTGTTTCCGCAAATGATGCGCTTTGCCCTGCCGGGCATCGGCAATAACTGGATGGTGATGCTCAAGGCCACCGCGCTGGTGTCGATCATCGGCCTGGCCGATTTGGTCAAGGCAGCCCAGGATGCCGGCAAAAGCACCTACCAACTGTTTTACTTCCTCGTGCTCGCGGCGCTGATCTATCTGCTGATCACCAGCGCGTCCAATGTCGTGCTGCGCTGGCTTGAACGCCGTTACGCCGCCGGTGCACGGGAGGCGGTGCGATGATCGAACTTCTTCAGGAATACTGGCGACCGTTCCTCTACAGCGACGGCAATCACATCACTGGCCTGGCCATGACGATGTGGCTGCTCAGCGCCTCGCTGCTGATCGGCTTCGTGATCTCGATCCCGCTGTCCATCGCCCGGGTCTCCCCCAAAGTCTACGTACGCTGGCCAGTGCAGTTCTACACGTACCTGTTCCGCGGCACGCCGCTCTACATACAGCTATTGATCTGCTACACCGGCATCTACAGCCTCGAAGCCGTGCGCGCCCAGCCCCTGCTCGACAGCTTCTTTCGCGATGCGATGAACTGCACGATCCTGGCCTTCGCCCTGAACACCTGCGCCTACACCACGGAAATCTTCGCCGGGGCGATTCGCAGCATGAACCATGGCGAAGTCGAAGCGGCCAAGGCTTATGGCTTGACGGGCTGGAAGCTGTACGCGTACGTGATCATGCCGTCGGCGTTGCGACGTTCGCTGCCGTACTACAGCAACGAAGTCATCCTGATGTTGCACTCGACGACCGTGGCGTTCACCGCTACCGTTCCAGACGTGCTCAAAGTCGCCCGGGACGCCAACTCGGCCACCTTCCTGACCTTCCAGTCGTTCGGTATCGCCGCGTTGATCTACCTGACCGTGACCTTTGCACTGGTGGGCCTTTTCCGCCTCGCCGAACGCCGCTGGCTGGCCTTTCTCGGGCCGACTCACTAGGGCTTCTGTTCCAGGACATACACGCAAATGCGCCACCAGATTCATGACCTGCTGGCCCCACTGCCGGGGACCGCACGCAAGATCCACAGCTTTCACTTCGGCCCGGAAGAAGCCGTCGGCAAAATCTACATCCAGTCGTCCCTGCACGCTGATGAGTTGCCCGGCATGCTGGTGGCCTGGCACCTCAAGCAGCGTCTGGCCGAGCTTGAGGCATCCGGTCACCTGCGGCACGAAATCGTGCTGGTGCCCGTGGCCAACCCCATCGGCCTGGAACAAGTGCTGATGGACGTGCCGCTGGGCCGCTACGAAATGGAGAGCGGGCAGAATTTCAACCGCCGGTTCGTCGACCTGAGCGAAGAGATCGGCAACCAGATCGAAGGCCAGCTCACGGATGATCCACAGCACAACCTGATGCTGATCCGCGAACACCTGCGCGACGCCCTCGCCCGCCAGACCGCCAGCACGCAATTGCAATCCCAGCGCCTGGTTCTGCAACGGCTGGCCTGCGACGCCGACATGGTGCTGGACCTGCATTGTGATTTCGAAGCGGTCGCTCATCTCTACACCACCCCCGAAGCCTGGCCTCAGGTCGAGCCGCTGGCCCGCTACATCGGCGCCGAAGCGAGCCTGCTGGCAACGGATTCGGGCGGTCAGTCGTTCGATGAATGCTTCACCCTGCTCTGGTGGCAACTCAAGGAGCGCTTCGGCGAACAATTCGAGATTCCCCTGGGCAGTTTTTCGGTCACCGTCGAACTGCGCGGCCAGGGCGACGTCACCCACGACCTGGCGAGTCTCGACTGCCAGGCCCTGATCGAATACCTGATCCGCTTCGGTGCCATTGACGGCGAACCGATGCCCTTGCCCGACCTGCCCTACCCGGCTACGCCGCTGGCCGGCGTGGAGCCGGTGGCGACACCGGTCGGCGGCCTGCTGGTCTACAGCGCCGTGCCCGGGGAGTACCTGGAGGCGGGGCAACTGGTGGCGCAAATCATCGACCCCATCAACGACACCGTCACCCCCGTTCATTGCTGCAATGCCGGGCTGCTGTACGCCCGCTCGCTGCGTCGCATGGCCACTGCCGGCATGGTGATCGCCCATGTCGCCGGCGCCGAAGCCTACCGCAGCGGCTACCTACTTTCGCCTTGAGGATGCATGCCCCATGTACAAACTGACCATCGAAGGCCTGCATAAGAGCTATGGCGAACATCAGGTGCTCAAAGGCGTTTCGCTCAAGGCCAGGACCGGCGACGTGATCAGCCTGATCGGCGCCAGCGGCTCGGGCAAAAGTACCTTTTTGCGCTGCATCAACTTTCTGGAACAACCCAACGACGGCGCAATGAGCCTGGACGGCCAGGCGATCCGCATGATCAACGACCGCCACGGCATGCGCGTGGCCGACGAAAAGGAACTGCAGCGCCTGCGCACCCGCCTGGCCATGGTTTTCCAGCACTTCAACCTGTGGAG
>NZ_WUUD01000011.1:146921-168799 GCF_009831705.1 Pseudomonas sp. PICF6 | reverse complement strand
CCCGTCGTTATCTCGACAAGGTCGGCCTGCCGGCGCGAGTGGCCGAGCAGTACCCGGCGTTCCTCTCCGGTGGTCAGCAACAGCGCGTGGCCATCGCCCGCGCCCTGGCGATGGAGCCGGAGGTGATGCTGTTCGACGAACCCACCTCGGCCCTTGACCCGGAGTTGGTGGGAGAAGTCTTGAAGGTGATTCAGGGCCTGGCCGAAGAAGGCCGGACCATGATCATGGTGACCCACGAAATGAGCTTCGCTCGCAAGGTGTCTGATCAGGTGCTGTTTCTGCACCAGGGCCTGGTGGAAGAAGAAGGCGCGCCGGAAGACGTGCTGGGCAATCCCAAAAGCGAGCGGCTCCAGCAGTTTCTCAGTGGCAACCTGAAATAAACCCGACAAACCTGAAGACTGCTTCTGTGGCGAGGGAGCTTGCTCCCGCTGGGCTGCGAAGCAGCCCCCAGGCGCTGGATGACACACTGCTGGGGACGCTGCGCGTCCAGCGGGAGCAAGCTCCCTCGCCACAAAAGCGCCCTCGCCACGATTTTCTTCATTAAACCTTTCATCCCTCACCGCGGTCACTGAAAGAGGACTTTCAGGGCGCACGCGGCGGGTATGGCGACATCCAACAACTACGCAAACCAGTGGTTCAGCGCCCGCGGCTGGAAGCCGTTCGCCTTTCAAAAACAAGTGTGGGCTGCCGTCAAACGCGGCGAATCCGGGCTGTTGCACGCCAACACCGGGGCCGGCAAGACCTACGCCGTGTGGTTCGCGGCGCTCAACCGGTTCGCCCGCTCGGCGCCACCGCCGGATAAACCCCGTAAACGCAAACCAGTGACCGGACCGCTGACGGTCCTGTGGATCACGCCGATGCGCGCGCTGGCCGCCGATACAGGCAAAGCCCTCGAGACACCACTGGCAGAGCTGCAGATTCCATGGAGCGTCGGCCTGCGCACCGGCGACACCAGCGCCAGCGAACGCGCCCGCCAGGGTCGGCGTCTGCCCACCGCGCTGATCACCACGCCCGAAAGCCTGACCCTGATGCTCGCCCGTGCCGATGCGCAAACGGCCACTTCGACGCTGCGCATGGTCGTGGTGGATGAATGGCACGAGTTGCTCGGCAACAAACGGGGGGTGCAGTTGCAATTGGCATTGGCGCGCTTGCGGCGCTGGCATCCCCAACTCATCGTCTGGGGTGTGTCCGCCACCTTGGGTAACCAGGCCCACGCCGAACAGGTATTAATCCCGCAAGGCAATGGCATCAGCGTGCAGGGGGCCAACGGCAAGGCGCTACGGGTCGATACGCTGCTCCCCCCGGCCCTCGAACGTTTTCCGTGGGCCGGCCACATCGGCCTGAAGATGCTGCCCCAGGTCATTGCTGAAATAGACGCCAGCAGCAGTTGCCTGGTTTTCACCAACACCCGGGCGCAATCGGAAATCTGGTATCAGGCCATTCTCCAAGCCAGGCCGGACTGGGCCGGGCTGATCGCGCTGCATCACAGTTCATTGTCCCGGGAAACTCGCGACTGGGTAGAGCAGGCCCTCAAGGACGGGCAGCTCAAGGCGGTGGTCTGCACCTCCAGCCTGGATCTGGGGGTGGACTTCTTGCCAGTCGAACGGGTTCTGCAGATTGGCTCGGCCAAAGGCGTGGCGCGGCTGATGCAGCGCGCCGGGCGTTCTGGTCATGCGCCGGGGCGGACCTCGCGGGTCACGCTGGTGCCGACCCACAGCCTGGAGCTGATCGAAGCCGCCGCCGCACAAGACGCCGTGGCTCAGCGGCGCATCGAACCCCGGGAATCGCCCCACAAGCCGCTGGATGTATTGGTCCAGCATCTGGTCAGCATGGCCCTGGGCGGCGGTTTCCTGCCTGACGAGCTGTTTGAGGAAGTGCGCGGCGCCTGGGCCTATCGGGACCTCAACGAAGCCGAATGGGCCTGGGCCCTGGCCTTCGTGCGCCATGGTGGGCTGTCATTGACCGCCTATCCCGACTACCGGCGGGTCGAGCCGGACGAACACGGCGTGTGGCGAGTCCCCGATGCGCGACTGGCCCGACGACATCGCATGAGCATCGGCACCATCGTCAGCGACGCCAGCCTGCAATTGAAGTTCTGGAGCAAAGGCGGTGGCGGCAAGACCTTGGGCAGCGTGGAAGAAGGCTTCATCGCTCGCTTGCGGCCTGGAGATGGTTTTCTGTTTGCCGGACGCTTGCTGGAATTGGTCCGCGTCGAAGACATGACCGCCTACGTGCGACGCAGCCAGGCCAAAAAAGCCGCCGTGCCGCGCTGGAACGGCGGGCGGATGCCGCTTTCCAGCGAGCTGGCCGGCGCCGTCGTGGCCCGTCTGAGCGAGGCCGCCACGGGCCGCTTCGAGGGCCCGGAGATGAGCGCCGTGCAGCCCTTGTTATCGATCCAACAACGCTGGTCCGGTTTACCCACGCAAGAAACATTGTTGGCCGAGCGCCTCAAATCCCGCGAGGGCTGGCATTTGTTTCTGTATCCCTTTGCCGGGCGCCAGGTTCATCTGGGGTTGGCGAGCCTGCTGGCCTGGCGCGTCAGCCGACAACAGCCGGTGACGTTTTCCATCGCGGTGAACGATTACGGCCTGGAACTGCTCAGTGCCACGGCACTGGACTGGACGCAGCACCTGGGGCCGGAACTCCTGAGCGTCGACAACCTGCTGGCCGATGTGCTGGCGAGCCTGAACGCCGGAGAGCTGGCGCTTCGACGCTTTCGCGAAATCGCCCGGATCGCCGGACTGGTATTTGCCGGCTATCCCGGCGCGCCAAAAAGTACCCGTCAAGTCCAGGCGTCCAGCGGGTTGTTCTTTCAGGTGTTCAAGCAATACGACGCCGACAACCTCTTGCTGGCCCAGGCCGGGGAAGAAGTCCTGCGTGAAGAATTGGATATACGCCGACTGGAGCAGACCTTGGAACGCCTCAATACCTTGAAACTCGACCTGCATGCCATTAAACGGCCCACCCCACTGGGATTCCCCTTGCTGGTGGAGCGATTCAGGGAAAGCATGAGTTCGGAGAAGCTCGCCGATCGCATCCGGCGGATGGTCAGCGAACTGGAAACGACCGCTGATCGTGGTGACGCCTGATGCCGGCGCCCTATCCCGTCAGCCTGGCCGGCGAAGAACTCTGGTTATTGCCGGAAAAAGCCCTGTACTGGCCTGCCCAGCAAACCCTGATGGTCGCCGATGTGCATTTCGGCAAGGCCGCTGCTTATCGCAGCCTAGGCCAACCGGTGCCCCATGGCACGACGGCCAGCAACATCGCCGTGCTGGACGGGCTACTGGCGAGCCTGCCATGTCGCCAACTGATCTTCCTAGGCGACTTTCTCCACGGTCCAGGTTCCCATGCCCCAGGCACCTTGAAGGCCCTTTGTAGCTGGCGTGAACGACATCAGCACCTGGCCATGACGCTGATTCGCGGCAATCACGACAAACGTGCCGGCGACCCGCCGCCAGCGCTGAACATCCGGGTCGTGCCGGAGCCTTTGTTGCTCGGACCTTTCGCCGTACAACATGAGCCCGATCCGCATCCCAGCCGCCACGTCCTGGCGGGCCATGTCCATCCCGTCTACCACCTGAGCGGCAAAGGACGGCAACGGCTGCGCCTGGCCTGCTTCCGGCTCGCCAGCGACATCAGCCTGCTACCGGCCTTTGGCGCATTCACAGGGGGTCATCGGGTCGAACAGGACAATGACTGCAGGATCTTTGTCATTGGGGATAACGAAATATGGCCCGTCAGTTGAAGCACACGTGCTTTCCACTGACGGGCCATTTTGCGATCAGGCAACAGGCGCAGGAGGCGGCTCATCTGGCAGGGTGGGTTCACCGGGTTCGCTGGGTTCTAGGGGCTGTTCGTTGGGGGTATCGGGATCAGGCTGGCCTGGAATACCGCCCGCCGCTTCGGCAGGGTGGGCCAGTAATGACCAAGCCATGACACCGATCTGATTGGGCTCAAGCTTTGCCAGTTCGGCACTGATTCGCGGATCGATCTTCATAGAGCAACTCCTGGGCGAAGGCCCGCTGCGCTGAGGCAAAAAAAACGGGCAGTACACCCCATAGAGTGCCTGCCCGCCCAGGAATTCAAACTGTTCGTCAGAATCAGGTACGCGGCAGCGTTACGCCGCGCTGGCCCTGATATTTACCGCCACGATCCTTGTAGGACACTTCACATTCCTCATCGGACTCAAGGAACAGCATCTGCGCCACACCCTCGTTGGCATAGATTTTTGCCGGCAAGGTCGTGGTGTTGGAGAACTCCAGGGTCACATGCCCTTCCCACTCAGGCTCCAGCGGCGTGACGTTGACGATGATGCCGCAGCGCGCGTACGTGCTTTTACCCAGGCAGATGGTCAGCACGTTGCGCGGGATACGGAAATACTCGACGGTGCGTGCCAGGGCAAATGAGTTCGGTGGAATGATGCAGACGTCGCTCTTGACGTCGACGAAGCTCTTCTCGTCGAAGTTCTTCGGGTCCACGGTCGCCGAGTTGATGTTGGTGAACACCTTGAATTCATCGGCGCAGCGCACATCGTAGCCGTAGCTGGAGACGCCGAAGGAAATCAGCCGATCGGCGCCTTCGCCACGCATCTGGCGCTCGACGAAGGGCTCGATCATGCCGTGCTCTTGCGCCATGCGGCGAATCCACTTGTCCGATTTGATGCTCATGGCGGTTTCCTGAAATAGCGAGGTGGAAAAAATACGTCCGGCATCTTACCGGGGCGCGAGGCCGGGTTCAAAGTGCGGGACGTAAATCTCGCCGATCCACCTTGATTTCCTGGTCCTGACGGCAATACCGCTGGCCGTCAGTCACCAAAACCGAGAAACCTTCGCAAAGACCATTGGCACATTCAGGAAAAAGGGTTAAGGTGACGTCACTGTGTTGCTTGTGTCACTGAGAATCTCTACACGATATGTTGAATTTCGATCCAACCATCTACAAGAATTTTTCCTGCTCTTTGCACTCAGTCTCGGCCAGGGTTCTTCCTGAGTCGCAGTTATCTTTGTTCAAGGAGTTACACCATGTCTAATCGCCAAACTGGTACCGTTAAGTGGTTCAACGATGAAAAAGGCTTCGGCTTCATCACTCCACAATCCGGTGACGACCTGTTTGTTCACTTCAAAGCAATCCAATCCGACGGCTTCAAAAGCCTGAAAGAAGGCCAACAGGTTTCTTTCATCGCTACCCGCGGTCAGAAAGGCATGCAAGCTGAAGAAGTTCAAGTTATCTAACTTGTCCTTGCTTTAGTAAAAAGCCCCGCCCTCAAAAGCGGGGCTTTTTTGTGCCTGTGTGTTTTTGCCCACGCACAAAAAAAATGTGGGAGCGAGCCTGCTCGCGATAGCGGCGTGTCAGTCAACGTTGATGTTGCTGATCCGCCGCTATCGCGAGCAGGCTCGCTCCCACACGGGTTGGTTGCTAGACCGGGATTACCAGGTCACGCCAAACCCGGCGGTGTAGCGCGTCTTGCTCAAGTCGCTGTCTTCGGTGCCCTCAATGACATCTTTCTCGGCCTTGAGGTTGAGCGAAGCCCAGTCGGTAACTTTGTAGCGCAGCCCCACCTCGGCGTCGTAGGCATATTCGGCAACACTGGACAGCGGCTTGCCGACTTCGCCATTGGTGAAGAACTCGACGCGCTTGCCAATCAGGTAGCGGTTGTAGTCCCACTTCATGGCGATGGAATAGAAGTTGTCGGTGCCACCGTCGCGGTATTCGTAATCGGTGCGGTTGAACAGCGAACCCAACGAGAAAGCACCCAGCTCGTCATCCCAGAACTGGTAGCCCGGACCGGTACCCACCACGCGCTGTCGAGCCAGCTCTTCGACTTTGTCGCGCTTGTAATTCAGGCGCCCTTGCCAGAACCATTTTTCCGTCAGGAAGCGGTCGAGGGAATACTCCAACCTCCAGTTGTCGGTGGAAACCACGTCATCCTGGAACTCACGGTTGTATTCGCCTTCGGCGGTATGCCGCCATCTGCCGTGGCGTGCCGAGGTCTTGAAATCGATGTCGTAATCATCGGTATCGTTTTCCGCGCGCTGATAATCCAGGGCAGCATCGATATTGCCCTTCCACACCAGATCCTCGACCACCGGTTTGGGTTTGAGGATTTGCTGGATACTGGCCAGCTCGACGGTTTTGGGTCCGTCGCCGTTGGCCAGGGTCACCTTGCCGTCCTCGGCAGCCTGCAGCGCCTTGGCTTTTTCGCCGGTGTAGGCATCCTGCTTGACCAGCAATTGCTGGTCGCTCTCAAGAGTCTTGACCTGTTTCCAGTCGATGGGAATCGCGCCGGCGTAATCGGTCTGGATCAGCAACTTGCCGCCATCGAAAACGGTGATCTTGCCGCTGAGCTTGTCGCCGTTCTTCAACCAAACGGTATCGGCAAGCAATGGCATGGAGGCGCTGGTGACAGCTAGGCATAGCAGGGTTCTAGACAACATAAGCGTATAAAGAGCTCAAGTTTGCGGTAAAAAGGCGGCATTATCCCCCGGGACGACACCTTAGCAAGGACTGACCGAAGTATTTGTAATGAGTTCATTTCTCAACCAACCTTGCGGGATTTAATCTACAAACGGCAATACGCCCTTGCCCAGGACACCTGAACGTGACTGATGCTCCCGCGGCCCCAGAGAACGCCGCCCAGATCCGCCGCACCACCCTGTACCTGACCCTGGCACAAGTGCCGGCCGGCAAGGTCGTGACCTATGGTCAGCTAGCCGAGATGGCCGGTCTGGGCCGAGCGGCGCGCTGGGTAGGGCGTACCCTCAGTCAGTTGCCGAACGACACAAAGCTGCCATGGCATCGAGTATTGGCTGCCGGCGGTCGGATCAGCCTGCCGGCCGGCAGCGCCTCAGGGGATGAACAACGCGCGCGCCTGCGCACGGAAGGGGTGAGTGTCCTGAATAATCGTGTTGATATTCAGCGCCATGGCTGGCGCCCGGTAGAGCACAGCGGTTAGAGTGCGCGCTTTGTTTTCGCAATTTTTGAGGCAGACTCCAGCCCATGCCCCGTAAAACCTGGCGCGCCGCCCTCGCCGCCTATGCCAGTCCCTCGACGCTCGTGCTGTTGCTGCTTGGCTTCGCCGCCGGCCTGCCCTACATGCTGGTGTTTTCCACGCTTTCGGTCTGGTTGCGCGAAGCTGGCGTGGCCCGCGAGACTATTGGCTACGCGAGCCTCATCGGCCTGGCCTATGCCTTTAAATGGGTCTGGTCGCCCCTGCTCGACCAATGGCGCCTGCCGCTGCTGGGCAAACTCGGCCGTCGGCGTTCATGGTTGGTGCTCTCCCAGGCCCTGGTGATCCTCGGCCTGATCGGCATGGGCTTCTGCGACCCGCAAAAGCACCTGTCATGGTTGATCGCCATCGCCGTGATCGTGGCTTTCGCGTCGGCCACCCAGGACATTGCCGTCGATGCCTATCGCCTGGAGATCGCCGACGACACCCGCCAGGCGGCCCTCGCCGCCAGCTACATGTCCGGGTACCGGATCGCGGCATTGCTGGCCACCGCGGGCGCACTGTTCTTCGCCGAAGGGTTCGGCTCCACCGGTTTCAGTTATAAGCACTCGGCCTGGGCAGGCACCTATCTGTTGTTCGGCGTGCTGATGGTCCCTGCGTTGCTCACCTCGCTATTCATGCGCGAACCGCCGGTGCCGCTACGCACCCAGTTGCAGGCCGGTCGCTATAGCTTCGTCCACCAGTTGGCCTCGGTGTTCGTACTCATCGTGCTGCTGGTGTCGGTACCGGCGATGTTCACCCAGCTCTATAACACCGACTTTGCCAGTGTCCTGTTCGAAGGCGTCAGCCTGCTGGACCTGCTGCTCGAAGACCGTGCCTTCCTGCGGGCCATTCTCTATATCACCCTGACAGCCCTGTGCCTTTCGGCCATGGGGCGCCGCGGGCTGGCGCCGGTGCTGACACCGGTCAACGATTTCATCCTGCGTTACCGCTGGCAGGCCCTGTTGCTGCTTGGGCTGATTGCCACCTACCGGATGTCCGACACGGTCATGGGCGTCATGGCCAACGTGTTCTACATCGACCAAGGCTTCACCAAGGACCAGATCGCCAGCGTCAGCAAGATTTTCGGGCTGATCATGACGCTCGTCGGCGCCGGCATGGGCGGCTTGTTGATCGTGCGTTTCGGTATCCTGCCGATCCTGTTTATCGGCGGCGTTGCCTCCGCCGGCACCAATATCCTGTTTTTGATGCTCGCCGACATGGGCGCCAACCTGCAGATGCTGGTTGTCACCATCTCCCTGGACAACTTCAGCTCCGGCCTGGCCACTTCGGCGTTCGTCGCCTA
This sequence comes from Pseudomonas sp. PICF6, assembly GCF_009831705.1. Classification (NCBI taxonomy): domain Bacteria; kingdom Pseudomonadati; phylum Pseudomonadota; class Gammaproteobacteria; order Pseudomonadales; family Pseudomonadaceae; genus Pseudomonas; species Pseudomonas sp. PICF6. Next base: position 160,508 of record NZ_WUUD01000011.1, on the reverse strand, counting down.
CTTGTCGAGCCTGACCAACCTGAAGTTCTCGGCCACCCAATACGCCCTGCTCAGCTCAATCATGCTGTTGCTGCCGCGCTTGATCGGCGGTTACTCAGGGGTGATGGTGGAGAAATTCGGCTATCACGACTTCTTCCTGATCACCGCCTTGCTGGGGGTTCCGACCCTGTTACTGATTGCCTTGCACTGGTATCAGGAAAACCGCCGCCAGGGTTCAGGCTCGGCTTCGGAGCCGGAACCGACACCCACGCGACCTGCGCAAGAATCTTAGGAAACTTCCAGCAAGCGCCGGCGAAACCGGCGCTCATGCCTGGCGACCGGCCACGCGCCTGTACGCCAGGGCATCTCGCCCGTACAATGCTCCGTCACTTCTCGTCATCAGCAACCGACAACGGCCAACCATGCGCACCAGTCAATTTTTGCTCGCCACACAGAAAGAAACGCCTTCCGACGCCGTCGTGATCAGCCACCAGCTGATGCTGCGCGCCGGCATGATCCGCAAACTCGCCTCGGGCCTGTACACCTGGCTGCCGATGGGTCTGCGTGTGATGCGCAAGGTAGAAGCCATCGTTCGCGAAGAAATGAACGCCGCCGGCTCTCTGGAAGTGTTGATGCCGGGCACCCAGCCGGCCGAGCTGTGGCAGGAATCGGGGCGCTGGGAAGAGTACGGCCCTGAGTTGCTGCGCATCAAAGACCGTCACGGTCGTGACTTCTGCGCAGGCCCGACTCACGAAGAAGTGATCACCGACCTGATGCGCAACGAGTTGAGCAGCTACAAGCAGCTGCCTATCAACCTGTATCAGATCCAGACCAAATTCCGTGATGAAATCCGTCCACGCTTCGGCCTGATGCGCGGCCGCGAATTCATCATGAAGGACGCCTACTCATTCCACACCGACCTGGCCTCGCTGCAAGTCACCTACGACCGCATGCACCAGGCGTATTGCAACGTATTCACCCGCCTGGGCCTGAAATTCCGTCCGGTTGAAGCCGACAACGGTTCCATCGGTGGCGCCGGCTCCCACGAGTTCCACGTATTGGCCGAGTCCGGCGAAGACGACATCGTATTCAGCAACGGCTCCGACTACGCCGCCAACATCGAGAAAGCCGAGGCCGTCCCACGGGAAACCTCCCGCCCTGCACCGACCGAAGAACTGCGCCTGGTGGACACACCAAACGCCAAGACCATCGCTCAACTGGTGGAAGGCTACAACCTGCCGATCGAACGCACCATCAAGACCCTGATCGTGCGCGCCGAAGAAGAAGGCAAGCTGATCGCCCTGATCATCCGCGGCGATCACGAGCTGAACGAAATCAAGGCCGGCAACCAGCCTGGCGTTGCCAGCCCCCTGGTCATGGCCACCGACGCCGAACTGCGCGACGCCATCGGCGCCGGTGCCGGCTCCCTCGGCCCGTTGAACCTGCCGCTGCCGATCATCATCGACCGCTCGGTGGAGCTGATGAGCGATTTCGCCATCGGCGCCAACATCGATGACAAGCACTACTTCGGGGTGAACTGGGAGCGCGACCTGCCGGTTCCGGCCGTGGCCGACCTGCGCAACGTTGTGGCCGGCGATCCGAGCCCGGACGGCAAAGGCGTCCTGGAAATCAAGCGCGGCATTGAAGTCGGGCACATCTTCCAGCTGGGCAACAAGTACAGCAAAGCCATGAAGTGCGAAGTGCTGGGCGAGAATGGCAAGCCGGTGACCCTGGAAATGGGTTGCTACGGCATCGGCGTATCCCGCGTGGTCGCCGCCGCCATCGAGCAGAACAACGACGAGAAAGGGATCATCTGGAGCGACGCCCTGGCGCCATTCCAGATTGCCCTGGTGCCGCTGCGCTACGAGACCGAACTGGTTCGCGAAGCCACCGACAAGCTCTACGCCGAACTGACGGCGGCCGGCTTCGAAGTGCTGCTGGACGACCGCGACAAAAAAACCAGCCCCGGCATCAAGTTCGCAGACATGGAACTGATCGGCATCCCGCATCGGATCGTCGTCAGTGACCGCAGCCTGGCCGAAGGCAACCTGGAATACAAAAGTCGCACCGAGGCCGAGCCGCAAGCGCTGCCGGTCGCTGACGTGCTGTCGTTCCTCCAGGCCCGTATCCGCCGCTGACACCAGATAGAGACGTCATGTTCAAGCGAAACACCTTAGGCCTCGGGGGCGCCGCGCTGTGCGGCGCCCTGCTGGTCAGCGGCTGTGCCAACCAAATGTCGCAACGCAGCGAGCACGAAGAGCGGGTCGAGCGCAAACTGCTCGACCATAGCCTGCATATCGAAGTGGGCGAGCCCAAAGTACTCGAACTGCCGCAACGTCGGGTGCGGATCAATGAGCAGAAGACCTTCGAAGTCACCGAATTCGAAGTCACCCGCCATTATGATCGCTATACGCCGTATCAGCCCTGGCGCGAAGTTTACGAAATTCCGCTGGGCGCGGTGGCAGTGGTGGCGGGTGTCGGCGCCAATGTGGTCAATGTGTTCGCTCTTGGCAACCTCCCAGAGAGCGCGACTCGAGACTGGATCAGCTACGGCTTCGCCGGGCTCAATCCATTCATGAACGTGCCGTCCCATGGCCGCGCCCAGCAGAACCTGGCCGGAATCGACGAAGTGCAACGCGACAAACGCGTCGAACACACGAGCCTGCCCTGGAGCGAACGCCCGGTACAGGTCAAGGCTGCCCGGCAAACCTTCGAACTGAGCACCGACCGCAATGGCGTGTTGCGTTTGAATCTGCTGGAAAGCCCGTTCGCCGAGCATGATCTGAGCCACTTCGGCAAGTTGCAGATCAGCGTGACGGACGCCCTGGACGAGGTACACACCGACTCGTCCCTGAGCATCAGCAGCACGTTGCGCGGCAAGCTGGTGGAAGCCCATGGGTTGATCTACGACGATCTGGAAGATGACGAGGTGAGCCAGTGGGTTCATCGGGTCAAGCGGCTGTCGGAGCTGGGGCTTGAAGAAGAGGCCAGCGAGCTGGAACAGAGCCTGATCGAACTGACCCGCAATGATCCGGAGTTACAGACCGAATTCCTCAAAGCCCTGACCAAGGATGGCGGGCGCCTGGTGGCGGATCCAGGAGCGAACTAGCAGCAAAACCTTGTGGCGAGGGAGCTTGCTCCCGCTGGGGCGCGCAGCGGCCCTCAAGCCTGCCACCTCGGTGTGCCAGATAAGTTGAATCAACTGTTTCTGGGGCTGCTGCGCAGCCCAGCGGGAGCAAGCTCCCTCGCCACAAGAGCCGGCAAAGCCTTCATGTAAGTGGCAGCCTCACCGCTCAAACAATTCCAACTGCTCAAACCCGCCTCGCAGATCCTCCAGCCGTACCCCTATCCCCAACAAACGCACCGGCTTGCCGCCGCGGTTGAATGCCTGGGTCAATAGCAACTGGTAACTGCCCAGATCGCGCCCTGCCCCGGCCTGCTCCAGGGTGGTCTGGGTGAAGTCATGGAATTTCACTTTGACGAACGGCTTGCCCGGTCGATAACTACTGTCGATCCGGGCGATGCGCCCACTCAGGGACTGCATCAGCTCCGGCAGTTTATCGAGGCAGCTTGTCAGATCAGGCAGATCGACGTCGTAGGTGTTTTCCACACTGATGGACTGTCTACGGCTGTCATTGTGCACCAGACGTTCATCAATCCCACGGGCCAGGCTCCAGAGTCGCTCACCGAAACTGCCGAATTCGCGCACCAGCGCCAGCTTGTCCCATTGACGCAACTGCAGGCAATCGACAATGCCGAGCCTGTTCAGTTTGTCGGCGGTCACTTTACCCACCCCATGCAGCTTGCTCACCGGCAGGGCCGAAACGAAGTCTTCGACCTGATCCGGGGTAATGACGAACAAGCCGTTGGGCTTTTTCCAATCGCTGGCGATCTTGGCCAGAAACTTGTTGGGAGCGACGCCGGCGGACACCGTGATGTGCAGTTGATTGGAAACCCGCCGCCGAATGTCCTGGGCGATGCGGGTGGCACTCCCACCGAAATGGGCACTTGCGGAGACATCCAGGTAGGCCTCATCCAGGGACAGCGGCTCGATCAAGTCAGTGTAATCGCTGAAGATCGTATGAATTTCCTTCGACGCCTCCCGATAGGCGTCCATCCGCGGCTTGACGATGGTCAAGTCAGGACAGAGCTTCAAGGCGTGCCCGGATGACATGGCCGAGCGCACACCGTAGGCCCGAGCCTCGTAGTTACAAGTCGCGATGACCCCGCGCCGGTCCGCCGAACCACCGACCGCCAGGGGTTTGCCGGCCAGCCGCGGGTCATCGCGCATCTCGATAGCGGCGTAGAAGCAGTCACAGTCGACGTGGATGATTTTGCGTTGCGTCATAAGAGAAGCGGATGTGCGACAAGTCGGGACGCCAGTATCGCACCGACAACTGTATATAGCACCAGTAGTTGAAAAGATCCTTCACTGCGGCTGGAAAAAGCCTACGTGAATTTATTTCTTCAATCGTTGCGAAGCGTCCAATAGAGCGCCAGCCCTTGCCAGGCTTGCGTCACAGCGCTGTCACAATGCCCAGGACTTAGGCTAAGCAATTGAAGCTGAACAGATTTTCCTGGCGCCAGGGTTGACAGCCAGCCGATCCTCTGTAGAATGCCGCCACACAGACGCGGGATGGAGCAGTCTGGTAGCTCGTCGGGCTCATAACCCGAAGGTCGTCGGTTCAAATCCGGCTCCCGCAACCAAACATCAAAAAAGGCTACTCGAAAGAGTGGCCTTTTTTGTGGCCGTTTGTTTTTGAGCAAGGCGCCGTGAAGAGAAGACCTGCTAACCTCGCCCACCCCCACGGCGACGCAATGCAGACTGCCTGCTTGTAGGACAATTTCCTTTTGATTTCTTGTGTTTAGCTCGGTTGGCGACGAATTGGCCGTTTATTTGACCTCACCACCTTTTAACGGTTGACACTCAGGCGTTCGCCTGTAGAATGCCGCCACACAGACGCGGGATGGAGCAGTCTGGTAGCTCGTCGGGCTCATAACCCGAAGGTCGTCGGTTCAAATCCGGCTCCCGCAACCAAACATCAAAAAAGGCTACTCGAAAGAGTGGCCTTTTTTGTGCCTGTCGAAAAAAGCTTTCATGACAAATATTTTGTAATTATTTTTTTCGGCAGGGATTGGTAACTGAGCGGGTTGCCCCCATCCTGTCGCGCATAGTTCAAGAGGTGATTGATGCGCGCTCACTCGTCTGCCCCACAAGACACTGTTACTGCGGTACAACCGATCAAGGCCGGGCGCTTGCGCTGGCTGGAGCGTATCAGTCAGTACCGTCAGCCTATCGGCCTCGCCGTCACGCTGTTGCTGTTCGCCCTTGCATTGATTGCCTGTCGCCACCTGCTGAGCGAGCTCGATCTGTACGCTCTGCACGACTCGATCATGCAGGTGCCGCGCTCAGCCCTGCTCGGCGCAGTCGCCGCGACGGTCGTCGGATTCGTCATCTTGCTGGGCTATGAATGGTCCGCCAGCCGTTATGCCGGTGTGAAATTGCCCGCGAAAACGCTGATCCTGGGCGGATTCAGCGCTTTTGCCATCGGCAACGCCATCGGGCTCTCGTTATTGTCGGGGGGCTCGGTTCGCTACCGGCTGTATGCCCGCCATGGCCTGGGCGCGACAGATGTCGCCCACATGACCCTGTTCGCCAGCCTGTCCCTGGGCTGTGCACTGCCGCCGCTGGCAGCCCTGGCAACCCTCAGTGATCTGCCCGCCGCTTCCGCCGCCCTGCACTTGCCGGCCACCTGGCTGGGAGCGATCTGCGTGGCGGTGCTGCTGCTCACCTGTGCGCTGGCTATCGGCATCTACCGTCGGCGCCTGCCAGAACAGCCCTATCGGGACAGCCTGCTGATCAAGGCCGGGCGCCGCACCCTGCGCCTGCCGGGCCGACGCTTGACGCTCCTGCAACTGATCATCACCACGCTGGATGTCGCGGCGGCCGCCACGGTGCTGTACTTGTTGTTGCCCGAAACACCACCGTTCGGCGCCTTCCTGCTGGTGTACCTGTTGGCGCTGGCAGCCGGCGTACTCAGTCATGTACCGGGCGGGGTCGGGGTGTTCGAAGCGATCCTGCTGGCGGCCTTCGCCGACAAACTGGGGGCCGCGCCTTTGGCAGCCGCCCTGCTTTTGTATCGCTTGATCTATGTCCTGCTGCCGATGCTGGTGGCCTGTGTGTTGTTGCTGATCAATGAGGCGCAACGGCTGTTCCAGGCCCGCCAGTCCCTGCGGGTAGCGTCGGGCCTGGCGGCGCCGATCCTGGCGGTGCTGGTGTTCCTCTCGGGCGTGGTGCTGCTGTTTTCCGGCGTGACCCCGGAAATCGATACTCGCCTGGAGCACATTGGTTTCCTGATCCCTCATCGGCTGGTGGACGCCTCGCACCTGGGCGCCAGCCTTGTGGGCGTGTTGTGCCTGTTGCTCGCCCAGGGTCTGCGCCGTCGCTTGTCTGCTGCCTGGATGCTGACCACCGTTTTACTGTTGGTGGGCGCCCTGCTCTCACTGCTCAAGGGCTTCGATTGGGAAGAGGCCACGCTGCTGACGCTGACGGCCAGCTTGTTGGCGGTGTTCCGGCGTTCGTTTTATCGTCCGAGTCGCCTGACCGAGTTGCCATTTTCGCCGCTGTTTCTGATTGCCAGCCTATGCGTGCTCGGCGCGTCAATCTGGCTGCTGCTGTTTGCATACCAGGACGTGCCCTACAGCCATGAACTGTGGTGGCAATTCACCCTCGATGCCGACGCACCTCGTGGTCTGCGCTCACTGCTGGGCGCGGCGGTGCTGCTGGTGGTGGTGTCCCTTACCTGGCTGCTGCGTACCGCCCGCCCGGTGATCCAGCTGCCGGCGGCAGAAGAACTGGAGCGAGCCAAAAAGATTCTCATGGCCTCTTCACAACCCGACGGCGGCCTGGCCCTGACCGGTGACAAGGCATTGCTGTTTCATCCCAACGACGAAGCATTTCTGATGTATGCCCGCCGTGGCCGCAGTCTGGTGGCATTGTACGACCCGATCGGCCCTACCCAGCAACGCGCAGAAATGATCTGGCAGTTCCGCGACCTGTGCGATATCCATCATGCGCGCCCGGTGTTCTATCAGGTTCGCGCCGAGAACCTGCCGTATTACATGGACATCGGACTGACCGCGATCAAGCTGGGTGAAGAAGCACGGGTCGACCTCAAGCATTTCGATCTCGAAGCCAAGGGCAAAGAGATGAAGGACTTGCGCTACACCTGGAACCGCGGTACCCGGGACGGCCTGTCGCTGGAGATCCACGAACCGGGCCAGGCGCCGATGGATGAGCTGAAGGTCATTTCCGACGCCTGGCTGACCGGCAAGAACGTGCGGGAAAAAGGCTTTTCACTTGGCCGCTTCAGCGATGACTACCTCAAGCATTTCCGCATCGCAGTGATTCGTTTCGAAGGCCGCCCGGTGGCGTTCGCCAATCTGCTGGAGACGCACAGCCATGAATTGGCCAGCCTCGACCTGATGCGCGCCCATCCCGACGCCCCGAAACTGACCATGGAATTCATGATGGTCGGGCTGATTCAGCATTACAAAGCCCATGACTATGCCCGCTTCAGCCTCGGAATGGTCCCCCTGTCGGGCCTGCAACCGCGACGCGGCGCACCGCTGACCCAGCGTCTGGGTTCGATGGTGTTCCGCCGTGGCGAACAGCTCTACAACTTCCAGGGCCTGCGCCGTTTCAAAGATAAATTCCAGCCTGACTGGGAACCTCGTTACATGGCCGTGCCCGCCGGACTCGATCCGCTGGTAGCTCTGGCCGATACCGCCGCCCTGATTGCAGGCGGCCTGACTGGATTGGTGAAACGCTGATGATGCAACGCTCCTGGCGATACGTAGTGGCCACCCTGTTGGTGGTGGCGGTGATTCTCGGTGGCGGTTACTGGTACTGGAACCGCCCTGCCCCGCAACCGACCCTTGAACAGCTGACGCCGGTCGACGGTGCCCCCATGACCCGGATCATTCCCGGCACCCCGCCCCGCGCCCAAGTGCTGGTGGCGGTCAACGAAGAGCAGAAACTCAGCGACACGCAATTGCTGACCCTCAGCCGCAGCGGCTCGGCGCAAATCGTCCAGGTGATCCTGCCCAAGGACTGCATGCTGCAAGGCCGTGCCCTGCAGGCCGGCCTGAAGCAGCTCCAGGGGCCAGCAACGCTGGTCAGTGGTATCGGCCCCGGAGCCGTGCTGGCCTGGCGCTGGCTGGCGGAGCAGAAGAACGACAAGGCCCAGGCCGTTTCGGTGGACCTGGCCCTGGAAAAACCCGGCTGCACCCACCTGCTGCCTAAAAGCGCGGCCCACGGCCACTGGCTGGTGGCCTGGAATGACAACCCCGACGACACCAGCGCCGGTTTCGTACGGGATCAACCGAACGCTGAAACCAGCATCAGCAACTACGACATCAACCTGCCACAGGTGCTGAACAACGAACTGCACAAGATCCTGGTAGGCACCGACCAGGGCGGCCTGAGCATTCCCGTAGTGGAAGTGCCGGCCAGCCAGGCCCGGGACACCGTGACCCTGTTTCTCTCCGGAGACGGCGGCTGGCGGGACCTGGATCGGGACGTGGCCGAAGAAATGGCCAAGATCGGTTACCCGGTCGTCGGCATCGACACCCTGCGCTACTACTGGCAGCACAAGAGTCCGGAACAAAGCGCCCAGGACCTCACCGAACTGATGCAGCACTACCGTCAGGTCTGGGGCACCAAGCGCTTCATCCTGACCGGATATTCCTTCGGCGCCGACGTACTGCCCGCAATCTACAATCGCCTTCCGGCCAGCGAACAGCAAGGGGTCGACGCAATCATCCTGCTGGCCTTCGCGCGCACCGGCAGCTTCGAGATCGAAGTCGAAGGCTGGCTCGGCAATGCCGGCACCGAAGCCGCCACGGGCCCGGAAATGGCCAAGCTGCCCGCCGACAAAGTCGTGTGCATCTACGGCGTAGAAGAAGCGGCTGAAAGTGGCTGTACCGACAAGACCGCGGTGGGCGAAGCCATCCAGCTACCTGGTGGCCATCATTTCGACGAGAACTATCCGGCGCTGGCCAAGCGCCTGGTGGACGAAATCAACAAGCGCCAGAACAAGAACGCCGAACAGTGAGCTGAGGCTGGTTTTTTGTGAACCCTGCGAACCTAATGTGGCGAGGGATTTATCCCCGCTCGAGTGCGAAGCACTCGCACAGGTCATGAACCCAGGAAAATCCAGAGGGTTGCTTCGCAACCCAACGGGGATAAATCCCCTCGCCACAAATTGTTGTCCACTCAACCCCACGCCCACCAAAAAGCCCCCGCTGCCACAAGGCAACGGGGGCTTTTTTGTTTGGGCTACATTTCCACCTGGGTCCCCAGTTCAATCACCCGGTTCAGCGGCAAATTGAAAAAGCGCAAATTGCCGTTGGCGTTTTTCAGCATGAAGGCGAATAGCACTTCGCGCCAACGGGCCATGCTTTCAAGCTTGGAAGCGATGACCGTTTCGCGGCTGAGGAAGTAGGTGGTGCGCATCGGGCTGAAGTCCAGCTCATCCAGATGACACAGCCTGAGCGCCTGTGGCACGTCCGGTTCGTCAGTGAAACCAAAGTGCAGGATCACCCGGAAGAAACCTTCGCCGTAGGAATCCACCTCGAAGCGCCGTTGCGGCGGCACCCGGGGGATGTCTTCGTACACCACCGTCAGCAGCACCACTTGCTCGTGCAGCACCTGGTTGTGCAACAGGTTATGGAGCAGCGCGTGAGGCACGGCATCCGGGCGGGCAGTGAGGAAAACCGCCGTGCCCTTGACCCGATGGGGAGGTTCGACACGGATGCTGCTGATAAATACCGGCAACGGCAGAGCGCCTTCATCCAACCGATCTACCAACAGTTCCTTCCCGCGCTTCCACGTGGTCATCAGAATGAACAACACGATCCCCGCCAAGACCGGAAATGCGCCGCCCTGCAGGATTTTCGGGACATTGGCGGCAAAAAACAGGCCGTCCACCAATAGAAAACCGACCAGCAACGGCACCGTCAGCAGAGGTGGCCATTTCCACAGCAACAACGCCACCGCCGACACCAGGATGCTGGTTATCAGCATGGTGCCGGTCACTGCCACGCCATAGGCAGAGGCCAACGCGCCGGACGACTCGAAGCCAAGCACCAGCAGGATCACGCCAACCATCAACGCCCAGTTCACCGCGCCGATGTAGATCTGCCCTTGTTCGGCGCTGGAGGTGTGCTGGATGTACATGCGCGGGATATAGCCGAGCTGGATGGCTTGGCGTGTGAGGGAAAACGCGCCGGAAATCACCGCTTGGGATGCGATCACCGTGGCGAAGGTCGAGAGCACCACCAACGGCACCAGCGCCCAGCCTGGGGCCAACAGATAAAACGGGTTACGAGCGGCCTCCGGGTTCTCCAACAGCAAGGCGCCCTGACCGAAATAGTTGAGCACCAGTCCTGGCAACACCAGGACGAACCAGGCCCGGGCAATCGGTTTGCGGCCAAAATGCCCCATGTCCGCATACAAGGCTTCGGCGCCGGTCAAGGCCAGTACCACGGCCCCCAGGATCGCAACGCCAACCCCCGGATGCACCATGAAAAAGCGCACGCCCCAGGCCGGGTTCAACGCCTCGATCACCTGCGGATGCTGGACAATGCCATGAATGCCCAGGCCGCCAAGGACCACGAACCACAGCACCATGACCGGCCCGAACAATTTACCGATCCGATCGGTCCCGTGTTTCTGAATCAGGAAAAGCGCCACCAGAATCACCAGCGCCATCGGCACAACCCAGTGATCCAGCCCATCAAAGGCCACTTCCAGACCCTCCACGGCCGACAATACGGAAATGGCCGGGGTGATCATGCTGTCACCGTAAAACAACGAGGCGCCGATCAGCCCGAGAATCACCAGCACCGAACGCAACCGGGGATAAGGGGTGGACGCCCGCCGGGCCAGCGCGGTCAACGACATGATGCCGCCTTCGCCCTGGTTGTCGGCGCGCAGGATAAACAGCACGTATTTGATCGAGACGACCCAGACCAGCGACCAGAAGATCAGCGCCAGAATCCCGAACACTCCGTCATGGTTGACCTGCACACCATATTGACCGGAAAACACTTCCTTGATGGTGTACAAGGGACTGGTGCCGATGTCGCCATAGACCACCCCCGCGGCGGCCACCAACATTCCCACGGGCCTGGCCGCTGCATGCCCGGTACCCGACACCTGACTCTCTGCCTGCTCCATCCAACACTCCCACTACCTGATCCGCGCTGCTGGAAAGAAGCACCCTGATTGACCTTGCGTCCAGGCCACCTTACTTCCTGTTACAGACAAATGATTGACTGTAGAGATTCAGTTGCGCTGGACGGCGCGAAGCATAGCGCAGCACTCGTCGTTTTTCCCCGTATAAAGCTGGTCAAGCGCTTCCAGCACCGCTAGAATTGCGCACTTTTTGATCAGAGGCGCGTCAAGCGTCCTGTCTCCACAAGAGACGATCTCCCCTACACCGAGGTTAGACATGTCCACCACTACCGCGCCGGCCAACCCCAAGGTTGGCTTCGTATCCCTGGGTTGCCCGAAGGCTCTGGTCGACTCCGAGCGCATCCTGACCCAGCTGCGCATGGAAGGTTATGACGTCGTATCCACGTACCAGGACGCCGACGTGGTAGTGGTCAACACCTGCGGCTTCATCGATTCGGCCAAGGCCGAGTCCCTGGAAGTGATCGGCGAAGCCATCAAGGAAAACGGCAAGGTCATCGTGACCGGCTGCATGGGTGTGGAAGAAGGCAATATCCGCGACGTGCACCCCAGCGTGCTGGCCGTGACCGGTCCGCAGCAGTACGAGCAGGTCGTCAATGCCGTGCACGACGTAGTGCCGCCCCGCCAGGACCACAACCCGCTGATCGACCTGGTGCCGCCGCAAGGCATCAAGCTGACACCGCGCCACTACGCTTACCTGAAGATTTCCGAAGGCTGCAACCACAGTTGCAGCTTCTGTATCATCCCCTCGATGCGCGGCAAACTGGTAAGCCGCCCGGTGGGTGATGTGCTCGATGAGGCCCAGCGCCTGGTCAAGGCCGGCGTCAAGGAGCTGCTGGTGATCTCCCAGGACACCAGCGCTTATGGCGTCGACGTGAAATACCGCACTGGCTTCTGGAACGGCGCGCCGGTGAAAACCCGCATGACCGAACTGTGCGAAGCCCTCAGCACCCTCGGCGTGTGGGTCCGCCTGCATTACGTCTACCCGTATCCGCATGTCGACGAACTGATCCCGCTGATGGCCGCCGGCAAGATCCTGCCGTACCTGGACATCCCGTTCCAGCACGCCAGCCCGAAAGTCCTCAAGGCCATGAAGCGCCCGGCTTTCGAAGACAAGACCCTGGCCCGCATCAAGAACTGGCGCCAGATCTGCCCGGACCTGATCATTCGCTCGACCTTCATCGTCGGCTTCCCTGGCGAAACCGAGGAGGACTTCCAGTACCTGCTGGATTGGCTGACCGAAGCCCAGCTCGACCGCGTCGGTTGCTTCCAGTATTCGCCCGTCGAAGGCGCACCGGCCAACGATCTGGACCTGGATGTGGTGCCGGACGAGGTCAAGCAGGACCGTTGGGAGCGTTTCATGGCGCACCAGCAGGCCATCAGCTCGGCGCGCCTGCAAATGCGCATCGGCCGTGAAATCGAAGTACTGGTGGATGAAGTGGACGAGCAAGGCGCCGTGGGCCGCTGCTTCTTCGACGCCCCGGAAATCGATGGCAACGTATTCATCGACAACGGCAGCAATCTCAAGCCGGGCGACAAGGTCTGGTGCAAGGTGACCGACGCTGACGAATACGATCTGTGGGCTGAACAGATCGGTTGAGCTGCTGCTTCACAGACTCAATGTGATACCTGTGGGAGCCGAGCTCCCACAGGTTCTTTCACAGGCCGAAAAATTGAAGAGCCTCGCTATCCTCACAAGATGCGAGGCTTTTTTGCAGCTATCGTATGGAGATATCCAGCACAAGGAGCAGGCGGGCATGCGTCAGCATTCGGTCATCCACACACCGAAATCCAGCGACTATCAGGAACTGACCCGGGTCTGGGAGGCCTCGGTACGCGCCACCCACGATTTTCTGCCGGACAGCTACATCGAACTGTTGAAGAACCTGGTGCTCACCCGTTACCTGGACGCGGTCATGCTCATCTGCACCCGGGACACTCGCCAGCGCATTACCGGTTTCGCCGGCGTCGCAGCCGGCAAGATCGAGATGCTTTTCATCGACCCGCAACACCGGGGCCAGGGCCTGGGCAAACAGCTGTTGCGTTATGCCATGGAGCACATGAACGCCGATCAACTGGATGTCAACGAACAGAACCCGCAAGCCTTGGGTTTTTACCTCAAGCAAGGCTTCGAAGTGGTCGGCCGTTCGGCAAAGGACGGCATGAACCAGCCGTACCCGTTGCTGCACATGCGCTACAAACAGCCCGACCTGAAGGTCCAACGCGGCTAAAAGGCAAATGGACCCGCGATTAACCGGCGCCAGGCAGGTACAATGCCCACCCTCTTTTTGTTACGGCCCTGTCATGACTGACCCGATTCGTCTCTCCAAACGCCTCATCGAACTCGTCGG
>NZ_WUUD01000011.1:137582-146911 GCF_009831705.1 Pseudomonas sp. PICF6 | reverse complement strand
GTCGGGAGGCTGAGCTGTTCATCGAGGGCGGCTGGGTCACCGTGGACGGCGAAGTGATCGACGAACCGCAGTTCAAGGTCACTACCCAGAAAGTCGAACTCGACCCCGAGGCCAAGGCCACCGCGCCAGAGCCGGTCACCCTCCTGTTGAACGCCCCAGCGGGCATGGATGCAGACACGGCGATGGCGTCCCTTGGACCACAGACCCTGAGCGAAGAACACCGCTTCGGCAAACGCCCCCTCAAGGGCCACTTTCTGCGCCTGACCGCCAGTGCCGACCTGCAGGCCAACGCCAGTGGGTTGCTGGTGTTCACCCAGGACTGGAAGATTCTGCGCAAGCTCACCGCCGACGCCGCCAAGATCGAGCAGGAGTACGTGGTGGAAGTCGAAGGCGAAATGGTCGCCCATGGCCTCAATCGCCTGAACCATGGCCTGACCTACAAAGGCAAGGAGTTGCCGGCGGTCAAGGCCAGTTGGCAGAACGAGAACCGCTTGCGCTTTGCAATGAAGAACCCGCAACCGGGGGTGATCGCGCTGTTTTGCCAGGCGGTCGGCCTCAAGGTGGTGGCCATTCGACGCATCCGCATTGGCGGCGTGTCCATCGGTAAGGTGCCCCTGGGCCAGTGGCGTTACCTGTCCACCAAAGAGAAGTTCTAGTTTCTTTTTCCGGCGCCGCACCGAGCTGCGGCGCCCACTGCCGATTGATCAGGATTGCACACATGGTTCACAACGACGTACTTCGCAGCGTGCGCTACATGCTCGACATCAGCGACAAAAAAGTCATCGAGATCATCAAGCTGGGTGGCCTGGAAGTGCCCATGGCGGATCTGGTGGGTTACCTCAAGAAAGACGAGGAAGAAGGCTTCGTGTTCTGCCCTGACGAAGTCATGGCGCATTTTCTCGACGGCCTGGTGATCTTCAAGCGCGGCAAGGACGAAAGCCGTCCACCGCAGCCAATCGAAGTGCCGGTCACCAACAACATCATCCTCAAGAAGCTGCGGGTGGCCTTCGAACTGAAGGAAGACGACATGCACGCCATCCTCAAGGCCGCGGAGTTCCCGGTGTCCAAGCCGGAACTGAGCGCATTGTTCCGCAAGTTCGGCCACACCAACTATCGCCCGTGCGGTGACCAGTTACTGCGCAACTTCCTCAAGGGCCTGACGCTGCGCGTTCGCGGCTGATTTCCCGCCGAACCATGACCTACAACGTCTCCCCCATCGGCTACGTCCGCTCCTGCTTCAAGGAGAAGTTCGCCATTCCCCGTCAACCGCAACTGGCCCCGGCCGCGCGCGGTGTGCTGGAGTTGGTGGCGCCATTCGATCAGGGCGATGCGGTGCAGGGCCTGGAGCAGGTCAGCCATGTCTGGCTGCTGTTCCTGTTCCACCAGGCCCTGGAAGACAAGCCACGGCTGAAAGTGCGCCCGCCGCGTCTGGGCGGCAATAAGTCCATGGGGGTGTTCGCCACTCGCGCCACCCATCGCCCCAACGGCATCGGCCAGTCGGTGGTGAAACTGGAGCGGGTCGAAGCCGGGCGCCTGTGGATCTCGGGCATCGACTTGCTGGACGGCACCCCAGTGCTGGATATCAAACCCTACGTGCCCTACGCAGACATCATCGGCTCGGCGCACAACAACATCGCCAGCGCAGCGCCTGAGCTGATTGCGGTGCGATGGGCCAGCTCTGCCCTGCATCAGGCCCGCGACCACGCCAAGCGCCTGGAAGAACCCCTGGTGGAGCTGATCGAACAGTGCCTGGCCCAAGACCCACGTCCGGCGTACCAGATTCCTACGCCCGAACGGGAATATGGTGCGCAGTTCTGGGATCTGGATGTGCGTTGGCATTATCCGCAGCCCGGGGTGATCAAGGTGCTGGAAGTGATTCCGGCGAAATCGTAACCGCCAGAAACGAAAAAGCCCGCGCTGCCTTTTTCAGGTAGCGCGGGCTTTTTCATGGGTAACTGCAGACCGCGTTGCGGCTATCGCGAGCAGGCTCGCTCCCACCTTTGAACTTCAGTGGCCACAAGATTTGTGTTCCCACATATTCCATTTTGGGAGCGAGCCTGCTCGCGATGGCGATCGATCAACCACCGCATAAACCGAGGCTTACTTCTCTACAAACGCCCGCTCGATCAGGTAATCACCCGGCTCACGCATGCGTGGCGAAACAGTCAGGCCGAAGCTGTTGAGCACTTCGCTGGTCTCGTCGAGCATGCTCGGGCTGCCGCACAGCATGGCGCGGTCGTCCTGCGGGTTGATCGGCGGCAGGCCGATGTCGCGAAACAGCTTGCCGCTGCGCATCAGGTCGGTCAGGCGGCCTTCGTTCTCGAACGGTTCGCGAGTAACGGTCGGGTAGTAGATCAGTTTGTCACGCAGCGCTTCGCCAAAGAATTCGTTCTGCGGCAGGTGTTCGGTAATGAACTCGCGGTAGGCCACTTCATTGACGTAACGTACGCCGTGACACAGGATCACTTTTTCGAAACGCTCGTAGGTTTCCGGATCCTGGATCACGCTCATGAATGGCGCCAACCCGGTGCCAGTGCTGAGCAGGTACAAATGCTTGCCAGGCTTGAGATCGTCCAGCACCAGGGTGCCGGTGGGCTTCTTGCTGATGATGATCTCGTCGCCTTCCTTCAGATGCTGCAACTGGGAAGTCAACGGGCCGTCAGGCACCTTGATGCTGAAAAATTCGAGATGCTCTTCCCAGTTCGGACTGGCGATCGAGTAAGCGCGCATAAGCGGGCGGCCGTTGGGCTGCTGCAGGCCGATCATCACGAACTGACCGTTCTCGAAGCGCAGGCCCGGATCACGGGTGCACTTGAAGCTGAACAGAGTGTCGTTCCAGTGATGAACACTGAGGACACGCTCGTGGTTCATGTTGCTCATGTACGGGGACTCCTGGGAATGATGCCTGCGTCGTTAATTTGCGCAATTGCATCGCATTCTAATGGCGGCGACAATATCTGTTAAATGAATTATTAAGATAAGGGTTATCGGTTATATCGATATGCGATTTACTCTACGTCAACTTCAAGTCTTCGTCGCCGTCGCCCAGCAAGAGAGCGTGTCCCGTGCCGCGGGCCTGCTCAATCTTTCGCAGTCGGCGGCCAGCACCTCCATCACCGAATTGGAGCGCCAGTCCAGCTGCCAATTGTTCGACCGCGCCGGCAAACGCCTGAGTCTCAATGCCTTGGGCAAACAACTGCTGCCCCAGGCGGTGGCGCTGCTGGACCAATCCAAGGAGATCGAAGACCTGCTCAACGGCAAGTCCGGTTTCGGCTCACTGGCGGTGGGCGCCACCCTGACCATCGGCAATTACCTGGCGACCTTGCTGATCGGCAGTTTCATGCAGCGTCATCCGGAAAGCCAGGTGAAGCTGCATGTGCAAAACACTGCCAATATCGTGCACCAGGTTGCTCACTATGAAATTGATCTGGGTCTAATCGAAGGCGACTGCAGCCATCCGGACATCGAGGTCCAGAGCTGGGTCGAGGATGAACTGGTGGTGTTTTGCGCCCCTCAACATCCGCTGGCCAAACGCGGCCAGGCGAGCATGGAGGAACTGACCCATGAGGCGTGGATTCTGCGGGAGCAAGGTTCCGGCACCCGCCTGACCTTCGACCAGGCCATGCGTCACCATCGCAGTGCGCTGAACGTGCGTCTGGAACTGGAACACACCGAAGCCATCAAGCGAGCCGTGGAATCGGGCCTGGGGATTGGCTGCATTTCACGCCTGGCCCTGCGTGACGCCTTCCGGCGCGGCAGTCTCGTAGCCGTGGAAACCCCGGACATGGACCTGGCCCGGCAGTTTTATTTCATCTGGCACAAACAAAAATACCAGACGTCGGCCATGCGCGAATTCCTCGAACTGTGCCGGGCATTCACCGCTGGCGTGCAGCGCAGCGACGAAATCGTCCTGCCCCCCATTGCCTGAGCGCCGGGGCACTAGAGCAAAATCAGGCCCCACACCAAGGCAATCATGCTCAAAGCAACGAACTGAGCGGCACTGCCCATGTCCTTGGCATTTTTCGACAACGGGTGCAGCTCCAGGGAAATGCGGTCGATGGCCGCCTCCACCGCCGAGTTGAGCAACTCCACGATCAATGCCAGCAGGCAGACCGCAATCAGCAGCGCCTGCTCGACACGGCTGACATTCAGGAAGAACGACAACGGAATCAGGATGACGTTGAGCAAGACCAACTGACGAAACGCGGCTTCACCAACGAAGGCCGCGCGCAGGCCGTCCAGAGAATAGCCGGAGGCGTTGAGGATGCGTTTCAGGCCGGTTTGGCCTTTAAAAGGCGACATAAGTGGGCAACTGATCAAAAGGGGTGGAGAAGCTAATTCAAACCCGGTCAAAAAAGCGTGAACAAAACGCTACGATTGCGGTGAAATGGACTCAAGTTGCTGCAGCAGCAAGGCCGCCTGGGTCCGGGTGCGCACATTCAGTTTACGAAAGATTGCAGTGACATGGGCCTTGATGGTGGCTTCGGACACGTTCAACTCATAGGCAATCTGCTTGTTCAGCAGGCCTTCACACACCATGGTCAACACGCGGAACTGCTGCGGAGTGAGGCTGGCCAGCCCTTCGCTGGCGGCCTTGGCTTCGTCGGACACGCTCACAGCTTCGAATGCCTGGGGAGGCCAGGACACATCGCCATCCAGGACCGCCTTGACGGCTACCTGGATCATCTCAAGGGAACTGGATTTAGGAATGAAGCCACTGGCGCCGAACTCCCGGGCCTTGACCATCACCGAAGCTTCTTCCTGGGCCGATACCATCACCACAGGAATTTGCGGGTATTGGCCGCGCAGCAAGACCAGCCCGGAAAAACCATAAGCGCCCGGCATGTTCAGATCCAGCAGCACAAGATCCCAATCGGCCTTTTCAGTCAGCCGGGCCTCCAGTTCCGCAATACTGGCCACTTCCGTGAGTCGGACATCGGGGCCCAGCCCCATGGTCACCGCCTGATGTAACGCGCTGCGAAAGAGCGGATGGTCATCGGCTATCAGGATTTCGTATGTGGCCATTTTTCAAATGATCCTGTTTTTAATGGCAGGCCTGATGCACTCACGCCTTGCCCAAGCAACTCAAGATACCGACATGCCGCGGCATCAAAGGGGTACGTTCAACGCCAACACGTAAAAACACGGCGTTTCAAACCTTGGCCGTACCCTAATCGGCGCCAAGCATGCCCAGCGAAACCGGGGTGGTCAAGCAGCACGGCCGCTACCGTGTTCAGTATGGGCCACTATTAAGCCAACACTGGCTGCGCCGTACGAATAAAGGGCTGCAACTCAGCGTGGGCCGCAGTGGACACATCCATCTCCTGCTGTCGTTTGGCACCCAGGTAATGCTGGCTGAACACATCGAAATAGGCATCCAGGGCCGAGGCAGCGTCACTGTCCCCAGCCAGTTCCAGACATAACGCCGCCACTTCGGCGGTGCACAGATGGTCGCTGCGAGTCGAGCGGCGCAAGCGGTAGCGCGACAGCCTGTCGGGCAGCAGGCTCAGAATCGGCAAACGGTCGAAATACGGGCTTTTACGGAAAATCTTGCGCGCCTCGGTCCAGGTCGCATCCAGCAGAATGAACAACGGACGCTTGCCCTGATCGAGGTTGACGGTATGTGTGACCCGCGATGGTTCGACATACTCACCGGGAAACACCAGATATGGCTGCCATTGCGGGTCGTTGAGCAGCGCCAGCAGTTGTTCGTCGACGTCGGTGCGTGACCAGATGAACGCGTGATTGTCGCGCACTACGTCAGCAATCAGCCAACCCGTGTTGCTCGGCTTGAACACTTCCTTGTTGGTCATGATCAGGCAGACACCCGAATGAGCCTCGACGCTCGGACGCCAGGCGCACAGGCAATGGCTCTCGATCACCCGGCAGGCGCTGCAACGGGGCGCGCGCCAGCCACGGGCCTGAATCGGCTTGATACCTTCATCGATGCGCAGGTCGCGCAGACGGGCTACGGCGTTAGGGGCATGGTTCATCGCAGGCGACGCCGACAGGCAGGGAAAATCGACACGAACAAGACTCGGCAGGATAAAGGCCGGCAGTCTACCAGAGCGCGCAAACCTGTACCGTCCACCCGGCCTACCCTATAATTCGCCACCACTGAACGCACAGCCATGTGACCGGTCGAACCACCAGTCACTGAACCAGGAGAGTTTCATGCTGCGCCTTATCGTCCCCACCGTTGCCGTGCTACTGGCGACGTCCGTCACCGCACAGGCCGCTTCGCTGAAAGAACTCGAACTGAACAAGATGCTGCGCAATGTAGCCGCGCAAAGCAGCGCCGGCACGCCCCGGGCAATCAACGAGGACATTCTCGACCAGGGCTATACCGTAGAAGGCACTGAGCTGATCAATCATCTGAGCGTGCAAAGCAGCCACGCCCAGAAAATGCGGGCCGACCCCAAGGCCGTCTATTTCCAGCTGGGTGCCACCGTGTGTACCAACCCAGGCTTGCGCAAATTGATGGCCCAAGGCGCGACCATGCGCTACGAGTTCACCGAAGTTAAGACCAATCGCCCCATTGCGACTGAGCGCTTCCAGGAATCCGACTGCCCGAAACCGGCCAAGACCAAAAAATAATCAACCCGAACTGGCGCGCCGCTGCTCATCGTCGGCGCGCAGTTCCGCCACCAGCGCCTGCAGGTAGCGCGAGCGCCATGCTCGGCCTTCCAACCGGCGACAGCACTCCTCCTCGAGGCTTACCCGATTAGCATGAGCCGCTTTCAACAGCGTCAGGTATAACTGCTTGTCGAGCTCCAAAGTTACTCTGGTCATCAGTCCCGCCTCCATGCCCGATCCACTTCAATCCATCGCGCAGCGTCCAGTCCTGGACGCGCCATAGCATTGAATGCTTGCTAATCAGTTAATCAGAGCGGCACGCACCTAGTTGGCAATCTGACGAGCGGCATGACATTTGAGCGGTTGCCAACGATATTTTTTGAGCGCCATGATCAAGACAGCGAAGATCCGCGCGAGGGACTAGATTCAAAAGTATCTCTTTGCTTAAGGCAGAACGAGGCTGCCCTACCGACACCTTTGCGCGTGACAGTTCTTTCATACAAGGGAAACGCAGAACCCGCAGGATGGCTTGGTCGCCTGTCGCACGACGCGTCGAACCAGGTCGAACGTCCAGGCACGGTCCTGGGCTGACAACGACACACGGAGTGTCGTGGCCCTGACGAATCTCTCGTTCGGGCTGGGGTTTTGCCAAGAAGGAGAAGCTGAATGCCTTACAAACCGAATGACTTGCTGAGTCGTCATTTTGAGAACCATGGACACGACCTCACCCGCAAGGTCGAAGAGCAACTCAACCTGGTCTCCCCCAACAGCCCGAACCTCCCCATCTACCGAGACATGATCCTGACCGTCCTGCGCATGGCCCAGGAAGATCACAACCGCTGGAATGCCAAGATCACGCTGCAGGCCTTGCGAGAACTGGAGCACGCTTTTCGCACGCTCGAACAATTCAAGGGCCGACGCAAGGTCACGGTCTTCGGTTCGGCCCGAACGCCCATCGAACATCCGCTGTACGGCCTGGCCCGGGAACTGGGGGCGGAGTTGGCACGCTCGGACATGATGGTCATCACTGGCGCCGGCGGTGGCATCATGGCGGCCGCCCATGAAGGCGCTGGCCGGGACCACAGCCTGGGTTTCAACATCACCTTGCCTTTCGAACAGCATGCGAATCCGACCGTTGACGGCACGCAGAATCTGCTGCCGTTCCACTTTTTCTTCACCCGGAAGCTGTTCTTCGTCAAAGAGGCCGACGCACTGGTGCTCTGCCCGGGCGGTTTCGGCACCCTCGATGAAGCGTTGGAAGTCCTGACGTTGGTGCAAACCGGTAAAAGCCCGCTGGTGCCGGTGGTGCTGCTGGATGTACCGGGAGGCAAGTTCTGGCAAGGCGCCCTGCACTTCATCCGTGAGCAACTGGAAGAAAACCGCTACATCCTGCCCACCGATATGAAGTTGATGCGCCTGGTGTACAGCGCTCAAGAGGCAGTAGAGGAGATCAATCAGTTTTACAGCAACTTCCACTCCAGCCGCTGGCTCAAACATCAATTCGTGATCCGTATGAATCACAAGCTGAACGAGCAGGCCCTTGGGCATTTGCAGGCGGAGTTTGCCGACCTGTGCCTCAACGATTGTTTTCATCAACACGCCTACGCCGGCGAGGAACACGACGAGGCCCGTTTCAGCCATCTGACCCGACTGGCCTTTACCTTCAATGCCCGCGATCACGGTCGTTTGAGGGAACTGGTGGATTACATCAACCTGTCGGAAAACTGGGCCCAGCCCGCCACCAAGGCCCAACCCCTCACCTGGGAGCCGATCAAGGTGACCTGAGTCCATAAAAAAACGGCCCGCTATCAAAATAGCGGGCCATTGTTGTTTAGTCGTCCATGCCGCGCCCGCTGAATAAACGGTTGATCATTTCCATGGAATATCCTCGATATGCCAGGAAACGTCCTTGCTTGGCTCGCTCCCTAGCATCGATGGGCAGATGCCCTGAGAACTTGCGGCGCCAAGTGTCCATCAGTTGCGCCTGCCAATCGATACCGCTTTCGCGCAAGGCCAGTTCGATATCCGGGCGCTGCAAGCCACGCTGACCGAGTTCCTCACGAATTCGCAAGGGGCCGTATCCAGAGCGAGCGCGATAAGAGACAAAGCTCTCAAGGTAACGAGACTCCGACAACAAGCCTTCTTCCGTCAAACGGTCGAGGGCCGTGTCGATCAACTCATCTGGAGCGCCGCGCTGACGCAGCTTACGCGTCAGCTCGACTCGACCGTGCTCGCGCCTGGCGAGCAGGTCCATCGCGGTTCGCCGCACCGCGACGAGGTTATCGAGTACGACGGTCATCGAATCGATCAGATGTCAGCGTCAGCCAGGTCGTCTGCAGTCTCGCGGTTAGCCACCGACTTGACGTCCGCAACTGGGCTCAGAAGCTTGTCACGCAGTTGCTTCTCGAGGGTTGCTGCAATTTCCGGGTTATCCGCCAGGAACTTGGCCGAGTTGGCCTTGCCCTGACCGATCTTGGTGCCGTTGTAGGCATACCAGGCGCCGGATTTTTCGACGAAACCGTGCAACACACCCAGGTCGATCATCTCGCCATTAAGGTAGATACCCTTGCCGTAAAGAATCTGGAACTCCGCCTGACGGAACGGCGAAGCGACCTTGTTCTTCACAACCTTGACGCGGGTTTCGCTGCCGACAACCTCGTCGCCTTCTTTCACGGCGCCAGTGCGGCGGATATCCAGACGAACCGAAGCGTAGAACTTCAGCGCGTTACCACCGGTGGTGGTTTCCGGGC
Organism: Pseudomonas sp. PICF6; assembly: GCF_009831705.1. Taxonomy (NCBI): domain Bacteria; kingdom Pseudomonadati; phylum Pseudomonadota; class Gammaproteobacteria; order Pseudomonadales; family Pseudomonadaceae; genus Pseudomonas; species Pseudomonas sp. PICF6. The sequence continues at coordinate 137,585 of NZ_WUUD01000011.1, read as the reverse complement.
TGC
>NZ_WUUD01000011.1:106128-137572 GCF_009831705.1 Pseudomonas sp. PICF6 | reverse complement strand
TGATGAAGATCACCAGGCAGTTGGCGTTCTTGATGTTACCGGTGATCTTGCGCAGGGCCTGGGACATCAGACGAGCCTGGAGGCCCACGTGCATGTCGCCCATTTCACCTTCGATTTCCGCTTTTGGTACCAGTGCAGCCACGGAGTCGACGATGATCACGTCAACGGCGTTGGAACGCACCAGCATGTCGGTGATTTCCAGGGCCTGTTCACCGGTGTCCGGCTGGGAAACCAGCAGGTCATCGACGTTGACGCCCAGCTTGCCGGCATATTCCGGGTCCAGGGCGTGTTCGGCATCGACGAAGGCGCAGGTCGCACCGGCTTTTTGAGCCTGGGCGATCACGGACAGGGTCAGCGTGGTTTTACCGGAAGATTCAGGACCATAGATTTCAACGATACGGCCTTTTGGCAGGCCGCCGATGCCCAGCGCAATGTCCAGGCCCAGGGAGCCGGTGGAGATGGAAGGAATAGCCTGACGGTCCTGATCGCCCATACGCATTACGGCACCCTTGCCGAATTGACGTTCGATCTGACCCAAGGCCGCAGCCAAGGCTTTCTTCTTGTTGTCGTCCATTAAAGTCCTCACGTAATCAATAAGGCCTGACGGCCAACACCTGTATAAGTAGCCAGTATTATTCCACAGCGATTACAGATCGCCTACCCCTGATTTGAGATTTCTACAGCGGCATGTTGCAACAGCCCCTCTAGCGCGGCCTTCACCGTTTGTCGGCGGACCTCGTCGCGGTTACCCGGGAAGAATCGCTGCTCACTGATGACCGTCTCGCCAACGCCCCAGGCCAGCCATACAGTGCCCACTGGTTTGTTCGGCGTACCACCATCGGGGCCGGCCACGCCGCTGACCGCCACGGCAAAACGCGCCAGGCTTTTTTGCTGCGCGCCCCGCACCATTGCCTCGACCACCTCGCGACTGACCGCCCCCACCGTTGCGAACAGCTCGGCCGGCACACCCAGCTGCTGAGTCTTCTGGCGGTTGGAATAGGTGACATAACCCGCCTCGAACCACGCCGAACTCCCGGGAATGCGGGTGATCGCCTCGGCAATCCCGCCTCCGGTACAGGATTCGGCCGTGCTCACATGGGCATTGACCCGCTGCAGGCGTCGGCCCAGTTCAGCGGCCAATTCGGTAATGTCGTCCATGATGCTCTCCTGATTCGATGCAAGGGCCCTACCGTACACGAGCATTCCAGGCTTGCAAGGCTCGCCGGATCAGCGCCCCAATGCCCTGACGTACGCCTGACAGGCCTGCAGAGCGATCAATCCGCGATTCCCTTCGTCGGTGATGGCGATAATTCGTTGAGCATGCGCCGGGTCAAGTCGGGCGCGTGGGGGGCCATGATCCACGCCGCCGGCGCTGGCGGTGGCAGGCACTGCACAACCGGCGGCAACATCGTCGGCGTCGAGGAGGACTGACAGCCGGACATCGGCAGTAGCAAGACGATCGCGCAAGCGATCCTGATCACGTTGGGCATCGCTCAAGGCTCGGTAATGGGATTGTTCGCTGGCGGAGAGTTGTTGTTCCAGGGCTAGGCGCTTGTCTTGCTCGGCCTTCTGTTGAATCGCTGCTGCCTGGGTGATTTGATTCAGCGTCTGCGCCTGGACCTGGGCCGCTTGCGCCAGTTTCCGGTCATAACGCCACGCCTGGACTTGCCAGGCCAACACCGCCGGGCCGCCGGCCACCAACGCCAGCAACACAGCGACGCCAAGGGTGCGGGAAGAAAATGGCATCAGGTCGAAGGCTGACATAATACCGCCTTTGATACGGCGGGTGATGGTGTTGAACTGATCACGGTCGGCCAGTTCGTTCAAACCGTTCTGATTCCAGAACCAGGCGGCAGACTCAGCCGCCCATTGCGGTTGCTCCAGCAGTTGCGGCAATGCCAACAGTCGTTCATCGCCGAACAAACCCAGGCTGCAACGCCGATAATTGTCACGCCCGGTAATCTGAATCAGGCCGCGACCACGATATTGCTGACCGTCACCGTCGGCCTGGGGCGTATTGCCCAAGCGAACGGCCAACGATCCCGTGTCGTACCTGCTGAGATATTGATCACTGCCAAGTTCGCGCACGTAGCGCAATTGCTCTGATTCATGGCCAACCTGGGCCAGAAACGCGGCCATGCGTTTGGGTGTGTCGACACGATGGCGCGACATCGCGGTGTTTAGCGCGGAAACAAAAACGCCCGCTTGGGCGCGGGCGTTGGGCATGATGTTGATGAGTTGCTGTTGGGTAACTTCCATAGATCAGTTCATCGAAGGCGTTATTGAAGTTGCTCGGCCAGCCAGGGTGGCGCGACCGGACGATATTCAGCAGTAGGGAAAAGCTCATGCTGTGGCCATTCCCTGAGGGCCCGTCGGTATGTCTGCAGTTGTGTGTATTGCGTCTGGTCCAGTGTGGTGCCGCTACCGTCGTCCATTTCATCGCGATCCCGCGCGACGAGACGGTCCGTTGCCGATAGCTGGGCATTGCGCCACGCATACTCGTTTTCAGCAGCTTGGCCTGACGTCAGAGGAGGTGGATCTACGAGGACGGGATAACCATTGTCAGGATTGACTGCAATTTTCTTGGGCGACATAGCCAGCTGCTGAAGCAACGACAGCCAATAGGCCCTGGGGACTTCGATGACATCTTCTGGGATATCCGAAGTATTGATACCCGGGACATAAGCGCCGCAGGTACTTGGACTGAACAACACAGTGAATTCGTTCACTCAATACCCCTTCGCAAAATAATATACACCCCACCCGGCCATCGCCTGTCCATCCATATTGCGAACCCGGAAACGACAGCCCTGTTTAGTACCGCTTCCTCCAACGAGAATAACCACCGCACCATCACCGCCGACATGGTTGGCTACAACAGAAGCAAAAGCGGTTGGAAATGAAATAGGAAAAGTGACGAACACATCGCCGTTAGCATCGGTCGTGCCGGCTCCCCATTGGTCGATAATCCCACTGGCGTATTTTTGATAACCCGGATTACCGAGATGACCTGAAAACAACGAGGTGTACTTCAGCACAATGGTGCCGCCGATCAGCCGCCATTGGTTGTCGAGTTTGACGAACTCCGCCGTTTCACCCCGCCCCAGATCGATTGGCCCCAAGGCGGCACTTGACGAACCTATCGTATCGGCAGCCGAGGCCGTCGATATGGTGACCACGCCGACACCAACGTTAATAAGTGTCAGCGTCGCCCCATGCATGATCCCGGTAGTGCCAGGCAGCGTGACGCTGATCGGCGTAGCACTGGCAAAACTGACGGCTCCGCCGATGTGCGCCAGTGTCAACGCGGTATTGGTTGCGTACGCAGCAAAGCCGGAATACTGCAGCCCGCTACGTCTCACGAACTCCGTGGTGGCTACTGACCCGTCACTGTCAAACTGCGCGGCGGTGGTAAATAACCCGTTGCCACGCAACGCCGTCAAAAGTTGATTGCTCAGTTGTTCCGAGGGTGTCAGCCCGGCGGCTTGAATGACATTGAGCATCTCCTGCGTGACGCCATTGCCCCAACTGGCGGGGATCAAAGACCCCGGCGTCCCCGTCAAGGGATCCTCATCCACAAACCTGCCATTCACTAAACCCGCACTGGGCACACTTCTTGGATAGTCCACGTTGTCCTCCCTTGATATTCAAACAGCCAAAAAACAGGCAATAGAAAACTGCGCCTGTTGATTCGCCCAACAGAGCCCGAAAAAAATTGAGAAGGTTTAAGCGGTTTGGTCCGTGCCGCTTTAAGCCGCAGACTCAGGCACGACCGGCCAGTTGATGTCGGTTGGAAAACCGGTTTGGTGCTGGATACGGTTCAACTCGACGCAGTAGAGCTTCCACTCCATCAGGGCCAGTTGTTCCTGGTCGTTGGCATCGCCGATGTCTTCGGCGTATTGAAGCGGTGCTATACGCAAAACCGCCTCACGAAGAAATGTATCGCGCTTGGCCAGAACTTGAACCTTGGTATCGTTCAACTGAGATTCGCCATCGAACTGCCAGGCATTATTAGTCCAGATATAGTAATCGCCAGGCCATGGTTCAGCTGTAAAAGCTTCCGGCAACTCTCCAAGCTCACTCCAAATCTGTTGCCCTCCATCGTCCTTGCGATACACCACCCCGCGACAGTCAACTACCTCTCTAGGAACGTTATTCACCAGCGCCCACGTACGCCCGTTCTCAGATGAGGGTAGTTCAAAGGAAAGCTCAATGGCATTACTGGGAAGTTGAACACCAATACCTGGCGTCACGGAAAACTCTACGGGGCCTGACAAGACACCCGCTCTGTCAAATAGATAATAAAACACAAAGCACCTCAAATAAGTTTTATACGCGCTGGATAGGCTATGTTGCGCGGACGAGATTTAAAGGAATAGAGCAATGTATTGGCCGGATCCATCTGGTAAGTGGTCCCGGTGGGAAAAATGGGGCCACCGTTTACTAAATCTCCTATGATTTTAATTTCCTCACGGGTATTAGCACCGAATCCGGTAAGGCTATCGGACCATCTTGATCCAACCGCACCCGCGCCTTGGGCTCCTAATGCATGGGAATGAACAGTGCCAGGTTGAAAGGTACCCATTGTCCGCCCAACGTCTACCGAACGCCCTTCGTCCAAAACTCTTAAGAACTCCCCTCGCCCTTCAGGGCCGCGAAAGGTTAGCGCTCCATCACCAGTGGTCCATCTGCCTTCATTGCCTTCCCTAGTGGCTTCGATGCCAAGCATTCCGGACTGCTGGGCGTGATCCCAGAGCCAAGGCCATTCAGCACGCTTCATGATCGTGCCATTTAGCGCACCGTAGCCTCCCGGGCTCAGTTGGATGGTCGTCTCAAAAAAGGGGCGACCCAAGGGAGTGTTATCAAACCTCCCTACGGGCCACCAGCTCCCAGCACCGTCACTGCGCAAATGCCACCAGTCACCGCCGCCCATCAACACCAGAAATGGATAGCCAGCGACCGAAAGATGAGTATGAAATCTTATTCGATCGGTACCGGCAGTCTGAACCACAAGGCGATTACCGCTGTTATCAAGACGTCGAACGATGACGTCCCGCACACCCAACCCTGCATTCGCCGAAGGCAAACTAACAGTAGAAACACCAGCACTAGCATCAATCAGCACCAGCCCCAGCTCGTCGGCTGTCAGCGCTTTAGAAGCCGTTAACCGCGTCACCACCGAACGCATCGGGCTGCTACGCCCGAGAATAGCCTGCAACGCCTTGATCAACTGGCCGGTGTCCGCTTCAGACGGTGTGATGCCAGCGGCGTCGATCACGCCCAGGATTTCCTGGGTGACGCTATTGCCCCATACCGCCGGAATCAGCGATCCAGGCGTACCCGCCAACGGGTTTTCATCCACAAACCGACCGTTCACCAGCCCGACGCTGGGAACACTTTTTGGATAATCCATATTTTATTGCTCTCTATGAGATGGGGCTCAAGCGCGAAGACGTAGCGCCCGGATAGTCGCGAGCACATCATCAACGGCTTGGCTGGCAAGATCCGCCTTGCCTTTGGCCATGTGTGCGCGAATCTGTGCCTTGGCCTTGAGACGCAGTTCGCGAAGCGCCAGTAGGTTTGCTTCAAATTCGGCGGCCTTGGCGAGAATCTGATCCGCCGCCTGCCTGGCTGTGCGCCCTTTGACGACCCACGCAGAAACGGACAACGGAACCAATTTTTTCGGGTAGCCCTGATCCTTGAAGGCCTGCGCCTCCAGGGCGGCTTGTTGGTATTCCAAGGCACGCAAGGGATCACCGGCCAACGTACGGCGGGCGCTGTCGGCAGCGGTATCGACCGTGGCGCACAAGCGTTCGGCTTCCTGACGCAACTGCTCGGCGGCATTCTCTTCAGTACGCACCCAAGTACCGTCCTCCCAGATATGAGCGGAAGAAGGTGAAGGCGGGCGAAGTCCATCTTCGTATTGGTGCAGCTCTTGAATGACTTTCATCGGATCAGCTCCCAGGACAGGTGAACATTGACTGCGTTGGTAAAGTTGACGGCGATGCCCACGCTGTAATCCGTCAGGGCCTGGTGCCCCTTGATCCCCATGCTCAATAGCAACTCGTCGCTATCGGCATTGGTGGCGCCCAATGTGTGCTCGGCCTGAAAGCACTGCCAAAGCGAGCGAGATTGGGAGTGATCAAAACTGGCTGTGACGGTAGAAACCGTAACGTCATTGACAACGTTACTGGAGAACAACACACACATGTATGGGCTGCTCCAGCCTCCCGCTTGGTTGCCGATACTTTGTAAGGCGGGTGACAGATAGCTGTAATTGCCCCCAACCCACCCGGCCTGAACAAACGCCAGTGAAGTCACGGCACTCGGAGAGGGGGTTGGATTACCCGCCACAAGCCTCGCCGCCCGGGCGTGCGGATCGAGCGGCAAATAAACCACCCCAGTCCCATTTAAAGTTTGCGTCCAGGTCAATTGAGCACGGTTGTAAATCGTGCGAATCGTCGGCAAGGAGCCCGGCGCCCCCGTCATCACCCAGGCCAGGCAAATGTCCAGGGGGGTGGACGCAAATCCGCCGCCGGACGCGCCGTTGACAGTCCCCTTCAAGGACTCCGGCGGAAGGTCATACAAGCTTCCGCGCTGCACATAGAACGTCAGTGCGCCGCCTATGACCTGTGCTCTTAGAAAATAGCTGGCGCTGGGTAACAGATCGGCGCTGCTCCACGCCGTCGTCACGTAGGTACGTGAACGGCCCAACCGTCCACTCACCACGTCTTGTCCGATGCTGATGTACACACCCGTCGGAATCGAAACGCGGCCGCCGCTGGTGGACACGGCCGTAGGCGTTACTGCCAGACGGGCATCCGCCGTTGCAATCGTCGGCAGCGGCAAAGCGGCGATCGGAAGCGCGAGATCCTGGTTCCAGCCCTTGGCGGCGACTGACTGAATCGCCTCGAGTAATTGATCGTTTTGGGTTTCATCTGGCGTCAGATCCCCCGCCTTGATGACATTCACAATCTCCTGCGTCACCCCATTCCCCCAGGCCGCCGGAATCAACGACCCCGGCGTCCCAGTCAACGGGTTTTCATCCACGAACTTCCCGTTCACCAGCCCGGCGCTGGGCACACTCTTCGGATAATCCATTCATCTACTCCCTAGTCATAATTGATGTGAACCTTCGTATGCGCCGGCGCACTACGATGAATCAGGCACTCGAGCGCCGATCCCGGATTGACGCCGAAACGCTCCCCCCAATAGCTGGCGCCAAAACGTCGGCCGAGCAGCAGGCGGCCGCCGGTGTTGAGGGTCCACATGAATTGCGCCTGCCAGGTGCCGAAGTGCGCTTCGCCGAAGCGGGCGCGGCCCATGCGGGGAGCCTTGAGTTCGGTGATGGTGGCGTTGGGGTAGCCCTGGCTCTTGGCGATTTCCACGTAATAAGCGATGGCCTGACTGCCCACCGCCAACAACCGCCGACGCACCGCCAAACGACGATCGTCATACAGCGGTGTAGCGCCCAGACACGGATCAGGCAGGTTCATCACCCGCTCCCAATCCGGCACCAGCTCACTCACCCCCGCCGGGTCCATTTCGTGGAGCAGGTCGGCGGCGCGGGCGTCGAGACGCGCCAATTCCTGGGCGATGCCTTCGAGCACCTCTTCCAGTTCCGGCACACGCTCCGGGTCCCACGCCGGGCCGCTGGGCAGCAGGCTGCGCAGTTGGGCCTGGTACTGCTCGGAGGTTCTTATTCCAGCCATACGCAGCCTCCGAAGGTCAGCAACTGATTGCTGGCGGCGACCACGTCAGCGATGGGCGCGGTGAGTTTGTGGTCGGTTTCACCGGTGGCGCTGCTGATGGCTTCGGCGATGTGGGTCAGCAACAGGGTTTCGCCGAGGCCAGCTTCGCGGTTATGCAGGTCGCGCAGTTGCGCTTCGATGGCGGCGCGCACGGCGCTGGTGTCCGGGGTAATGCGCAGCCGGTAGGTCACCGGCACCTGGGTTGGCGCCAGCACATGCACCTCGGCGGTGACCGGGCGCAGCGGCTCGATATAGGCCCGGACTTCTTCCAGTTGTTCGGCGTTGGGAATCGGCAGTGGATCGTCGTCACGCATGACGAACACGCCAACGGTGCCGGGCCCAAGGTAGCTGCCGCGACACCAGGCGCGGGTGATGCCAGGGCATTCCAGGGCCCAGGTTTCATAGTCCTGCGCGGAACCGCCGTGGGGAATGATGCGGTAGGAACGGATCACCCTGGCCCGCAGGGATTCGAGGCTTTCCCGGGCGAGACCGCCGGTCAGCCCGGGCGCGAGCACGGTGAAGCTGTTGCCGATGCCAAGGATCGGCTGCACCGGCGTCAACACCAGGCCGGCATCGGCATTACCCAGGCTGCCGGCGTCCAACGCGGCGACAGTGGTGCTGTTCAGGCCATTGCTGGTGGTGCGGGCGCTGGTCACTTTGTAGGTGCGCCCATCGCTGGATTGCAGCAGCGTGTCGACATGCAGCACCGCACCTGCGGTGGCGGTGAAACTGACACTGCCGCTAGCCACCTGGGCCGCTTTGCGCGCCTGGTTCAGGCGCAGGGCGGCGATGCGCTCCAGGGTGGATTCGTCGGCCTTGTCCGGGAGGATCTGCTCAGCGATCCAATCCAGGTAGCCATACAGGCCATAGGCGGCGCCACCCAGGGTGCGAGCCAGCACTTGGGCATCGGACTGGCGCAGCGAATCGCTGGCCAGGTCGCTTTGGGCGCGCTTGATGAGCACCGGCAGCGAAGGGGTTTCAAACGGCATAGGTCACCTGCCAACTGTTATCGGGGTTGATGTCCAGGCGCTCGCCGTCGGCCAGGGTCAAAACCGTGCGCAGATTCAGGCGCTGGGCGTCGAGGCGTTCGCTGATGATGTCGATGGCGCTGCAATGGCCGTCGTCGATCAGCCATTGCAAGGCTTCGCGGGCATAGAATTCGGCGTCGAGCTGGGTCTGCCGGGTCAGCTTGACCCGGCGCAACAGCCACAGCCGCGAACCGATGCGGTCGTCGGCGACGGTGGGAAAAGTGTCGCCCCACCAGCCGAAACGTTGCTCGTCATCCACGGCATCGTCGTCAGCGGCGCGGCGCCAGGTGAACAGGCTGATCAGCACCGAGCGGGTCAGCGCGGCGTGCAGGTTCTGGCTGATGAACATCATTGGCCTCCCGCCGGCACGCCGGTCTGGCCGTTACCGGCCTGCACGCCGACGTGCACATGCTTGATCTGGCTGATGCCGCCGGCGATCTGGTCGCCCTGGGAAACGAACTTGCCGGTGTGGTTGATGACCGGGCTGTCGATATTCACCGCGCTGCTGGCGCGGATGTTCAAGGTCGCGGTGTCGATGTCGATGACCCGACCGCGCTTGAAGTGGATCTTGTCGCCTTCATCGGTGTAGATCGCCACTTCGCCAGGGGCCAGGGCCTTGAGGCGGAAACGACGGTCGGCGACCACCAGCACCACGGCATGGGAACGGTCACCGCCCAGGAACGTGGCGATGCCCTCGGCACCCGCCAACGGGTTGCTGGTGAAGCCGTAGGGTTCGAAGTGCTCCATGTCGTCGTTCACTTCACCGGCGGTGAGGCGCATTTGCAGCGATTGCAACTTGGTGGCCGAATTGGCGAGCACGACAGTGCCGCGCGCCAGGAGGCGGGTCAGTAGGCTCATTGAGGTTTCCTTCGGAATCGGAAGTTTGAAAGCGGTGTTTATTGGCCATAACTTCTGTTGGCTGTACCGACGCCATCGCGAGCAGGCTCGCTCCCACAGGGGATCTGTGCCGAACACAAAACTTGTATCCACTGGAGATCCCTTGTGGGAGCGAGCCTGCTCGCGATGGCCTGGGCTCATTCAACATTGAGGCAAGCTGACCCACCGCTTTCGCGAGCAAGCCCGCTCCCACAAGGAGTTTTGCGTTAGGCTCAGGTTTTGGGCGGCACCGGGTTCGCGTCGAACGTATGGGGCGGGGCGACTTGCAGGGTGGTGACGGAGCCTTGGGCGGACAGTGAATACGTCACTTTGGAGATCAGCATGTCGCCGTCAAACCCCAGCACCGGGTCGATCACTCGCACCAGAGTGTTATGTCGCCACAAATCGCCATTGGCCTGACGCCAGCCCTGCACGCGGTAGGTCGTGGTCAGGGCCTTGCCAGTGCGGATGGCGCTTTCCCAATCGGCCCGTTGCTGGGCCAGCTCGAAGGTCAATTGCGCGCTTTCGCTGATCACCGTGACCCGCTTGCGCTTGAAGCCCAGGTCGGTCGCGATGCCGGAAACTTCGCTCACCGCCGCCCCGCTCTGCTCATCACTGCCTTTGTGCTGGCCGATGACCCGGTATTCGGAGAACACCTGGCTGTAGTCCATCGGTGCATTGCCCGAGAGAATGTTTTTACCCAGTTCCAGCACATCACTGGCTCGCCCGCCACTCCCGGGTTTGGCCAGCAACACGCGGCCTTCGGCATCGTCAGTGGAAAACACCCGGAACAACGTCAGCAGACGGTCGATGGATTGAAAGACCGTTTCCCCCGGCACGATGCTGTGTTCGCTCAACCGAGCGGTTTCAGGGATCTCGCTGATCACTCCCACGCCATATTGCGAGGCCAGGGCCTGGACAATGCTCAGCACCGTTTGCCCGCGCCATTGGCTCGGGCGATTGATCGCCGCGCAGTCCACCAAGTCCTGGGTCCTGGAACCACCCTCGATGCTCAGGCTGATCTGGCGCCCGTCATAACTGACCGGGGCTTTGAACACGTAGCCGCTGAGCACCAGGTCGGCACCGATGCGCACCTGACATTCATCCCCAGGTCGAATCGGCACCGACTGAGTCTGCCCCGGCCATTGCCAGGTGATGTCGAGTTTGAAGGTGCGGAACTGCCGCTCCAGGTCCGCACTGATTTCCACGCTTTTCCAGCCGCCGTAATCCAGCCCGCCGACGGTGAGCGAGACAGCGTTGTCGAGCTCGTTCATGGTTTATTCCCCCGAGACTTTCAGGTCGTTGGGCGGCAGGAAACCAGGGTGAGCCACGCCATTGCGCTGGGTCACTTCGGTGACCCGGGTAGCATCGGCAAATTGCTGATACGCCACCACCAACGCCGGCAGGCTTTGCTTGAACGACAGGTTGATCAGCCTTACGCCCGACGACGCTACCGCCGTCAGGTGCGCGGCCATCTGCTGACGCAAATTGTTCATTGCCTGGTAGTGATCCGGATCGGCCTTGAGCGAGGCTTGCCAGATGGCCTCGTTGAGGGCATCGCGCAGGGCCAGCACATCGTCGGCCACCGGCACGTCACGACGCTGGACCGGCTGCACCGCCTGCTGCGCCACCGATGGGGTGGCGCCCAACTTGACCGCCGGTGCGGCCACCGGCATCGCCGCAATCCATTGCGCGGCCTGCACCAACAGCGTGTCCTGCACCAGATCGGCCACGGCCTGGGCCGCCGCCGTGGTGTCCTTGCCAGTGGTGAGTTTGGGGGCGTCCGCCTTGCGAATGGCTTCCACCTGCTGCGACACGCTGGCAATCACGCCGCGATAGCCGTCACGGGCAAAGTCCTTCAATTCCCGGATGTCCCCCAGCAACCCTTTGAACTCGGCCGCCACTTCCTTGGGCAGCTCCTTCACCGCCTTGACCAGATCGCTGAGTTGCCGATAAGTCTCGATCAACGGTTTGAGTTCCTGCTCGATGACGCCGTAGACATCCTTGAGGCTGTTGCGCAGGTCAGCGATGCCGATCCGCGCGGCCTTGATCAGCGTCATCGCGTCTTCGAAGCGCCGCACCGCCGCCCCCAGGAAACTGTCAGCCGACACCAGCAACAGTTTCTGGCTGTTGATCGCGGCCGACGGGAATTGCAGCGGTTGGTCGGGATAGAACTTCAGGGCAAAGGTCACCAGGCCACCGTCCTGACGGGTCTGGGTCATGTCGCATTCACCGACCTTGACCTGCAAGCGCCCCAACCACGGATGCACCAGTTCGCCGCTGCCCTGCTCCAGGGCCTTGAGCAACTTGTCGCGTTGCTCCAGGCAATCGGGGCCGACGATGAACGCGGTCAGCTCATGAATCTTCGCTTGCTGACCGAGACCTTCGAAGAAGGGCTGGTCGCGCTGGGGATATTCATGCAACTGGCCCTTGTGGCCGACCGGGGTTTTCGCCTGATCGACCCAGAACCCGACACCACGAAACGACGCCGGCAACAAACGATCACGCCAGCTCATTGGAACCTCCTGTGGAAAGTGAGCGATAGCCGATGCGCGAACTCACCGCCAGGGCCGGTTGATTGGTCTGTGGCGGATCGGCGCGCAAACCGGCCGGCGCATTTTCGAAGCGCACGGTCAGGCCGCCTTCGAGCTGCGTACGATTGTTGGCGGCGCTTTGTTGCACCAGGGCGCTGGAGGTTTGCGGCAATGCGCCTGGCGTCAATGAGGTTTTCATCGGCAGGTTGCCGGACGCCGGCGCAAGGCTGGATGACAGGCCCGCTGGCGGCTCACTGGCCCCACCAAAAAACGCCGGCGCCAGCTCGCCCTTGCCTTCGGCATTGGTCTGGCGCTGCGCCTCGGTCAACCCTTCGACCTTGCCGGTGAACGAGGTGATGATTTCGCCGAAGCCGCCGTTGAAGAACGCCTTGATCGGTGCAATCACGCCCTGCAGTTCGTCCCACCACTGGCTGAACCATTCACCCACCGGCCCCCACTGTCGGGTCAGGCCCTCAATGGGCGACCAGTCGAACAAACCGCTGAACACCGCCAGCATGATCGATACCTGATTGCGAATGCCTTCCCATATCCCGGCGAAGACTTCCCCGATCGTGCCCCAGTTGGCCATGATCAGCCCCAGTGGCGTCCAGTCGAACAGACCTTTCAGCGCGTCCATTACCGGCACCGTCAACGCCTTGAGCAGATCCCAGATCGCTGCGAACAACCCGGTCAGGGGCGCCCAGTTGCTGACGATCAAACCCAACGGTGACCAGGCGAACAGCGTCTGCATGAAACCGATGACCGGCGTTGCGGCCGCCACGATGACATTCCAGAGCGCGCCAAAGAAGCTGCTGATCGGGCCCCAGTTGCTGATCACCAGCCCCATCGGGGTGAAGGCGAACATCGTCTTGAAGAACTCGACCATCGGCATGACGATCGGCGCTAGCTTCTGCCAGAGCCCGGCGAAGAACGCCGAGATTGGTGTCCAATGGGCGATGATCATTCCGGCCGCCAAGGCGATGCCCATGGCAATCAAGCCGATGGGGTTCATCTTCAAGGCCAGGTTGACCACTTCCAGCGCCTGGCTCGCACCACTGACCGCCGTTTGAATCGCATTGAACGCCACGACGCCAGTCGCCAGGCCCTGCACCAATTGCGGGTTATCCTGCAGCACCTGGGCCACACCCGTGACCATCGGCTGCAAGCTGGCTGCCGCCGCGTTGACCGCCGGCCCCAGGGCCGAACCGAACTGTACCGACACATTGCTGATGGAAGTCTTCAATCCATCCAGGCTTTGTGCCGCCACACGCGGCGCTTCAGGTGCCTTCAAGCTGCTGGCCGCCGCGTTCGCCGCGCCCACTTCACCTTTGAAAGCCTTTGCTGACGTGAGCCCCTCCATGAACGGTTTGGCCAGGCCGCCCTCGGGGAGCAGAGCGGAAATATCCAGGCTGCCAAGGCCCGTGGCATCGAGGTTCTGCTTGAAGCTGGCGACCTTCGCTCGAAGGCTGGCAAGCTTGGGCGACAGCTCATCGATGCCGGTCAGCAGCACTGCTTTTTTCTCTACCTTTTGTGTCTCTGCCATCACTGCACCTGCTGCATCGCATTGATCCGTTGCGCGTGCTCCAGGGACTCGCGGAGCACATCCAGTGGCCTGGCCATCATCTGTTCGGGGTCAACCTTCCAGAACCAGGCCAGGTCATAGGCGGCTGCGATCAGGTCGCCGATGGCTGCGACGCCGCACTCATGAAAAAACTCGCGACGGCCCAGCTCAGTGCGTTGAGGTCAGCCAAGTCCAACTGGTTGACCGACGACGGCGGGATGCCGGCGCAGACCGCGATGTATTTGGCCGCGACGTCCATGTCCAGGCTCACCTCCTCGCTCTTGTCGATCTTGTACGGCAGCGCCTTGATCGCCCGGACCTCCTGCACCGTCGGACGGCGCAGGGTCAGTTCGCTCAGCGGCTCGCCGTGGGCCTCGATGGCCACGCGCAGCGTCACGACATCGCTCATTGCCAGGTCCCCTTGATGCCTTCGAATTTCAGTTCGATGGTGGCGTCGTCGCCCTTGGACACCGGCTCTTCCACCAGGTAGGCGCCGGCCAGTACGTAAACCTTGCCATTGTTGAATTCGCAGGTGACGGTCATGTCGGTGCCGGCGACCAGTTGCTTGAGCGGGAAGTCCGCGGTGTGCAGCGCCGTCACCTTGAAGGACGGGGCAATGTCGGTTTCCTTATAGAAACCCGGTACGACGGTTTCGCGTTTGGTGAACATCAGTGGCGCTTCGCAGCCGCCGTTGATGGTCAGTTGAGCGCCGTCCACTTTGACGTAGCAGGTGCCCGCAATCAGTTGACCCATGGTGTTTCTCCCTTCAAATAAAAAGCCCACACGAGGTGGGCGCAGTTCATACGTTCAAACGCGACTTTCAGGCGGCGTCGTCGTATTGCAGACGGAACTGGTTGAGCAGTGCGAACACCCGCAAACCATTGATGTAGTCCGGCGGGAACAGCACATTGACCCGGCTCGGGTCCTGACTGTCACGCTCGACAACCAGATGCTCGGCGAACAGCTCGGCGTTTTCCACGTGGCCTTCCAGCTCCAGCTTGGCGTACTGGGCGATCAACTCGCCGCGAATGGTGCTCGGCGTCACGATGGGCTGGCCGGCGCCGAAACGGGTGCCGTCGGCAGCCAGTTTGTGGCGCCCATATTTGCTGGTGATCACACTTTGCAGGCGACGCACGATGAACGCCGACTGGTGCATGGTTTCGCTGTCCAGGTAGGAATTGTCAGCCTGGCCAAAAGCGTTCTTCTGATAGGTGGTGATCGAACGCTGGATGCGCACGTAGCCACCTTCGTAGTACGCCGTGGCGATACCGTAGTTGAGCAGCGACTGACGCTCGGTCAGGGTGAAACGTTCGCTGGCCGGCGCCGGATCCAGGCCTGGCAGACTGCCGCTCTGGGTCGGACGGCTGGCGTCGGCGGAAATGAACACCGCAGTACGGGCGGCCAATGCAGCGGCCTGGACCCAGAACGGTTGCGGCACACCCAATTCCAGGGCCTGGATAGTCATGTGCTGGTCGTTGCGCGCCTGACCGGCCGCCACCAGGGTGCCGATGGTGCCGCGCTTGGCGCTGTAGACATGGCCGAACAACTGCTTGGCCCAGGACCAGCGACCAGTGCTGTCGTCCATGACCGCTTGCCAGGTGTTGAGGCTTGCCACATCGGACCACGGCATCGCGATGAATTCGAACGGCTCGTCACCCAGCGCCGCGACGGCGGCGGTCTGGTCCGGTACACCGGCCCCACCGGTCATTGCCGTGATGGCGGTGGTCAGGCCGGCCGGGGTGTCTTCGCCATTGCTCTTGCCCAGGCGATTGAATTGCAGGCTGATATCGTTACCGCTGTCGCCGGTCCATTTGGCGCTCAGGGTCACAACACCCTCGGCAGCCGCAGCAATCACCGGCAGATCGGCCGCCGCGTTGATCTTCAAGGCCAGCGCAGTGGCGGCTTGAGCGGCCGTCGCTCCATTGACGATGGCCGCCTGAACACGCACGCCGCCCACATACAGATTGAGCATGCCGCTTTGAGTGGCGGCGCCGGTCAGGGTCAGCACGCCCTGGGCAATGGCACCTTCGACGTTGTGCAGCGGCAGGCACCAGATCTCGCCCAGCGGGTCGGTCTTGCGCCAGGTTTCGTACATCGAGGCAAGCATCGAACCTTGACCGCCGATGTTTTTGGCCAGCGCAACGCTGGACACCAGCACCAGTTTACCGACCTCGGCCGGGGCCACGTTGTCGTTGACCTGAGCCACGATCAACCGGCGCATGGCCGACGACGCGCTATTGGCCGCCGAGTTGTCCATTTCGGCGTAGAACAGCGGAACACGAATGTCCGCGGGAATGTTGCTGAATCCGATCGCCATTATTTGGCTCCCTGTGGTTTTGCCGCTTTCACGGTTTTGGTAGTGATATCGCCATCGGCCAGACGTCGACGCCACCAGGCGCTGTCCGGTACTTCACGGCCCTCGAGGGGCAACAGATCGCCCGCTTCCGGGTCCGGTACGGCACGGCCCGGGGCCGGCAGCACGGTGATGCGTTTGCTCATGGGGTTACGTCTCCAGAGAAGGTCAGTTCCACGCGCCCATCGGGCCCGGGACGTTTCAGGTTGGGGTCCGCCGGGTCGATGGCATCGACCCGCACGGTGGCCCCGGTAAAGGACGACAAGCCGTCCAGTTCACGCTCGTGCCAGCTTTCGGCAGGCTGGCTCGCCAGATTGCGGCCCAGCTGGAACTCGGCGAAAAAGTGCAGCCGGTACAACACACGGCTGCTGTTGATGGAAACCAGTTCGCTGCCGTCGTACTCGATGCCGGTGTAGTCACCACCGGGCTTGAACCCCACCAGCGCCCGCCACAGTTCGGCGCGCAGGTCGTGCAACAGATCCAGCGCTTTTGTCGCATCGGTGGCGTCGAGCACCAGTACGGTGTCGAAACGGTCACGCACCGCTTGCAGCGTGGCGTTCTGGGCGGCGTTCTTGCTGGCAATGTCGGCGCTTGGCAGGACATAGGCGCAGGGGGTTTGCAGCGGCGTGTCGGCTTGCAACGTGGCGAGGTCAAACCCTGCTGCCACGCGATTGCCGAGCGCAGGACATTGCTCACGCAGTTGCGTGAGGATCGGAGTGATCTTCATGGAGGTGCTCCAGTTATATGGAAGGCGCAGTCAGAACTGTGGGAGCGAGCCTGCTCGCGATGGCGGTGTGTCAGGCAACATCAATGCTGGCTATGACGGCCTCATCGCGAGCAGGCTCGCTCCCACAGGGGAGTGGTGTTTAGGCCCTGGCATCCAGGCAGGTTGCATCAATCCTGCTGCGATAGCTTTTTTCCCGGTCGCCGCTGGCGGTGACTTTGTCGATCGACCAGCGACCGCGCATGAAGTCCGGCCAGGAGGCGTCCAGCAGCACGATGCCTTCGGCGCACAAGCCTGGATTGCCGGGGCATTCGATCGCCACCTTGAGTGCTTCGCGCATCATCCGGCGTACCTCGCCTTCACCGGCGGCGCGAGCATCGTTGGCGCTTTGAAAGCGCTGGCGAAGGGTCTTGAACGGCGCGATGCCGCTCTCCTCGACGCGCATTTTCCCTGCCGCCGCATCCCACCAACTGGCCTTGCAGCCCTGGTATTTCGCCCGGGCGGTATCATCCAGAACGGCGGAGATAAAGGCGTTGTCGCCTGGGCGGTTATTCGTCGTCACCGACAGTTTTGTCTCGGGCAGGACTTTGCCCGACAAAGACTTCGCCTGCCCCCGGCGCGCCAGCACATACAGCTCGTTGACCGGCTTGGCGACGGCGTCATAACGGTGAGCCAGTCGCGTCAGAAAACCCATGTCGGTTTCGTTGGACTGATCGATGTGCTCGATTTTTATCAGCGCCAGGTCCGGCGCCACACGCGGGGAAAACCCGTGTCTGGAGGTCAACTGACGAAACAGCACGCCCAGGGTCGTCGGACCATGACTGACGGATCGCCGTTGCTTGAAACCGGTCTGATCGGCCGCACTGAACGGCGCCGCCGTCGCGACAAGCGTCAGGCGCAGGGGAAACAGCGTCGGCGTGCGCCGGGTCACGACGAACTCACCTTTATCCACCAGCCCCGACTCCAGATAACCGACCCGCAGGCCGATTTTCCCGCCCAGGCTGGGCAATCCTTCAAGCCCTTCCAGGCTGATGGTGAGCGTCAGTTGATCGGACTCAATCCCCGCCGCGTCGATGTGCGTCCAACTGAGCAAGCGTTCGTTGAGCAGCGCCGCGTTCGCACCGTAGATTTCCACCGCTGGCGTGAAACCCAGTGACATATTGCCTCCTTAATCCCAGGCCGAAACCGGTGTGGGTGCGACGGGCTGTAGATCCACTTCCGGCAGGACAATCCATACACCCGCCGGCAATACCGGCCCCCACTCGGCCAGCTTCGGATTGAGTCGCCAGAGCGCCTCTTCGGCGGCATCGTCACAACGCTCAAGCTCGCGGTACAGCAACAGATTCACCGAATCACCGGCGATACTTCGAACCCTACGCATTGGCGAACTCCGTCAATTCAATCACCCAGCCGACCACCATCGCGGTGCCGTCATCAATGATCTCGGTCTGGGTTTCCGACACCTTGTTGATCTGCCATAGGCCCCAGTTGCGGCCGATGCCGTCAACCAACGGCACCGGAGCGCGTCGGGCCTGTAATGCACGCAGCTCATCGAGTCGGTCCATGGCAGTGGCGTACATCGACTTGCCGGTGATCGTCAGCGCTTGCAGCCCTTGACCGACCTGACTGGATTTGGGTTTGCTGGTGAGGATGTCGATGCTTTTCCAACCGCCATCCGAGGTGCGGACCAAGGAGTGGTAGGCGAAGTTTCTGGACAGACCGAAAATGAAACTGCCCAGTGCCATTTGCTGACGCATCACGTACCTCCGTCAGTCAGCGCCGCATCACTGCGCATGGCGAGTGAGTTGGGCATGGTTGTCAGGCCGAACTGGCCCGAGAGCTGTTGCACAACCAGGTTGGCCAACTGACTGGCACTGGCCTGGTCCTGGCCGTTGATGTAGATGTTTGCGGTCATGGTGTTCTGATGAGTGCTTGTCGGGGTGCTGGTCAGGTCTTTGCTGACCTGCTCTGGAGCGGCGAGTCTGTCGGTGGGTGCGACGAGTTTTTCGCCCAGAGACGCCCCGGCATCGCTCCCCAACCAACCGCCCAGCAGTCCGCCGATCAGCCCACCAATGGCAGTGCCGATCACCGGAACGACGCTGCCCAAAGCGGCACCGGCCGCGGAACCTGCGGCAGCGCCTGCCCAGCCGCCACCTGCGGCTCCCAGGCCTGCGCCCATCATCCGTTTGTCGCCGGTGAGCACTCCCTCGGCTACATCAGCGACGGCGCCGACGACTTTCAACGGGCCGGGCGCCTTGCGAGTCATCGAGCGCAATGAGGCCGTTGGCGCGAGTGAAAAACGCCCTGCGCCTCCCTGTGAGCCTCGTGGCCTTCTCGTGGATTCGGGACGCTGGTTGGCATTGCTTGTATCCAGCTTGCCCACACGAGGATTTCTGAGATCTTCGGAGATCACCTCACCCAATCGGCCGGGAAGGTGCGGGGCGGCCCTACCCAGCACTCGCTTGGCCACCTGACTGGACATTTCATCCACTACGGCCTTGAGCAGCACACCCACCAGCGGTTTGATCGCCGCGGCAACAAGCACAATTGCAGCGGTGGCTTTAGGTGAGGATTCAGCCAATTCACTCATGCCATCGGCCAGCGAACCCAGCCACTGGAAGGAGGTATCCGCCGAAGGCATCAGGGCATTTCCCGTAGCCACCGACAAACGCTCGCTACGGGCGTTGAGGATGTTCAGCTGGCCTTGTTGGGTTTTCGACAGCGCCAACGCGTCCTGCCGCACCGAGCCGTCGTTGCCCAATTGCGACGTGGCATATTGGCCTGGGTCTTTCACCTGCAAGAAGGCTGCGTTCACATCAGGCAGTTTCTGCGCCATGCGCAGCACCGCCTCATCGCCATTGCCGAAGAGCGTGGCGGAAAGGGCCGAGCGCTTGTCGGCCGGTTGCGCGTTCAAGGCCGCCAGCACCGTCATCACCGTGCCAGACGCCGTGTCCTTGTCACGCAAGCCGCTCGCCACCGCCGTGGGCGCCAGACCCAGCTGTTTCCAGGCCGTTTGCTCGGTGGCGGAGGCCTGGTCACCCTTGCCCAGGGCCGTCGTGAAACTATCCAGCGCCACCCCGGCTTCAGCTTGTTGGGTACCGGTATTGAGCAATGCCGCCGTCAACGCGGCGGCTTGTGCAGGGGCCAGGCCCGCCGTCGTCGCAGCGGCACCTTCACGCTGCAAGACCGCACCGATCTCAGCCGCTTTCGCACCGTTGGGTAATTTGCCCAATTGGTTAGCGGCATCCGCCAGGTCAAAGGCTTGCGCGCCGCTGAGCTTCATGGAGATGCGCCAGTCGGCCAGCATTTCGGCGGCCTTCATGGCCGGCATCTCGAACGCCGCCGCGGTGACGCCAGCATCCGAGGCGAAGTTCGACAGGACCAACTGTCGCTCCGAGGCATCGTGCACATCGCTACCGATGCCTTTCCTGGCCGCCAGGCTTTGCATCCTCACCACTTCAACCGCCGTGGTGCCCCCGCCCGCCACCAGCGGTGCGGTGGCGATCTGCGGGGTTGACTCAGCCACCTGTTGAATCTGGCGCGGTCCGAATTGGCTGGCCTTTTTCAGATCGGCCATGGCCGAATCCATCGCTATCGCAGGTTTGAGCAGCGCCGGTGGTTCGATACCGCCACCCGACTTCCCCTTGGGCTCACTGGCTGACTCACCCTTGGCGCCGGCGCCCATCGTTTGGGAGAACAATCGTTGCGCCGACAGTTTCACGGTCAGCGACTCGATCGCCGTGGTCAGCAACCCGAGTTTGAGCCCGAGTTTGTCCAGCACCCGATCGAGGCTCAGCAGCTGATCCCCGGCGAACGCACCTTGCGCTGCCACACCACTCGTGAGGCTGGTATTACCGAACGCCAGCCCGCTCTCATTGAAGGCTGCGTATTTGAGCGAATATTTATCGTCCGCCATCCGGCCCTACTCCTTTTTCACGCCAAGGCGAGTCATCGCGATGTCGTAACGACGTAATGCCTTGCCGACGTCCCACTCCAGAATTTCCGCTTCACTTACCGGGTAAATGAGCGGCACCACATCGAGGATCACTTCGATGTCGCGCTCCGAAAGAAGTCCGCCGGTTTGTTTAAAAAATCGTCGATGCGTACCTGAAGCTGTGTCCAGTCGGGCACGGTCAGCAGGTCCAGATCGGGAATCATCAGGCCGGTGCAATGGGCGGTGATGAACTCGGCGCGTTCCTTGGCCGTCTTCAGTTTTTTCATCGCCTTGGTCGCTCGCAGCACGGGCATTTCCAGGGTCAGCGAGGTCAGGCTGCGGCCAGCGACGTTGAGCGTTTGGAGCAGTTGCACCTGGTCGGGGTCGACTGCTGCGCCATCCGTCGATTCCAGAAAGTGGGACGTCGGGTGAGTGGACATTTCGTGCACGTATTGCGCGATGCTCACGTAGTCCGGGCGCTTGAGCTGATCCAGCTCCTTGACCGACAGGCCGGTGGCCAATTTGGCCAGCTCGAAAAACTGGTCGTCCTCATCGTCGCCGGCACGGGCCAGGGCGTCTTTCTGTGCGGCGTAGTGCAGCGGCTTGAGCTGAAGCTGCTCGATTTGCGCCCCGTCATCACCGGTGATCGGCGACAGCAAGACGTGAACAGGAGGTGTCCAGGACATGAAGTGAATTCCTTGGTCAATCATGGGAAGTTGCGCGGTGCCGGTCAGTGGAGGACGCAACCTGTGGGAGCGAGCCTGCTCGCGATGACGGCGGTACACCCAGCATCAAGGTGTCTGACACACCGCTATCGCGAGCAGGCTCGCTCCCACCGGATTGCGTTCAGTTGCCAGGCATTTGCTTAGGGCAACAACACCGCACGACGGGCATCGCCGAGGATGTCGACGCCGTTGAGCACGAACTTCTGGGTGCGCACGTCGATGTCGATCACCGGGACACCGTTTTCGAGACGGTTGTAGGTGCGGCAGGCCAGCTCAAGTGTCGTGGTGGGTTTGTCGCCCATCTTCAGCTTGGCCTCTTCCAGGGATTTGAGCTTGCCGCCGACGGTGTGGTAGGTGAACCAGGTGTTGCCATCCTGATCCTGACCGGCTTCACGCACGTTCAGCAGAATGTCATCGCCCAGTTGCACACCCAGGGCGAGCATGATTTCCGGACCGGCCCCTTGCAGTACGAGGGTAGCGTTCAGCACCTTGCCGCTCTTGGCCATTTCTTCGGCAATGAAGCGTCCACCGACCATCGCCTCCATGTCGAATTCGATCTTCGGCGGGCTGAACTCTTCCACCGTCGCCGACAACGGCAGGCCTTGCAGGGTGGCCGCGATGGCCTGTCTTACGCGGTTGGTAAACATTAGAGAACGTCCTCCAGGAACTGCTCGATGATTTCATCGCGGGCATTGAGTTGATAAATCATGTGTTCGTTCGGCGCGTAGCGGCCGTAGTCGATGACCACGTACCAGGTGCCGTTCTTGTACTTCTCGACGCTGTTCAATTCCGGGTGCAGGTACACGCTGCCGCCGGGGATGGTTTCGTCGGCGACCAGGGTTTGCAGCCAGTCGTTGATGCGCTTGACCTCCTGGTCCATGAAGGATTTGGTCAGGTTCTTGGCCATGGCCTTTTGGCCGGCTTTCACCAGCTTGCGGCTGATGGCATCTTCAAGGCCGACGTAGCTGATGAACTTGCCGGTGACGGAGCGGTTACCCAGCAGCGAGAAGCCACCGAGAATGGTCCGGGCGTAGTAGCAAACGCCGTAGCGGTTGAGCAGATCGCCTTCGGTGGAGGTGTCGAGGATGTTGTATTCGACGGTGCGCGACACGTCTTCGGCGTAGGTCACCTGGTTGCCCGGGCTCTCCCATTGCTTGACCTTGGCCAGCGCGGCGATGGCCAGGCTCGACGGCGCCAGGAAGACATTTTTCTTCGCCGCTTTCGAGTAGACCGCCGGCATGTTGTGCACCACCAGGCAACGGTCGAAACCGAGGTCCGCGCCGCCCAGTTCCTGGCTGTAGGTCACTTGGTCAGCAACCGCCGCGTCCTTGCCGTCGAGCACCACACGCGCCTTGATGCGCTTGCCGAACGAGGCGAACTCGCTCGCCACCGCCTTGGTGCCGGTGAAGCCTGGCGCGCCGATGATGGTCAGGTCTTCAGCGACCCCACTGAGCGCCGCCAGACCGAGTTTGCGCCCGGTCTCGGCCTCAATGCCGCCAATCACGTTGTTCTGCGTGTCGGCCGGTGTGGCACCCTCTTCGACGATGACCACGTAGACCGGCACCTTGACCACTTTGAGGATCTGGTAAACCGCCTGAAACAGCGTCCCCGCCTCAGCACCGGTCGGGTCCAACTGGGCCTGAGTGGTGAAGCTGTTGATGCGAAATGGGGTGTTTTTCGGAATCAACAGGTTGGCATTCGGCGCGGTGCCGACCAGACCGATGACGTTATCACCCAGGCCACCCATGGCCTCGGGAGATTCAGTGGCATTGACGGTGATGCCGTTGTGCTCGAAGTTCAAAACCTCAGCCATGGTTATTCAGCCTTTTTGGTGGTGGCCTTTTTGGCCGGTTGGGTTGGGATGGCTTGCGTGTCGACAGCCTGTTTGTGCGCCTCCAGGACGCTGGTCAGCTCAAGGCGACCGGCACTGCGCAAGGCATTAGCCTCCACATCCAGCAGTTCGAGCTTCTGGCCGATGCTCGACCAGTGGCCGCCGCCGGCAGGGAATGGCAACAGCACGGTGTATTGCTTACGAATGGGCATCTACGGCGTCTCCATACGCGAAAAACACAAAAGCCCCATCACGGGGCTTATTGCGGGCGAAAAAAAACCGCTGTCGCGGTTGGGGTTACTTGACGAAGGTCGGTAGCACGGGCCAGACCAACTTGGATGGGTCCTCGAGCTGCTCGGGGATATCCCGCAGGGCTTGGCGGTAGGCCTTAACCTCGGCTCGCTGTGCGTCTGTCGCAGGGTAGTCCGGCAGTTGGGTGAAATCCGTTTCACGCAGAAGCTGGTTACGGCGTGTACGAATGGCCGCCCATTCGACTTCACGCGAAGGCACGGCGAGTGGAAGTGCAGGCGTGTCGGTGGTGGAGGTATCAGACATGATCATTCCTTACTGAAAACGACGGTATCGGCCAATGACAATTTGGTTTTCAAGTCGCCCTGATTGAACAACCGACCATTGCCCACGCGCATCGTGTCAATCCTTATGGTGGTGTAGTAAACATTGGGGACCAGAATTCGCATGACAACGTTGCCGTTCGTATCGACATAAACCGCCGGCGTCATGTTGCCAAAGGTCGAAACGCTTTGCAGAACCCGAGTCGGTTGATAGCAGTATCCCACCAAAGTTTCGTCGATGATTTTCGCGGTGCCGTAGCTATAACCCTTGATGTTGAACCAGAACATTTCCGAGTTGACATTGATGTTCAACGGCACCTTGAAGTGCATATATACATTCGTGCTGGCACCCAAGTCAGTAGGAATAAATTCCCCTTGCGCGGTGCTGCCATAGGGTGCTCCAGTCCCATTAACATGGCCCTGCAGCACATTGCGACGAATCGTGCCCAGCGCAGCCGGATCGCCCTCTACATCCTTGAGATTTCGCCATTCGTTGAACTGTGCCAACGCCGTAGCCATGGTCGTATTGATACTGCCAATTTTTCCATTGACCGCCGTGGTCAAGTTGTTGGCCGCTGATACCAGCGACGCGATAGTGGTTTCCAGACTCACATTCAGGTTCCTTGTGCTATTTGATTATTTGGCTTCGAGCACCATCACCCGAAACATCAGGCCAAGGTGCCGCGCCATGTTGTCGATATTGGCTGTAGCCAACGTCGCAATCTCCTCACTCAATAGAAGGTTCAGGTTGTCAGACCCAACCACCACCGTGACGCTTTGCGCTGGCAGCGGAGAGATATCCAGCGTGAACTTTTGCAACACGCGCGCAGCAGCGGCTTTGTAAGTCAGCAACTTTCCAGCCACCGAGTACACGGCCAATAGCGTGCCGGTGGAGAGATAAAAACCGAATTCGCCGATCTCGTATTCATCAAGCCCGTCGAACAAAGCGGCCATTCTCAATTGCCCTGAATCGAGGTCTTCGTAATCCACGATCGCCACACGCTGCCGTTCATTGCGAAGTGCCGTTTCCGATCCGTTGGGATCGTAGCGAGCGGTACCGGCACCGATGTGAGTGATCTCACCTTTCAAGCCTTGGTTTTTTGCCTGCAACACTTCCGCCAGGCCGGCGGAAGTGAAGCGAACCAAGCGCGTAATGTCTTCTGTCATGGCTGCGCCCTGAGGTCGTAATCGTTAATGGTGTAGCGCTGGGAAATCCCAATGCCAGTAAGCCGCGCACCCAGTTCAAGTGCCGGCAGTGCCCCGCTCAAAAACAGCTCACCGTCGCTCAACGGCCCGTGCAAAACCGCCGCCGCTGCCAGGCCGCCGCGCGTTTGATGCACGACGGTGATGGTGGCTTGGTCGCGTTCGCTCTTGGCTGCATTGATTCGCTGTATCAAGCGATTGTGATCACCACTGGCCCAGCCTTGACCGATGATGGCTTGCACATCAAAGGAGTAGGGATGGGCATTGGGCTGCTGTTCGTACCAGGCAGTGACGTGGGGCGTGAACCCCAGAGACTCGACAGCGTGGTTCAAGGCCTGGCGAGTGCCGGCCTGGCGCTGGATCTGCCAGGACAGCGAAACCGTCAAACGTTTTTCCAGGTCGCTGGCGGCCGCATCCCACTCGCTGACGCTGCGATCCGCTGCCAGATAAGGCAAGAAAGCGGACGGAGTCTGGCTCGCGTTCATCAACTCGGGAAACGGCGGATCGATACGCTCCAGCAGCCGGGCGAAACCCAGATCGAGCGCCTTTTCCAGCGGCGAACTGTTGGCCGGCAGCAGGCTGGGGCGAGGTGTGTCGTCACTCATAACGTATCCACCTCGACCTCGACACCCGTGCAGTACGGGGCTTGAAAAGCCGTTGTCACAATCGGCTCGAGCGGTTCGAGAATCTGCAACTGAACCGCCCCCGCGCTGTGCAGCGTGTAGTCGATCCAGCTCGGGTCCACCCGGCCCTCCAGGTGATGACAGGCCTCGGCGTACGCCTGCAGCTGCTGTTGTGCCGCAACCTGGGTCAAACCCGAATCCGGGCCGGCATTGATCTTCGCCACGACGCGGATTTTGTAGGGTTTGATTTGCGCAGCCTGAACGATGATGTGATCCGTCTCCGGTCGCACATCAGGACGAGCGAAGTGCTGACGAACACCCTCAAGGAGTGTCTCGGACGGTGTGCCATCTCCCTCCCGGGACAGCACCGTGACCGTGACTTCGCCCGACGCGGTGCGGCGTCCATTGCCGTCCTTGACCTGCGCCGCATAGCCATCCGGGTTGAAGGTGTAGGTAACCGTCACGACACCGGCCGAGGCGTTTTCCACCTTCACGACGGGCCGTTCACCCAGGGTAAAAATCTCCCGCCGATACTGCATGCGCGAGCCGGCCGCCGGGGCATGGGGCGCCAGGTAATAGCGCAAGCGGGCGTCATCATCGCTCTCGTAAACCGGAGGGATGGGCGGGAATGCTGCCGGGTCGCCAGGATCGAGCAACTGGCGTTCGAGGCCCATGTCCGCGAGGCGCGCATCGAGGTTGGTCCCCGTGGCCCACCACGCCAGCATCTGCTTGATGCGGGCGTTGTATTTGCGTTCGTGGGTTTGCAGGCGGACGCAGAACGCCTCCAGGGCCAGGGTCAGCAATTCGCTTTCGTTTTCGAGGCTGTCCACCAGCTTCGCCGCGCTGGCGGGAGAGCGTGCGGCGACGTACTCGACCACGAAGGTCTTGAACTCTGCGAGCAAGTCTTCGAACGCTTCGACAGTGACGATTGCCGGTTCGGCCAATTGGTTCTGGCCGGGTATCAACATGCTCATGTCACCACCTCGAAAGTCTGTTTGCGGTTTTTCCAGGTGCCGGCGAAGCGCAACAACAAACCGGCACCCTGTCGGCTGGCGACAATGACCTGCGGCTCGAAGTCTCCAATGCCGTTGTCCGGGTTGTAGAACGCTTGGGCCGCGTGGCTCTGGGCAAGGATCAGCAGGTCATCGCCGAGGTTCTGCCCGAGCAATTGCGTGAGGGCGCAGCCATACAGAGGGCGCTTCTGGCGAGTGCCCAACGGCGTGGTCAATGCACGAGTGGCGCGCTGCACGAACTGCAGCCAGTCGTCGACCGTGGCGCCGGTATTTCGATCGATTCCAATCATGAGGAAATCTCTTATGCGGTACTGATGACGCGCCCCTGGTGATCCACTACCGGGCCGCTCAGGTGCACACCGGACGCGTCGAGCCGTATGCCGACGGCGCCCAGTTGCAGTTCGATGGCCTGCGGCGTCATCGCCAGCCTCGCCGGGCCAATGCTTAAGTCGATGGACTCACGGGAACCGGTGAATGCCGTCGGGCCGTTTTGCCAGTGCAGGACATGGCTGGCGTGGTCGTAGCCGTTTTCCGTGCCGTCCTGATAGCGGCGGCGCGTCAGTGATGCCTGTGTGGAGACGGGCGGGAATTGACCGCCGTTGAGGCCGAACAGCGCCACCGACTGCCCACCGCTCTCACCGCCGCCATGGTTCAGCAGCAGGCACTGCTCGCCCACGGAGGGAATCCGCGACTCGCTCTGTTCGCCAGCACTGGGATTGAAAAAACGGATCGCCGGGGTCAGCAATTCGCCATGGCTGACCTTGCAGGTGTTGCTGGTCGCATCGACTTCCTGACAAACACCGATGCGACAGAAACTGTCGGCGCGCCGATGCAGGTCTTCCAGTTCGGTTTCCATCTCGGCCAGACGCTCGATGAGCGGCCCCAGATGCATCCGTAATAGCGCATCAAACATGGGTCAGCCCTCAAGTGCGGTGTATTGAGCCGGGTCATCGATGTTCGAGACTTCCCAGGTCCGGGCAAATTTCGGGATGCCCAACGGGTCCTCCAGCAGCGTCGAGCCGAGGTAGAGGGTTTGGGTAAATGAAAGGGTCCAGGCGGTGTATGCCCGAGCTTCGTGGGTGAACGTGGATGCAAGGCCATCGATCTCCGTGGGCAGATCACATTGATCGCCCGACAGCCCCCAGCGGTTATCCACCACCAGATGTTTCAGCTCACCGGCGAGATCGCACGCCTCCCATCCCGCAACGGCCATGACCACTTGCAGGGAAACCGTCAGGACATGGGCGATACGTCCGTCGTTGGCGCGGTTGCCTGACGCATCACGCTCGAGGGCAATCAGCACCCAGGGTTGGTCGTCGGTGCCATCGAACTCCTGGGGGCTGCCGATTTTCAAAGTGGGATGAGTGGCGCGTAGCGTCTGGGCAATGGCGAAGAACAGCTGCGACGGTTTTTCGAGGGCGGCAGGCATCAAGGTCTCCTGTTTTTTATGGCGGCACGAAGATCAGCAGCGAGGGATCAATGTTGGTCGGAACGGGAATCACGCGGCGGCAGCTCACTGACGCCCATCCGCTTGGCGGCCCAGCGTTCGTAAAGCCCTATGGCCACGTCCGCCCCGGCCATCGCCGTCAGGCAACCGAAGGCTCCTGCGGCCCAGATCGACAGGCCCATGGCGTACAACAGCATGATCGCCGAGACGCCGCAGACCATGCAGGCGCCGGAACGCAGGGCCAGGCGACGCAGTAGCGACCAGCCGCGGGCGCCCTCTTTGTCGGCACGCCACATCTCGCCGGTCACGCCGCCCACCAGGGCGAGCACGATGACCAGCCAGATCGGCATGTCCAGCAACGCTTGTTGCTCGTTTGTCATGTCACGCCTCCTGGGGTGATGGATGAGAAATGTGTGTTGGGTTCAAACGATGTCTCTTGAGGTAGGCATTCCAAAAAGCCCGGGGTGAACCGGGCTTTTCAGTAATGCGGTCCTTCGCCTTCCCTGGCCGATGGCCAGAAGGAAGTTGATCTTTCGGCGCGACTGGCGCGGTACGGATCCATTCAAATTGTTTTTCCGACCGCGGTCCCTGCCCGCCGGATAACTGCTTCTGGTGCTTTACGCTGCACACCCGGGTCAGTTGCCAACCCTCTGAACCGTTAAGGCCGGTTCATCGCTGCCTGTTGGTGGAACTAAAGAGCTTCGTTGCCAGCCGCTTTGTCGAGCGGCTTGGACACAGAATATGCACGGATGCATATACAGTCAATGCGTAAATGCATTTATTTATGCGCATCGAATGCATAGGCGCATAAAGCCCAGCAAACACAGGGGTCAGGGGATTTTCACAGGCGTAAAAAAACCCGCACGATGGCGGGTTTTATCTGACAGCGGAGGGGTTAACGGGCGTACATGCCCCACCAGAAGACGTGGCCGAGGATGACGATTTGCTCATCCTGCATGTCCTGGAAGGTGTAGTCCTCATCCGGATGCTCGTCGCGGTTGAAGCTGCGCAGACGGATGCCGGTGGGCAGGCGGTAAAGCTGCTTCACCCGCAGTTGACCGTTGTGGTTGATGGCATAGAGGTCGCCGTCGACGATGTCGCCGATCCCGCACTTGCCTGCGTTCACCCCGACCGTTGCGCCATCGCGCAGCACCGGCAACATGCTGTTGCCGCGTACCGTCACGCATTTGGCCTGGTCGAACTGCACGCCGTTATGACGCAGGCTGCGCTTGCCAAAGCGCAGGCTTGAGCGCTCGCTTTCCTCGATGACGAATCTTCCTGATCCAGCAGCCAATTCAACCTCACGCAGAAAAGGGACCGACACCTCGTCTTCTTCGACGGGGGTGTCGTCATCCCACAGGCTTATGTCCTTGAGTTCGGAATGCGGCTCGTCGCGGCGCGGATGGCCGGCAGACGCAATGTCCGCGCGCCCGCGCAACTGATCGGTACTCACGGCAAAGTATTCGGCGATCTTCGAGATGTGTTTATCCGAAGGGTCGACAATCTTGCCGCTGAGAATCCGCGACAGGGTTGACTGAGGCACGCCGGTACGACGGTGAAGCTCCGTGGGGGAGATCCCGTGCTGATCGAGCAGTGCCCTTAATACGGTAGAAACGTTGCGTTTTTGCATAACGCGCATGATGCGGGTTCTTTTTGCAGAAGACAAATGCTGTTTTGCATAAGTGTGCATATCGATGGTGAAGTGTTTCCGTCCAACATCAATGCAAGCTGACCCAGCGCTATCGCGAGCAGGCTCGCTCCCACAGGGGATTTGGGGTGTATGCGAGGTCTGTGAACGACTCGGTAAAACTGTGGGAGCGAGCCTGCTCGCGAAGACCACAGCCCATTCAACATCAATGCAAACTGATCCACCGCTTTCGCGAGCAGGCTCGCTCCCACAGGGGATTTGGGGTGTATGCGAGGTCCGTGAACGACTCGGTAAAACTGTGGGAGCGAGCCTGCTCGCGATGACGGCGGCACATTCAACATCGATGCAGACGGCCCTAACGCGCTGGGCTGGTGTCAGCTATTGTCAGCGCTTGGAAACCCCCTACAACCTCGTGGGAAACCGCCCGATCTGCGTCCTTCAAATTTGCGAGGCCGGGCTACGTCGCCTTGCGCCTCTGCCTACAACTGCGCCAGAATCCGCCGGCTTGTCCACCTTGGATCCAATTAGTACTTTTGATCCCGTCACTGCCCATCAGTGATCGGGTTTAGTCGCTCGGTATTCCAAGGTGCTCATTGCTCCATTCAGTCAGGTATCCTCATTCCTGCACTTGATGGTGGCTGTGCGCAGGGCGCCCTCGGGCGCGCCGGTTCCTTGGATCCCCGGTCGACTAACCTGCGTACAGCTGCCCCCCCCTCGTTTAGTCGCGAGTGAGTGGTGGCTCAACTTCAAGGATCCATAGAATGCCGAAGAACACACCGAATCCCCCAGACAATCACACCTCCCGCCCCCAGTCGGCCAACGCCAAGAAACTCGACGAAGCCGCCACCCGCGCTCTGGACTACTACCTCAAGCCGCCAGCCGACAAAGAAACATCCGACACACTCGACACCCTTTACGTCATCGCTCCGAACATCGACGCCGAGTGCCTGCTCGCCAACCTCAGCGAAACCCTGGCCTCGGCCAACGCCATGGTCAGTGATCTGGCATTCGACCTGGAGGGCTCGCGACGGCATATCGCGCTAGGGGTCCAGCAGATGATCGAACTGGGGCAGTTGCTGGCGAATCGGGCGCTGGATGTGGTTGAGCCGAGGTAGGCATTCATGATGCAAGCCGAGACCTAAGAGAAGCCCGAGTAATCACTGTGGGAGCGAGCTTGCTCGCGATAGCTGTAGTCCTGCTACAACTAAGTTGTATTGGCAGCCGTCATCGCGAGCAGGCTCGCTCCCACAATTGGATCGGAGTACGACCGGGAGAACCATGCCGGCTGTCAGGCCGCCTCGCGAGCAAGCTTTGCTCCCACAGATATGATGGGTGTACGACCGGAAGAACCAGGCCGGCTGTCAGGCCGCCTCGCGAGCAAGCTTTGCTCCCACAGATATGATGGATGTACGACCGGAAGAACCAGGCCGGCTGTCAGGCCGCCTCGCGGTGGACGTTGATCTCGGCGCCCCGTTAACCACGATGGCCGAACGCAGGTATTGCGTAGTGGGTATCCCGGCATGGATGCCGGGATAGCCGCGCTGGACCATGGATGGTCCTTCGCGGCGGGCCCACGGAGCAATGCCGGAGTGAGGGCACACCGAGCCTAGGCGAGGTGCCA
>NZ_WUUD01000011.1:81317-106118 GCF_009831705.1 Pseudomonas sp. PICF6 | reverse complement strand
GCGTTTTGCTTACTTTTGCGCTTCTCAAAAGTGAGCCGCCGTAAGGGCGGAACCATAAGCAGCCGTTACCGCAGCAACGGATATACATACGATCCCAACAACACTCATCCCTGGGTCCCCCCCGACCGCCCATGTTAACCTTGCGCCCATCGCGGAAAAGCCGGGCCAATGCCCCTCCTTTTGCCCCACACCTTTCAACGAGCCTCCCTGACACCCATGAATACAGCCGTAAACGACCTCTCCAGCCACACGCCAATGATGCAGCAATACTGGCGCCTGAAGAATCAGCACCCCGATCAGCTGATGTTCTACCGCATGGGCGACTTCTACGAGATCTTCTACGAGGACGCGAAGAAGGCCGCCAAGCTATTGGACATCACCCTGACGGCGCGTGGGCAATCGGCGGGCATGGCGATTCCGATGTGTGGGATTCCTTACCACGCGGCGGAAGGTTACCTGGCCAAGCTGGTCAAGCTCGGCGAGTCGGTGGTGATCTGCGAGCAGGTCGGCGACCCGGCTACCAGCAAAGGGCCGGTGGAACGCCAAGTGGTGCGGATCATCACGCCGGGCACGGTCAGTGATGAAGCCTTGCTGGATGAACGCCGGGACAACCTGATCGCCGCCGTGCTGGGCGATGAGCGCCTGTTCGGCCTGGCGGTGCTGGACATCACCAGCGGCAATTTCTCGGTGCTAGAGATCAAGGGCTGGGAAAACCTGCTGGCGGAGCTGGAGCGGGTCAATCCGGTGGAGTTGCTGATCCCGGATGACTGGCCCAAAGACCTGCCGGCGGAAAAACGCCGTGGCGTTCGGCGCCGGGCGCCGTGGGACTTTGAGCGCGACTCGGCGCTGAAAAGTCTCTGCCAGCAGTTCTCCACTCAGGACCTTAAAGGCTTCGGTTGCGAAAACCTGACCCTGGCCATTGGCGCGGCCGGCTGCCTGCTGGCCTACGCCAAGGAAACCCAGCGCACCGCCCTGCCCCACTTGCGCAGCCTGCGTCATGAGCGCCTGGATGACACCGTGGTGCTGGACGGCGCGAGCCGACGCAACCTGGAGCTGGACACCAACCTGGCCGGCGGGCGCGACAACACCCTGCAATCGGTGGTCGATCGCTGCCAGACCGCCATGGGCAGCCGTCTGCTGACCCGTTGGCTGAACCGTCCGCTGCGAGACCTGACGGTGCTGCTGGCGCGTCAGAGCTCCATTACCTGCCTGCTGGATCGTTATCGCTTCGAGCAGTTGCAACCGCAGCTCAAGGAAATCGGGGACATCGAGCGGATCCTGGCGCGTATCGGCCTGCGCAACGCCCGCCCCCGTGACCTGGCGCGCCTGCGCGATGCCCTCGGCGCCCTGCCCGAGCTTCAGGTGGCGATGACCGACCTGGAAGCGCCGCACCTGCAACAACTGGCGCGCACCACCAGCACTTACCCGGAGCTGGCTGCGCTGCTGGAAAAGGCCATTATCGACAACCCGCCAGCGGTGATCCGTGACGGCGGCGTGCTGAAAACCGGCTACGACGCCGAACTCGACGAACTGCAATCGCTGAGCGAGAACGCCGGGCAGTTCCTGATCGACCTCGAAGCCCGGGAAAAAGCCCGTACCGGCCTGGCCAACCTCAAGGTCGGTTACAACCGTATCCACGGTTACTTCATCGAATTGCCGAGCAAACAGGCCGAACAGGCGCCAGCTGACTACATTCGTCGCCAGACGCTCAAAGGCGCCGAGCGTTTCATCACCCCGGAACTCAAGGCGTTCGAAGACAAGGCGTTGTCGGCCAAGAGCCGCGCCCTGGCCCGGGAAAAGATGCTTTATGAGGCGCTGCTCGAAGACTTGATCAGCCAACTGCCGCCACTGCAGGACACCGCCGGCGCCCTGGCGGAGCTGGACGTGCTGAGCAACCTGGCTGAACGCGCGCTGAACCTGGACCTCAACTGCCCGCGGTTTGTCAGCGAGCCGTGCATGCGCATCACCCAGGGTCGTCACCCGGTGGTTGAGCAGGTATTGACCACGCCGTTCGTGGCCAACGACCTGAGCCTGGATGACAACACCCGCATGCTGGTGATCACCGGTCCGAACATGGGCGGTAAATCCACCTACATGCGTCAGACCGCCTTGATCGTGCTGCTGGCCCACATCGGCAGTTTCGTGCCGGCAGCCAGTTGCGAATTGTCCCTGGTGGACCGGATCTTTACCCGCATCGGTTCCAGCGATGACCTGGCCGGCGGGCGTTCGACCTTCATGGTGGAAATGAGCGAAACCGCGAACATTCTGCACAACGCCACCGAACGCAGCCTGGTGCTGATGGACGAGGTCGGACGCGGCACCAGTACCTTCGACGGCCTGTCCCTGGCTTGGGCAGCGGCCGAACGGCTGGCGCACCTGCGGGCGTACACGCTGTTTGCCACCCACTATTTCGAACTCACCGTACTGCCGGAAAGCCAGCCACTGGTGGCTAACGTGCATCTCAATGCCACCGAGCACAACGAGCGCATCGTATTCCTGCACCATGTGCTGCCCGGCCCGGCCAGCCAGAGCTACGGCCTGGCGGTGGCGCAACTGGCCGGCGTCCCCAGCGAAGTGATCAGCCGTGCGCGCGAGCACCTGAGCCGTCTGGAAACCACCAGCCTGCCCCACGAAACACCGCGTCCGAGCAAAGGCAAACCGGCGGCTCCGCAGCAGAGCGACCTGTTCGCCAGCCTGCCGCATCCGGTGCTTGATGAACTGGCCAAAGTGGATCTGGACGACCTGACGCCACGTCGGGCACTTGAATTGCTTTATTCATTGAAGACACGGATCTAACGCACTGGCGTTCAAGCTGGTAGAATCTCGCGCGGTTTGGGATGCTGCGGACTATTAGCCTGGTCCGCAGACTATCGCTCCCGAACCTGGCGAGCCCACCGTGAAGGGGTTCCGCTGCCGCCGCCTGAGGAGAGAATTAGAAATGACCTTCGTCGTCACCGACAACTGCATCAAGTGCAAGTACACCGACTGCGTAGAAGTCTGTCCGGTGGACTGCTTTTACGAAGGGCCGAACTTCCTGGTCATTCACCCGGACGAGTGCATCGATTGCGCCCTGTGTGAACCGGAATGCCCGGCGAATGCCATCTTCTCGGAAGACGAAGTGCCGGCCGGCATGGAGAACTTCATCGAGCTGAACGCCGAACTGGCGGACATCTGGCCAAACATCACCGAAAAGAAAGACGAGTTGCCAGACGCCAAAGAGTGGGATGGCAAACCAGACAAGCTCAAAGACCTCGAACGCTGATATCACCCTGCGCTCGTTGAAAAAGGCCCCTTGCGGGCCTTTTTGTTTTCTCGGATTCAATAAATCGCAGGCAAAAAAAAGGGGCGGTTTGACCCGCCCACATTTTTTCCCTAATCCCTTTGATCCTTTTCATCATCCTGATGAATCGCATCCTGCGATGTCCTTCCTTCCCCATCGTCCGTGACAGGTGTGTCTGTCCGTCGACACAGGACTGATATTAGTATTTTCCCCAGCGAGTGCAATTGGCCAAACGCCGTCGCTGCGCCTCGTCACAGGAATGAAATACATAAAAATATAGTTATATATCAATAACATATGAAAAATACGACGGCCTTTATAGTCGTCTATCCCTTCGACGGGAAACCAAACGCTTACGCAACACTAGGCAAAAGCTTACACGCCAAGCCGGCAAACAGAGTAAGCGCTGCAACAGCCGCCAAAGAAACGAAAAAGCCCCGAACCAGTCGGGGCTTTTCTTATTACGCGTGCGTTCCCGTTATTGGAACAACGACTCGCTCGACAGGCCGTTCTTCTCCAGGATCTCCCGAAGACGTTTGAGGCCTTCGACCTGAATCTGCCTGACCCGCTCACGGGTCAGCCCAATTTCCAGGCCCACATCTTCAAGGGTGCTGCTTTCATGACCGCGCAAGCCGAAGCGGCGAATCACCACTTCCCGTTGCTTGTCCGTGAGCTCCGAGAGCCACTGGTCGATGCTCTGGGACAAGTCATCGTCCTGGAGCAGTTCGCACGGGTCGGTAGGTCGGTCATCGGTGAGCGTGTCCAGCAGGGTCTTATCCGAGTCCGGCCCCAGCGAGACATCAACCGAAGAAACCCGCTCGTTGAGCCCAAGCATGCGCTTGACCTCGCCCACCGGTTTCTCCAGCAGGTTGGCGATCTCTTCGGGTGAGGGTTCGTGGTCGAGCTTTTGGGTGAGTTCACGGGCAGCCCGCAGGTAGACGTTCAGCTCCTTGACCACATGGATCGGCAACCGGATGGTCCGGGTCTGATTCATGATCGCCCGCTCGATGGTCTGGCGAATCCACCAGGTCGCGTAGGTCGAGAAACGGAAGCCTCGCTCGGGGTCGAATTTCTCGACAGCGCGAATCAGCCCCAGGTTACCCTCTTCGATCAGGTCCAGCAGCGATAGGCCACGATTGACGTAGCGTCGGGCGATTTTCACCACCAGGCGCAGGTTGCTTTCAATCATGCGTTTTCGCCCGGCCGGGTCGCCACTTTGCGACAGACGCGCAAAATGAACTTCTTCCTCGGGGGAGAGCAGCGGCGAGAAGCCGATTTCGTTGAGGTACAGCTGAGTGGCGTCCAGCGCCCGTGTGTAGTCGATGTACTTATGTTGTTTAAGCGAAGCGGAGTGTCTGGATTTGGCACGAACGGAAGGTGGAGTCGCCCCTTCATCATTCGACATCGAATCCATAGCGATGCCGGTCTCCATAAGGAGAACCTCATCGTCGATGTCAAACTCCGGCACTTCTTTACTGAGAGCCATTGTTATAGTCCTTTGGTGAGTTCGACCTCAAGCTCAAGCGACGCCTTTATCCTTGGCAACGCTGGAGCCTGTTCCCTCTACGTGACGGAACAGGCTGACAATCAAATCAACGACGTGGCAGGAATTGCAGCGGATCGACTGGCTTACCTTGTCGGCGAATCTCAAAATGCAGTTTCACCCGGTCCGTTCCCGTTGATCCCATTTCGGCAATTTTTTGCCCGACCTTGACCTGCTGCCCCTCCCGAACCAACAGCCTGCGGTTGTGACCGTAGGCACTGACGTAGGTATCGCTGTGTTTGATGATCACGAGTTCGCCGTAGCCCCTTAAACCACTCCCGGCGTACACAACCGTGCCATCAGACGCGGCTAAAACAGGCTGTCCCAAATCCCCGGCGATATCAATTCCTTTATTCAAACTACCGTTTGAAGAGAATTTTCCAATAAGAACGCCATTAGAAGGCCATCCCCAGCCGCTCGGGCTGGGGCCTGGCGCGGGGGTAGGAGCAGGTGTCGGTTTGCTCGCGACGGACGGTACTGTTGCCGTTGCGGCACCGACCGGACGTTGGATCACCGTGGTTTTACTCGACGACGAAGTCGTCGAACCGGACTGAGTGACCACCGCGGTAGGCGTTGAACCACTGCGCCCATCAAAGCGAATTCTCTGACCCGGATGAATCGTATAAGGCGCAGGAATGTTGTTTCGCGCTGCGAGGGCTTTGTAGTCCCAGCCATAGCGAAAAGCGATGGAAAACAGCGTATCACCGCGACGGACTACATACTGACCGGTCGTTACTGTAGGACGTTGAGGCGTTGCGTTGGTGCGATCGACAACCCGGACGTTACCCGACGGGGTACTGGAGCAACCGACCAGCAAGGTACTCAAGACAAGGCCAGTCACCAGGCGCTGAAAGCTCGTGATACCCATACGCTGCGCAATGACTGTGAGACTCACCCGCCGCTCCCTTTGTGGTGGTTGAAAAATTGGAAACTGCCTGTGCAGGCAACGGTATTACAAATACAGCTGGCCGCAACCCCACCTCTATTAATGAAGCGCGAGGCGCTGCCGCACACGTTTGCTCGACGCCGTTGCAATCCGTTTAACCAATCAACGGTTAATTGATCAGCGCCGGTGTAAGACACAACCCACGCCACGGAATTCAGCGTCTGTTTATAAATGCTCAGGCCAATGGCCCGTTAAGCAACGGAACAAACCGAACCGCCCCCAGCACGTGACGTGAAAAACCCTGTTCTTCGCGCACGATCAGCATCAACTGCTGGACTTCACCAGCCCCCACCGGAATGACCAGCCGGCCGCCGGGGGCCAGTTGATCCAGCAAGGCCTGGGGCACATCAGTGGCAACGGCGGTCACGATGATGCCGTTATAAGGTGCCAGGGCCGGCCAGCCTTCCCAGCCATCACCCCAGCGAAACACCACATTGCGCAGGTTCAGTTCCACCAGGCGTTCCTTGGCGCGATCCTGCAGCACCTTGATCCGCTCCACGGAAAATACCCGCTCCACCAGCTGCGACAACACCGCCGTCTGGTAACCCGAACCGGTGC
Organism: Pseudomonas sp. PICF6; assembly: GCF_009831705.1. NCBI lineage: Bacteria > Pseudomonadati > Pseudomonadota > Gammaproteobacteria > Pseudomonadales > Pseudomonadaceae > Pseudomonas > Pseudomonas sp. PICF6. Next base: position 99,791 of record NZ_WUUD01000011.1, on the reverse strand, counting down.
CAATCTCCAGCACCTTGTCCAGCGGCCCCGCCTCCAGCAGCAACTCGCTCATGCGGGCCACCATATAAGGCTGGGAAATGGTCTGGTTGTGGCCGATCGGCAATGCGGTGTCTTCGTAGGCGCGATGGGCCAAGGCTTCATCGACGAACAAATGCCGTGGGGTGCGGCGAATCACTTCCAGCACCTGGGCGTTGGAAAGGCCTTCTTCATAGAGCCGTTGAATCAGGCGCTCCCGGGTACGCTGGGAGGTCATGCCGATTCCGCGGCGCAGTATATCGTCTTGCTCGCGAGCCATCAGCGCAGCCCCTCCAGCCAGCCATCGAGCGTTCGAAAAGCATCGTTGAAGGTCCGATCCAGCTGCAACGGCGTTATCGAGACATAGCCTTGCATCACTGCATGAAAATCGGTGCCCGGCCCGCCATCCTCGGCATCACCGGCGGCGGCGATCCAGTAACCGGCCTTGCCCCGGGGATCGACCACCTGCATGGGCTTGGCCGCGCGGGCACGATGACCCAGGCGAGTGAGCTGGATGCCTCGGATGTGATCCAGTGGCAGGTTCGGAATATTCACGTTCAGCACCGTGCGCGGTGGCAGGTCCAGCTCGCCATGGGCCTCGACCAACTTGCGAGCGAAGTAGGCGGCAGTAGGCAGATTATCGACTTGCCGCGAAACAAACGAAAAGGCAAACGACGGATGCCCGAGGAAACGGCCCTCAAGGGCGGCGGCCACAGTGCCGGAATAAAGCACGTCATCCCCCAGGTTGGCCCCCAGGTTGATGCCCGAAACCACCATGTCCGGCTCGCGCTCCAGCAAGCCGTTCAGGCCCAGGTGCACGCAGTCGGTCGGGGTGCCGTTGAGGCTGATGAAACCATTATCCAGGTAGCACGGGTGTAATGGTCGGTCGAGCGTCAGCGAACTGCTGGCGCCGCTTTTGTCCTGGTCCGGGGCGATGACCACGCATTCGGCAAAATCCGCCAGCGCAGCATAAAGCGCGGCAAGGCCGGGTGCTGTCACCCCGTCGTCGTTAGAAATCAGAATACGCATGGGCTGTCCGTCTGCCCCACCGGCACCAGATCGACGAGTTCGCGCACCAAGACAGTGGCGAAACATCCGGCCGGCAGGACGAATTCCAGTTGCAGAATGTCAGGCGAGGGATAATGCCACGACAGGCCGCCAATGGGCAGTCGCAGGATGCGACGTTCGTGACTCATTCCCGCGTTTATCAACCAGTCGCGCAGATCGGCCTCCGCCTCGGCGATGGCCTGCTCCAGATCATGGACCGCGCCGGCGGCAGGCGAAGGTCCCTCGCCCCACTGCGGCCCGGTGGGGTGCAGGTCGAGAATCGCCAGGCGTGGGTCACTGCGCTCGGCCTCGCCGGCGGGGAAAAAACTGCGGCTGTCGGTGAAGGCCAGCAGGTCGCCCACCTGCGCGTGCTGCCAGGTGCCATCGGCCACCCGAGCCGCCAACACCCGGTTGAACAGAAAACTGCGGGCGGTGGACAACAGCCGCGAACGCACATTGCGCTGTTCCGGCAGGGCCTTGCGCGCCGCCCAGGCGCGGGCATCGACGAGGTTACCGCCGTCATGCCCGAAGCGCTGGGCGCCGAAATAATTGGGAATGCCCAGACGGGCGATCTGTTGCAGACGCGCATCGATCGCCGCTGGATCGCCCTTGAACTGGGTCAGGCGCAAAGTAAAGCCATTGGCCGAGTGCGCGCCGCGTTGCAGCTTGCGTTTATGGCGACCGGTCTTGAGGATCTTCAGCGTTTCGTTTTCGGCCGCCGACAGGTCCGGGTCGGCCTTGCCCGGCAACTGGACGCTGAACCACTGGCGGGTCAGCGCCTGGCGGTCCTTGAGACCGGCATAACTGACGGTGCGCAACGATACGCCGGCGGCCTTGGCAATTCGCCGGGCCGCCTCTTCAGTGTTCAAACCGCGTTTTTCAACCCAGATCCATAAGTGCTCGCCTTCGCCCGTGAGCGGGATGTCGAGCACTTCGTCGACCTGAAAATCTTCAGCAGTGGCCTTGAGTACTGCGCTGCCCAGCGACTCGCCGTAGGCACGGGGGCCTAATAGTTCCAGTTCGGTCATGGGCGCAGCAACAAGGCAACGCTATGAACGGCAATGCCTTCTTCGCGACCGACGAAACCAAGTTTCTCGGTGGTGGTGGCTTTCACGTTGACCTGGTCCAGCTCAACTTGCAGGTCCTCGGCAATCAACCGACGCATCGTTTCGATGTGTGGCGCCATTTTTGGCGCCTGGGCGACGATGGTGTTATCGACATTGCCGACTTTCCAGCCCTTGGCGTGGATCAGCGAGACCACGTGGCGCAGCAGCACCCGGCTGTCGGCGCCCTTGAACTGCGGGTCGGTGTCGGGGAAATGTCTGCCAATATCCCCCAGCGCGGCGGCGCCAAGCAAGGCGTCGCTCAAGGCGTGCAGCAGGACGTCACCGTCAGAATGCGCGAGCAGCCCGAAGCTGTGTGCAATACGCACGCCGCCCAGAGTAATGAAGTCGCCTTCAGCGAAACGGTGAACATCGTAGCCGTGGCCAATACGCATAAAAAAACGCCCCGATTTTTGTCAGGGCGTGATTCTACCTGCATTCAGCGTGGGGAGCGCCCTCAATTAGCTCCCTCGCCAAGGGGAAACAGACTAAGAGCCCCCTAAAGCGTGGGCATGATGTTGCAAGTGATCCTCAATGAAGCTGGCGATGAAGAAGTAGCTGTGGTCGTAGCCCGGTTGCAGGCGCAGCTCCAACGGATGACCGGCAGCCTTGGCCGCTTGCTGCAAGGCTTCGGGCTTGAGCTGGTTGGCCAGGAAATCATCGCGATCGCCCTGATCCACCAGCAACGGCAGCTTTTCGCCAGCTTCGGCGATCAATGCACAGGCATCCCACTCACGCCACTTCGAGCGGTCTTCCCCCAGATAACGAGAAAACGCCTTCTGGCCCCACGGGCAATCCATCGGATTGTTGATCGGCGAAAACGCCGACACCGAGCGGTAACGCCCTGGGTTACGCAAAGCGCAGACCAGCGCGCCGTGGCCACCCATGGAGTGACCACTGATGCCGCGCTTATCCGAGGCCGGGAAATGCGCTTCGACCAAGGCCGGCAATTCCTGCACCACATAGTCATGCATCCGATAGTGCCGCGCCCACGGTTCCTGCGTGGCGTTCAGATAAAACCCCGCACCCAGGCCAAAGTCCCAGGCACCGTCCGGATCGCCCGGCACGTCGGCGCCGCGCGGGCTGGTGTCCGGCGCGACAATAATCAGGCCCAGCTCGGCAGCCATGCGCTGGGCGCCGGCCTTTTGCATGAAGTTCTCGTCGGTGCAGGTCAATCCGGACAACCAATACACCACAGGCAACTTGCCGCCCTGCTCGGCCTGGGGCGGCAGGTACACGGCAAACACCATGTCACAACCAAGCACTTCGGAACGATGCCGGTAACGCTTGTGCCAGCCGCCGAAGCTTTTCTGGCAGGAAATGTTTTCAAGGCTCATGACCGACCTCAGAAATGAATAACGGTACGGATGCTCTTGCCTTCATGCATCAGGTCAAACGCCTTGTTGATATCCTCCAGGCCCATGGTGTGGGTGATGAAGGTATCCAGCGGAATCTCGCCCTTCTCGGCCATTTCCACGTAGCTTGGCAATTCGCTGCGCCCGCGCACGCCGCCAAACGCCGAACCGCGCCAGACGCGCCCGGTCACCAACTGGAATGGACGGGTGGCGATTTCCTGGCCGGCCCCGGCCACACCGATGATCACCGACTCGCCCCAGCCCTTGTGGCAGCATTCCAATGCGGCGCGCATCAACTGCACATTGCCGATGCACTCGAAGGAAAAGTCCACGCCGCCGTCCGTCATGTCGACGATGACTTCCTGGATCGGACGGTCGAAATCCTTCGGGTTGACGCAATCGGTGGCACCCAGTTGCTTGGCGATTTCGAACTTGGCCGGGTTGATGTCGATGGCAATGATGCGCGATGCCTTGGCTTTCACCGCACCAATCACCGCCGACAGGCCAATGCCGCCCAGGCCGAAGATCGCCACGGTGTCACCCGGCTTGACCTTGGCGGTGTTGAGGACCGCGCCGATACCGGTGGTGACGCCGCAACCCAGCAGGCAGACTTTTTCCAGCGGCGCTTCTTTGGGGATTTTCGCCACGGAAATTTCTGGCAATACGGTGTATTCGGAGAACGTCGAGGTCCCCATGTAGTGGAAAATCGTCTCACCCTTGTAGGAAAAGCGCGAGGTGCCATCTGGCATCAGGCCTTTGCCTTGGGTGGCGCGAATCGCCTGACACAGGTTGGTCTTGCCCGACTTACAGAATTTGCACTGGCCGCACTCCGGCGTATACAGCGGAATGACGTGATCGCCCACCGCAACCGACGTCACGCCTTCGCCGATAGCCTCGACGATGGCGCCACCTTCATGGCCGAGGATCGACGGGAAGATCCCTTCCGGATCAGCGCCCGACAAGGTGTAGGCATCGGTGTGGCAGACACCCGAGGCCACCACGCGCAGCAACACTTCGCCCGCCTTGGGCATGGCGACGTCGACTTCAACGATTTCCAGGGGTTTCTTGGCCTCGAAGGCAACGGCCGCGCGTGACTTGATCATGGGGAGTCTCCAGCAAATAAAAACAAGACAGGGAGTGTAATCCCTCACCAGACGATGAATAATCCAACCAAAAGCAAAACATTATTGCTGCACAGGGATAATCATTCATGTCCGATAACCGCTGGGAGGGCATTGACGAATTCGTCGCCGTGGCCGAATGCAGCCAATTCACCGCCGCCGCCGAACGCCTGGGCGTTTCGTCTTCCCACATCAGTCGACAAATCGTACGGCTTGAAGAGCGTCTGCAGACACGACTGCTGTATCGCAGTACCCGCCGGGTCACCCTGACCGAGGCCGGCCAGACGTTCTTGCAGCATTGCCAGCGCCTGCAGGACGGACGCGAAGAAGCACTGCGGGCGGTGGGCGACCTCACCAGCGAACCCAAGGGCATGTTGCGCATGACCTGTGCCGTGGCCTACGGCGAGCGGTTCATTGTGCCGCTGGTGACACGGTTCATGACGCTTTATCCGCAATTGCGGGTGGACATCGAACTGAGCAACCGCCCCCTCGATCTGGTTCACGAAGGCCTGGACCTGGCGATTCGCCTGGGCCGCTTGCAGGACTCACGCCTGGTTGCCACGCGCCTGGCGCCACGGCGCATGTACCTGTGCGCATCGGCGTCCTACCTGGAGCGCTACGGTCGCCCCCATAGCTTGTCGGAATTGAGCCGCCACAACTGCCTGATCGGTAGCTCCGACCTCTGGCAACTGGAGCAGAACGGGCGGGAATTTTCCCAACGAGTGCAGGGAAACTGGCGTTGTAACAGCGGGCAGGCGGTGCTGGATGCGGCTTTGCAAGGGGTGGGATTGTGTCAGTTGCCGGATTATTACGTGTTGGAGCATTTGCACAGCGGGGCGTTGATATCGCTGTTAGAGGCTCACCAGCCGCCGAATACAGCGGTGTGGGCGTTGTATCCGCAGCAACGGCATTTGTCGCCGAAGGTGCGCAAGTTGGTGGATTACTTGAAGGAGGGGTTGGCGCAGCGGCCGGAGTATCGGGGGTAACACTGGTCTTTATGTTATCTGAGCGATTGCTATCGCGAGCAGGCTCGCTCCCACACTGGATCTTCAGCGGCTACAAATTTTTGTGTACAGCCAAAGCCCCTTGTGGGAGCGAGCCTGCTCGCGATGGCGATTCCACTTAATGGCGATTCGCCCAACGCTGGCGCAACCACTCCAGATCTTCAGGGCGTGTGACCTTGAGGTTATCGGCCCGCCCTTCGATCAGGCGTGGCGCCTGCCCTGCCCATTCCATGGCGGACGCTTCATCGGTAATCACGGCATCGGCCACCAGGCTGTCAGCCAGGGCCCGGTGCAAGGCACCGAGATGAAACATTTGCGGTGTGTAGGCTTGCCAGATGACGCTGCGGTCAACAGTTTCCACTACACGGCCGTGCTTATCGACTCGCTTGAGGGTGTCACGCGCCGGCACGGCCAGGAGACCGCCGACCGGATCATTCGCCAGTTCCCTGAGCAATGTGTCCAGATCGTCCCGGGCCAGGTTGGGCCGGGCGGCGTCGTGCACCAAGACCCAGTCGTGATCATCGGCACCCTGTCCGTGAAGATGCAGCAAGGCATTGAGCACCGAATCCGAACGTTGTTCGCCACCGTCCACGCGCTGGATGCGTGTATCGCTGGCACAGGCCAGGGTCGGCCAATAAGGGTCATCGTGTGCAACACTGACCACCACGCCTTTTACGGTCGGATGATCGAGGAAACAGCCAAGGCTGTGTTCGAGAATTGTGCGTCCGCCCAGTTGCAGGTATTGCTTGGGACGGTCCGCAGCCATACGGGCTCCAACGCCCGCGGCAGGAATCACGGCCCAGAAGGCCGGCAAACGGATGCTCATTGGGCCAACTGGTAGAGGGTTTCGCCCTCTTTAACCATGCCCAGTTCATGGCGAGCCCGCTCTTCAACGGTCTCCATGCCTTTTTTCAGTTCACTGACTTCGGCGTCCATCACCCGGTTACGCTCCAGCAACGCCTCGTTTTCGGCATGCTGTTCAGCAATCTGCTGAGTCAGGTCCGCCACTTGCGCCAGACTGCCATTACCCACCCAAAGGCGGTACTGCAGGCCAGCCAGCAACAGGAGCAAGACAAGAAACAACCAATTGGGACTGCGCATCGAATCTCAGGTATCCAGTGAAAAAGACAGCCATGCCACACTTTGAAGCGTCTGATAGCACGAAGCCTGGAAAAACCAGGCTTGTGCTTGATAAGGCATCAGATTAGAGGCAAAACCGCCGCTATTGCGACTTTTTCGACATCATCCGGTGTCTTTTTACCATCTACCGCTTAACCGCGAAACTCGGCACGACCGTTGTACTTGGCCTTGCCGTTCAACTGCTCTTCAATACGCAGCAGTTGGTTGTACTTGGAGACGCGATCGGAACGGCACAGCGAACCGGTCTTGATCTGGCCTGCCGCAGTGCCCACGGCCAGGTCGGCAATGGTCGAATCTTCGGTTTCGCCGGAGCGGTGGGAGATCACGGCAGTGTAGCCGGCGGCCTTGGCCATCTGGATGGCTTCCAGGGTTTCGGTCAGGGTACCGATCTGGTTGAACTTGATCAGGATCGAGTTGGCGATCTTCTTGTCGATGCCTTCTTTCAGGATCTTGGTGTTGGTGACGAACAGGTCGTCGCCTACCAGCTGGGTTTTTTCGCCGATCTTGTCGGTGAGGATTTTCCAGCCGGCCCAGTCGGACTCGTCCAGGCCATCTTCGATGGAGATGATCGGGTAGCGCTCGGTCAGGCCCTTGAGGTAGTCGGCAAAACCTTCGGCGGTGAACACCTGGCCTTCACCGGACAGGTTGTACTTGCCGTCTTCGAAGAACTCACTGGCCGCGCAGTCCAGGGCCAGGGTCACGTCGGTGCCCAATTTGTAACCGGCGTTGGCCACGGCTTCGGAGATCACTTTCAGTGCGTCTTCGTTGGACGCCAGGTTCGGTGCGAAACCGCCTTCGTCGCCAACGGCGGTGCTCAGGCCACGGGCCTTCAGCACAGCCTTGAGGTGATGGAAAATCTCGGTGCCCATGCGCAGGCCTTCGGAGAAGGACTTGGCGCCCACTGGCTGGACCATGAATTCCTGGATGTCGACGTTGTTATCGGCGTGCTCGCCACCGTTGATGATGTTCATCATCGGCACCGGCATCGAGTAGACACCCGGGGTACCGTTGAGGTTGGCGATGTGTGCGTACAGCGGCAGGTCCTGGTCCTGGGCGGCAGCCTTGGCAGCGGCCAGGGACACGGCGAGGATCGCGTTGGCGCCCAGGGTGGCTTTGTTTTCGGTACCGTCGAGCTTGATCATCGCGTGATCGAGGGCTTTCTGGTCGGCAGGATCCTTGCCCAGCAACAGGTCACGGATCGGACCGTTGATGTTGGCGACGGCTTTGAGCACGCCCTTGCCCAGGTAACGGCTCTTGTCGCCATCACGCAGCTCCAGCGCTTCGCGCGAGCCAGTGGAAGCACCGGACGGCGCGCAGGCGCTGCCGATGATACCGTTGTCGAGAAGCACGTCCGCTTCAACAGTGGGGTTGCCACGGGAGTCGAGAACTTCACGACCTTTGATGTCGACGATTTTTGCCATTGTTGTAAACACTCCAAAGTTGACGAAACGCTGTAACAGTAAGGCTTGCCGACGACGGTCCCGAAGGACGTCATCGCTGGCAAGCCATGCTCCCACAAAAGCAGTGCGGCCAGCGGGCCAGAGCGATAATCGAGCGGTACTTTACCGGAGAAAACCGCGTTACGCGGTTTCTATCGTCGGAAAACTCTTGACCAGTTCGTCCAACGCCTTGAGCTGAGACAAGAAGGGTTCCAGCTTGTTCAAGCGCAAGGCACAAGGGCCATCACACTTGGCATTGTCCGGGTCCGGGTGGGCCTCGAGGAACAGACCTGCCAGGGACTGGCTCATGCCGGCCTTGGCCAGGTCGGTGACCTGGGCGCGACGCCCCCCAGCGGAATCGGAACGACCACCGGGCATTTGCAGCGCGTGGGTCACGTCGAAGAACACCGGGTATTCGAACTGCTTCATGATGCCGAAACCAAGCATGTCCACCACCAGGTTGTTGTAGCCGAAGCTCGAACCACGCTCGCAGAGGATCAACTGGTCATTGCCGGCCTCTTCGCACTTGCTCAGGATGTGCTTCATTTCCTGGGGCGCGAGGAACTGGGCTTTCTTGATGTTGATCACCGCACCGGTCTTGGCCATCGCGACCACCAGGTCGGTCTGGCGCGACAGGAAGGCCGGCAGCTGGATGATGTCGCAGACCTCAGCGACCACTGCGGCCTGGGCAGGCTCGTGGACGTCGGTGATGATCGGCACGCCGAAGGCTTGCTTGATGTCCTGGAAGATGCGCATGCCCTCTTCCAGGCCCGGACCACGGTAAGAGGTCACGGACGAGCGATTGGCCTTGTCGAAACTGGCCTTGAAGACATAAGGGATGCCCAGCTTCTGGGTGACCTTCACGTACTCCTCGCAAACCTGCATCGCCATGTCGCGGCTTTCCAGTACGTTCATGCCGCCGAACAGCACCATGGGCTTGTCGTTGGCAATCTCGATGTCGCCGACGCGAATGATCTTCTGGGCCATCGTTTTATGCCTTCTTCTGGTGTTGAGCCAAAGCGGCTTTCACGAAACCACTGAACAGCGGGTGGCCGTCCCGAGGCGTCGAGGTGAACTCGGGGTGGAACTGGCAAGCAACGAACCATGGATGATCCGGGGCTTCGACCACCTCCACCAGCGCGCCGTCACCGGAACGACCGGAGATTTTCAGGCCGGCCTCGATCAGTTGCGGCAGCAGGTTGTTGTTCACTTCGTAGCGATGGCGGTGACGCTCGACGATCACGTCCTTGGCGTAGCAATCGTGCACCTTGGAGCCGGCTTCAAGCAGGCATTCCTGGGCACCGAGACGCATGGTGCCGCCCAGGTCGGAGGCTTCGGTGCGTACTTCCACGGCGCCGGTGGCATCTTCCCACTCGGTGATCAGGCCCACGACCGGGTGACCGCTGGCGCGATCGAATTCGGTGGAGTTGGCGTCCTTCCAGCCCATCACGTTACGGGCGAACTCAATGACCGCCACTTGCATGCCCAGGCAGATGCCCAGGTAAGGCACCTTGTTTTCGCGAGCGTATTGAACAGCGGTGATCTTGCCTTCCACGCCCCGCAGGCCAAAGCCGCCCGGCACGAGGATCGCATCGGCGCCTTCGAGCAGACCGGTGCCCTGGTTCTCGATGTCTTCAGAGTCGATATAGCGCAGGTTGACCTTGGTACGGTTGCTGATACCGGCGTGACTCATCGCCTCGATCAGCGACTTGTAGGCATCCAGCAGCTCCATGTACTTGCCGACCATGGCGATGGTGACTTCGTGTTCCGGGTTGAGCTTGGCATCGACCACCGCTTCCCATTCGGACAGGTCGGCGCTGGCGCACTGCAGGCCGAAACGCTCGACGACGAAATCGTCCAGGCCCTGGGAGTGCAGGATGCCCGGGATCTTGTAGATGGTGTCAGCGTCTTCCAGGCCGATCACCGCACGCTCTTCAACGTTGGTGAACTGGGCGATCTTGCGCCGCGAAGAGATATCGATCGGATGATCGGAGCGGCAGATCAGTACATCCGGCTGCAGGCCGATGGAACGCAGTTCCTTGACCGAGTGCTGGGTGGGCTTGGTCTTGGTTTCGCCAGCGGTAGCGATGTACGGAACCAGGGTCAGGTGCATCAGCATCGCGCGCTTGGCACCGATTTCGAAACGCAACTGGCGGATGGCTTCGAGGAATGGCTGGGACTCGATGTCACCCACAGTGCCGCCGATTTCGACCATCGCCACGTCGGCGTCGCCGGCACCCTTGATGATGCGGCGCTTGATTTCGTCGGTGATGTGCGGGATGACCTGGATGGTCGCCCCCAGGTAATCACCACGGCGCTCTTTGCGCAGCACGTGCTCGTAGACACGGCCGGTGGTGAAGTTGTTGTTCTGGGTCATGGTCGTGCGGATGAACCGCTCGTAGTGGCCCAGGTCCAGGTCGGTCTCGGCGCCGTCGTGGGTGACGAACACTTCACCGTGCTGGAACGGGCTCATGGTGCCCGGGTCGACGTTGATGTACGGGTCCAGCTTGAGCATGGTGACCTTAAGTCCCCGCGCCTCCAGGATGGCCGCCAATGAAGCCGAGGCAATGCCTTTCCCCAATGAAGAAACAACACCGCCCGTGACGAATATGTAGCGCGTCATGAAAAACCCTAGAAGTCTGCGTTAAAGCGGTCCGAGCCGCCGGGGAAAGCGAAGGAAGGCCGAAGCCCCCGATCACCTGCATTAATCACAGTGCACCTTTCAAAAAAACCGCCGCGTTGGGACAGACCGGAAGTGAAATCACCGGTACGTTGCTCGCTACACATTTTTTGGAATCGCCCAGCAAAGACTGCTTGGTAATCGGCAACTCCTGCAATTCAGGCGAATCCACAGAAGTTGTATCAAGAAGGGAGCGTAGTCTACCGGAAAGCCCCTTTCAGCTCAAACCCAGATCTTGGTTTCATGGCTGCCAGATCAGTTGCCAGTTGCCATCAATGCCGCTGTCGAGTCCTGGCAGGTTCGCCACCGCCAGCAATTGCTCGTCCCGATACAGCAGTGGCAATCGACCGCGCGCAAACGCCGGCACGCCTCTTTCGTTGAGCAAACGCTTGAGGTCCCGGTGGCCACGGCCGGGCAACATCATGGCTTCACCTCCCTGACGATAGCGGACGCAGAGCGGTCCGTCGGGCATTTTACCGTCGAGGGTCACCGTGCCGTTGTCTGGCAGGGTCAATGCTTGAGCAGTCAGCGTCCATTCTACGGGGCCTGCGGCCGGTCGCAGCCAGCGGTCGGATAACCACCAGACGCGCCCGCCGGCGCGGTGCAGTTCGCCACCGGCCAGCCGCCAGATCGGCCGGGCGTCGTCCGCTGCATCGCGCAACGAGTCCCAGCCAGACCAATGATCACTGTCGGGCAGCGTTGTCATCGACGCCAGCCAATGACTCAACGCATTACGCTGACGGGCCGGCGACAAGGCTCGCAACGGGGCCAACTCAAGCGACCGCAACCCAAGCCAGTCGAACGCGCTGGGCGTGATGGCTCGGTGCAGATCGATTCGCGCCAGGTCATCCAGCAAGCCTTGGGCCTCACTCAGGTGCGCAGCGCTGCGGGCGAAGGTCGTCGAGGCTTGGGACCACTGCTCGGTCAATACCGGGAAAACTCGCTGGCGCAGGAAATTGCGCGCGTACCGGTGATCGTCGTTGGAAGGGTCTTCGATCCAGTTCAAGCCCTGTTGCGTCGCGTAGGCTTCCAGCTCCGCCCGGGACACATCGAGCAAGGGTCGCAGCAAGTACCCCTGGCCCAGAGGACGCTGCCGAGGCATCGCCGACAAGCCCCTCACCCCTGCCCCACGCAACAAACGAAACAACAGGGTTTCAGCCTGATCGTCGCGATGTTGACCGGTGAGTAGCACTTCATTGCTGTGGAGCAGCGCCACGAAGGCAGCATAGCGCGCCTCCCGGGCGGCACGCTCGACGCTGGCACCGGCCGGGACTTGCACGTTCACTACTTCCAGCGGCACCCCAAGGGCCTTGCAGACCGAGCGACAATGGTCCGGCCATGCATCGGCCACAGCCTGAAGGCCATGATGGACGTGGACAGCACGTAGCGGTGGCAGGGCTTCATTTTTGGAGAGAGACGCGAGCAGGTGCAGCAGGACGGTGGAATCGAGGCCACCGGAGAAGGCGATGCGCCAGGTGACGGCGTTGCGCCAGGGGGATAGCTGTGTGAGGAGCCGGGTTGGCAGATCCGCGCTTGAGTTCATAGGAGTCAGCCTTGGCACAAACAACTGTGGGAGCGAGCCTGCTCGCGATGGCGGTATATCAGTCAACTCATTTGTTGAATGTTAAACCGTATCGCGAGCAGGCTCGCTCCCACATGGGCATTGCGGTCGGGTCAGAGACCGTAGCTCATCAGCCGCTCATAGCGACGGGCCAGCAGCGCCTCGTTGTCGAACTTCTTGAGCATCGACAGTTGCGAGCTCAGCTCGGCACGAATCAGCGCCGCAGCCGCGGCCGGATCACGATGAGCGCCGCCTACAGGCTCGCTGATCACTTTATCCACGATACCCAGGCCTTTGAGACGCTCAGCGGTGATGCCCATGGCTTCGGCGGCATCCGGCGCCTTCTCGGCGGTTTTCCACAGGATCGAGGCGCAGCCTTCCGGCGAGATCACCGCGTAGGTGGAATATTGCAGCATGTTCAGTTGATCGCAGACACCAATGGCCAGCGCACCGCCGGAACCGCCTTCGCCGATCACGGTGGCGATGATCGGGGTTTTCAGTCGCGCCATTACGCGCAGGTTCCAGGCGATCGCTTCGCTCTGGTTGCGCTCTTCGGCGTCGATGCCCGGATAAGCGCCCGGCGTGTCGATGAAGGTCAGGATCGGCATCTTGAAGCGCTCGGCCATTTCCATCAGGCGGCACGCCTTGCGATAGCCTTCCGGACGCGGCATGCCGAAGTTGCGGCGCACCTTTTCGCGGACTTCGCGGCCTTTCTGATGGCCGATGACCATCACTGGCTGGTCGTCCAGACGGGCGACGCCACCCACGATCGCGGCGTCGTCGGAGAAATGCCGATCGCCGTGCAGCTCATCGAACTCAGTGAAGATGTGCTCGATATAGTCCAGGGTGTAGGGACGACGCGGATGACGCGCCAGGCGGGCGATCTGCCAGCTGGTCAGCTTGCCAAAGATGTCTTCGGTCAGCGTGCGGCTTTTGTCCTGCAGACGAGAGATTTCATCGCCGATATTCAGCGAATTGTCATTACCGACCAAGCGCAACTCTTCGATCTTGGCTTGCAGGTCGGCGATCGGCTGTTCGAAATCTAGAAAATTCGGGTTCATAGGCGTCCGTCTTGGGTCGACGTCCAAGAGAGCTTGGGCCGGCCGGTTGTCTATTCGCGCCCTACCTTAAGGGAGAGGCGCGTTCAGGTCGAGATTAAAAATTCGGGTCGAGATCAGGGCCGCTCCAAGGTTCAGGAGTGGCACCTGGCCGTCAACGGTATTGGAGGAAGACGTTGTCTTTGCCGAACTGGTCACGCAAGGCTTGAATCAACGCATCCGCCGGATCGATCCGCCAGCCTTCGCCGAACTGCAGCACAGCCTTGGCGTCGGGGCGCACGTACTCCATGGTAATCGGGCAAGCACCGCGATGGCGCTTGAACAATTCCCCCAGCCAGCGTAGCTGATCGCCCTTGAGATCCTGGGTCTGCAATTTCAGGCGCAGGCTCTCGGCCAGGTTGGTCCGGGCATCTTCCATGCTCATCACCCGTTTGACCCGCAGCCGCAGGCCACCGGAAAAATCGTCGTTGCTGACTTCGCCTTCCACCACAACCATCGCGTCAGTCTGCAACAGCGATTGGGCCGAATGGAACGCATCGGCAAACAACGACGCCTCGATGCGCCCGGAGCGGTCGTCGAGGGTGATAAAGCCCATCTTGTCGCCCTTTTTGTTTTTCATTACCCGCAGGGCAATGATCATACCGGCGACGGTCTGCGTGTCACGCGCCGGCTTCAGATCAATGATGCGCTGGCGGGCGAACCGGCGGATCTCGCCTTCGTACTCGTCGATCGGGTGACCCGTGAGGTACAGGCCCAAGGTGTCTTTCTCACCCTTGAGACGCTCCTTGAGCGTCAGCTCCTTGGCCTTGCGGTGATTGCCGTAGACATCGGCATCTTCCTCGACAAACAACCCGCCAAACAGGTCGGCGTGACCACTGTCATGGGTCCGGGCGGTTTGCTCGGCGGCCTTGATCGCTTCTTCCATGGCCGCCAGCAGCACCGCGCGGTTGCGGTCGATGTTGGCCTGGTAGGCCTTGGGTTCATCCTGGAAGTACGGGCCCAGACGGTCCAATGCACCGCTGCGGATCAAGCCGTCGAGGGTACGTTTGTTGATGCGTTTGAGATCGACCCGGGCGCAGAAATCGAACAGGTCCTTGAACGGTCCGTCCTGACGGGCTTCGGTGATGGCTTCCACCGGTCCTTCACCCACACCCTTGATCGCCCCCAGTCCATAAATGATGCGGCCTTCGTCGTTCACCGTGAACTTGAACTCCGAAGCGTTCACGTCCGGCGCGTCGAGGCGCAACTTCATGGTCCGCACTTCTTCGATCAAGGTCACGACCTTGTCGGTGTTGTGCATATCCGCCGACAGTACCGCGGCCATGAATGGCGCCGGGTAGTGGGCCTTCAGCCACGCGGTCTGGTACGACACCAGACCATAGGCGGCCGAGTGGGATTTGTTGAAGCCGTAACCGGCGAATTTTTCCACCAGGTCGAAGATGTTACCGGCCAGGTCCGCATCAATGCCGTTGTTCGCACAACCCTCAATGAAACCGCCGCGCTGCTTGGCCATTTCCTCGGGCTTTTTCTTACCCATCGCCCGACGCAGCATGTCCGCGCCGCCGAGGGTGTAACCGGCCATTACCTGGGCAATCTGCATCACCTGTTCCTGGTACAGGATGATGCCGTAGGTCGGTGCCAGGACCGGCTTGAGGCCGTCGTACTGATAATCCGGGTGCGGGTACGCCAGCTCGGCGCGCCCGTGCTTACGGTTGATAAAGTCATCCACCATGCCCGATTGCAGCGGGCCCGGACGGAACAGGGCCACCAGTGCGATCAGGTCTTCGAGGCAGTCAGGCTTGAGCTTTTTGATCAGCTCCTTCATGCCCCGGGATTCAAGCTGGAACACTGCCGTGGTTTCGGCTTTTTGCAGCAGGCTGTAGGTCGGCTTGTCATCCAGCGGGATGAAGGCGATGTCCAGCGGCTCTTCGCCGACCTTGGCCCGGTCACGGTTGATGGTTTTCAGCGCCCAGTCGATGATCGTCAGGGTCCGCAGGCCAAGGAAGTCGAACTTCACCAGGCCCGCCGCCTCGACGTCATCCTTGTCGAACTGGGTCACCAGGCCGTCGCCCTCTTCATCGCAATAGATCGGCGAGAAGTCAGTCAGCTTGGTCGGCGCGATCACCACGCCCCCGGCGTGCTTGCCGACGTTACGCACCACGCCTTCAAGCTTGCGGGCCATCTCCCAGATTTCCGCGGCTTCTTCATCGACCTTGATGAAGTCCCGCAGGATTTCTTCCTGCTCGTAGGCTTTTTCCAGGGTCATGCCGACTTCGAACGGGATCATCTTCGACAGACGATCCGCCAAACCGTAGGACTTGCCCTGCACCCGCGCCACGTCACGCACCACAGCCTTGGCGGCCATGGAACCGAAGGTGATGATCTGGCTCACCGCGTTGCGGCCGTATTTCTCGGCCACGTAATCAATCACCCGGTCGCGACCGTCCATGCAGAAGTCGACGTCGAAGTCGGGCATGGACACCCGTTCCGGGTTGAGGAAACGTTCGAACAGCAGGTCATATTCCAGCGGGTCGAGGTCGGTGATCTTCTGCACGTAAGCCACCAGAGAGCCTGCACCCGACCCCCGGCCTGGCCCCACCGGCACGCCGTTGCTCTTGGCCCACTGGATAAAGTCCATCACGATCAGGAAGTAACCGGGGAAGCCCATCTGGATGATGATATCCAGCTCGAAATTCAACCGGTCGACATAGACCTGGCGCTTGGCCTCGTAATCTTCGGTGGTGTCCTTGGGCAAGAGAACGCTGAGGCGCTCATCCAGGCCATCGAAGGACACCTTGCGGAAATACTCGTCGATGGTCATGCCATCGGGGATCGGGAAGTTGGGCAGGAAGTGCTTGCCCAGCTTCACTTCGATGTTGCAGCGCTTGGCAATCTCGACCGTGTTTTCCAGCGCCTCGGGCAGGTCGCTGAACAACTCGGCCATTTCCTCGGCGCTTTTGAGGTATTGCTGATCGCTGTAGTTTTTCGGACGACGCGGATCATCGAGCGCCCGGCCCTCACCGATGCAGACGCGGGTTTCGTGAGCCTCGAAATCTTCCTGCTTGATGAAGCGCACGTCGTTGGTCGCCACCAGCGGCGCGCCGATCCGGTCGGCCAGGGCCACGGCGGCATGCAGGTGTTCTTCGTCGTTGGGGCGATTGGTGCGTTGCACTTCAATGTAGAAGCGGTCCGGGAACACCGCCATCCAATCGCGGGCCAGTACTTCGGCTTCTTCTGGATTGCCACTGAGCAGGGCCAGGCCGATTTCACCTTCCTTGGCCGCCGACAGCATGATCAAACCTTCATTGGCCTCAGCTACCCATTCGCGCTCGATGATGATCGAGCCGTTGCGCTGGCCATCGATAAAACCGCGGGAGATCAACTCGGTGAGGTTGCGGTAACCCACGGCGTTCATCACCAGCAGGCTGATGCGGCTCAGCGGCGCGTCCGGGTCTTTGTTCGACAGCCACAGGTCGGCCCCGCAGATCGGCTTGATCCCGGCGCCCATGGCATTTTTGTAGAACTTGACCAGCGAACACATGTTGTTCTGGTCGGTGACCGCCACAGCAGGCATGTTCATGCCCACCAGGGTCTTGACCAGTGGCTTGATCCGCACCAGGCCATCGACCAGGGAGTATTCAGTGTGCAGGCGTAGATGAACGAATGAAGCCGGCATAGTGATCCTGCGTTAAGTCATGAAAACAACAAGGCCCGGATTGTACCGAGCCTTGGGTAAAACATCAGCATGATTGCCTTGCCACAAAAGCCTGCATCAAGAGACCGCAGTCTGATGACTTACGATCAAACCCTCACGGGCTTCATAAGCCAGTCGCACCGGCGCGAACGAGCGCCGATGGATCGGCGTTGGCCCAAGGCGCGCCAGCGCTTCCAGATGAACGGGTGTCGGGTAGCCCTTGTGGCCGCCGATGCCGTAGCCCGGGTAAATCAATTCAAAGGCGCTCATTTCCCGATCACGGCTAACCTTGGCCAGAATCGATGCCGCCGCAATGGCCGGCACCTTGCCGTCCCCCTGAACGACTGCTTCGGCGCGCATAGACAGCTTCGGGCACCGATTGCCATCGATCATCGCCAGTTTCGGGGTGATGTGCAGGCCTTCCACGGCACGCTGCATCGCAAGCATGGTGGCGTGCAGGATATTCAGCTCGTCGATCTCTTCCACTTCAGCCCGGGCAATGCACCAGCTCAGGGCTTTCTCACAGATTTCGTCGTAGAGCTTTTCGCGACGGGCTTCGGTGAGCTTCTTGGAGTCGTTGAGGCCCAGAATGGGCCGGTTTGGATCGAGAATCACCGCTGCCGTCACCACTGCGCCGCACAACGGACCACGACCGACCTCATCAACACCGGCCACCAGTTCTTCAACTTCAGCCACCAGATTGAAGTCCAGGCCCATCTGCAATTTCACGTTACTCATGGTTTGGCGCCGATCAGGGTCAATACTGCGTCGGCGGCCTGGTTGGAGGCATCGCGGCGCAAGGTACGGTGAATGTCATCAAAGCCCCGGGTCTGCTCCTGGCCACCGTCGATCAAGGGCGACAGCGTACGGGCCAGCGCATCGGCGGTTGCCTCGTCCTGCAGCAATTCAGGCACCAGCAAGCGCTGGGCCAACAGATTGGGCAAGGAGATGTAGGGGCTCTTGACCATGCGTTTGAGGATCCAGAACGTCAACGGCGCCAGACGATAGGCGACCACCATCGGGCGTTTGTACAGCAACGCCTCAAGGGTAGCAGTGCCAGACGCAATCAACACGGCGTCACACGCAGCCAGTGCGAGATGAGAGCGGCCATCGAGCAATGTGACAGGCAGATCGCGCCCGGCCAGCAGCGCTTCAAGCTGAGCCCGTCGCTGCGGGCTGGCACAGGGCAGAACAAAACGCACGCCGGGACGCATCGCTCGCAGACGCTCGGCGGCGTCGAAGAACAAGCCTCCCAGG
>NZ_WUUD01000011.1:50857-81307 GCF_009831705.1 Pseudomonas sp. PICF6 | reverse complement strand
CGGGCATCAAGGCCACCAGCGGGCCGTCGGGCAGGCCCAACGTCTGACGCGCCGCGTCACGATCCGCTTGCAGGGGAATGGTATCGGCCAGGGTATGGCCGACAAACCGTACCGGCACGCCCTTCTCTTCGTAGAATCGGGCTTCGAACGGCAGCAGCGTGAGCATCAGGTCGCAGCCTTCGCGGATTTTCAACACGCGCTTCTGCCGCCAGGCCCAGACCGAGGGGCTGACGTAGTGCACCGTCTTGATACCGGCCTGACGCAACTTGAGTTCGATATTGAGAGTGAAATCCGGCGCATCGATGCCGATGAACACATCCGGTCTTTCGTCGATCAGGGTCGCGATCAGCTTCTTGCGGCGAGCCAGCAGTTCGCGCAGACGTCCGAGCACCTCAACCAGCCCCATCACCGACAGGCGTTCCATGGGGAAATATGACGCCAGCCCTTCGGCCTGCATCAAGGGGCCACCGACACCGATGAACTCCACTGCTGGGTGCTGCGCCTTGAGCGCACGCATCAGACCGGCACCCAGAATGTCACCGGAAGCCTCTCCCGCCACCAGTGCTATACGCAAGTTAGCCATGGTTAGCGAGTGATGCCGCGAGTCGAGGACTGGATGGAGTCACGGAATATCGCGACTTCCGGGAACTGCGCCGAAGCCTCGGCCAGCTCGACAAGGGCCTGTTCGACGGTCAACCCCTGGCGGTACACAACCTTGTAGGCGCGCCGCAATGCCGTGATCGCCTCTTCGCTGAAACCACGACGGCGCATGCCTTCGAAATTCATACTGCGGGCTTCGGCCGGGTTACCGAACACAGTGACATAGGCCGGTACGTCCTTGCCGATGGCGGTGCCCATGCCCGAGAAGCTGTGGGCGCCGATATGACAATATTGATGGACCAAGGTGAAACCGGACAGGATCGCCCAGTCGTCCACATGCACGTGGCCAGCCAACGCGGTGTTGTTGACCAGGATGCAATGGTTGCCAATGACGCTGTCATGACCGATATGGGCGTAGGCCATGATCAGGTTATGGTTGCCCAGAGTCGTTTCGGAACGATCCTGAACGGTGCCACGGTGAATCGTCACGCCTTCGCGGATCACGTTGTGATCGCCAATGACCAGCCGGGTTTCTTCACCTTTGTACTTGAGATCGGGCGTGTCCTCGCCTACCGAAGAAAACTGGTAGATGCGGTTGTGCCGACCGATCCGGGTCGGACCCTTGAGAACTACATGGGGCCCGATCACCGTACCCTCGCCGATTTCCACACCTGGGCCGATGATCGACCATGGGCCGACCTCGACATCGGCGGCCAGGACTGCCGCCGGATCGATGATTGCGCGAGGGTCAATCAAACTCATAGTTTGCGTTCCGCACAGATGATTTCAGCGGAGCAGACTGGCTTGCCGTCGACCGAAGCCTGGCATTCGAACTTCCAGATCTGGCGCTTGCAACTGATGAATGTGGCTTCGAGGATCAGCTGATCGCCCGGGGTGACCGGCTGGCGAAAACGCAGCTTGTCGGAGCCCACGAAGTAGTAAAGCGTGCCGTCGGCAGGCTTCACGTCGAGCATTTTGAAACCAAGGATCCCGGCAGCCTGAGCCATTGCCTCGATGATCAGCACGCCGGGCATGATTGGATGCGCGGGAAAGTGACCATTGAAGAACGGTTCGTTGATGCTGACATTCTTGTAGGCGCGAATCCGCTTGCCTTCAACGTCAAGTTCCACCACCCGGTCCACCAGCAGGAACGGGTAACGGTGAGGCAGGTATTCGCGAATCTCGTTGATGTCCATCATTTCGGGGGGAAGCCTATGTAAAGATTGGAAGCGCACGATCGACGCGCGCCCCTCTAGCAAATCAAGGAGGCAGTCTAGCGGCTGTGCACACTTGATATGGAAATGGTATCAGCCATCTGATGAAGCATTACCGTCAGGGGTCACGTCCCCTACACGCTTTTCCAACTGACGCAAACGCCGCGCGATGTCATCGAGCTGGCGGATTCGGGCCGCGCTCTTGCGCCATTCGGCCGCCGGTTGCATCGCCGTGCCGGAAGAATAAGCACCCGGCTCGGTGATCGAATGGGTCACCATGGTCATTCCGGTGAGGAATACGTTGTCACAAATATCAATGTGCCCCACCAGCCCCACGCCACCGGCGAGCATGCAATGCTTGCCGATCCGGGTGCTGCCGGAAATGCCTACGCAGGCGGCCATGGCGGTGTGATCACCGACCTGGACGTTGTGGGCGATCTGAATCTGGTTGTCGAGCTTGACGCCATTGCCGATGACCGTATCAGACAGGGCACCCCGGTCGATCGCGGTGTTGACACCGATTTCCACGTCATCACCGATGGTCACGCCGCCGATCTGGGCGATCTTTTGCCAGATCCCCTTCTCCTTGGCAAAACCGAAACCTTCACCGCCCAGTACCGCACCCGACTGGATCACCACCCGCTTTCCGATACGCACGTCGTGATACAACGTGACCCGCGGAGCAAGCCAGCCACCCTCACCGATCTCGCAGCGCGCACCGATGAAGCAATGGGCGCCCAGCGTGACGCCCGGGCCGACCCGGGCGGCGCTTTCAATGACGACAAAAGGACCGATGCTGGCCGTGGGATCAACCACCGCATCCGCCGCGATGACCGCGCTGGGATGAATGCCGGGGGCCGACTTGGGCTTGGGGTCGAACAGGTGGGAAATCCGCGCATACGCCAGATAGGGATCCGGCACGATCAGCGCATCGCCCGCGAACCCGTCAGCATCGGCAGGCTTGAGCAACAGCGCTGCGGCCCGGCTGTCGGCCAGGTATTTGCGATATTGAGGATTTGCCAGGAAGCTCAACTGAGCTGGGCCAGCCTCTTGCAAAGTGGCTAGCCCAGTGATGACCTTCTCCGGGTCGCCACGCAGGGTGGCGCCGAGGAACTCAGCCAGTTGGCCGAGCTTGATAGTCGCTGTCATGGATTACTTCAGCTGATTCATGCGCTCGATAACCTGGCGCGTGATGTCGTACTGGGGTTTGACGTCAATCACTGCACCACGCTCGAACACCAGGTCAAAACCACCTTTCTTGATGACTTCTTCCACCGCCCGGTCAAGCTTTGGCTTGAGCTGCTTGAGCATCTCGCGGTCGGCAACGGCTTTCGCTTCGTTCAGTTCCTTGGACTGGAACTGGAAGTCACGGGCCTTTTGCTTGAACTCGAGCTCCAGACGCTCACGCTCGCCCTGGGCCATTTTGTCGCCACCGGAAACCAGACGATCCTGGATACCCTTGGCGCTGCTCTCCAGGCTCTTGAGCTTGGTCAGCTGCGGGCCGAACTTCTTCTCGGCATCCACGGCGTATTTCTTCGCCGCGTCGGATTCCAGCAGGGCCATCTGATAGTTCAGTACGGCAATCTTCATGTCGGCAAAAGCCGGACCTGCGACCATCAAGGTCGCCAGGAGAACCAATTGAGTCAACTTACGCACGATGTACTCCTACAAAATCCATTGTCGTTATCTTGGGTCAGACGCTTAAAACGTCTGGCCGAGGGAGAATTGGAACACTTGGGTTTCAGCGTCATCCGGTTTCTTGATCGGCATCGCCAGGGCGAAGCTCAAAGGACCGAGCGCGGTGACCCAGGTCACACCCACGCCCACGGAACTTGCCATGTTGCTCAGGCTGATGTCGTTGCACTTGGTATTGGACCTGGTGCCGTCGGCGTTGGTGGTGTCCTCGCACGAAGAGTCGAATACGTTACCCACGTCCCAGAATACCGAGGTACGCAAGGAGCGCTGATCCTTGACGAACGGCATCGGGAACAACAGCTCGACACCGCCCTGGATCAGGACATTACCACCGAACGGCAGCGGATCCTGGTCCGGATCACGTATGGTTCCCGGGTTGGTGCCCCGGCTCGGCGTACTGCGCGGGCCAAGGGTACTGTCCTTGAAGCCACGGACCGAGTTGAAACCACCAGCATAGTAGTTCTCGTAGAACGGCAAGCCGTCGGTGGAACCATAACCGTCGCCATAACCCAGCTCAGTGTGCAGGCGCATGGTGTAATTATCAGACAGCGGCTGGAACAGTTGGCCACGATAGTCGAGCTTGAAGAACGAGAGGTCGCTGCCAGGGGTGGTAGTTTCCAATACCAGGCTCTGGGAACGACCACGGGTCGCCAGCACACCTTTGTTCAGGGTCGATTCGGACCAACCGACAGACGCCTTGAAGTTCAGGTACTTGTCGCCTTCCTTTTCAACGAAGTCAAAAATCTCGTCAACGGTATAACGCCCGGTGCTGATCTCGTCCTGCTGGGCGGTGAGACCGAACGTCAGACGCGAAGTCTCGCTGATTGGATAACCCACGTTGACGCCTGCACCCAGGCTGTCCACGGCATAGCTGGAGATGTCGGAGTCGAGCTCGTCATAGTCAGTGGTGCGATAGAAGGCGTTGTAGCCCAGGCTCACACCGTCTGCAGTCCAGTAGGGGTCGACAAAACCGAAGTTGTAGCGGGTCTGGTATTCGCTGCGGGTCAAGCCAACGCTGACCCGGTTACCGGTACCCAGGAAGTTGTTCTGGGTGATCGAACCACCGAGGATCAGGCCGGCGCTCTGGGCGAAACCGACGCTGGCGGTGATCGAGCCGGACGCCTGCTCTTCAACGCTGTAGTTCACATCGACCTGGTCATCGACGCCCGGTACTGCCGGCGTCTCGACGTTGACTTCCTTGAAGAAGCCCAGGCGCTCCAGACGGGTCTTGGACTGGTCGATCAGGTAGGTCGACGCCCAGCCACCTTCCATCTGGCGCATTTCACGGCGCAGCACTTCGTCTTCGGACTTGGTGTTGCCACGGAAGTTGATGCGGTTGACGTAGGCGCGCTTGCCCGGATCCACGGCGAAGGTGATGTCGACGGTATGGTCTTCATCGTGCGGTTGCGGCACGCCGTTGACGTTGGCGAAGGTGTAGCCCTCGTTACCCAGACGACGGGTGATCAGTTCGGAAGTGGTGGTCATCAGCTTGCGCGAGAACACCTGCCCCTTCTGCACCAGCAGCAACGAGGTGACCTGGTCTTCCGGCACCTTCAGGTCGCCGCTGAGCTTGACGTCACGAACGGTGTACTTGTCGCCTTCGTTGACGTTCACGGTGATGTAGACGTGCTTCTTGTCCGGGGTGATGGACACCTGGGTCGAAGCGATGTCCATGTTGATGTAGCCGCGGTCCAGGTAGTAGGAACGCAGACGTTCCAGGTCACCGGAGAGCTTTTCACGGGCGTACTTGTCGTCGTTCTTGAAGAACGACAGCCAGTTGGTGGTCTTGAGTTCGAACAGGTCGATCAGGTCTTCATCAGGGAAAACGGTGTTGCCCACCACGTTGATGTGCTGGATCGCCGCCACGGTGCCTTCATTGATGTTGACCTTCAGGCCTACGCGGTTGCGCGGCTGCGGCACCACTTCGGTGTCGACGGTGGCCGAGTAACGGCCCTGGGCAACGTACTGGCGTTGCAGCTCGTTACGAACACCTTCGAGGGTGGCGCGCTGGAAGATCTCGCCTTCGGCCAGGCCGGACTGTTTGAGGCCCTTCATCAGGTCTTCAGTGGAGATCGCCTTGTTGCCTTCGATCTCGATACTGGCAACCGATGGACGCTCAACTACCGTGATGACCAGTACATTGCCATCACGACCCAGCTGGATATCCTGAAAGAAGCCGGTTTTGAACAGCGCGCGAGTGGATTCCACCAGACGCCGATCATCCGCCTGCTCGCCGACGTTTAACGGCAAGGCACCAAAGACACTACCCGCGGAGACCCGCTGGAGGCCATTGACGCGAATATCAGAGATAGTGAAGGACTCGGCGTGAACTTCGGCGATCATCAATACGGTGAGAACCGCAGTTAGCAGCAGACGTTTCATGAAGTCCTTTCTTATTCCAACTGGCAATAAACAAACTGCCGCAAAATGCGGCAGATTCGCAATTCAGCGAAGCGTTACAGACGACCCAGATCGTTGACCAAGGCAAGCAACATTACCCCGACCACCAAGCTGATACCGATCTGTATCCCCCAACCTTGCACCCTATCCGACAAGGGACGACCACGCGCCCACTCGATCAGATAAAACAACAAATGCCCCCCATCCAGTACCGGAATGGGCAGCAAATTCAGAACCCCCAGGCTAATGCTCAGATAAGCAAGGAAATTCAGGAAATCAGCGACGCCCGACTGGGCAGAAGCGCCCGCCACTTTAGCAATGGTTATCGGTCCACTCAAGTTTTTTACCGAGAGCTCGCCGAACAACATTTTCTTGAGCGAATCGAGGGTCAGGATGCTCATGGTCCAGGTACGACGCGCGCCCTCGCCAATCGCCGCCAAAGGGCCGAAACTGACCTCGCGGATCATTTCCGGCGGCCAGTCGACAGCCTTGACGCCGGCACCCAGATAGCCGGTCGGCGCCTTGCTCTCGCCACGGGCGCCCAGGGTTACCGGGACGTCGATCGGCGCACCATCGCGCTCGACGCGCAGCACTATCTTGCTATCCGGACGTACACGAACCGAATCGACCACCTGCTGCCAGTCACTGACCGGCAGGCCATCGAGCGCCAGCAGCCGATCACCGGTCTTCAGGCCTGCAGCCTGGGCCGGGCCTTTCGGGTCGAGTTCGGCGAGTATCGGCGGCAAGGCCGGACGCCATGGCTTGATCCCCAGGGAACGGATCGGATCCGGCTCGTCGGCGCCCTTGAGCCAGTTGTCCAGGATCAGTTCGCGAGGCGAATCCACCGTGGAACCCTGCTCGCGCACCATCAATTGCAACGAACCGCTCTCACCCAGGCGACGCACCAGTTGCAGGTTGACCGCCGCCCAGCCCGATGTCGGCTCCCCATCGATGGCAACGATTTCCTGCCCGACACCCAGCCCGGCACGGGCGGCGACGCTGCCGGCCTCCACCCCACCGATGACCGGACGCACCTGCTCGCTGCCCAGCATGGCCAGGGCCCAGAAAAAAACCATGGCCAGCAAAAAGTTGGCTATCGGCCCCGCCGCCACGATGGCAATACGCTGACGGACGGTCTTGCGATTGAAGGATTGGTCGACCTGATCGGCCGGCACTTCACCTTCGCGCTCGTCGAGCATCTTCACGTAGCCGCCCAGCGGAATGGCTGCCACAACGAATTCGGTGCCCTTTTTGTCATGCCAGCGCAGCAGCGGCATGCCGAAACCGACGGAAAAACGCAGAACCTTGACGCCACAGCGCCGCGCGACCCAGAAATGACCGAATTCGTGAAAAGTGACCAACACCCCCAATGCAACCAGGGTGCCGACAATCATATAGAGCGCGCTCATCTGTTTTCTCCGCAATCCTGCCCAGGACAATCCTGGCTAACGTACCGCAGCCTCAACGCCCGTGGCGCTTCAACCATTGGCCCGCCAGCTCACGAGCCCTGGCGTCCGCCGTGAATACCGCATCGAGGTCATCGAGCGAAACCACAGCCTCGAGGTTCAAGACCTCCTCGATGATACTCGCGATCTCGAGGTAACGGACACGTCCGTCGAGAAACGCTGCAACCGCCACTTCATTGGCAGCATTAAGCATGGCCGGAGCACTGTTGCCTGCCTCAGCCGCTTGTCGCGCCAGACGCAGGCATGGAAAGCGCTGCTCATCAGGCGCCTGGAAATCCAGGCGGGCAATGGCGAACAGGTCCAGCGGCGCCACGCCCGAATCAATCCGCGCAGGCCAGGCCAGCGCATTGGCGATCGGAGTACGCATGTCCGGGTTGCCCAATTGAGCCAGCACCGAACCGTCTATGTAATCCACCAGGGAGTGAATCACGCTCTGCGGGTGAATCACCACTTCCACCTGGGACGGCTTGGCATCGAACAACCAGCAGGCCTCGATCAGTTCCAGGCCCTTGTTCATCATGCTGGCCGAATCCACGGAAATCTTGCGCCCCATGGACCAGTTCGGGTGAGCACAAGCCTGCTCGGGTGAAACATGCACCAACTCTTCCAGCGGAGTCTGCCGGAACGGACCGCCGGAAGCCGTCAGTAAAATCCGCCGGACCCCCACTGCGCCCAGGCCGCGGGAAAAGTCCTGCGGCATGCATTGAAAAATCGCATTGTGCTCGCTGTCGATGGGCAGCAGCACCGAACCGCTTTTGCGCACGGCCTGCATGAACAGCGCGCCGGACATGACCAGTGCTTCTTTATTGGCCAGCAGGATTTTTTTGCCTGCCTCTACCGCCGCCAGCGTTGGACGCAAACCCGCCGCGCCGACAATCGCCGCCATCACCGCGTCGACTTCAGGATCGGAGGCGACCTGACACAACCCTTCCTCCCCCACCAGGACACGGGTAGGCAAGCCCGCCGCGCGCAAGTCGTCCTGCAAGGCGCGGGCAACGCCAGCTTCAGGCACCACGGCGAAACGCGGGGTATGGCGTATGCACAGCGCCAGCAGCTCACTCAAGCGAGTAAAACCACTGAGGGCAAATACCTGATAGCGCTCCGGGTGACGGCCGATGACATCAAGCGTACTCAGGCCGATCGAACCGGTAGCACCCAGGACGGTAATTTGTTGAGGGCGACTCACGATGCCGCCATCCATAGCAGCACGGCAAAGATCGGAATCGCAGCGGTCAGGCTGTCGATGCGATCCAGCACGCCACCATGGCCGGGCAGCAGATTACTGCTGTCCTTGATGCCGGACTGACGCTTGAACATGCTTTCGGTCAGGTCGCCGACCACCGATACAAATACGATGAGAGCAGCCCCAAACAGGCCCATCAGCAACTGCCCGGCACTCCACTCCCGCACGACGCCGACCACCGCTGTGATCACCAGGCTCAAGGCCAGGCCTCCATAGACCCCTTCCCAGCTCTTGCCGGGACTGACCTTGGGAGCAAGCTTGCGCTTGCCAAACGCCCGTCCGGAGAAATAGGCACCGACATCCGCCCCCCAGACCAACACCATCACAGCCATGATCTGCCAGTTGCCCAACGGGCCTTGCTTGATCCAGATCAGCCCTTGCCAGGCCGGCAGCAGGATAAGCAGGCCAATCACCAGCTTCGCGGCAGCACCTGCCCAATGATGCGTGGTGCGCGGATAGGTCAACACCAGGAAGGTCGCCGTGGCCCACCACAATACCGCTGCCCCCAGAACCCAGGGCGCGATACCCGGCACCAGGTACATGACGAACAGCATCGCCGCCACGGCCACGGCATAGGCCACCCGCGCAGACTGCGCCGGGAAGCCCGCCAAGCGCGCCCACTCCCATGCCCCCAAGGTCACGACCAACCCGATGAACAGCGCGAAACTGGCACCTTCAAGCAGGAAAAATCCACCCAGGGCGATGGGCAACAGGATCAGAGCGGTGATGATTCGTTGTTTAAGCATTAAACCCGGGCTCCAGCTTCGATCTGCTCGCTCGTTTTACCGAAACGACGCTGACGGGAAGCGAAATCGGCCAGCGCCGTGCGCATGGCTTCGTGTTTGAAGTCCGGCCAGAACAGGTCGGAGAAATACAGCTCGGCGTAAGCCAGCTGCCAGAGCAGGAAGTTACTGATGCGATGCTCGCCACCGGTACGAATGCACAGGTCCGGCAACGGCAAGTCGCCAGTGGCCAGACAGGTCTGCAGCAGCTCAGGCGTGATGTCTTCCGGCCGCAGATGCCCGGCCTGGACCTCCCGCGCCAGCCGCTGGGCTGCCTGGGCGATGTCCCATTGGCCGCCATAGTTGGCGGCAATCTGCAGGACGAACCGATTGGCACCCGCCGTGGCGGCCTCGGCTTCGCGCATCGCAGCCTGCAACTCGGGATGAAAGCGCGAGCGGTCACCAATGATGCGCAGGCTGATGCTGTTGTCGTTGAGGCGCTTGGCCTCACGCCGCAGAGCCTTGAGGAACAGATCCATCAAGGCGCTGACTTCATCGGCCGGACGCTGCCAGTTCTCGCTGGAGAAGGCGAACAGGGTCAGCACCTCGACCCCGGCCTCGGCACACACCTCGATGACCGCGCGAACTGCATCGACCCCCGCCTTGTGCCCGGCCACGCCAGGCATAAAGCGCTTCTTGGCCCAGCGATTATTGCCATCCATGATGATCGCCACGTGACGCGGAATCGCAAACGGCACGGCCTGTTTGGTCTTTTCCATGAAAACGAGACCCTTATACGGCCATCAGGTCTTTTTCTTTCTGCGCCAAATCCGCATCGATCTTAGCCACGTACTTCTTGGTCAGATCATCAATCTCGCCAGCGGCGCGACGCTCTTCGTCTTCACTGATTTCCTTTTCCTTGACCAGATCCTTGAGCTGGCTGTTGGCATCACGACGGATGTTGCGCACGGCAACGCGAGCGTCTTCAGCCACATCACGGGCCTGCTTGGTGAAGCCCTTACGGGTTTCCTCGGTCAGGGCAGGCATGGAAATCAGCAGCAACTCACCCAGGTTGGTCGGGTTCAGGTTCAGGCCGGCACTGCCGATGGCCTTGTCGACCGCGCCCAGCATGTTGCGCTCAAAGGCAACGACTTGCAGGGTCCGGGCATCCTTGACGGTGATGTTGGCCACTTGCTTGATCGGCGTATCAGCGCCGTAGTACGGCACCATCACGCCTTCGAGAATGCTTGGGTGCGCCTGGCCGGTACGAATGCGACCGAAGTTGTGTGCCAGCGATTCCACGGATTTCTGCATGCGCTCTTGAGCGTCTTTCTTGATTTCGTTGATCATTGTTGTACTTCCTCGATCAGTGTTCCTTCGGCGCCGCCATGCACGATATTCAGCAGGGCGCCGGGCTTGTTCATGTTAAAGACGCGCAGCGGCATCTTGTGGTCGCGGCACAGACAGATAGCCGTCAGGTCCATGACACCCAGCTTGCGATCCAGTACTTCATCGTAGGTCAGATGATCGAACTTCTCGGCATGCGGATCTTTGAACGGGTCAGCGGTATAGACGCCATCGACCTTGGTTGCCTTGAGCACGACATCGGCATCGATCTCGATCGCTCGCAAGCAGGCGGCCGAATCCGTGGTGAAGAACGGATTGCCGGTGCCGGCGGCAAAAATCACCACTTCCTTGGCATTGAGGTGGCGCATGGCTTTGCGGCGGTCGTAGTGATCGGTCACGCCGACCATGGAAATGGCCGACATTACGATGGCCGAGATATTGGCACGCTCCAGCGCATCGCGCATAGCCAGGGCGTTCATCACAGTGGCCAGCATGCCCATGTGGTCGCCCGTAACCCGATCCATGCCGGCCGCGCTCAGCGCTGCGCCGCGGAACAGGTTGCCGCCGCCGATGACCAGGCCGACCTGAACGCCAATTCCGACCAACTGGCCGACTTCCAGCGCCATGCGATCCAGCACTTTCGGATCGATCCCGAACTCTTCCGAGCCCATCAGGGCCTCGCCGCTAAGCTTGAGTAGAATGCGTTTATAGCGAGCCTGATAACCACTGCCCTGCTGAGCCATTGCGAATCTCTCCTGCGGCGTATTTTCGAAAATTCTTTCAGGCTGTTTGCAGCCTGCGTTCACTCTAGCTTGACGCTGACACAGCGCCATCGAAACACGGCTTTGTAAGCCAGTTCCGACAGGAAACCAATAAAAATCGGTATCCCATCCAAAAAGAGGCTGCGCGCGTGAGCGGGCAGCCTCTTCAGGGCGACAGTTAAAAAAACCGTCTTATTGCTTGGAAGCAGCCGCTACCTGAGCAGCAACTTCGTCAGCGAAGTTGTCGACTGGCTTCTCGATGCCTTCACCTACCGCAAAGCGAGTGAAGGAAACGATTTCAGCGCCGCCTTTCTTGGCCAGGGCACCCACGGTGATTTCCGGGTCCTTGACGAAAGCTTGCTCAACCAGGCTGGCTTCAGCCAGGAACTTGCTGATGCGGCCGCCGATCATTTTTTCAACGATTTCAGCTGGCTTGCCTTTCATCTTGTCTTCGTTGAGGCTCATGAACACGGCTTTTTCGCGTTCGATGGCTTCAGCGGAAACTTGCGATGGCAGCAGGAACTCAGGGTTGCTGGCCGCTACGTGCATGGCGATGTCCTTGGCCAGTTCAACGGAACCGCCCTTGAGGACAACTGCAACACCGATCTTGTTACCGTGCAGGTAAGTACCGACCACGTCACCTTCAACGCGAGCCAGACGACGGATGTTGACGTTCTCGCCGGTCTTGCCGACCAGAACCAGACGATCAGCTTCACGAGCTTCGATCAGCGGAGCGACATCAGTCAGTTTGTCAGCAAAGGCTTTTTCGACGCTGGCAGCGACGAATGCCTTGAAGTCATCCTGCAGAGCCAGGAAGTCGGTCTGGGAGTTGACTTCCAGCAGAACGGCGACCTTGCCGTCGTCCTTGATGGCGATGGCGCCTTCAGCGGCGACGTTGCCGGCTTTCTTGGCAGCCTTGATGGCGCCCGAAGCACGCATGTCATCAATGGCTTTCTCGATGTCGCCGCCAGCCTTGGTCAAGGCCTTCTTGCAGTCCATCATGCCTTCGCCGGTACGCTCGCGCAGTTCTTTGACCAACGCTGCAGTAATCTCTGCCATTTCAAAATCCTCTTGGATAGGTTTTCAACCATTCCACCCGATTGAACGGGCGTGCAATTCTTCCCGAACCACCCTTGTTAGCCGCTGCACGTTACAGATGCTGTAGCTGCGCTGCTGACAAATGGTTTTCGAGGTGGCAAAAAGGGGGCCAAGCCCCCTTTTTGCTTACTGAGTCAACGCCAGGGCGTCAATTACTCAGCGGCTGCTGCCGGAGCTTCTTCAGCGAAGACTTCGGTGCCGCCATTAACATTGTTGCGACCACGGATAACAGCGTCAGCCATCGAACCCATGTACAGCTGGATGGCGCGGATGGCGTCATCGTTGCCTGGGATGATGTAGTCAACGCCTTCCGGGCTGCTGTTGGTATCGACAACGCCGATGACCGGGATACCCAGCTTGTTGGCTTCGGTGATCGCGATGCGCTCGTGGTCAACGTCGATCACGAACAGTGCGTCAGGCAGACCGCCCATGTCCTTGATACCGCCCAGGGAGCGGTCCAGCTTCTCAAGATCGCGAGTGCGCATCAGCGCTTCTTTCTTGGTCAGCTTGGCGAAAGTACCGTCTTCGGACTGCACTTCAAGGTCACGCAGACGCTTGATGGAAGCGCGAATGGTCTTGAAGTTGGTCAGCATGCCGCCCAACCAGCGGTGATCGACGTACGGCGAACCGCAACGTGCTGCTTCTTCAGCAACGATCTTGCCAGCGGAACGCTTGGTGCCGACGAACAGAATCTTGTTTTTGCCCTGGGCCAGGCGCTCTACGAAGGTCAGTGCTTCGTTGAACATCGGCAGGGTTTTTTCAAGGTTGATGATGTGGATCTTGTTACGCGCGCCGAAAATGTACTTACCCATTTTCGGGTTCCAGTAACGGGTCTGGTGACCGAAGTGCACACCGGCCTTCAGCATATCGCGCATGTTGACTTGGGACATGATAGTTCCTTGATAAGTCGGGTTTGGCCTCCACGTATCCCAATGACCAACCAGCGGCCTATATAAGCCGAAGGCACCCAGGTCATCGTGTCGACACGTGTGTGGATTTAAGCTTGCGGGGTCATCCCCGGAAAGCGGCGCATTTTATACCACAGCAAGGGCGAAAACGGAACACGGATTCTGAAAACCCCTATGGAAGGGGTTTTATCCCCTCGCCACAGAGTTCCATCCAGGCGATAGGGTTCATTGCGCTGATCGTCTGTTAGAATCGCCTCTTTCAGGGCCGCGCTGCTCATCATCCGCCGCCTATTTCGTTTTGAACAGCGCCGCCGGGCGCAGAGAGAGCCTGTATGACCGTCACCCTCAAGACCCCCGAGGACATCGCAAAAATGCGTGTCGCCGGCAAACTCGCCGCCGACGTGCTGGAAATGATTGCCGAACACGTCAAGCCGGGCGTTACCACCGAAGAACTGGACCGGATCTGCCACGACTACATCGTCAACGAGCAGAAAGCCATTCCTGCCCCGCTCAACTATAAAGGCTTCCCCAAGTCGATCTGCACCTCGATCAACCACGTGGTCTGCCACGGCATCCCCAACGAAAAGCCGTTGAAGGATGGCGACACCCTGAACATCGACGTTACCGTCATCAAGGATGGTTACCACGGTGACACCAGCCGCATGTTCCATGTCGGCAACGTGCCGGAATGGGCCCAGCGCCTGTCGAAAGTCACCCAGGAATGCATGTACATGGCCATCGAACTGGTGAAACCGGGCTGCCGCCTGGGAGACATCGGTGAAGTGATCCAGAAACACGCGCAGAAGAACGGCTTTTCGGTGGTGCGCGAATTCTGCGGCCACGGTATCGGCAAAGTGTTCCATGAAGAACCGCAGATCCTGCACTACGGCCGTGCCGGCACCGGCATGGAGCTGCAAGCGGGCATGACCTTCACCATCGAGCCAATGATCAACCAGGGTCGCGCCGACACCAAGGTACTGGGCGACGGCTGGACCGCCATCACCAAGGACCGCAAGCTGTCGGCCCAGTGGGAACATACCTTGCTGGTTACCGAGACTGGGTACGAGATCTTCACCCTGCGCAGCGATGACACCATCGCTCGCGTTTCCGCCTGATCCACAACCCAGCTATAGATAGAAAGAAAGGAAAGCCATTCGATGCCGCAGGTGGATCCCGAACTCTTCGACCGCGGCCAGTTCCAGGCTGAACTGGCCCTGAAGGCAAGCCCCATATCGGCCTTCAAGAAGGCGATCCGCCAGGCTCATGAAGTGCTCGACCAGCGCTTTCGCAGTGGCCGGGATATTCGCCGGCTGATCGAAGACCGTGCCTGGTTCGTCGATAACATCCTGCAAAAGGCCTGGGAACAGTTCAACTGGAGCGAAGACGCCGACATTGCCCTGGTGGCGGTGGGCGGCTATGGGCGCGGTGAGCTGCACCCTTACTCCGACATTGATCTGCTGATCCTGCTGGACAGCGCCGACCATGAAGTTTTCCGCGACTCCATCGAGCGTTTCCTGACGCTGCTGTGGGACATCGGCCTGGAAGTCGGTCAGAGCGTGCGTTCGGTGCAGGAATGCGCCGAAGAGGCCCGCGCCGACCTGACGGTGATCACCAACCTGATGGAAAGCCGCACCATCGCCGGTCCCGAGCGCCTTCGCCAGCGTATGCTCGAGGTCACCAGCACCGCGCACATGTGGCCCAGCAAGGACTTTTTCCTGGCCAAGCACGCCGAACAAAAGGCCCGCCACCACAAGTACAACGACACCGAATACAACCTGGAACCCAACGTCAAAGGCTCCCCTGGCGGATTGCGGGACATCCAGACCATCCTGTGGGTTGCCCGTCGCCAGTACGGCACTCTGAACCTGCGCGCCCTGGCTGGCGAAGGCTTCCTGGTGGAAAGCGAAAATGCCCTGCTGGCCTCGTCCCAGGAATTCCTGTGGAAAGTGCGCTACGCCTTGCACATGCTTGCCGGGCGATCCGAAGACCGCTTGCTGTTCGATCACCAGCGCTCCATCGCGGGCTTGCTGGGTTTCGAGGGCCAGGATGCCAAGCAGTCCATCGAAAACTTCATGCAGCAGTACTACCGGGTGGTGATGAGCATCGCCCAGCTCAGCGAACTGATCATCCAGCACTTCGAGGAGGTCATCCTCGCCCCCGAAGACGAAGAACCGCCGCAGCCGATCAACTCACGCTTCCAGCTCCACGATGGTTACATCGAAGCGCGCAACGCCAATGTATTCCGCCGTACGCCGTTCGCCATGCTGGAGATTTTCGTGCTCATGGCCCAGCAGCCGGAAATCAAGGGGGTGCGCGCCGACACCATTCGCCTGCTGCGGGAAAACCGTCACCTGATCGATGACGACTTCCGCCACGATATCCGCAACACCAGCCTGTTCATCGAGCTGTTCAAGTGCAGGATCGGGGTGCATCGCAACCTGCGGCGGATGAACCGCTACGGCATTCTGGGGCGCTACCTGCCGGAGTTCGGTTTCATCGTCGGTCAGATGCAGCACGACCTGTTCCACATCTATACGGTCGATGCCCACACGCTGAACCTGATCAAGCACCTGCGGAAGTTGCAATACACCCAGGTATCGGAAAAATTCCCGCTGGCCAGCAAGCTCATGGGCAAGCTGCCCAAGCCCGAACTGATCTACATGGCGGGGCTTTACCACGACATCGGCAAGGGTCGCCAGGGCGACCACTCCGAGATCGGCGCGGTGGATGCCGAGGCGTTCTGCCAGCGCCATCAACTGCCGGTATGGGACAGCCGGCTGATCGTCTGGCTGGTGCAGAATCACCTGGTGATGTCGACCACCGCCCAGCGCAAGGACCTGTCCGACCCGCAAGTGATCCACGACTTCGCCCAGATCGTCGGTGATGAAACACGTCTGGATTACCTCTACGTGCTGACCGTGGCCGATATCAATGCCACCAACCCGAGCCTGTGGAACTCCTGGCGCGCCAGCCTGTTGCGCCAGCTCTACACCGAGACCAAGCGTGCCCTGCGCCGCGGCCTGGAAAACCCGGTGGACCGCGAAGAGCAGATCCGTCGCACCCAGACTGCCGCCCTGGACATCCTGGTGCGCGGCGGCACCGATCCGGACGACGTCGAACAGCTCTGGTCGCAGTTGGGCGATGACTATTTCCTGCGCCACACTGCCGGCGACGTCGCCTGGCACAGCGACGCGATTCTGCAGCAACCGGCCGATGGCGGGCCGTTGGTGCTGATCAAGGAAACCACCCAGCGCGAGTTCGAGGGCGGCACGCAGATTTTCATCTACGCCCCGGACCAGCACGACTTCTTCGCCGTGACTGTGGCGGCGATGGACCAGCTCAACCTCAACATTCACGACGCCCGGGTCATTACCTCCAGCAGCCAGTTCACCCTCGACACCTACATTGTGCTCGACACCGATGGCGATTCGATTGGCGACAACCCGACGCGGGTCAAACAGATCCGCGACGGTCTCACCGAGGCCCTGCGCAACCCGGCGGATTACCCGACCATCATCCAGCGCCGGGTCCCGCGCCAGCTCAAGCACTTCGCCTTCGCTCCCCAGGTAACGATCCACAACGACGCCCAGCGTCAGGTCACGGTGCTGGAGCTCAGCGCCCCGGACCGCCCTGGCCTGCTGGCGCGGGTCGGGCATATATTCCTGGAGTTCGACCTGTCGTTGCAGAACGCCAAGATCGCCACCTTGGGCGAACGGGTGGAAGACGTGTTCTTCATCACTGACGCGCATAACCAGCCGCTGTCCGATCCGCAGCTGTGCAGCCGCTTGCAGGACGCGATTGTCCGGCAGTTGAGCGTCAACCAGGAACCTGATGCTCACCTGACACGGATCAGCATCTGAACGAACAAATTTCCCCCTGTGGGAGCGAGCCTGCTCGCGATGACGGCAGAACATCCAGCACAGATGTTTCCTGACATACCGCTATCGCGAGCAGGCTCGCTCCCACATTAAAAGAGGCCCCCGATGAACAACGCTCTGAACCAGTTGCAGCCCTACCCGTTCGAAAAGCTCCGCGCCCTGCTGGGCAGCGTCACGCCCAACCCGGACAAACGCCCCATCGCGCTGTCCATCGGCGAGCCCAAGCACCGCTCGCCAAGCTTTGTGGCTGAAGCCCTGGCCAGCAATCTGGAAAAAATGGCCGTGTACCCGACCACCCTCGGCATCCCGGAATTGCGTGAAGCCATCACCGGCTGGTGCGAGCGCCGCTTCAACGTGCCGAACGGCTGGCTGGACCCGGCGCGCCACGTGCTGCCGGTCAATGGCACCCGTGAAGCGCTGTTTGCCTTCACCCAGACCGTAGTCAACCGTGGCGACGACGCCCTGGTGGTCAGCCCGAATCCGTTCTATCAGATCTATGAAGGCGCCGCGTTCCTGGCCGGAGCCAAGCCACACTACCTGCCGTGCCTGGACGAAAACGGCTTCAATCCGGATTTCGATGCGGTCTCGCCGGACATCTGGAAACGCTGCCAGATCCTGTTCCTGTGCTCCCCGGGCAATCCGACCGGTGCGCTGATCCCGGTGGATGTGCTGAAGAGGCTCATTGCCCTGGCCGACGAGTACGACTTCGTGATTGCCGCGGACGAGTGCTACAGCGAGCTGTACTTCGACGAACAGACCCCGCCACCAGGGCTGCTCAGCGCCTGCGTCGAGCTCGGCCGCCAGGATTTCAAGCGCTGCGTGGTGTTCCACAGCCTGTCCAAACGCTCCAACCTGCCAGGCCTGCGCTCCGGTTTCGTGGCCGGCGATGCGGACATCCTCAAGGGCTTCTTGCTGTATCGCACCTACCACGGCTGCGCGATGCCGGTTCAGACCCAACTGGCGAGCATCGCCGCATGGAACGACGAAGTGCACGTACGGGCCAACCGCGCGCTGTACCGGGAAAAGTTCGACGCGGTACTGGAAATCCTCAGCCCGGTACTGGACGTGCAACGCCCCGACGGTAGCTTCTACCTGTGGCCGAACGTAGCGGGCGATGATGCGGCGTTCTGCCGTGACCTGTTCGAACAGGAACACGTGACCGTGGTACCGGGCTCGTACCTGTCCCGCGAAGTGGATGGCGTCAACCCAGGCGCCGGACGCGTGCGCATGGCCCTGGTCGCGCCATTGGCTGAATGTGTGGAAGCGGCGGAGCGGATTCGCGCGTTCATTCAGCGTCGGGGTTGATGGCTGCACCAGGACTTGAGCGAACTGCTGTTGTGGCGAGGGGATTTATCCCCGCTGGGCTGCGCAGCAGCCCCAAAGCAGTCGACTCAATTGTCCTGACACACCGAGTTGCCGGGTTTTAGGGCTGCTTAGCAGCCCAGCGGGGATAAATCCCCTCGCCACAGGTTCAGTGCTTTACTGGGATTTTTGTGTTTGCCTTTCGATTTATCGCGAGCAAGCTTTGCTCCCACAGTGGTTTGGTGTTGTTCACAAAGTTTGTGATCGAT
The DNA here is from genome assembly GCF_009831705.1 of Pseudomonas sp. PICF6. Taxonomy (NCBI): domain Bacteria; kingdom Pseudomonadati; phylum Pseudomonadota; class Gammaproteobacteria; order Pseudomonadales; family Pseudomonadaceae; genus Pseudomonas; species Pseudomonas sp. PICF6. The sequence goes on along the minus strand of NZ_WUUD01000011.1, from coordinate 62,404 downwards.
ACCGGATCCTGTGGGAGCAAAGCTTGCTCGCGATGAGGACGGCACTATTACAATCAAGCCCGAAGCTCTACCCGATCCAGGCACTTGTTCGCCAACAACATCCCCAACTCAATCATCTGGGCCACTCCCAATGCTACATGTCGTCGCGAGCCGTCCTGATCGAAGGCAAGGTCATTGAGCATTGCATTGGCCGAAGCCAGGGTTTCGCTGAGATTGGCCAGCAACACTTCGGTGTCGATACCGTCAGCCACAGTGAATAGCTGTACTGAGGGCTTGGGTTCTGACTCGCTGTCGTCAGGTTTGAGATAGTGATCCAGCACACGATCAGCGGCTTCTTGCAGTTTTTCGGGTGCGTAATCGCCGTAGGGGAAAGTGGATGCGGGCTTTGGTGCGTTTTGAGTCTCTTTGTTGTCCATCAAAATTGCTCCCTAGAGCTGAAGTATGTAAAGCCCCGCGCTTGGATAGCGCAGAAGCCCGTGCTCCTAGAGGTTTTGTTCGGATTCTCACGTCCGGTCGCTGAATTGGCAGCGACACCCAGAGGCTAGAGCCCTCGCTTCCGACGGACAACCTTAAAAACTTGTCGGAAACTTCGGTGCGTCTGACAGACCGCCATCCCTGTGGCGAGGGAGCTTGCTCCCGCTGGGCTGCGCAGCAGCCCCAAAGCAGTGAACTCAATTTACCTGATACACCGGATTGTCTGGTACCAGGGCCGCTTCGCGCCCCAGCGGGAGCAAGCTCCCTCGCCACAATTAGCTTTGCGCCATGGCTGCTATTTACCCAACCCCAAATTCGCCTCTGCCAGATCCAACTCCCCCAGCACCTCTCGCAGCACATCATCCCCAATCTGGTGATGACGGCTGAGGCGATACAACTCCAGCCGCTGCGCCCGATAGGCCTTCAAGCGCAGCCGGCGTTCCAGCAGGTCCATCTCAAACGCCAGCGCCTGGGCTTCGGCGGAGTCGTTGAACACCTCCAACTGATGGCGATATTCAGACATCAACCGCGCCTTGACCTCGGTCGCCAGCGCCGCTTGGGTCGCGTCGGGCGCGCTGGCAGCCTCGCTCGTTTCGTCCACTTCCAATGCATGGATCGCCGCTTCAGCAGTTTTGCGCCAGGCATCGCGCACTTCGTGGCGGCGCTTGTCATCGGGGCTTTTCTCGATACCTCGCAGCAGCAATGGCAGGGCGATGCAGGCGGCGATCAATGACAGCAGAATCACCCCGGCGGCAATGAAGATCAGCAAGTCTCGCTCGGGAAACGGCTCACCCGCCGCCAACAGCATCGGCACCGACAGCACGCCCGCCAGTGTCACCGCTCCGCGCACCCCGCCGAAGGTCAGCAACCAGCAGGAGCGCGCAGTCGGCACGAGCGTCAGCTCGCCCTTGCCACGCCAGCGGCGCAATAGCCCGGACAGGCGCCAGGTGCTTTGCACCCAGACAAACCGCAGCACCAGCAACACCAGGAAAATCGCCACCACGTCCAGGCAGCGGTAGAACAGCGTCGGCCACAATGTGGTTTCGTGGCTGGTCACCGCCTTGGCGATGTCCGGCAATTGCAGGCCCAGCAGCAGGAAGATCAAGCCGTTGAAGGCGAACTCCAGCAGTGACCAGACGCTGCGGTTGAGCAACCGCGTGCCGGTCTGGCGCGGCAGCAGGTCGAGCCAGCTCTGCATCATGCCCGCCGCCACCGCCGAGAGAATCCCCGAAGCGCCCAAGCGCTCAGCCAGCACATAGGCCGCGAACGGCAACAGCAACATGAATACTACGTGGGTGGCCGGGTCGTCCCAGCCGCGCCCGATCATCCAGGCCCGCATACGGCCCACCAGCCAACTCAAGCCCACGCCGACCAGCAGTCCGCCGATCGCCACCAGCACGAAGGTCAGGCTCGCGTTGGCCAGGGAAAACACCCCAGTGATGGCCGCCGCCAGGGCGAACTTGAAGGTGACCAGACCCGAGGCGTCGTTCATCAGCGCTTCGCCCTGGAGCATGTGCATCAGGGGGGCGGGCAAGCGGTCGCGAGCAATCGCCGACACCGCCACCGCGTCGGTCGGCGACAGGACCGCCGCCAGGGCAAACGCCACCGGTAGCGGGATGCTAGGCAGCAGCCAGTGAATGAAATAACCGGCGCCCACCACCGTAAACAGCACCAGCCCCACCGCCAGCGTCAGGATCGGCCCGCGCAGGCGCCAGAATTCGCGCTTGGGCATACGCCAGCCGTCGGAGAACAGCAGCGGTGGCAGGAATAAAAACAGGAACAACTCCGGATTGAGCGTTACATGCAAACCCAGGGATGGCCAGGCCAGCAACGCCCCTGCGCCGATCTGCACCAAGGGCAACGGCAGCGGGATCAACCGTCCGATCAGCCGTGAAACACCCACCAGCGTCAACAGGATCAGCACGGTATAAGCGCTTTGCATAACGAGTTTCCATTTACAGCGACACACATCCGGCAACAGCTTGCCGTTGAAGTGCCATATTAACCGCCTAGCATTAACTTGGCCGTTACACCTATGTCGCAGTCAGCCCTGTGGAATGAGCCTGTGGGAGCAAAGCTTGCTCGCGATGAACGATGGCGCAGTCTTGCAGTTGAACCGTGTCGCCTGTATCGCGAGCAAGCTTTGCTCCCACAGACTCGCCCACAGGTTTGGGTGCATGCCGATCTGGCGTCGCGAAACCGTCCGGTCATGGCATAATCCTTGACCTTTTATTTCCAGCACCTGCAAAGGGGGCAATTCCTTGACCGATTCAAGTAAAACGTTGCACCTTTTCGGTATCAAAGCCTGTGACACGATGAAAAAGGCGCGCACCTGGCTCGATGAACACGCTGTGCACTACGACTTTCACGATTACAAGACCGCCGGCATCGACCGTGAGCACCTGACCCAATGGTGCAACGAGCATGGCTGGCAAGTGGTGTTGAACCGTGCCGGTACGACCTTTCGCAAACTCGACGACGAACGCAAAGCCGATCTCGACCAGACGAAAGCCATCGAACTGATGCTCGGCCAACCCTCGATGATCAAGCGCCCGGTGCTTGATCTCGGTGACCGAACCCTGATTGGCTTCAAGCCAGATATATATGCGGCAGAAATCAAGTAAGCCTGCCCAGTCCATTTTGTAGAGGTAATTTCATGTCCAATACTCTGTTCAGCCTGGCCTTCGGTGTCGGCACGCAAAACCGTCAAGGTAGCTGGCTGGAAGTGTTCTACGCCCAACCGTTGCTCAACCCTTCGGCCGAGATCGTCAAGGCCATCGCGCCGATTCTGGGCTATAGCGAAGGCAACCAGGCCATCACCTTCACCACCGCCCAGGCTTCGCAACTGGCTGACGCGCTCAAGGGCGTCGATGCCGCGCAAGCCGCGCTGCTGACCCGTCTGGCCGAGAGCCACAAGCCGCTGGTCGCCACTCTGCTGGCTGAAGACGCCCCACTGAGCTCCACGCCCGAGGCCTACCTCAAGCTGCATCTGTTGTCGCACCGTCTGGTCAAGCCTCACGGCCTGAACCTGACCGGTATTTTCCCGCTGCTGCCGAACGTGGCCTGGACCAGCCAGGGCGCAATCGACCTGGGCGAACTGGCCGAGCACCAGCTCGAAGCCCGTCTGCGCGGCGAGCTGCTGGAAGTGTTCTCGGTGGACAAGTTCCCGAAAATGACTGACTACGTGGTCCCGGCCGGCGTGCGTATCGCCGATGCCGCACGGATCCGCCTGGGCGCCTACGTGGGCGAAGGCACCACAGTGATGCACGAAGGTTTCGTCAACTTCAACGCCGGCACCGAAGGGCCGGGCATGATCGAAGGCCGTGTATCGGCTGGCGTATTCGTTGGCAAGGGGTCTGACCTGGGCGGCGGTTGCTCGACCATGGGCACCCTGTCGGGCGGCGGCAACATCGTGATCAAGGTCGGTGAAGGCTGCCTGATCGGTGCCAACGCCGGCATCGGCATTCCGCTGGGCGACCGCAACACCGTGGAGTCGGGCCTGTACGTGACCGCCGGCACCAAGGTGGCGCTGCTGGACGAGAACAACCAACTGGTCAAGGTGGTCAAGGCCCGCGAGCTGGCCGGCCAGCCCGATCTGCTGTTCCGCCGCAACTCCGAGACCGGCGCGGTGGAATGCAAAACCCATAAATCGGCCATCGAGCTGAACGAAGCACTGCACGCCCACAACTAAGCCGCTTCACACCATCACCTGTGGGAGCAACCTTGCTCCCACAGGGTCCGGCGTAACTCCAGCAGGGCCCGAAAGCATGTTGATTCCCTCTCCCTGGCGCGCCGATTTCCCGGCCATCGCCGCCTTGCAACGGCAAGGCCAGACCTACCTGGACAATGCCGCCACCACGCAAAAACCCCAAGCCCTGCTGGACGCCCTGGCGCATTACTACGCCAATGGCGCGGCCAACGTGCACCGCGCACAGCATCTGCCGGGCGCCCATGCGACCCAGGCATTCGAAGACAGCCGACTCAAAGTGTCGCAATGGCTCAATGCCGGGGATTGCGGGCAAATCGTCTTCACCCATGGCGCCACTTCGGCGCTGAATCTTCTGGCCTATGGGCTGGAACATCTTTTCAATCCGGGCGATGAAATCGTCATCAGTGCCCTGGAACACCACGCCAACCTGCTGCCGTGGCAACAACTGGCCGAGCGTCGTGCGCTGACGCTGGTGGTGTTGCCGCTGGGTGCCGACGGGGTGATCGATATCAGCGCCGCCGCCGAACTGATCGGCCCACGTACGCGCCTGCTGGCGGTGAGCCAGCTGTCCAACGTGCTGGGCACCTGGCAGCCCTTGCCAGCGCTATTGGCCCTGGCCAAGGTCCAAGGCGCGCTGACGGTGATCGATGGCGCCCAGGGTGTGGTTCATGGCCGTCACGATGTGGAGGCACTGGGCTGCGACTTTTATGTATTTTCCAGCCACAAGCTCTATGGCCCCGAAGGACTGGGCGTGTTGTTCGGCCGCACCGAAGCGCTTCATCAACTGCGTCATTGGCAGTTCGGCGGCGAGATGGTGCAACAGGCCGACTACCACAGCGCCACGTTCCGTCCGGCGCCACTGGGCTTCGAAGCCGGCACGCCGCCGATTGCCAGTGTGATCGGCCTGGGCGCGACCCTCGACTACCTGTCCGGCCTCGACCCGCAGGCAGTCAGCGACCATGAAACTGCACTGCATGACTACCTGCTTCACGGGCTGCTGGCGCGCAATGGCGTCCGCCTGGTGGGCAATCCGAGCCTGGCCCTGGTCAGCTTCATGGTCGAAGGCGTGCACAACGCCGACGTGGCCCACTTGCTGACCGAACAAGGCATCGCTGTACGCGCCGGGCATCACTGCGCCATGCCGCTGTTCAAACATCTGAAGCTGTCGGGGGCGATTCGCGTGTCGCTGGCGCTGTACAACGACTCCGCCGATATCGAACGCTTCTTCGAGGCTCTGGACCAGGCCCTGGAGATGCTCCGATGAGCCTGCCGGCCGACGCGGCCACAGCGCTGCAAGTGTTTCAGGACGCATCGGGTTGGGAACAACGCGCCCGGCTGCTGATGCAATGGGGCGAGCGCCTGCCACCCTTGAGCGATGCGGATAAGTGCGACGCCAATCTCGTCCATGGTTGTGAAAGTCAGGTGTGGTTGGTGGGACGGCTGCAGGACGGACATTGGCAGTTTGCCGCCAGCAGCGATGCGCGGTTGATTCGTGGGCTGGTGGCGTTGCTGCTGGCGCGGGTCAACGGCTTGTCGGCTGACGAGTTGCAACAGGTGGATTTGCCGGATTGGTTCAATCAGTTGGGATTGTCGCGGCAGTTGTCGCCTTCGCGCAGCAATGGTTTGAATGCGGTGTTGAAGCGGATGCTTGAGTTGACTGAATGATCGCCATCGCGAGCAGGCTCGCTCCCACAGGGGATCCGTGTCGTACACAAAACTTGTGTTCCATGAGATCCAATGTGGGAGCGAGCCTGCTCGCGATGAGGCCATCAGCCCCAGTGCTCAAACCTGAGGCTTAACCCGGTCCGCCGGCCGCCGCACACCCGCCACAATCTTATCCACAGCCTTGGTCGCCGCGACCATGCCGAACGTCGCCGTGACCATCATCACCGCACCAAACCCGCCAGCACAGTCGAGCTTGACGCCATCGCCGACAAAGCTCTTCTGCAAGCAAATGCTGCCGTCCGGTTTCGGGTAGCGCAGTTGCTCGGTGGAGAACACGCAGGGCACGCTGTAATGGCGGGTCACGGTACGGGAAAAACCGTAATCGCGGCGCAAGGTAGAACGCACTTTCGAGGCCAGCGGATCATTGAACGTGCGGTTCAGGTCGCACACCTGGATCAACGTCGGGTCGATCTGCCCGCCCGCGCCGCCGGTGGTGATGATCTGGATCTTGCGGCGCTTGCACCAGGCGATCAGCGCCGCCTTGGCGTTGACGCTGTCGATGCAGTCGATCACGCAATCGATGTTCGGCGTGATGTATTCGGCCATGGTGTCGCGGGTGACGAAATCCGCCACGGCATGCACCGTGCAGTCGGGGTTGATGCCGCGCAGGCGCTCGGCCATCACCTCGACCTTGGGTTTGCCGACGGTGCTGTCCAGGGCGTGCAGTTGGCGGTTGGCATTGCTGACGCAGACATCATCCAGGTCGAACAGCGAAATCTCGCCCACGCCGCAACGGGCGATGGCTTCCGCCGCCCAGGAACCAACGCCGCCCACCCCGACAATCGCCACATGGGCCGCCCGCAAGCGCTCCAGGCCTTCGATGCCATACAAACGGGCGATACCGGCAAACCGTGGATCTTCTGTACTCATGACCATTACCCCAAAAACCGGCGCGCATTATAGGGCTTTGCTGCGGCAATTCGAGCCGGTCGCGAAATGAATCCGACCAATTTCCCTTGTGGGAGCGAGCTTGCTCGCGATAGCGGTGTGTCAGTCAATATTGATGCGGCTGATCCGACGCCATCGCGAGCAAGCTCGCTCCCACAGGTTTCGTGGTCCAACTGACCAGCACCAGGGGCCCACCGGGGTCGTTTTGCTATAAGATAACCGCCATTTTGTAAGCCTCGACCGAATACAATCCAACGGTCGAACTCAGGACCTGTGGGAGCGGGCTTGCTCGCGAAGGCGTCATCACTGACGCTAAAAGCTTCGCGAGCAAGCCCGCTCCCACATGGACTGTGATCTCCTTTCCAGCTTTCGGAGTTTTCCATGACGGCCCACGCCGACCTCTCGCCGACCCTGCAACTCGCCTGCGACCTGATCCGCCGTCCGTCCGTGACGCCGGTGGATGCCGATTGCCAGAAACTGATGATGCAGCGCCTGGGCAGCGCGGGCTTTACGCTCGAACCGATGCGCATCGAGGATGTGGATAACTTCTGGGCCAGCCATGGCAAGCATGACGGCCCGGTGCTGTGTTTCGCCGGGCACACCGACGTGGTGCCGACCGGTCCAGTGCAGGCCTGGCAGCTCGACCCGTTCGATGCGGTCATCGACGAACAGGGCATGCTCTGTGGCCGTGGCGCGGCGGACATGAAAGGCAGCCTGGCGGCGATGGTGGTGGCAGCGGAACGGTTTGTCGCCGACTACCCGGACCACAAGGGCTCGATCACCTTTCTGATCACCAGCGACGAAGAAGGCCCGGCCCACCACGGCACCAAGGCCGTGGTCGAGCGCCTCAAGGCCCGCCAGGAACGCCTGGACTGGTGCATCGTCGGCGAGCCGTCGAGCACCACCCTGGTGGGTGACGTGGTCAAGAACGGCCGCCGCGGCTCCCTCGGCGCCAAACTGACGGTGCGCGGCAAGCAAGGCCACGTGGCCTATCCGCATCTGGCGAAGAACCCCATCCACCTGGCGGCTCCGGCCCTGGCAGAGTTGGCCGCCGAGCATTGGGACCACGGCAACGACTTCTTCCCGCCCACCAGTTTCCAGATTTCCAACCTCAACTCCGGCACTGGCGCGACCAACGTGATCCCCGGCGACTTGGTGGCGGTGTTCAACTTCCGCTTCTCTACCGAGTCCACCGTCGAAGGCTTGCAAAAACGCGTCGCCGACATCCTCGACAAACATCAACTGGACTGGCACATCGATTGGGCGTTGTCGGGCCTGCCATTCCTCACCGAACCAGGCGCTTTGCTGGATGCCGTGTCTTCGAGCATCAAGGATGTCACCGGTCGCGAGACAAAAGCCTCCACCAGCGGTGGCACCTCCGATGGTCGCTTCATCGCCACCATGGGCACCCAAGTGGTGGAACTGGGGCCGGTCAACGCGACCATCCACCAGGTCAACGAGCGCGTGCTGGCGGCCGACCTCGACGTACTGACCGAGATCTACTACAAGACGCTGATCAAGTTGCTCGCCTGATGCTCGCCTGCCCGATCTGCAGTGAACCGCTGAACGCGGTGGACAACGGCGTGGTGTGCCCGGCCGGCCATCGCTTCGACCGCGCGCGGCAGGGTTACCTGAACCTGCTGCCGGTGCAGCACAAGAACAGCCGCGATCCCGGCGATAACCAGGCGATGGTCGAAGCCCGCCGCGACTTCCTCAACGCCGGGCATTACGCCCCTGTCGCCCGGCGCCTGGCCGAACTGGCCGCCGAGCGCGCGCCCGGTCGCTGGCTGGACATCGGCTGTGGCGAGGGTTACTACACCGCGCAGATCGCCGACGCCTTGCCGGATGCCGATGGCTACGCCCTGGACATTTCCCGCGAGGCGGTCAAACGCGCCTGCAAACGCGATCCACGGCTGACCTGGTTGATCGCCAGCATGGCCCGCGTACCGCTGGCGGACGGCTGCTGCCAGTTTCTGGCCAGCGTGTTCAGCCCGCTGGACTGGCAGGAGGCCAAACGCCTGCTCAGCCCCGGTGGCGGCCTGATGAAGGTCGGCCCGACCAGCGGCCACCTGATGGAATTGCGCGAGCGACTGTACGACGAAGTGCGCCAGTACACGGATGACAAACACCTGGCCCTGGTGCCGTCGGGCATGGTGCTCGATCACAGCGAAACCCTCGAGTTCAAGCTCACACTCATAAGTGGCCAGGACCGCGCCAACCTGTTGGCGATGACGCCCCACGGCTGGCGCGCCAGTGCCGAACGCCGCGCCAGCGTGATCGAGCAGGCCGAGCCGTTCGAGGTCACGGTGTCGATGCGCTACGATTATTTCGTTCTTCAATAACTTTTAATTCCCGGCCTCGGGCAACCGCCAGAGGCCAGTTAAATCCGCGAATGGATTTTTCAAGACCGCAGTGAGGACATCCATGCGCCAACCCGATATCGAGATTTACCTCAAAGACGCCGACGTCGATCACAAGGCCATTGCCGCGTGGCTCGGCCAGGCCCTGGGCCCGTGCAGCGACTGGGTCCAGAAAGGCCAAACCTACAAGTGCAAGGCCGGCGATATCCCGGTGACCTGGCTACCCAAGGCTGTGGGTAAATGGAACAGCCTGTACCTGGAAAGCGACCAGACCCCGTGGGAAGACGACATCGCCTGCGCCCGTGCAGCCTTTGCCGCGCTGAACGTCGAAGTGCGCTGCGCACCTGGGTCGTGGGTGGAGGAAGAAGGTGAAGAGTCGGCGGATCGCTGGATTCGCATCAGCGCCGATGGGGAAGAAGAGATTACCTGGAAGACGGCGTGACTATCTGAGGGCCACCCTCGCGATGCCCGCCGCAGATACAAAGGTAAAAGCACAACCCATGTGGGAGCGAGCCTGCTCGCGATAGCGGTAGATCAGCCAGATTAGAAGTGACTGACACACCGCTATCGCGAGCAGGCTCGCTCCCACAAGGGGTTTTGTGTCGCCAGTGAATGCGGGTTACAACCCCACCACATCCTCAGCCTGCAAGCCCTTCTGCCCTTCCACCACCGCGTACTCGACCTGCTGGCCTTCAGTCAGAGAACGATGGCCTTCGCCACGGATCGCGCGGTAATGCACGAATACATCCGCCCCGCCTTCACGCTGGATGAAGCCGTAGCCTTTGGCGTCGTTGAACCACTTCACATTGCCGGTTTCGCGTGCTGCCATGATTGCTCACTCCCATTTTTATTTTTAAGTCGGCCTTTCGATAGAAAGCCGTACGATCTTCGCCGCCGTCCGGCCGTCCACGAGGAAGGCAGAGGCAGTCAGCTGCCCGAGTATATGACAGACGTAAAAACTCTCAACTGACTTTACTTCGGCGCTTTTTTGCCGATTTTCGACGAATCCGGCACACTAGCCGCCGCTTTATCTTATCCACTCATGCAGAAGCCGTATGACCCGTTCCCCGTTCCGCCGTCTTGTGTTTGGCACCCTGCGCCGACTGTTGTACCTCTGGGTTCGCTCCGAGACGATCAATCAGTCGTCCTTCACCCTCAACCTCGACCGCAGTCGTCCGGTGTTCTACGTCCTGCAAAACCCTTCGCTCACCGACCTGGCGGTGCTCGACACCGAGTGCACCAAGGCTGGCCTGCCCCGCCCGGTACTGCCGGTGTCCGTGGGCAACCTGTTGGAACCGGCGGCGTTTTTCTACCTGACCCCGGAGCCGGACTGGCTCGGCCGGCAGGACAAACGTGGCGCACCGCCGACCCTGACGCGACTGGTCAATGCCCTGACCCACAACGCCGCCGAAGACGCACAGATCATCCCGGTCAGCGTGTTTTGGGGGCAGTCGCCCGACAGCGAATCCAGCCCGTGGAAACTGTTGTTCGCCGACAGCTGGGCCGTCACTGGCCGGCTGCGGCGCTTGCTGAGCATCATGATCCTGGGGCGCAAGACCCGCGTGCAGTTTTCCGCGCCGATCCATTTGCGCGAACTGATCGAGCACGACAAGGGCCACGAACGCACCGTGCGCATGGCCCAGCGGATCCTGCGGATACATTTTCGCAACTTGAAAGCGGCGGTCATTGGCCCGGACATTTCCCACCGACGCAATCTGGTCAAGGGGCTGCTGAACCAGCCGCTGGTCAAACAGGCGATTGCCGACGAGGCCGAGCGGGAAAAAATCACCCCGGAAAAAGCCAAGGCCCAAGCGCTGCGTTACGGCAACGAAATCGCCTCGGACTACACCTACACCGCGATCCGTTTCCTGGAAGTGGTGCTGAGCTGGTTCTGGAACAAGATCTACGACGGCATCAAGGTCAACCACATCGAAGGCGTGCAGAAGGTCGCCCAGGGCCACGAAGTCATCTACGTGCCGTGCCACCGCAGCCATATCGACTACCTGCTGCTGTCGTACCTGCTGTTTCGCAACGGCCTGACCCCGCCGCACATCGCCGCCGGCATCAACCTCAACATGCCGGTGATCGGCGGTCTGCTGCGTCGGGGCGGGGCGTTTTTCATGCGTCGCACCTTCAAGGGCAACCCGCTCTATACCGCGGTGTTCAACGAGTACCTGCACACGCTGTTCACCAAAGGCTTTCCGGTGGAGTATTTCGTCGAGGGCGGTCGCTCGCGCACCGGACGCATGCTGCAACCCAAAACCGGCATGCTCGCCATCACCTTGCGCAGCTTCCTGCGCTCATCGCGCATGCCCATCGTGTTCGTGCCGGTCTACATCGGCTATGAGCGCGTGCTGGAAGGCCGCACCTACCTGGGTGAACTGCGTGGGG
>NZ_WUUD01000011.1:41962-50847 GCF_009831705.1 Pseudomonas sp. PICF6 | reverse complement strand
TGCCCTCAAGCAGCGCTTCGGCCAAGTAGCGGTGAACTTCGGTGAGCCGATCAAACTGGCGGAGTTTCTCGACGGCGAACAGCCAGGCTGGCGCCAACAGGAGCTGGGCCCGCAATTCAAACCGGCCTGGCTCAACGCAACCACCCACCGCCTCGGCGAGCGGGTGGCCCGGCACCTGAACGAAGCGGCGGCCATCAACCCGGTCAACCTGGTCGCCCTGGCGCTGCTGTCCACCAGCCGCCTGGCCCTGGACGACCGTGCCATGGCCCGGGTGCTGGACCTGTACCTGGCGTTGTTGCGCAAAGTGCCGTACTCGCCTCACACCACCTTGCCCGAGGGCGATGGTCGAGCGCTGATCGAGCACGTCAAAGGCATGCACCTGCTGTCGGAACAGAGCGATGCCCTGGGCAAGATTCTGTATCTGGACGAGCAGAATGCCGTCCTGATGACCTACTACCGCAACAACGTGCTGCACATCTTTGCCCTGCCGGCGTTGCTGGCGAGTTTCTTCCAAAGCACTTCGCGCATGAGCCGCGAACAGATCCTGCGCTACACCCGCGCCTTGTACCCCTATCTGCAATCGGAATTGTTCATTCGCTGGTCACTGGAAGAACTGGACGCCGTGGTCGACCAATGGCTCGAAGCGTTCGTCGAACAAGGGCTGCTGCGTTTCGAAAAAGACCTGTATCTGCGCCCGGCCCCGAGCTCACGGCATTTCGTGCTGCTGACCCTGTTGTCCAAGAGCATCGCGCAGACCTTGCAGCGCTTCTACATGACCGTCTCCCTGCTGCTCAACAGCGGCCAGAACAGCATCAGCGCCGAAGAACTGGAAGACCTCTGCACGGTCATGGCCCAGCGCCTGTCGATCCTGCACGGCTTGAACGCACCGGAATTCTTCGACAAGAGCCTGTTCCGGCATTTCATCCAGACAATGCTGGACCTGGACGTACTGCGCCGGGACGAAGCGGGCAAGCTAAGCTATCACGAGCTGCTGGGTGAACTGGCCGAAGGTGCGGCCAAGCGGGTCCTGCCGGCGGAGATCCGTTTGTCGATCCGTCAGGTGGCGTTGCATCGCAGTGAAGATGCGGCAGATCAGGTCATCCCGGTGGTTGCGGACTGACCCCACAGGCGCCAGGTTCTCTCTGGCGCCCTCAATATGGAAATGCCCCCAATGAAAAAGCTTCTTCTCGTCGCCGTTGCCACCTTACTCAGTGCCTGCTCCAGCGCACCGCTGGCGAGCAAAAACAGTCTCGACGGTGAAGTGTTCTACCTGCAGCGCATCGCCCTGCCGCCTACCGCTGTCTTAAGCGTGAGCCTGCAGGATGTGTCCCTGGCCGACGCCCCCGCGGTGGTGCTTGATGAACAGAGCGGTCCGGTCAAGGGCCAGGTCCCGCTGCCGTTTCACCTCAGCTATGATCCGGCCCAGGTCAAACCCGGCCATCGCTATGCCGTGAGCGCGCGCATTGAAGTGGACGGCCAGTTGATGTTCATCACCACCGAACAACACACCGTGCAGCTCGATGGCAAAGATCCACAGCCGCTGAAGATCCGCGTCAACGCCGCCCGCTGATTTCTCTTTCTAATTTTTTCAAGGAAGCTGCCATGCTCCGCTCTACGCTCCGTTTCACCAGCCTGTGCGCCGGCCTGTTGTTCTGCGCCAACACCATGGCCCTGTCCCTGGCCGACCTCTCGCAGAAGGACGCCACCGGCGGCCTCAAGGACGCACTGACCCAGGGCGCCCAAGTAGCCGTCAAGCAGTTGGGCACACCCGGTGGCTTCAGCAACAACCCCGAGGTGAAGATCGAACTGCCGGGCAAGCTCGGTAAAGTCGCCAGCAAGATGAAAGCCTTTGGCATGGGCGATCAGGTCGAACAACTGGAAGCCAGCATGAACCAGGCCGCTGAAGCCGCTGTGGTCCAGGCCCAGCCGATCCTGGTCAATGCCGTGAAGAACATGAGTGTGAGCGATGCCAAGGGGATCCTGAGCGGCGGCAACGATTCCGCCACGCAGTACCTGAACAAGAGCAGCCGCGAGCAGATCCGCGCCAAGTTCCTGCCCATCGTCAAGCAAGCCACCGACAAGGTTGGCCTGGCGCAGAAATACAACACGTTCGCAGGCCAAGCGGCGACCTTCGGCGTGCTGGACGCCAAAAGCGCCAACATCGAAAACTACGTGACCGAACAAGCGCTGGACGGTTTGTTCGAGATGATCGGCAAACAGGAAGCCACCATCCGCCAGAACCCTGCGGCGGCGGCGAGCAGTTTGGCCAAGAAGGTGTTTGGTACGCTCTGAGATTCAGCGCAAAAACACTGTGGGAGCGAGCCTGCTCGCGATAGCGGTATCAGCCATAACATCTGTGTTGACTGATACTCCGCCATCGCGAGCAGGCTCGCTCCCACATTTGATCTTCAGTGCTATCAGGATCGTGTCAGGTCTTCTTGACCCTGAACCACGCCGCATACAACGCCGGCAGGAACAACAGCGTCAACGCCGTCGCCACGATCAGCCCGCCCATGATCGCCACCGCCATCGGGCCAAAGAACAGGCTGCGTGACAGCGGAATCATCGCCAGCACCGCCGCCAGCGCGGTGAGCACAATCGGGCGGAACCGTCGCACAGTGGCTTCGATGATCGCCTGCCACGGGGCGAGCCCCGCCTTGATGTCCTGTTCGATCTGGTCCACCAGAATCACCGAGTTGCGCATGATCATCCCCGACAAGGCGATGGTGCCCAGCATGGCGACGAAACCGAACGGCTGGCGGAACACCAGCAGGAACAGCGTGACACCGATCAGTCCCAGGGGCGCGGTGAGAAACACCATGGCCGTGCGGGAAAAACTGCGCAATTGCAGCATCAGCAACGTCAGCACCACAACGATGAACAGCGGCACGCCGGCGTTCACCGATTGCTGGCCACGGGCGGCATCCTCTACCGTACCGCCCACTTCCAGCAGATAACCGTCCGGCAGCTCGGCACGAATCGGGGCCAGGGTCGGGAAGATCTGCTGCACCAGGGTCGCCGGTTGTTCCTTGCCATAGATATCAGCCCGCACGGTCACACTTGGCAGGCGATTGCGGTGCCAGATAACGCCTTCTTCGAAGCCGTATTCCAGCGTCGCGATCTGCGACAGCGCAACGCTTGTGCCATTGTCGGTCGGCACCGCCAGGCTCGGCAGCAGGGACAATTCGGTGCGCTCATGCACCGTGCCGCGCAGCAGAATCTCGATCAGTTCGTTGTCTTCCCGGTATTGGCTGACGCTGGAGCCGGTGAGGGAACTGCGCAAAAAACTCGACAGGTTAGCCGTACTCACGCCCAACGCTCGGGCGCGGTCCTGATCGACGTTCAGGTACACCACCTTGCTCGGCTCTTCCCAATCCAGATGCACATTGGCCACGTAGGGATTTTCACGAACCTTGGTCGCCACTTTCCGCGCCAGGGCCCGGACTTGTTCGATGTGCTCACCGGTCACGCGAAACTGCACCGGATAACCCACTGGCGGGCCATTTTCCAGGCGCGTGACCCGCGAGCGCAGGGCCGGGAACTGTTCGTTCAACGTGGTGATCAACCAGCTGCGCAGGGGCTCGCGGTCTTCGATGGTCTTGGCCAGCACCACGAACTGGGCGAAGCTGGGTGCCGGCAGTTGTTGATCCAGCGGCAGGTAGAAACGCGGTGAACCGGTGCCGACATAAGCCACGTAGTTGTCGATGCCCGCGTGGTCCTTGAGCAGCGCTTCAAGGCGCTTGACCTGCTCGGCGGTGTTGCTCAGGGACGCGCCTTCGGCCAGCTTCAGGTCGACCATCAGCTCAAGTCGCCCCGAGGCCGGGAAGAACTGTTGTGGCACGAAACGGAACAGCGCCACCGAGCCCACAAATAACAGCACGGTCAGCACGATGACGGTTTTGCGCCGCCGCACGCACCACTCCACCAAGCGCCGGACACGCTGGTAGAACGGCGTGCCGTAGGGGTCGAACTGGCCATCAGCGGTGCCGTGTTTGGCGGCATGAATTTTCGCCAGGTCCGGCAACAGTTTCTCCCCCAGGTACGGCACGAACACCACCGCAGCCACCCAGGAGGCCAGCAGCGCCAGGGTGACGACCTGGAAAATCGAACGGGTGTACTCACCGGTGCCTGACTGCGCCGTGGCGATCGGCAGGAAACCCGCAGCGGTGATCAGCGTACCGGTGAGCATCGGGAACGCGGTGCTGGTCCAGGCATAGCTGGCGGCCTTGATCCGGTCGAAGCCCTGCTCCATTTTGATCGCCATCATCTCGACCGCGATGATCGCGTCATCCACCAGCAGACCCAACGCCAACACCAGCGCGCCAAGGGAAATCTTGTGCAGGCCGATGCCCAGGTAATACATCGCGGCGAAGGTCATCGCCAGCACCAGCGGAATCGCCAGGGCGACCACCATCCCGGTCCGCAGCCCGAGGGAGAAGAAGCTCACCAGCAACACGATCGTCAGGGCCTCCACCAGCACCTGGACGAACTCGCCAACACCGGTTTTCACCGCCGCCGGCTGGTCCGAGACCTTACGCAATTGCATGCCGGCCGGCAGGTTGTTCTGGATACGGGCAAACTCCGCCTCCAGGGCCTTGCCCAGAATCAGAATGTCGCCGCCGTCCTTCATCGCCACGGCCAGACCAATGGCATCTTCGGCCATGAAGCGCATGCGCGGGGCTGGCGGATCGTTGAAACCGCGATGCACATCCGCGACATCGCCGATACGGAACGTGCGATCAGCGACACGAATTGGAAAGTCGCGGATCTCTTCTACTGTCTGAAAATTTCCCGATACCCGTAGCTGGACCCGCTCGCTGCCGGTTTCGAAAAAGCCTGCGGTCGATATTGCGTTCTGCTCTTCCAACGCCTGCTGGACTGCCGCCAGCGGCACGCCGAGGGTCGCCAGCTTCACGTTCGACAGTTCGATCCAGATTTTCTCGTCCTGTAAACCCAGCAGTTCGACCTTGCCCACATCCTTGACCCGTTGCAGTTGGATCTGGATGCGATCGGCGTAATCCTTGAGCACGCCGTAGTCAAAACCATCGCCAGTCAGCGCATAGATATTGCCGAAGGTGGTGCCGAACTCATCGTTGAAAAACGGCCCCTGGATGCCCGGCGGCAAGGTGTGACGGATGTCACTGACCTTCTTGCGGATCTGGTACCACAACTCGGGAATCTGCGCCGAATGCAGGGAATCGCGAGCCATGAAAGTCACCTGGGATTCGCCCGGGCGGGAGAACGAGACGATTCTTTCGTAATCGCCGGTTTCCATCAGTTTCTTTTCGATGCGTTCGGTGACCTGGCGAGAAACCTCCTCGGCCGTAGCCCCCGGCCAGTTGGTGCGAATGACCATGGCCTTGAAGGTAAACGGCGGGTCTTCGCTCTGGCCGAGCTTGGTGTAGGAAAGCGCGCCGACGATTGCCAGCAGCAACATCAGGAACAGGACGATCTGGCGGTTACGCAGCGCCCATTCGGAAAGATTGAAGCCCATCGGGGATTACTCCTTGGCCGCCAGATTGACCACGCGGTTGGAGCGATCCACCGGCCGCACCTGCTGGCCGTCGAGGAGCACGTGCACACCGGCTGCGACGACCCAGTCATTGGGGCTCAGCCCTTCAAGCACCGGAACGTTTTTTTCGCCAAACGGGCCGACGCGCACCGGGACTTTTTTCAGGGTGTTATTGCCGTTGACTACCCACACGTAAGTGGCGCCGTTCTCGGCGGTGAGTGCCGACAGCGGCACCGACAGCGACACCTGGTCGCCGGTCTGGATAAACACTCGGGCACTCTGACCCAACTCAGCCGGAACACTGCCGGCGGTGAAGGCAACGCGAGCGGCGAAGGTGCGGGATCTGGGATCGGCGGCTGGCGACAGTTCGCGGATGCGTCCGCTGAAACGCTGATCGGGCTGGCTCCATAACTCCACCGAGACCGGCTGACCAATCTTGAACCGGCCAAAGCCCTGCTCCGGCAGACTGATCAGCACTTCACGCTCGCCGTCAGTGGCGAGGGTGAAGACCGTTTGACCGGCCGACACCACCTGCCCGACCTCCACGGAACGCCGGGCGACCACGCCATCCTGTGGCGCACGCAGCACCGAGTAACTGGCCTGGTTGCTGGCGACATCGAATTCAGCCTTGATCTGCTTGAGCCGCGCGGCACCGGAGCGGTAGAGGTTTTCTGCGTTGTCGTACTGGGAGCGGCTGACCATCTGCCGCTCCATCAAGGTTTTGTAGCGATCACGTTCAGCGCGCACCAGGTTCAGGTTGGCTTCGGCGGCGGCGACCTGGGCACGGGTGGCTTCCAGCTGCAGGCGCACGTCCTGGGGATCGAGCTCGGCCAGGGGCTGGTTGGCCTTGACTCGCTGGCCCTCTTCGACCAGTCGTCGGCTTACTTTGCCGCCGATGCGAAAGGCCAGGTCTGGCTCGAATCGCGCCCTGACTTCCCCCGGATAACTTTCCATCGCCTGGCCCGAAGGCTCTGGCTGCACCACCATGGCGGGGCGCACGGCAAGGGACACAGGTTCGTCCTGACCACACGCAGACAATAAAAAAACCAGGCTCACTGGCAGGGCGAGGGGCAAGGCATAGCGGAACATGGCGAGTGACCTTTCGCTAATGGTGCTTGGAATAATTATACTGACGAGTATGTTATTAATAGCAAACTCACCAGTCCAGTATTAAAAGCGAATAATGTCGAACAATCTTTCACCTCCCACCGGCCCAGGCCGTCCGAAGGATCTGGCCAAGCGCCAGGCCATTCTCGACGCGGCAAAAAAACTCTTCGTCAGCCTGGGGTATGCCAACACCAGCATGGACGCGGTCGCCACCGAGGCCGGTGTGTCGAAGCTGACGGTCTACAGCCACTTCAACGACAAGGAAACGCTGTTTTCCGCTGCCGTGGTGGCCAAGTGTGAAGAGCAAGTGCCGCCGCTTTTCTTCGAATGGCCTGACGGCGTGCCGATCGAACATGTGTTGCTGAACATTGCCCGTGGTTTTCACCAACTGATCAACAGCGACGAATCGGTGAACCTGCATCGGTTGATCATGGCCTTGGGCAGTCAGGACCCGCAGCTGTCGACGATCTTCTTCGAAGCAGGCCCGCAACGGATGCTCTCAGGCATGGAAAGGCTGCTGAACAAGGTCAACCAGAGCGGCGCCCTGAGCATCGACAAACCGCGCAATGCGGCGGAACACTTCTTCTGCCTCATCAAGGGTGCGGCGAATTTCCGCTTGCTGTATGGCTGCGGCGCACCGTTGGAAGCCGCAGCGGCCGAGGCTCATGTCGAGGAAGTGGTGGGGTTGTTTATGCGGGCTTATCGGCCGCAGATCATCTGATAGATTCTCGCCGACTGGGCGGGCCTCATCGCGAGCAGGCTCGCTCCCACAGGGTAAGGTGTAGTTAACACAACACACATCTGTGGGAGCGAGCCTGCTCGCGATGGAGGCGACGCGGTCTCAGGCCTTGAGCGCCTTCTTGGGATAGATGTCGTAGCGGCTGGATTTACCCTCGAGCCCGTGGCTGGGTTTTGGCCCTTCGATGCACGGTGCCTTGCGCGGGCGCTTGACCACGACGCGGTGAGTCGCCAGGGCCAGGGCCGCGGCCAACAACGCCGGAGCGTCCAGGTCGTCGCCCACCAGCGGCCGGAACAGGCGCATTTCCTTCTTCACCAGGGCCGTTTTCTCACGATGAGGAAACATCGGGTCCAGGTAGATCACCTGGGGCGGCTCGCCTTGCCAGTTGCGCATCACCTCGATGGAATTGCCCTTGAGCAACCGCATGCGGGCGACGATCGGCGCCACGTCGAAGTCCTCCGCGCCTCGGGCCAGGCCATCCTCAAGCAATGCGCCGATCAGCGGCTGGCGCTCGATCAGGCTCATTTCACAGCCCAGGCTGGCCAGCACAAACGCATCCTTGCCCAACCCGGCCGTGGCATCCAGCACACGCGGACGTACGCCCTGGGCCACACCGACGGCTTTGGCGATCATCTGGCCGCTTCCGCCGCCGTACAAGCGGCGATGGGCCGCGCCGCCTTCGACGAAGTCCACCCGCACCGGTCCCGGCGCATCCGGCCCCAGTTGCTGCAATTGCAACCCCTGCTCACCGACCTGCAAGGCAAACTCGCCATCGTCCACCTGCAACGGCAGGTCAAGGCGCTGTGCCCAGTGCTCGGCCTGCGGCTGGAAGGCCGGGGCCAGGGCCTCAACATGGATGCGGCAGGCCGCGGGTTGATCACTCATGGAAGTTGTTCATTCTTGGAAACATGCTCAAAAAATTAAGGATCGGCAAAAACGGCCGATAACAACGGTGAACGGCATTTTGCCAGAGCTGAGCGTCGACCGAGAAAAATGTCAGACATTCAATCCACATCGATAGGCGTCATCTCCCCTTACGGCGATTACAGCCTGCGCAACACCCAAGCCCTGAGCGGCGTCAGTCACCTGTGGCAGGATTTTTTTGCCCGGGCCCTGGCCGATCAACTGGGTGATAACGCACCGGCGCCTGGCAGCTACCAGCCAGTTGCCCTCGATGAGGCTGTTGAACCGACCCTCGGCGCCGAATTGCTCGAGCACATTGTCAGCCAGCGCAACTGCCAAGTGACAGAAACCCAAGTCAAACCGCCTGAGCCGCTGTTCCTGCCAATCGCTGAATTTGAACTCGACCTGCTGGACAAACCCTTCCCGCCGTTCCCGCCGGAAGAAATCGCCACCCAGCAAAAACAGCAGACCTTCGAAAGCAACTGGGTTCGCCCTCTGGTGCTTGCCGCCGGCCAACCGCTGCCAGAACCGGGACCTGCGCCTCAGCCACGTCCACTGCACCTGCCGATTGCCGAATTCGAACTGGACCTGCTGGACAAGCCGTTCCCGCCGTTCCCGGAAGAG
>NZ_WUUD01000011.1:28341-41952 GCF_009831705.1 Pseudomonas sp. PICF6 | reverse complement strand
GACTCAAGACCACATTGAACACGTCACAGGCACCGTCGCGCACCTGGCGCAGGAATTGGGCGTGGGTGTTGTCCTTCGGCCAGTCCTTGAGCACGTTCACGCGACGGCCGTCCGCCAGGCGAAACCCGGCGATATCCAGCGCACTGGCCGTGGCATGCTGGCTGCGCGCCCCGCTCTCCCGACCGTACATATTGCGACAGGCGAAACTGCCCAGATGATCGACCTGCACCACTTCCTGCCCATAGGTCGCCAGCGCCGCCGGCTGCAGCGCGTGACGTTCAAACAAGGCGAACGCCACCGCCAGCGGGCAACTGGCCAGGAAGCTGCTGCTCAACGCCACCTCGCCGCCCTGCACCCTCAGCACATTGCTCAGCGGGCAACTGGCCTGGGGACTGCTGTCGGCCTGGCGGGTGGCCCGCAGCCCCGAGGTCGCGAGCGCCTGGTCGCATAACTGCGGATCGTTGCGCAGGGCCATGAGTTTGTAACGGGTCAGCAGGTTCGGCGGCGCATTGACGTCCAGGGGCGCCCAGGGATTCCATTGTGGCGGCATCGACAGCCAACCGCGCCATACCCCCAGCACTGCGACGCCAACAACCAGCACCAATAGCGTAAAACCTTTCAAAACCCGCACGACAATGCCTCGGGCCTCAACCCTTGAATAGTTGGTTGGCCTGGTTGAAGGGCATCGAACGACGGGTGAAGGTGAACGAGCCCTGTTCGCGGATTTCCTCGGCGGCGCGGAAAAACTCGCCATACGCCGCCAGGGCCAGCGCGGACCCGACACTGATGCGCTTGACGCCCATCTCGCTCAGCTGCGCAACCGTCAGGTCCAGCGCCCCGGACATCAACACATTCACCGGTTTCGGCGCCACCGCCCGGACCACCGCCAGCACCTGCTCGGCCGAGCTCAAGCCTGGGGCATACAGCACGTCGGCACCGGCATCGGCGAACGCCTTCAGGCGGGCAATGGTGTCATCCAGGTCGGGCTTGCCATGCAGAAAATTCTCCGCCCGGGCGGTCAGCACAAAGGGATACGGCAGACTGCGCACCGCGTCAGCCGCAGCTTTAACCCGCGCCACGGCATGCTCGAAGCCATAGATCGGGCTGTCTTCGCGCCCTGTGGCATCTTCGATCGAGCCACCCACCGCGCCGGCCTGCGCCGCGCGGATCAGGCTGCTGGCGCACGCCTCGGGGGCATCGGCGAAGCCGTTCTCCAGATCGACCGCCACTGGCAGGTCAGTGGCCGCCACAATCGCCCGGACATTGGCCAGGGTGTCATCCAGCCCCGCCGCACCATCGGGCCGTCCCAGGGAAAAAGCGTAACCGGCACTGGTGGTGGCCAGGGCCTCGAAGCCGAGACTGGCAAGCATCTTTGCCGAACCGGCGTCCCACGGGTTGGGAATGACGAACGCGCCTTCGCGTTCATGCAAGGCTTTGAAGGCCTGGGCTCGACGGGTTTGCGCATCCATGGAAATCACTCCTGGGCAGAGAAATTTTGCCTCAGAGCAAACCCAGTTGCTCGGCGGCGGGCTCTCTGTATAGCTCAGGCAGGGCCGGCAAGCCAGGCAAACGGCTCATCAATCGGCGATGAAAGTGTTGCGCGAGTTTGGCCGCCAGCACGTTGTCGGCGGTGTGCAGAAAGATATAAGGCGTGCGCCCCTCTTCGATCCACCCGGCGATTTTTTCCACCCAGGGGGTCAGGAACGGTTCGTTGGCCTCCAGCACTGGATGGCCGATGAAACGCACCTGCGGGCAGTCGGTGAACGCGGTCGGCCGGGGCGGTACGCGCGGTTTCTTCGATTGAGCATGGAGCACGGCAGGATCGGTCGAGGTGCAACTGAACAATGCCCGGGGATCCAGACAGATGCGTTCTACCCCGCGATCAAGGAGCAGGCGGTTGAGCTGTCGTTCTGCATCGCCCTTGGCAAAGAAGTCACCGTGACGGACCTCCACGGCCAAGGGTCGCTCAAAGGCATCGATGAAGCCCGCCAGCTCCGGCAAGCGATTCGGGGTAAAGGCCTTGGATAGCTGCAACCAGAACGGTGAAACCCGTTCGCCCAGGGGGCTGAGCAATTGCACGAAGGTTTCGATGGCCGTCAGGTGCTCACGCAAATCGCCATTGTGGCTGATGTCACCGGGCAACTTGGCGGTGAAGCGAAACTGCTCGGGCATGGTCTGCGCCCAGCGCTGAACGATGGCCGCAGAGGGGCTGGCGTAGAAGGTCGTATTGCCTTCCACGGCATTGAACACTTGAGAATAGAGTTTCAGGAAATCGGAGCTTTTGGCGTCTTGCGGATAAAGATAATCGCGCCAGGCGTTTTCGCTCCAGGACGGGCAGCCCAGGTAGTAAGGCAACCCCATCAGATGTAGAGGTCGAGTCCCAGCACTTCCATATCCCAGTCAACGAAACCGGCAGTGCTCAGGTAGCTGGCCAGGGCCGCGGATACACTGCGGCTCATGGCGCGGTGATACAGCATGTCTTGCTGACGGGCCGGAAGATTGCTCAGGCGTTGCGCCGAGGCTTTGGCAGCGCGAGCGGCCAACTGCTCTTCGGACGGAAATTCCAGTTCGCCATCGATGTCATCGAAGGACTCATCCGCAGCAACTTTGCCTGCACGAGGCCTGCGTTTGATGGGGTAGGACTGGGATGAAACGCCGTCTATACGCATAACAGAATGCTCGGTATCAATGATGGCAATTTAGCGGCACTTTCACAGCCGCGCAAATGCGCAAGTGATAACTAGAGCACATAAAGTCAAAAAGGTTTAAAACCGGCTCGAAAAAATGACGACTGGTAATATTGGGCGTGACTTTTGGGGGAGCAAATGACTTTGTAGGAGCAAGGCTTGCCCGCGATGAAGATGACGCGGTCCGCCGGAGAACCGGGGCCCCCGTATCGCGAGCAAGCTTTGCTCTCACAACGCCTGGGTCTACCGTTCGGATTTGGGTGTTGCAACCTTGTCCCGTAAGTACACCGGTTGTGCATCGTCGGCCGGAATGGCTTCGCCGCGCTCCCAGGCGAAGCGGGCCAGGGTCAGCAGGTCTTCGGCATGGGGCAGCATCGAGGCGTCCTGGCCGCTGAGGGGGACGGCAATCCGCTCGCCGTAGCCCCAACCGGTACCGGCGCCGAACCAGTCGCCGCTGGCGTTGGCAGGCAACGCCGCCGCTTCGGGGGGGAGCACCGCTTCGGCGCCCACCAGGCGCATCTCACCCTCGGACTCGCGGTAGCAGCCCCAATACACCTCATCCATGCGCGCATCGATGGCAGCCGCGACTTGGCTGACGCCCTGTTCACGCAAGGCGCGCTGGGCGAGTACCGCCAGGTTGGACACCGGCAACACCGGCCGCTCCAGGGCAAACGCCAGGCCCTGCACCACGCCGACGGCAATGCGCACGCCAGTGAACGCTCCCGGCCCACGACCAAAGGCAATCGCATCCACCGCCTGCAAGGTGGTCCCTGCATCGCTGAGCAATTGCTGGATCATCGGCAGCAGCTTCTGGGCGTGCAAGCGCGGGATCACCTCGTAATGGCTCGTGACCTTGCCGTCGTGCAGCAAGGCAACGGAGCAAGCTTCAGTCGCGGTATCCAGGGCCAGCAAGGTGCTCATCGGTGTGTCCGTAAATCAGATGGGGAAAAGTGCGCCAGTATAAACAACTACGGCCCGCAAGCGGGCCGTTGTTATTTGCTGCACAGCAGACTTTTCAGCTCAGTGCTTCAAGCACCTTGCCGGTGATCGCTTCAACCGAACCAACGCCCGCGATGTAGCTGTACTTGGGCTTGCCCTGGGTCTTGGCGGACAGCTTCTGGTAGAACTCCACCAGCGGCTTGGTCTGGGAATGGTAGACCGACAGGCGATGGCGCACGGTTTCTTCGGTGTCGTCCTTGCGCTGCACCAGTGCTTCACCGGTGATGTCGTCCTTGCCGGCGAGTTTCGGCGGGTTATAGACGGTGTGGTAGACACGGCCGGACGGCTCATGGACACGACGACCGGCAATGCGTTGAACGATCTCCTCGTCGTCGACGGCGATTTCGACAACGTGATCCAGCTCCACGCCAGCCGTAACCAAGGCTTCGGCCTGCGGAATGGTGCGCGGGAAACCGTCGAACAGGAAGCCGTTGGCGCAATCGGCTTGAGCGATGCGATCCTGGACCAGCGCGATGATCAGGTCATCCGACACCAGGCCGCCGGCATCCATGATGCTCTTGGCCTTGACGCCCAGCTCGGTGCCGGCCTTGACCGCGGCACGCAGCATGTCGCCAGTGGAGATTTGCGGGATACCGAATTTTTCGGTGATGAACTTTGCCTGAGTACCTTTACCGGCCCCGGGAGCTCCCAGCAGAATGACGCGCATCGATGTGCTCCTCAATTTTTTATGTAAACGCTCGGATTCGCCTCGTGGGGCCAATCTCGGAAAACAGGATCGTGACCGCCCAAACGGCCAAAGGCTGATCAAGATACACAGCAGGCCCGACCCACACAAGCCGCCGAAAGTCGAAGGAACCCGCGCCTGACGCGACCTTGGGAGGAGGTGGCGATCGTCGCAACCGGACAACAAACTGTCGCCCGACCGACCTCCTCCCTGCCCACCCGGCCTCCGCCCGGGGGATACCGGGCGGGCCGTTTCGGTACGCCGCTTAACCTTAGCCGGTGTTACGCAAACCGGCGGCAATCCCCGCCACAGACACCAGAAGCGCCTGTTCCACGGGGCTGCCCTGGGCAACGTCCTGCTGCCGCGAACGGGCAAGCAGTTCAGCCTGCAACAGGTGCAACGGGTCGAGGTAGGTGTTGCGCAGGCGAATGAATTCCAGGGTGTCAGGGCTATGTGCCAGTAGCTGCGACTGACCGGTCAACCCCAGGACCACCGCGCACGCCTGCGACAATAGGTCGCGTAAATGCTCGCCCAACGGTAGCAACCCAGGTTCGACCAAACGCTCATCGTAGGAGCGCGCGATGTCCGCGTCGGCCTTGGCCAGCACCATCTCCAGCATGTCGATGCGGGTGCGGAAAAACGGCCATTGCTCGCGCATCTGCCCCAGCAACTCGCCCTCGCCGCGCTCCAGCGCCTTGCCCAGGGCGGTCTCCCAACCGAGCCAGGCCGGCAGCATCAGGCGCGTCTGGGTCCAGCCGAAGATCCACGGGATCGCCCGCAGGCTTTCGATGCCTCCGGCCCGGCGCTTGGCCGGCCGGCTGCCCAGCGGCAGACGGCCCAGTTCCTGCTCCGGTGTGGACTGGCGGAAATACTCGACGAATTGCGGATTTTCCCGCACCACGGCGCGGTAAGCCTTGACCCCGTCGGCCGCCAGTTCATCCATCAGATGACGCCACTGAGGAGTGGGCGGAGGCGGTGGCAGCAGCGTCGCTTCCAGCACGGCGGCGAGGTACAGATTGAGATTCTGTTCGGCGATGTCCGGCAGGCCAAATTTGAAACGAATCATTTCACCCTGCTCAGTGGTACGGAACCGCCCGGCCACCGAACCCGGCGGTTGCGACAGAATCGCCGCGTGAGCCGGACCGCCGCCACGCCCCACAGTGCCTCCGCGGCCATGGAACAACAGCAGTTCGACTTGCTGTTCGCGACAAATGTCCACCAGCCGTTCCTGGGCTCGATACTGTGCCCAGGCCGCCGCTGTCGTGCCGGCATCCTTGGCCGAATCGGAATAGCCGATCATCACCTCCTGAGGCCCTTGCAGCCGCGAGCGATAGCCCGGCAGCAGCAACAATTGCTCGATCACCGGCCCGGCGTTGTCCAGGTCGGCCAGGGTCTCGAACAGCGGCACCACCCGCATGGGTCGCAACACGCCGGCCTCTTTCAACAAGAGCTGCACCGCGAGCACATCGGAAGCGGCGCCCGCCATCGAGATCACGTACGAGCCCAGGGACGCCGCCGGCGCCGCCGCCACTTCCCGGCACGTGGCCAGGACTTCCGCCGTATCGGCCGACGGTTTGAAATGAGCGGGCAAAAGCGGACGCCGGTTGTTCAGCTCCTCCAGCAGAAAGCTGATGCGCTGCTCCTCGCTCCAGTCCTCATAGCGGCCCAGGCCCAGGTAGTCAGTGATTTCAGTCATGGCTGCGCTGTGGCGCGTGGAGTCCTGGCGCACATCGAGGCGCACCAGGAACAACCCGAACGTCACCGCCCGGCGCAAGCAGTCGAGCAGCGGCCCGTCGGCGATCACGCCCATGCCGCACTCGTGCAGGGACTGGTAGCAAAGCTCCAGCGGGTCCAGCAGTTCGCGGTTGTTCTGCAACACATCGGCAGAGGCTGGGGTAGTGACTTTCAGGGACGCGTGCGCCCAATTGCGCGTGGCGCGCAGGCGTTCACGCAATTGCTTGAGCACGGCACGGTAGGGTTCAGCGCTATCACCGGCCTGGGCGCGCAAAGCCTCGCTGGCTTTTTGCATGGACAGCTCAGCCGCCAGGTGGTCAACGTCGCGCAGGTACAGATCCGCCGCCATCCACCGCGCCAGCAACAGCACTTCGCGGGTTACCGCAGCGGTGACATTGGGGTTGCCATCCCGGTCGCCGCCCATCCACGAGGCAAAGCGGATCGGTGCAGCCTCCAGCGGCAGGCGCAAGCCGGTGGCGGCATGCAGGGCCTGATCGGCCTTGCGCAGGTAATTGGGAATGGCTTGCCACAGCGAATGTTCGATCACCGCAAAGCCCCACTTGGCCTCGTCCACCGGGGTCGGCCGGGTGCGGCGTATTTCTTCGGTGTGCCAGGCTTCGGCGATCAGCCGTTGCAGACGCTCGTGGATTTGCGCACGTTCGGCGCTGGTGAGATCGCGGTGGTCCTGGGCCGCCAGTTGCGCGGCGATGGCATCGTATTTCTGGATCAGCGTGCGCCGGGCCACTTCCGTGGGGTGGGCGGTGAGCACCAGCTCGATTTCCAGCCGTCCCAATTGCCGCGCCAGGGACTCGGCGCCATGGCCCTCGGCCCGCAATCGAGCAAGCAGTTCGGGCAACACCCGCGCCTCGAACGGTGCCGGTTTGGACTCTTCGCGTCGGTGGATAAGTTGATACTGCTCGGCGATGTTGGCCAGGTTGAGGAACTGATTGAACGCCCGCGCCACCGGCAGCAGTTCGTCCTCGCCCAACTGATTGAGGCTGGCGCTCAGTTCGGCGTCCATGGAGCCGCGTCGATCGGCCTTGGCACCCTTGCGGATCTGCTCGATCTTGTCGAGAAACCTGTCCCCGTACTGTTCGCGGATGGTGTTGCCCAGCAGCTCGCCGAGCAGGTGAACATCCTCGCGCAAGCGTGCATCGATATCGGTCATCAGCAGTTCTCCAGCAAAAGGTCCGGACAGCTCTTGGGTTAGACGTTTTACAGAGAGTGCCGACGCAAGACGTTTATGACAAGCGACGAGGGGACATTAAACCTTGTCGGACAAAGCTAGTCTTAACAGTAAGCCACACAACGGCTTGTCACTCTGCGCGCCTGCCATCCGCGGGCTATTGAGGCCATCATGAAAATCCGTGAGCTCGCCCAACACTGGGAAGAAAACGCCAAGGGTTGCCTGACCCAGACCGGCTACACTATTCACCTGGACGTGGAGGCCGCCGCACGACTGGCGGCGATCTGCGAGATGTACCCCAAGCGCCAACCCGAGGAACTTCTCGGCGAATTGATCGGGGCGGCGCTGGAAGAACTGGAAGCCAGCTTCCCTTACATCAAGGGCTCGCAAGTGGTGGCCACCGATGAAGAGGGTGACCCGCTCTACGAAGACGTCGGCCCGACCCCGCGTTTTCTCGCTCTGTCGCGGCGTCATCTGCATCAACTCTCCTCGCAGAACGACAAGTCCAAGCACTAATTTTCTTTAGGAGCGGGGCTGCGATCTTTCCCAGACGACAGATCAAAAGATCGTCCGAACGCAGCCCCAGCCTTCGCCAGTTCCTACATGCGCTCCCCACAAAAACGCACGCCTCCTACGCCGGGAATACCGCTACGCGCCTTGAAAGTTCAGCTTTTCTGGCGCTGACCAATCAGTCAGCAAAACTTTTGGCGATTGGCCATCCTCGCTGAACTTTTGAAAAACGCCTCAGGTCACACCGAGTAACCATACTGGAACGGTCGTTTAAATAAACGCGCCCCGGCGCCAGCGCCGAAACAGACGTCCCGGCTTCGGTCCCAGCATGGATCTGTAGTTTTTTCAGGAGTTTTCCAATGGAGTTGAAGCCTATGAATACCTGCACTGCCAAACCCTCATCCACTGGCCTGCGCGGCCTGAAGTTGGCTGCCCTGGCTATCGGTAGCAGCTTCATCCTCGCCGGTTGCGCCGGCAACCCGCCCTCGGAGCAGTACGCGGTGACCCAATCGGCGGTCAACAGCGCCGTCAGCGCCGGCGGTACCGAATTCGCCGCCGTGGAAATGAAGTCGGCCCAGGACAAGCTCAAGCAGGCCGAGATCGCGATGCACGACAAGAACTACGAAGAAGCCAAGCGTCTGGCCGAACAGGCCGAGTGGGACGCCCGCGTCGCTGAGCGCAAGGCCCAGGCCGCCAAGGCCGAACAGGCTCTCAAGGACTCCCAGAAAGGGGTTCAGGAACTGCGTCAGGAAGGCATGAACAAGCTTCAGTAAGCCGTTCACGCCGCGACGTACTTCTCATTGATAAAAGGACGACAGACTATGATGCACAAACATTTGATGATCCCCGCCCTGCTGGCCGCCTGCGTCTCGCTGGCCGCGTGTTCCACAGATCCGAACGCTAATCTGGAACAGGCCCGTACCAACTACAACGGTCTGCAGGCTGACCCGGCGGCGACCAAGGTTGCAGCTCTGGAAACCAAGGACGCCGCCGACTTCCTGGCCAAAGCCGACAAGGCTTACATGGACAAGGAAGATGAAGCCAAGGTCGACCAGTTGGCCTATCTGACCAACCAGCGCGTGGAGGTGGCCAAGCAGACCATCGCCCTGCGCACCGCTGAAGCCGAGCTGAAAAACGCCGGTGATGAACGCGCCCGCGCACTGCTCGAGGCCCGTAACGCGCAGATCAAGCAACTGCAAGACAGCCTCAACGCCAAGCAAACCGAACGCGGCACGCTGGTGACCTTCGGTGACGTGCTGTTCGCCACCAACAAGTCCGAGCTGCGCTCCAGCGGCCTGGTCAACGTGAATAAACTGGCCCAGTTCCTCCAGGAAAACCCCGACCGTAAGGTGATCATCGAAGGCTACACCGACAGCACCGGTTCGGACTCCTACAACCAGTCGCTGTCCGAGCGCCGCGCCGCTTCCGTACAACGCGAGCTGGTAAAAATGGGCGTAAACCAATCCCGCATCGTGACCCAAGGTTACGGCAAGGAATTCCCGGTGGCGGACAACACCAGCGTCTCGGGCCGTGCCATGAACCGTCGGGTCGAGGTGACCATCTCCAACGACAACCAGCCAGTCGCCCCGCGCTCGACCATGAGCGCCAACTGATCGGCTGACTGCAAGCAAAAGCCCCGCCTGACGTGATCAGGCGGGGCTTTTTCATGGCCAACACATTTCCCTTGTGGGAGCGAGCCTGCTCGCGATAGCGGTGGGTCAGTCAATGCAGTTGCGACTGGTCCACCGCTATCGCGAGCAGGCTCGCTCCCACAGGGGAATTATGGCTGGGTTATGGCTCGAGCTTCTGCGGCGTCTCCTGCCCCATGCAGCGCACCGCACGCTTCTTCTCATTGATCAGCACGCCGGTCAGGCCTTTCTGTTCGGTGTCGAACAGCACCAGTACGCCATCGATGCACTGGGCAACTTGCGGAGCCGGCTCCAGGGCGACTTTGTAGTCTTCGCCCGGCACGGTCTTGAGCATGGTGAACTCGTTGAGCAGCAACGCATCCTCGGGCTTGGCGAAGTGCAGGTAGCCGTAGTACCAGAGCACCGCGACGGTGCCGAGGATGCTGCAGATACCGGTGATGATCAGGGGGATGGCGTTACGTTCTTCGCTCATTGCGGGCTCTCTGAAGATTCAACGGATGATTTCGGATAATTCGGGATCTCGCCCAGGCGACGCAGGCCGTCGAAGTGCCAGGGGTCGTCGAGATAGCGCAGCATCACCGTTCGCCAGACCGGGTCGGCGAATGTCTGCACATGCCCACCGCGAGTCAGTTGCAGGACCCGGGGCGGCGGCGCAGCTTGATACAGACGGATGCCGTTGGAAAGAGGCACGATCGGGTCATCGAGGCTGTGGTAGATCAATTTCGGTACGCCCTTCAATTGCGCCACCGAACCGATTGCACTGTCACCGTCGGGCACCAGCCAGGACAGCGGCACCTGCAATGCCCAGGTCAGCCATGAAGTACTCAGGGCGAAACGCCCTACGTCGCGATAACTGGCGGGCACGCCATCGAGCACCAGGGCCTTGAGTTGCGGCTGACGCTCGGGATGATCGGCCAGGTAATGCACCGCCAGCGCGCCGCCCAGGCTCTGGCCGAGCAGCACCAGAGGCTTGCCTTGAACCTGTGGCGCCTGGTCGAGCCATTTGAACGCCGCGTCGATGTCCTGATAGATCGCCGGCAGGCTCGGCTCGCCTTCGGACCGGCCGTAACCGCGGTAATCCACCATCAATACCTGGTAACCCTGCTCGGGCAACCACCAGCTCCCCCCCAGATGCCAGGCCAGGTTGCCACCGTTGCCGTGCAAGTGCAGTACCGTGCCCTTGACCTCCACCCCTTGTTTGACCGGCAGCCACCAGCCGTGGAGCCTGATACCGTCGGCGGTGGTCAGGGTGACGTCGCGGTAGTCGAGCTTGGCCCGTTCCGGGGTAAAAGGCAGGCCGCGTTCGGGGTAGAACAGCAGGGAACTGCAACCGCTCAGGGTCAGCAGCAGGCATAAGATGCCGAGGGTTCGCATCCGGTGAAACCTCGCAAAAAATAAATGAAACACCGTCCCCTGTGGGAGCGAGCCTGCTCGCGATTGCGGTAGAACGGTCAACATCAATGTTGACTGGAACATCGCAATCGCGAGCAGGCTCGCTCCCACATTTTCAACCACATTGTATTCAGAGGATATTGGAATAATCCGCTTCGATCCGGTCCAGGCTCAGGTGGTTGAGGAAGTTGGAGAAACACATCCAGGCCGACAGCGCGTTCATGTCGCGGAACTGTTCCGGCAGGTATTTGGGCGGCACGACCAGGCCTTCGTCCACGAGTTGGCGCATCGTGCGCATGTCTTCAAGGGTGGTTTTACCGCAGAACAACAGCGGCACCTGCTCCAGCTTGCCTTTGCGTACGGCCAGCTGAATGTAGTTGTAAACCATGATGAAGCCCTTGAGGTAGGACAAGTCTTTGGTGAATGGCAGACCCGTCGGCACCGAACCACGGAAAACCCGGCTGGCGTTGCCGTAGCTTTCGCCCATCTCAAAGCCCTGCTCACGGAAGAACTCGTATATCTGCAGAAAGTCCGCCCCCTCCTCCACCATGTGAATGGCCCGGGTGCGATTGGTCAGCTTGCGCAGGCGACTTGGGTAAGAGGCGAAGGTGATGATCTCCATCAGAATCGCCAGGCCTTCCTGGGTCACCGTGGACGAGGGTGGCCCCTTGGACAGGAAGGTGCAGATCGGCTGATTCAGGCCATTGAGGGTGGTGCCGACGTGCACCAGACCTTCATGGACTTCCAGGGCCCGAACGTCACGGTCGTTGAACATCGCATCGGTGCGAATCTTGATGTAATCGGCGCCAGCCGCCGCATCGGCCACGATCCCGTCGGACTCGAACACCCGGATGGTTTCCTCGGCCTCACCAAAAACCCGGTTGAGCCGATGCTGCAGCAGGCTGACAGCGTCCTGGGCGGTCAGAATCTTCGGCTCGTCCTTCAGGTCGCCACGGCCATCAATGTTGTTCAGGTAATCGGACAGCATCAAGCCCAGGTCAGCCAGGGTCGGGTCGCCGGCGTGGAACGCATCGGAGGCGGCGCCATACAACTCCTGGGAGATCAGCCCGAAATCCTCGGTGCCGCGTGCTTCGAGCATGCGCACCACCATGCGGTATTCCTTGCACATGCGACGCATGATCTGGCCGACCGGGTTGAACTGCCCGAGTTGACGGGTGATGTCGCGTTCGATGTTCTGGAATTCCAGCTTCACTTTGCTGGAATCGAACGACAGGGGCCGGTTGAGGTAATAGTCGCGGTCCACGGCGGGCATTTCCTTGCCCTTGGCCTTGAGGAAACCCTTGCGGATGCTTTCGTCCCACTTTACTGCGTCGAGAATGCGAATCGGCGTTTGCGCCAGCACAATGCGATCGGACAAGGTGCGTATCGTCTGCTGGTAATCGTCCACCCGGAACTCCTGTGAAAAAACGTCCGCTTGTTGCAATTATTGGGATTTGACCAGCCGCTGGTAGCGCACGGCCTCCGAGAACACATCGGAGTTGGCCGGGTCGTCGAGGTAACGGAAAACCGTCCCCATGTCGCTGTCCACCAGCACGCCGTCACCTTCTTCGCTCTGGTTCGGCTGGCCACTGAGGATCTTCTGGCTGATGGCCTGGTTGATCTGATCCATATCCAGGTTGTAGATCACCAGTTCCTGCTTGTCGGTCAGTTCAAAACCGGCGATCACGAAATGCCCTCCATAGCGGGCCGGCACCTTGGCCGACAGATACCAACGGCTGCCGTGACGGGAGACGGTCACCGGGATGGCTTCGCGCTCCAGCGGCCTGGCCCTGAAGTAGGTGACGGCTTGATACCGGCGCGGCCCCACTTCATCCAACTCCAGGTTGAGCGGCTCGCCCCAGGCGTTGGTACTGGTCCAGTGGCCGACCAGCCCTTGGGGCGCGGCTTCGCTGTCGGGCAGCGGCGCCTTGAAGGACACCAGGCAGCCACTGAGCAGCAGCAACGACACGGCCATTACAACGGCACGCCAGGCTTTCATTTGAACTCCCTATGGCATACGACGCCTAGTCTTTGTGAGGAGCCTTTGTGGCGAGGGAGCTTGCTCCCGCTTGAGTGCGCAGCGCTCACAAAAGGGGCCGCTACGCAGCCCAGCGGGAGCAAGCTCCCTCGCCACATGTGGTGCTCCTGAAAAACTAAACCGACGCCAATACCAGATGCATGTAGCGGGTCAGGATGCCGAGCATTTCTTCTGCCGCTACCGGCTCGGCGCCATTGAGCAAGCCTTGATATTCCATCCGTCCGATAATCGCCGTCAACACTTTGGCATCCTGCTGGGGTTCACGCGAGCCCAAAACCTGGAAAAACTGACAAGTGCCGTGCAACAGGATCTGCTGGTGAGAGCGCACCAGCTCCGCCAGCCGCGGGTTGAGCAGCGCTTCCTGACGAAAAGCCTGTTCCGCCATCAGGTATTCGCGCCGGCTGTGCAATTGATGCTGCACGTAGTCGGCAGTCATCCGGGCGATGTCGTCCGCCAGCTGCGAGCGGGATTCGGCGCTGCCGTCTCCGTAGGCAACCATCTCCCGCAGCAGGCCTTCATTGTTGGTCCACAACTTGGCCATGAACGCCGCGCTGCGCTCCACGTACTGGGCGAAGGTATCGGTCAACAGGTCATCGATGTCCTTGAAATAATAAGTCGTGGCCGACAGCGGCACACCCGCCTCGGCGGCCACGGCGCGGTGGCGCACCGCCCGCACACCATCGCGCACCACAATGCGCATGGCCGCATCGAGAATCTCCTGGCGACGCTGT
>NZ_WUUD01000011.1:28067-28331 GCF_009831705.1 Pseudomonas sp. PICF6 | reverse complement strand
TCGGCCACCTGGGCCATGAAACGCTCTGCCTGATCTTCTGCGTCGTTGAGCTCGGAGTAGGCGTTGGCGATTTCGCGACCACCGATGAACAGCTCGAAACGGTCGGTCACGCTTGGGTTCTCGTCATTGCGACGGGCCAGCGGCGACACTTCGAACGGGTACTGGGTGATGAAATGCGGCTGCTCCAGCTTGTGCTCGACCAACTCTTCGAAAATCATCACTTGCAGCTTGCCCAGCCCCTCGAAGCCGAGCACCTTGGCGCCG
>NZ_WUUD01000011.1:27673-28057 GCF_009831705.1 Pseudomonas sp. PICF6 | reverse complement strand
TCACTGCCCTGCCGGCTGGCCTTGCGACCCTGGTACTGAACACTTTCAGCGACAGCAGTGGCGACGCCCGCCGCACCTTCTGGAGCCATTACACGATTCACGACAGGTCTTTCCTCGCTATTTCAAAATTAACCAATTGATACGTTTGTACCAGACAGGCAATAAAAAGCCGCCTGTTCGAGGCGGCTTTTTAATTGAAACACTTACGCTTGGGGCCGCATGTGCGGGAAAAGAATGACATCCCGGATCGACGGTGAGTTGGTCAGCAACATCACCAGGCGATCGATGCCGATGCCTTCGCCGGCCGTCGGCGGCATGCCGTACTCAAGGGCGCGAACGAAGTCGGCATCGTAGTGCATGGCCTCGTCGTCGCCGGCGTCCTTG
>NZ_WUUD01000011.1:17348-27663 GCF_009831705.1 Pseudomonas sp. PICF6 | reverse complement strand
GCCTTCTTGGCGATGGCGCGGGCCTTTTCGATGTCCTGCAGGTCGGCCGCGGTGATGTCCGGGTTGTACTTGAGGATCGAGTCGAACACCGACAGGCGCACGAACGGTTCGCCGAAATGGAACACCTTGTCGCCGTACGGCACGTCGGTGGTCCCGAGCACCAGCTGCGCCAGTTCGCGGAACAGCTCCTCGGTCAGGTCCATGTTGTCTTCGTAGTCGGCGTAGGCCTGGTAGAACTCGAGCATGGTGAACTCGGGGTTGTGCCGGGTCGAAACGCCTTCGTTACGGAAGTTGCGGTTGATCTCGAAGACTTTCTCGAAGCCACCCACCACCAGGCGCTTGAGGTACAGCTCTGGCGCGATACGCAGGAACATTTCCATGTCCAGGGCGTTGTGGTGGGTTTCGAACGGCTTGGCCGCCGCACCGCCGGGGATGGTCTGCAGCATCGGCGTTTCGACTTCAAGGAAGTCACGCTTCATCAGGAAGCTGCGGATGTGGGCGATGACCTGCGAGCGCACGCGGAAGGTCTGGCGCACGTCTTCGTTGACGATCAGGTCGACGTAACGCTGACGATAGCGTTGCTCGGTGTCGGTCAGGCCGTGGTGTTTGTCCGGCAGCGGGCGCAGGGACTTGGTCAGCAGGCGCACGCTGGTCATTTCGACGTACAGGTCGCCCTTGCCGGAACGAGCCAGGGTGCCTTCGGCGGCAATGATGTCGCCCAGGTCCCAGGTCTTGACGGCGGCCAGGGTTTCTTCCGGCAGGGTCTTGCGGTTGACGTAGACCTGGATGCGCCCGGTCATGTCCTGGATCACCATGAACGAACCACGGTTGAGCATGATACGACCGGCCACCTTGACTGGAATCGCCGCCTCGGCCAGCTCTTCCTTGGTCTTGTCCGCATACTGCTTCTGCAAGACGTCGCAGTAGGCGTCGCGGCGGAAGTCGTTGGGGAAGGCCTGGCCCTTGGCGCGCTCGGCAGCAAGCTTTTCCTTGCGCAGGGCGATCAGGGAGTTTTCTTCCTGTTGCAGGGCTTGCGGGTCGAGTTCTAGGTCGCTCATGTCTTTAAAGATTCCATCACAGGTTCGTTGCCCCCGGCCCCGGGCCGGAGTTTGCGGCCAGGCCTCGCTCCTGGGTGGAAGCGCGCCTGCCCGCCGCATGGGGGTCGCGTTACAGCCCTTGTTTGAGGCTGGCGATCAGGTATTCGTCGATGTCGCCATCGAGCACCTTGTCACAGTCGCTGCGTTCGATGCTGGTGCGCAGGTCCTTGATGCGCGAGGCGTCAAGTACATACGAACGGATCTGGTGACCCCAGCCGATGTCCGACTTGGTGTCTTCCAGGGCCTGGGACGCCGCGTTGCGCTTCTGCACTTCCTGCTCGTACAAACGGGCCCGCAGCATTTTCATCGCGGTGTCTTTGTTCGCGTGCTGGGAGCGTTCGTTCTGGCAACTGACCACGGTGTTGGTCGGTACGTGGGTAATCCGTACGGCCGAGTCGGTGGTGTTAACGTGCTGGCCACCGGCCCCGGAGGAACGGTAGGTGTCAATGCGCAGGTCCGACGGGTTGATGTCGATTTCGATGTTGTCATCGATTTCCGGCGAAACGAACACCGCCGAGAACGACGTGTGACGACGGTTACCGGAGTCAAACGGGCTTTTGCGCACCAGGCGATGCACGCCGATCTCGGTGCGCAGCCAGCCAAAGGCGTATTCGCCCTTGATGTGCACGGTGGCACCCTTGATTCCGGCGACCTCACCGGCCGACAGCTCCATGATGGTCGCGTCGAAGCCGCGTTTGTCGGCCCAGCGCAGGTACATGCGCAGCAGGATGTTGGCCCAGTCCTGGGCTTCGGTGCCGCCGGAACCGGCCTGGATGTCCAGGTAGGCGTTGTTGGCATCCATCTCGCCACTGAACATGCGCCGGAATTCCAGCTTGGCCAACGCCTCCTCGAGGCGTGTCAGCTCGGCGACGACATCGCCGACGGCACCTTCATCGTTTTCTTCGACAGCCATGTCCAACAGGTCGCGGCAGTCGGCCAGGCCGCTGGACATTTCATCCAGGGTCTCGACGATCTGCGCCAGCGCAGCGCGCTCGCGGCCCAGTTCCTGGGCGTACGACGGGTTGTTCCAGACATTCGGATCTTCAAGCTCGCGATTGACTTCGGTCAGACGCTCATGCTTTTGATCGTAGTCAAAGATACCCCCGAATAGTTTCGGAGCGCTCGGACAGGTCCTTGATGGTGTTCAGGATCGGGTTGATTTCCATGGCGGGCAGCACTCGTTGGCGAACTTTTGAAAGCCGGCGAGTATAACGTAATCAAGCGCCAGCGGCAGCCCGCCTGGCGGCTTTAGGGACACCAATTCTTGTGGCGAGGGAGCTTGCTCCCGCTGGGCTGCGCAGCAGCCCTAAAAAACACAGCTCAGTCAACCTGACTCACCGAGCTATCTGGTTTCGGGGCCGCTACGCGCCCCAGCGGGAGCAAGCTCCCTCGCCACAAGAACTCTCCAGCCGGCCGGACGCACTACTCGATACCCACCCGATTACGCCCATTGTGCTTGGCCGTGTACAGCCCTTTGTCCGCCGCCGAAATCAGCTGGCGGCAATCGCCACCTTGCTGTGGCGTGAAGGTCGAGACGCCAACGCTGACAGTCAGGTTCGCCCCCTCATGAGGCGTGATGTGGGGGATGTTCAGGGCAACGACGCTCTGGCGCAGCTTTTCGGCCATCAACCGCGCGCCGCCAGCCGAGGTGCCGGGCAGTACCAGGGCGAACTCCTCGCCGCCGTAACGGGCCGGCAGGTCGGACGGACGACTGCACGCATCACGGATCGCCGTGGCGACCTTGCGCAGGGCTTCGTCCCCCTCCAGGTGGCCGAAATTGTCGTTGAAGGACTTGAAGTAATCCACGTCGATCATCAACAGCGAGAGCTGGGACTGGTCCCGCAGCGCCCTTCTCCACTCCAGCTCCAGGTATTCATCGAAGTGCCGGCGGTTGGACAGCCCGGTCAGACCGTCGGAATTCATCAGCCGTTGCAGCACCAGATTGGTGTCGAGCAGTTGCTGCTGGCTGACCCGCAGGGCGCGATAGGCCGCATCGCGTTGCAGCAGCATCATGTAGGACCGCGAGTGGTAGCGAATGCGCGCCACCAGTTCGATGTTGTCCGGCAACTTGACCAGGTAATCGTTGGCCCCGGCGGCGAACGCCGCGCTTTTGACCAGCGGGTCCTCCTTGGTGGACAGGACAATGATCGGAATATCCCGGGTCGCCGGATGGTTACGGTATTCGCGCACCAGGCTCAAGCCATCAAGACCGGGCATCACCAGGTCCTGGAGGATCACCGTTGGCTTGATGCGGACCGCATGGGCGATGGCCTGGTGTGGGTCGGCGCAGAAGTGAACGTCGATGTTCTCTTCATTGGCCAGCCCGCGCCGCACCGCCTCGCCGATCATCGCCTGGTCGTCGACGAGCAAGACCATGGCCGCGTTCTCGTCACGCTTGAAATCGTCGAGCTGTAAATCACTCATGGGAACTCACCTGAATACGGCTGGTGGACAAGGCTGCCGGGGTTCTTCATTGGGTAAAAATCTCCACTAACCGTGGCGCTATATGGTCCAGCGCAAGAATCTGCGCAGCCGCGTCGATGGCCGCGGCCGCTTTGGGCATGCCGTACACCGCGCTGCTCTGCTGGTCCTGGGCGATGGTCAGATAGCCCTGCTGGCGCATGAGTTTAAGCCCTTGGGCACCGTCGCGGCCCATGCCAGTGAGCAAAACGCCCACCGCGTCACCGCTCCAGAAGTGGGCGACGCTCTCGAAAAAGACGTCGATGGACGGCCGGTAGATCTCGTTGACCGGCTCGGCGGTGTAGGCCAGGGTGCCATTTTTCAATAGGCGCAGATGGTGGTTGGTGCCGGCCAGCAGCACCGTACCGCTTTGCGGCGGCTCGCCGTGCCGGGCCAGGCGCACCTGGTGGCCTGACGCACTGCTCAGCCATTGGGCCATGCCCGCAGCAAACACCTCGTCCACATGCTGGACCAGCACAATGGCCGGGGCGAAATGTCGGGGCAGGCCCTTGAGCAGGATCTCCAGCGCGGCCGGCCCACCCGCCGACGACCCGATGGCAACCAGGCTATTGCGTGACACCGACATCCGCTGCGCAGCCGGTGCAGCGCGCTCACGGTGATTGCGCTCACCGATCAGCCAGCCGATGTTGGTGATCTTGCGCAGCAGCGGTGCCGCCGCATCCGCGGGGTTGCCCACCCCCAAGGTAGGGGTATCAACCACATCCAGCGCGCCATACCCCATGGCTTCGAACACCCGGTGAACGTTCTGCTGGCTGTCACCGGTGACAATCACAATGGCGCATGGGGTTTCGGCCATGATCCGCCGGGTCGCCTCCACGCCATCCATGATGGGCATGAGCAGGTCCATCAGAATCAGGTCCGGGGTGTATTCGGCGCAACGCTGAACCGCCTCGGCACCGTTGGCGGCCACCCAGACCAATTGGTGCGCCGGCTCGAAAGCCAGGGCACGGCGCAGGGCTTCGACCGCCAGGGGCATGTCATTGACGATGGCGATCTTCAAGCGCGTGCTCCTCCGATCAATTCGACGACGGCATCGAGCAAGGCGTCGTCATGGAAACTGGCCTTGGCTAGATAATAGTCAGCGCCGGCATCCAGGCCACGGCGACGATCTTCTTCACGATCCTTGTAAGACACCACCATCACCGGCAGCGACTGCAGACGGTTATCGCGCCGCAACAGCGACACCAACTCGATGCCGTCCATGCGCGGCATGTCGATGTCGGTGATCAGCAGGTCGAAATCCTCCGCTCGCAGCGCGTTCCAGCCGTCCATGCCGTCCACGGCCACCGCCACGTCATAACCACGATTGAGCAACAGCTTGCGTTGCAGCTCGCGCACGGTCAGGGAGTCGTCCACCACCAGGATCCGCTTGCGCGGTGTCTGCGTCTGGTTCTGGCGAGCGATGCGTTCCAGGCGCCCGGTGTCGAGCAACTTGTCCACCGAGCGCAGCAGGTCTTCGACATCGACGATCAGCACCACCGAACCATCGTCCAGCAAGGCCCCGGCGGAGATGTCCTGGATCTTGCCCAGGCGTTCGTCCAGGGGCAGGACCACCAGCGTGCGCTCGCCGATGAACCGTTCGACCGCCACGCCGTAGATGGCCTCGCGCTCACGGATCACCACGACCTTGAGCGCCTGGCCGCTGCTCTGCGATGCCGGACGATTGAGCAACTGACTGGCGGCGACCAGCCCGACATGCCGCCTTTCGTGCCAGAAGTGCTGGCGCCCTTCGACCTGCACAATGTCCTCAGGAGCGAGGTCGCACATGCGCTCGATGTGAGCCAGGGGAAAGGCGTAGGCTTCACCGCCGACTTCCACCACCAGGCTGCGCACCACTGAGAGCGTCAGCGGCACCTCAAGATGGAAGCGGCTGCCCTCGCCCGCTGTCTGCTCCAGCACCACCGCGCCGCGCAACTGCCGGACCATATGCTGGACGGCGTCCAGGCCGACGCCGCGCCCGGACACCTCAGTGACGGTGTCGCGCAGGCTGAAGCCGGGCAGGAACAGGAACGTCAGCAGTTCCTCTTCGCTCAAATTGGCTGCGGTCTGCTCAGGGGAAAGCCCTCGTTCGACGACGCTGCGCCGCACCCGCTCCAGGTCCACACCGGCGCCGTCGTCCGCCAGTTCCAGCACCAGCAGGCCAGCCTGATGGGAGGCGCGCAAGCGGATCAGGCCTTCGGCGGGCTTGCCGGCCAGCACCCGTTGCTCCGGAGATTCGATGCCATGGTCCACGGCGTTGCGCAGCAGATGGGTCAGCGGCGCTTCGAGTCTTTCCAGCACGTCGCGGTCGACCTGGGTTTTATCGCCCTCAATCTCCAGGCGCACCTGCTTGCCCAGGCTGCGCCCCAGGTCACGGACCATCCGGGCCTGGCCGGATAGCACATCGGCAAACGGTCGCATGCGACAGGCCAGCGCCGTGTCGTACAACACCTGTGCTCGCTGACCGGCCTGCCAGGCGAACTCGTCCATCTCCGCGGTTTTCTGCGCCAGCAATTGCTGGGTTTCGGCCAGCAAGCGGCGGGCGTCGTTGAGCGCTTCCTCGGCCTGCAAGCTCAACGCGTGTTCCTTGAGGTGCACATTCAGCTCTTCCAAGGCCCGCAAGCCGTTGCTCTGCTGGCGCTTGAGCCGTTGCATCGTCGCCAGCCAGGGCTTGAGGCGCTGGGTTTCCACCAAGGATTTACTGGACAGGTCCAACAGGCTATTGAGGCGCTCGGCGGTGACCCGCAAGACCCGCTCGCCCCCTTCGGTGACCCGCTTACCCTTGGGCAGCGGTTCCGTTGCCGCGAGCGGTTCTGCCTCGGCCGGCTCAACGCGAAAAGCCTCCGCTTGCATCTCGATTCGCGGCGACCCGGCAGGCGTGTGCGCAGCGGCAGGATCGAGCAGTTGCCCCATCAACGCCACATACGCATCGACGTCCTGGGCTCCGATGCTGTTGCCTGGCGTGGCAATTCGCGTCAACAGGTCGGTGCCTTGCAGCAAGGCGTCGATGTGCTCGGCGCGCAGGACCAGACGGCGCTCCTGGGCGCTGACCAGGCAATCCTCCATGACATGGGCCACGCTGACCCCGGCGTTCACTCCAACGATCCGCGCCGCGCCCTTGAGGGAATGGGCCGCGCGCATGCACGATTCAAGATAATCGGCCTGGGTCGGGTCGCGTTCCAGGGCCAGCAGGCCGGCGCTGAGCACCTGAGTCTGGGCTTCGGCTTCCAGGCTGAACAACTCCAGCAACGAGGCGTCACGCATTTGATCAGGGGTCATGACAGGCTCCGGGTCATGGCGGACAACAACTGTTCTTCGTCCAGCCAGCGCAGGCTGCGGCCCTTGAACTTCAATACGCCACGGGTGTACTTGGCCGCCGATTG
Organism: Pseudomonas sp. PICF6; assembly: GCF_009831705.1. NCBI lineage: Bacteria > Pseudomonadati > Pseudomonadota > Gammaproteobacteria > Pseudomonadales > Pseudomonadaceae > Pseudomonas > Pseudomonas sp. PICF6. Next base: position 20,723 of record NZ_WUUD01000011.1, on the reverse strand, counting down.
CGAGGCCGCGCCCAGGACGCGCTCATCAATGGCGTGAATGCCGTCCACCTCGTCCACCGGCACCACCACCGGACCGCCCTGGGCCGCGACGATCAACATGCGCGGCATGACCCGCGCGCCGGCCACCACTGCCCCGCCGGGTTCCAGGTCCAACAGTTCCACCAGCGACAGGCAGGCCACCAAGGCCCCGCGCACATTCGCCACGCCCAACAAGGCCCGCGAACGCTGGTGGGGCAGCGAGTGAATCGGCTGCAACGGCGCCACTTCCACCAGACTGCGGGTGGTCAGGCCCAGCCACTCTTCGCCCAGTCGGAACATCAACAGCGATCGTGTGACGATATCGGTGTCCAGCGGCGCGTGGGCCAAGTCCCGGTCGTCGTGCTGCAAGGTGTAGCGATCGAGCAAACGGGTGGCAGCCGCCGAATACACCGCGCAGTTGCGGCAGTGAATATGCTCGGCCAGCAACGGACAGGATTTATCGCCATGCACCCCGATGCGATTCCAGCAATCGTCGATGGCCTGGGCATCGTCATGGGTCAGGTTGTCATTAGCCGAACCACTCATTGTTTACGCTCACTGTCAGCCATGCGCCCGCTGCGAGCGGCGCGGTCCTGCAATCGACGGGCACCGGCCGCGTCTCCCTGGGAAGCCAGCAACGCCGCCAGATGCACCAGGGCCTCGGCGTGTTGCGGTTCAAGATAGAGCGCCTTGCGATAAAAACCCTGGGCCTCAAGCGCGCTACCGGCCATGTCACTGAGCAGCCCCAGCCAGTAGAACACTTGGGCCGCCGGCGCATGATTGCGCAGGTACTGCTGGCAGGCCGCACGGGCTTCGGCGCTTTTGCCAGCATTGGCCAGCGCCGCGATATAGGCCAGTAAGGTAGTGGCGTCGCTGTTTTTCGGCTCAGTGATCGGAGCCACGCTTGCTGCGAACGGCCGGGGCCGGACCACCGGTGGAATGACTCGAGGCGCGACCTGGCCAAGCGGCAGCGGAGTCGACATCAACGCGGGCACTGGCTGTGGCTGCGGGGCACCTTGGCGACTGAAAGCGAACGACTGGGCAATCCCGATTGAACGCATGCCCAACCGCCCCAGCAAACTGCCCTCGGCGGGGCCGATAAACAGCACGCCGTCCTGGTGGGTCAGGCGCTTGAGCACCTCGAACACCTGCTGCTGGGTCGGCTGGTCGAAATAGATCAGCAGATTGCGGCAGAACACAAAATCGTAAGGGGCCTCGTTCACCAGCAAGGTCGGATCCAGCAGGTTGCCCACTTGCAGACGCACCTGTTCACTCACCCGCTCGCTGAGGCGATACCCCTCTGCCTCGGCGCTGAAATATCGCTCGCGAAAGCCGAGGTCGGCGCCACGGAACGAGTTCCTGCCGTAAAGCGCTTGCCTGGCACGTTCTATCGACAGCGGACTGACGTCCAGCGCGTCCACCTTGAACTGATGCGGTCCCAGGCCCGCGTCGAGCAACGCCATGGCAATGGAGTAAGGCTCTTCGCCAGTGGAGCAGGGCAAGCTGAGGATGCGCAGCGCACGCAGGTGCTTGATCTCGGCCAGACGCTTGATGGCCAGCCTGGCGAGGGTGGCGAAGGACTCGGGATAACGGAAGAACCAGGTCTCCGGGACAATCACCGCTTCGATCAGCGCCTGTTGCTCCTGGGCAGAATGTTGCAGGCATTGCCAGTACTCATCTGCCGTACGCCCAGGCACGGCAATGATGCGCTGGCGCACGGCCCGCTCGATGATGGCGGTGCCGACGGAGGTGACATCCAGGCCGATGCGCACCTTGAGAAAATCGAAAAACCGCTGGTCGCTGTTCATGCCCGTCCCTCGAGGTCATCGAAGTTCAAGGGCGGCGTGGGAAACAGCACGGCACGGACCGACTCGTCGAGCAGGTCATTGACCCGCACCCATTGCAACAGGCCTTGCGCGTCTTCGCGCACCGGGCCCAGGTACGGCGCCTGTGGGTTATCCAAGCCATAAGGTCGGAAATCCGCCGGATCGCAACGCAAGGTGTCGGTGGCCTGTTCCAGAATCAGCCCCAGAACCTGCCCCGCCTGCTGCGCGTCGGGTCGGTAATGCACCAGCACCAGTCTCGTACTGGTACGCGTCTGGGCGCTCTGACCGAAGGTCAGCGTGCACAGATCGATCACGGGCACCACCGCGCCGCGCCAGGCAAACACCCCCGCCACCCAGGACGGTGCCTGGGCAATCGGTTTGAGGGGCAAGCGCGGCAGCACTTCCACCACATCGATGGCTTGCAGGGCGTAGCGTTCGTTGCCGATGCAAAACACCAGGAACAACGACTGACGGGCCGCCGACACGGCGCCACGTCTGGCCTCGAACTCGCTCATCAGACTTTGAAACGCGAGACGCCACTGCGCAGCCCCACGGCCACCTGGCTCAGTTCATCGATGGCAGAACTGGCCTGGCGCAGGGACTCCACCGTCTGACTGCTGGCATCGCCCAATTGCACCAGGGCATGGTTGATCTGCTCGGCGCCGGTGGCCTGGGCCTGCATACCTTCATTGACCATCAACACCCGCGGCGCCAGCGCCTGTACCTGATGGATGATCTGCGACAGTTGCTCGCCGACCTGCTGCACCTCGGCCATGCCACGGCGCACTTCTTCGGAAAACTTGTCCATGCCCATCACTCCAGCGGATACGGCGGACTGGATCTCGCGCACCATCTGCTCGATGTCGTAGGTCGCCACGGCTGTCTGATCCGCCAGGCGCCGAACCTCAGTGGCGACCACGGCAAAACCGCGGCCATACTCTCCCGCCTTCTCGGCCTCGATGGCGGCATTGAGGGACAACAGGTTGGTCTGGTCGGCCACCTTGACGATGGTCACCACCACCTGGTTGATGTTGCCGGCCTTCTCGTTGAGGATCGCCAGCTTCGCGTTCACCAGATCCGCCGCGCCCATCACCGAGTGCATGGTTTCTTCCATGCGTGCCAGGCCTTGCTGGCCGGAACCGGCCGCCACCGAGGCCTGGTCGGCGGCGCTGGAAACTTCGGTCATGGTGCGCACCAGATCCCGGGACGTGGCGGCAATTTCCCGAGAGGTCGCGCCGATCTCCGTAGTGGTAGCGGCGGTTTCGGTGGCCGTGGCCTGTTGCTCGCGGGAGGTGGCGGCGATCTCGGTGACCGAGGTGGTGACCTGCACCGAAGAGCGCTGGGCCTGGGACACCAGCGATGTCAGCTCGGCCATCATGTCGTTGAAGCCGGTTTCCACCGCACCGAACTCGTCTTTACGCGCAAGGTTCAGGCGCCCGCTCAGGTCGCCGCTGCGCATGATGCCGAGGATTTCCACAATGCGGTTCATCGGCGCCATGATCGCGCGCATCAACAACAGGCCACAAAGCAT
>NZ_WUUD01000011.1:0-17338 GCF_009831705.1 Pseudomonas sp. PICF6 | reverse complement strand
ACCGCCACGAGAAACGACAGCCCCATGGCAACTTCAGCGGCGGTTACCGACTGACTGATGGTCAGGGCGGCTTTTTCCGCCAGCTCCCGGTTGCGTTCGATGATCTGGTTCAAATGCCCGCGACCGTCGAGCCATGCCGGCGTCAGCTCTTTCTCCAGCGCCAGCTGTGCCCCTTCGAAATCCTTGCGTTCATACAGGTCCAGAACCTTCGCCAGGGCCTTGTTGAAGTCCTGATGATTGACCTCGAATTCGTCGAAGGAGACTTGGTCGGCAGGGTCCTGGATCAGCTTTTGATAGTGCTGGATTTCCTCGCGCAGATGCTGCTCGTAGCCCTGGTAGAGGGCCTTGTCCTCGGCAGTGATTTCCCGCTGGCCCGAGAGGCCGACGATCTGCTGGGTCTTGACGTAGCTGTCGACCCAGCCACCGCGAATCATGGAACTGTAATACACCCCCGGCACCGCGTAGACGCGTACTTTTTCTTCGCTGGCCTCGATCCTCAATAACCGCGAATACGTGACGACCACCATCAGCAGCATGATGGCGATGATCACCGCAAAACTCGCCAGGATGCGTTGGCGCAACGTCCAGTTCTTCACAGTACAACCTCGGGCATTTTGAAATGCTGGGGAGTATAGCCGAGGGCGACGTTGCGGCTGTATGGCGGTGAGGAAGGAGTTTGGTGATTCGCTCAGCTGTTCAAACAGCTCAAGCCAGGCATCAATGTGGCAGTCGATGCAAAAGTTCTATGGGAGCGAACCTGCTCGCGATTGCGATGCATCAGTCAATAATGGTGTCGACTGACAAACCGCTATCGCGAGCAGGCTCGCTCCCACAGGGGGTGATATTTACCTTGGGGTCAGGCCTGGCTCAAAGAGCGGCCTGACGTACCTGCTTCTCCAGCTCAGTCTTCAACCCCGGCTCCAGCTTGAGCTGGCGCGCCAGTTCATCGAGGTAGGATTTCTCCATGAAGTTTTCCTCATCCACCAGCATCACACTGGCGATGTACATCTCGGCGGCCATTTCCGGCGTGCTGGCGGCCCGGGCGACATCGGCGGGGTCCAGGGGTTTGTTGAGCTCGGCGTGCAGCCAGTGTTGCAGCTCCTGATCGTTGTCGAGCTTGGTGAACTCACCTTCGATCAACTGCTTTTCACGCTCGTCGACGTGGCCATCGGCCTTGGCCGCCGCCACCAGGGCCGTGAGGATCGCCTGGCTGTGCTGCTCGACCTGGGCCGGGGGAAGACGATCCAGCGTCTGCGGTTCAGTTTTCGGCGCACTGCCCTGCTGGGCTTGCCAATTGCCATAGGCCTTGTAGGCGATCACGCCCAATGCCGCCAGACCACCATAGGTCAGGGCCTTGCCGCCAAACTGGCGAGCCTTCTTGTTGCCCAGCAACAGGCCCATGGCTCCGGCGGCCAGCGCCCCGCCACCCGCGCCGGAGAGCATCCCGCCCAAATTGCCAGCACCACCGCCGAGCAAACCGCCCAGGCCGCCGGATGACTTGCCTTGGGAGCCGCCAGCCTTGTTCTGCAACATTTCCTGACCGGACTTGAGAAGCTGATCGAGCAATCCACGGGTGTTCATTTGCTGCCTCCACGCATTCGGGTAACCGGATCATTAAGGCAATCAGCCTAGTTCGAAAGTGCCCGAGTCTGTCGGTGAGAGTGCTTCGAGATGTTGCTTGCCAATTTTCCTGTGGCTGCGGCGAACCCGATAAAACGATATAGACTCGAATCAACTGAAAAACCGCAGCAAAAACAGCTTTGACGAGGGCTTGGACATGCAAACCAAACTGCTGATCAATGGTCACCTGGTGAACGGCGACGGGCCCGGCCAGGCCGTGTTCAACCCCGCGCTGGGCCGGGTGCTGGTGGAAATCAACGAAGCCAGCGAAGCTCAGGTCGATGCCGCCGTGCGCGCGGCCGACAGTGCCTTCCAAAGCTGGTCCCAGGTATCGCCCAAGGACCGCTCCCTGCTCCTGCTCAAGCTGGCCGACACCATCGAAGCCCACGGCGAAGAACTGGCCAGGCTCGAATCGGACAATTGCGGCAAACCTTTGAACGCCGTGCTGAACGACGAGATCCCGGCAATTGCCGACGTGTTCCGTTTCTTTGCCGGCGCCAGCCGTTGCATGAGCGGCTCGGCGGGTGGCGAATACCTGCCGGGGCACACGTCGATGATCCGCCGCGATCCGGTGGGCGTGATCGCCTCCATCGCGCCGTGGAATTACCCGTTGATGATGGTCGCCTGGAAAATCGCCCCAGCCCTGGCCGCCGGTAACACCGTAGTGCTCAAACCCTCGGAGCAGACTCCACTGACGGCGTTGCGGCTGGCGGAACTGGCGTCGGAAATTTTCCCCGCGGGTGTACTCAACGTGCTGTTCGGTCGTGGTCAGACGGTCGGGCAACCGTTGGTCACTCACGCAAAGGTGCGCATGGTTTCGCTGACCGGCTCCATCGCCACAGGCGCGAACATCATTTCCAGCACCGCCGACAGCGTCAAACGCACCCACATGGAACTGGGCGGCAAGGCCCCGGTGATCATTTTCGACGATGCCGACATTGACGCAGCCGTGGAAGGCATCCGCACCTTCGGTTTCTACAATGCCGGCCAGGACTGCACCGCTGCCTGCCGCATTTACGCCCAACAAGGCATCTACGACAGGTTCGTCGAGAAACTCGGTGCGGCGGTGGCCAGCATCAAATACGGTCTGCAAACCGCCCCGGACACCGAGATGGGTCCGCTGATCACAGCCCAGCACCGCGACCGCGTTGCCGGCTTTGTCGAACGGGCCATCGCCCAGTCGCATATTCGCCTGATTACCGGTGGCAAGGCCGTGGAGGGCAACGGATTCTTCTTTGAACCAACGGTATTGGCCGACGCCCAGCAGGACGACGAAATCGTGCGCCGCGAGGTTTTTGGGCCGGTGGTGTCCGTCACGCCGTTCATCGACGAAGCGCAGGTGCTGGCCTGGGCCAACGACTCGGACTACGGCCTGGCGTCTTCAGTCTGGACCGCCGACATCGGCCGCGCCCATCGCTTGGCGGCACGCCTGCAATATGGCTGCACCTGGGTGAACACCCACTTCATGCTCGTCAGCGAAATGCCCCATGGCGGTCAGAAACGTTCCGGTTATGGCAAGGACATGTCGATGTATGGACTGGAGGACTACACAGTAGTGCGGCATGTGATGTTCAAGCATTGAACCAAAGAACGACTACCACGGCCGGACGGCAGAGTCTGGTCGTGGCGGTTCAAGTGTCATGACGGCACTACCAACGCCACTGAGGGAAAATAACTTCGGTAGCGTTTGGCATCACGAGTGAGCAAAGGCAGGCCATTCACAGCCGCATGGGCACCGATAAAAAAATCGGCCAGCACGTTATTTTTCCCGCCTCCTACTGGCTGATGTGAAACCAGAAAGATGGATAAAGGCGCAATCCGAGCTCTCTACGAGCAGATCCGCACTCATTCAAAACCTCGAAACACTGCGCATCGCATCCATCAGGCAACGCATGGCGATCCGGTCGTTTTCCGACAGTTCGCGATAGCGTTCCACCAGTCTTAGTTCGTCCATGCTGAGCGGCCGGGTCCGGCGCGCGCTCGTCAAGCATGGAAGGATCCCCAGCAATTGGGTGATGCCCTGTATTTTTGTCATTGAGCCTTGTCCTTCTGTACGTCGAATTGACCGATAGCACCTGCTGAATCCGCGGGTTCAACCTCTATCACGCTAAAGGATAGGGAGGATTCACACCGTGAACAGGGAGTTTTAGAGTAATTAGTCAAAAAATGCAGAGTTACCCGTTAAAAAAGGAAATATCTGTAAGGAAATTTAACTAAACCACGCTTTCCTCTCTCTCCCGTGCCACGTATCCCCTATGATTTTGCGCCTCGGTGAACCGATCCAGCTCTCAGGTATCTGTTCTAACGTCCGTCGCGTTTGGCCAAAGGCATGTCCGAACTTCTTTACCAGTCTCTGTTGCCAGGAAAGGCTCGGGATTGTTTCCAGAAAGGTTGTATTTATGCACCGCAGGAATCTGCTCAAGGCGTCCATGGCTTTCGCTGCCTACACCGGGCTTTCGGCCTCAGGGCTTATGGCCGCACGCGCCTGGGCTGCTGACCGGACCGCCGACGGCGAGGCCCGTCCTTTCGATTTCAATGGGTTGAAAGAACAGGCCCGGGAACTGGCCAAGAGCCGTTACGTCGACACCAAGCAAGTTTTGCCGCCGACACTGGCGATGATGTCCCCGCTGCAATTCAACGCCATCCGCTACGACGCCAACCACTCGCTGTGGAAGGAGCTGGACGGTCAACTGGACGTGCAGTTTTTCCACGTCGGCATGGGCTTCAAGCAACCGGTGCGCATGTACAGTGTCGATGCCAAGACCCGCATGGCCCGTGAAGTGCACTTCCGCCCGGAGTTGTTCAACTATGAGAAAACCACGGTCAACACTTCGCAGTTGACCGGTGACCTGGGCTTCTCAGGGTTCAGGGTGTTCAAGGCGCCGGAGCTGGACCGGCACGATATCGTTTCGTTTCTGGGGGCCAGTTATTTCCGCGCCGTGGACAACACCGGCCAGTACGGATTATCGGCCCGGGGCCTGGCCATCGACACTTACGCCAAGAAGCGTGAGGAATTCCCGGACTTCACCAAGTTCTGGTTCGAAATCCCGGACAAGAACAGTACCCGTTTCGTGGTCTACGCCCTGCTCGACTCGCCCAGCGCCACCGGCGCCTATCGTTTTGACATCGATTGTCAGCCCACCCGCGTCGTGATGGAAATCGATGCGCACATCAATGCCCGTACCGCCATCGAGCAATTGGGCATCGCGCCGATGACCAGTATGTTCAGCTGTGGCACCGTTGAGCGGCGCATGTGCGACACCATCCACCCGCAAATTCACGATTCCGACCGACTGGCGATGTGGCGCGGCAATGGCGAGTGGGTTTGTCGCCCGCTGAACAACCCCGCCACCCTGCAGTTCAACGCCTTCGCCGACAACAACCCCAAAGGCTTCGGCCTGGTGCAGACCGATCACGACTTCGCCAGCTACCAGGACACCGTGGACTGGTACAGCAAGCGCCCGAGCCTGTGGGTCGAACCGACAACGGCCTGGGGCGAAGGCTCGGTCGATCTGCTGGAAATTCCTACGACCGGTGAAACCCTGGACAACATCGTCGCATTCTGGACGCCGAAGAAGCCGGTCGCTGCCGGTGAATCGCTGAACTACGGCTACAAGCTCTATTGGAGCGCCTTGCCACCGGTGAGCACCGAGCTGGCCCAGGTCAACGCGACCCGTTCAGGCATGGGCGGCTTCATCGAAGGCTGGGCACCGGGCGAGCACTACCCCACCGTCTGGGCCCGACGTTTTGCCGTGGACTTCAACGGCGGCGGCCTCGACCAGCTCCCCCCTGGCACCGGTATCGAACCGGTAGTGACCTGCTCCCACGGCGAGGTGAAGGACTTCAACGTGCTGGTGCTCGATGCGATCAAGGGTTACCGCATCACCTTCGACTGGTACCCGACCGACGACCGCGTGGACCCGGTGGAGATGCGCCTGTTCCTGCGCACCAATGACCGGACCTTGAGCGAGACCTGGCTGTACCAGTACTTCCCGCCGGCGCCGGATAAGCGTAAATACCCTTGATCCTTGCGCGTCAGGGATGACGCCATCGCGAGCAGGCTCGCTCCCACAGGGTGGGGTGTGGATCACAAATTCTGTGAACAACACCAATCCACTGTGGGAGCGAGCCTGCTCGCGATGAGGCACGTACAGACGCCGTACCATCCAGCCAAATAAACAAAAGCCCCGGCCAAAACGACCGGGGCTTTTTGTTTCAAGCTAACCCTTAATCGCGCAAATCCGACTCATGAATCGGCTGGTCCCGATGCGTGGCTCTCTGATACTGCGCTGGCCACGTGGCCTTGCGGCCCCCCAGGTCATCATCGGCATGCAACGCCCAGTACGGATCACGCAACAGTTCGCGGGCCAGGAAAATGATGTCGGCCTGGCAGGTCCGCAAGATGTGCTCGGCCTGGGCCGGTTCGGTAATCATGCCGACAGTGCCGGTGGCGATTTCCGACTCCTTGCGCACCCGTTCGGCAAAGCGCGTCTGATACCCCGGACCGGTGGGAATTTCCGCATTCACAGCGGTGCCGCCCGATGACACATCGATCAGGTCCACCCCCAGCGCCCTGAATCGCCGCGCCAGCTCCACGGTTTCATCCGGGTTCCAGCCATCCTCGACCCAGTCGGTGGCCGATACGCGCACGAACACCGGCAATTCCTCAGGCCATACCGCCCGGACCGCTTCGGTCACTTGCAGCACCAGCCGGATGCGATTCTCGAACGAGCCGCCGTATTGATCGCGCCGCTGATTGCTCAAGGGAGACAGGAATTGATGCAGCAGATAACCGTGGGCTGCATGGACTTCCACGACTTTGAACCCGGCCGTCAGGCTACGTTTGGCCGCCTCCACGAACGCCTGGATGACACCGGCAATCTGCCCCTCGTCCAGTTGGATCGGCTGGGTGTGCTGCGGATCGAAGGCAATCGGCGACGGGCCGACCGGAACCCAGCCGCCCTCCTCCGGTTTTACGCTGCCATGCTTGCCGAGCCAGGGTCGCCAGGTGCTGGCCTTGCGTCCGGCGTGGGCCAGTTGAATGCCGGGCACGGCCCCTTGGGCGGTGATGAAGCGGGTGATGCGTTGCAGGGGGCCGATCTGTTCATCGTTCCACAACCCCAGGTCCTGATCAGTAATGCGACCGTCGGCAGTGACGGCAGTGGCTTCGGTGAACACCAGGCCGGCACCGCCCACGGCGCGGCTGCCGAGGTGTACCAGGTGCCAGTCATTGGCCAGGCCATCGGCGCTCGAATACTGGCACATCGGCGACACCGCGATGCGATTGGGCAGGGTCAATTGGCGAAGGGTATAGGGTTCCAGCAGCAGACTCATGGGGCACCTCTCGAATCATTGGGCAGGCTCCAGGGTTCTGTTTGAAAAGTCGACGAGTGACAAAAGGTGCAACACCCGCCCCCGCGGGCAAAGAAATCCGACAAGACGTCACAAGGGCTATCAAGCAGTGCTTAGAGCCTAGTCGACAACCTGGGAGGCGGGAGGGTTCAGAACTTAAAAATCGACGGTGTGACGCAATGGTGTACCCCTGTGGCGAGGGAACTTGCTCCCGCTGGGCTGCGAAGCAGCCCCGGCATTGCAGCCATCACATCGCAAGGGGACGCTGGCGCGTCCAGCGGGAGCAAGCTCCCTCGCCACAGAGTACGAACGCAAGATGGCGGCGTGTCTACCGCGGTTCGATATGGGCAATCATCAACTGCACCGTTTCCTGGCCGCGAAACTCGTTGAGGTCGAGTTTGTAGGCCAGTTCCACCCAGCGCACGGTGGGGTTTGGCCAGATATCGCGGTCGATGCCGAAGGCGATACCGTCCAGTTTCACCGAGCCGCATTCGCTTTTGAGGACGACCTTGAGGTGCCGTTCGCCCACCACGCGCTGTTCGACCAACTGGAACACACCGTGAAACATCGGCTCCGGGAAATGCTGGCCCCAGGGCCCGGCGTGACGCAGCGCCCGAGCCAGCTCCAGGTGAAACTCTTCCACCGCCAGGGTGCCGTCCGACAACAGGCGCCCGGTCAGGTCTTCTTCGCGCAATTGGCGGCGCACTTCAGCGTCGAACGCCTCGGCGAACAGTGGAAAATTCTCTTGCGCCAACGTCAGGCCCGCCGCCATGGCGTGACCGCCATACTTGCTGATCAGCGTTGGATGTTGCGCCGCCACCACACTCAGGGCATCACGAATATGAAAACCCGGCACCGAGCGCCCCGAGCCCTTGAGCAGGCCGTCTCCGGCATCGGCAAAAGCAATGGTCGGGCGGAAATACCGCTCCTTCATCCGCGAGGCGAGGATCCCGATAACGCCCTGGTGCCACTGAGGATCGAACAGACATAGACCGAACGGCATGGACTCCACCGGCAAGTCCTTGAGCTGGGCCAGCGCTTCACGCTGCATGCCCTGTTCGATGGATTTGCGATCCTGGTTCATGCCGTCCAGTTGCGCCGCCATCTCCCGCGCCAAGGCCGGATCGTCAGTGAGCAGGCATTCGATGCCCAGGCTCATGTCGTCCAGACGCCCGGCTGCGTTCAGGCGCGGGCCGAGGATAAACCCGAGGTCCGTGGAAGTGATACGAGAATGATCGCGCCTGGCCACTTCCAGGATCGCCTTGATGCCGGGTCGGGCGCGCCCTGCACGAATGCGTTCCAGGCCCTGATGCACCAGGATCCGGTTGTTGGCGTCCAGGGGCACCACATCCGCCACGCTGCCCAGTGCCACCAGATCCAGCAGTTCGCCGATGTTTGGCTGGGGGCTGCTGGCGTACCGGCCCAGGCTGCGCAGACGCGCCCGCAAGGCCATCAGCACATAAAAGATCACACCGACACCGGCCAATGCCTTGCTCGGGAACTCACAGCCTGGCTGGTTCGGGTTGACGATAGCGTCGGCCGCCGGCAGTTCGAGGCCCGGCAAATGGTGGTCGGTAACCAGCACCTTGAGCCCCGCCGCTTTCGCCGCTGCCACACCTTCGACACTGGAAATGCCGTTGTCCACGGTGATCAGCAACTGCGGCTCACGGGTCAGGGCGACCTCGACAATTTCCGGGGTCAGTCCGTAGCCGTACTCGAAGCGATTGGGTACCAGATAATCGACATGGGCCGCACCGAGCAAACGCAGGCCCAACATGCCCACCGTGCTGGCTGTCGCCCCGTCGGCATCGAAGTCGCCGACGATCAGGATGCGCTGGCGCTGCTCCAGCGCCACCACCAACAGATCCACGGCCGCGTCGATACCCTTGAGTTGCTGATAAGGAATCAAGCGCGCCAGGCTCTTGTCCAGTTCAGCCTCGGACTGCACGCCACGGGCCGCATACAGGCGCGTCAACAGGGGTGGCAAGTCACCGAGGAATGGCAGGGTGTCGGGTAGCTGGCGGGGTTCTATGCGCATGGGGTGACAAAGTTTTCTCTGGAAATCGTGAAGGTTGTGGCAAGGAAAGCTTGGGTGGGAGCGGGCTTGCTCGCGAAAGCGGCGGCACATTCAACATCAATGCAAACTGATCTGCCGCCTTCGCGAGCAAGCCCGCTCCCACAATGGCTCACTCAATACCGGGTCAATGGCTCAGCCGCGCTCACCCAGCAACCATTGCAACTGGACTTCATGCTGGCCGCGATCATCGGTCACGAAAATCGTCCCCTCGCTGATCATCACATCCCACTTGATCACGCGGGGCATGTCCTTAGCGAGCGTCTCCAGCACTTCCTGGGGCACGGCGGCGATGTTGACGTTCTTGAGGTTCTTTACCGCCGGGATCACCTTGCCTTCCCAGACTCGCAGGCTGCCGTAGGCCAGCAGGCTCGTGCGTTCAGTGCGTCGCGAGCACCAGGTCAGGCGGTCGGCGTCGGGTTGGCCCACTTCGATCCAGTGCAGCACACGGTCATCCAGGCTTTTTTCCCACAGCGCAGGTTCATCGACATCCGACAGACCTCGGCCAAATGCCAGCAGCTCGTTGTACCAGAAAGCGTAGGCCAACAGGCGCACGGTCATGCGTTCTTCGGTTTCCGAAGGATGACGGGCGATGGTCTGCTTCACGTTCTCGTACACACTGCGGTCGAGGTCGGTGAGGTTCAGTTCAAACTTATAGGTCGTGGACGGCTGGGCCATGAACGGGCTTCTTGATACGAGGAAAGGCGGCAAGTCTAACCGATGAGGCGGGCATTCCACGAATTGCCGACCATCAACCTGCGGCGACTGACGCCGGCCTATGATAAAACGCTCTTTCGTTCTGCCTTTGTTCTACAGGATCCGTCATGTCGCTTACTGCCAAACCCCTTGCGGGCGTCAAAGTCATCGAACTCGGCACCTTGATCGCCGGACCTTTTGCCTCGCGGATCTGCGGTGAATTCGGTGCCGAGGTGATCAAGGTCGAATCGCCCGATGGCGGCGACCCGTTACGTAAATGGCGCAAGCTGTATGAAGGCACGTCCTTGTGGTGGTTCGTCCAGGCGCGGAACAAGAAATCCCTGACCCTGAACCTCAAGCACCCCGAAGGTCTGGCGATTCTGAAAAAGCTGATCGGCGAAGCCGACATCCTGATCGAGAATTTTCGCCCCGGCGTGTTGGAAAAGCTCGGCCTGGGTTGGGATGTATTGCATGCGCTGAACCCGAAGCTGGTCATGGTGCGGCTCTCGGGCTTCGGTCAGACCGGGCCGATGAAAGATCAGCCCGGGTTTGGCGCAGTGGGCGAGTCCATGGGCGGCCTGCGTTACATCACCGGGTTCGAAGACCGGCCACCGGTGCGCACCGGCATATCCATCGGCGATTCGATTGCCGCCCTCTGGGGCGTGATTGGCGCACTGATGGCGCTGCGTCATCGCGAGGTCAACGGCGGAACCGGGCAAGTGGTGGATGTGGCGCTGTACGAGGCGATTTTCGCCATGATGGAAAGCATGGTGCCGGAGTTCGATGTGTTCGGTTTCATCCGTGAGCGCACCGGCAACATCATGCCCGGCATCACCCCGTCGTCTATCCACACCAGTGCCGATGGCAAGCACGTGCAGATTGGCGCCAACGGCGACGCGATCTTCAAGCGCTTCATGCAGGTCATCGGTCGTGAGGATCTGGCCAATGACCCGCAACTGGCCAGCAATGACGGGCGCGACAGCCGCCGCGATGAGCTGTACGGGGTCATTGATCGCTGGGTCAATTCACTCCCGCTCGATACTGTTATCGAGCATTTGAACCAGGCGGGAGTGCCGGCCAGCCGGATTTTCAGCGCCGAAGATATGTTCAGCGATCCGCAGTTCCTGGCCCGGGAAATGTTTCTCCAGGCCAAGCTGCCGGACGGCAAGGCGTTCAAGATGCCGGGCATCGTCCCGAAACTCTCCGACACCCCGGGCAGCTCTGAATGGGTGGGACCGACGCTGGGTGAGCACAATGCCCAAGTGCTAGGCGAGCTTGGCTATGATGCACAGCAGATCGCCCAACTGCGCATCGACGGTGCCATTTGATGCGGTGAACGAAAGTCTGTGGCCACTGAAGATCAACTGTGGGAGCGGCATCGCTCAGCGCCAGAGCACGCTAAAACCTTAAACGCCGGGCAAAAAGAAACCCCGAGAAGTGGGGAGACAACTCGGGGTTAAACGCGACCATTCAGGTCCGTACAACAAGCGACAAGCACCGGAGCACAATGCTTGATCTTGCTGGTAAAGGGTCTGACTCATCAGGACGTAGGAAGGTTCCCACGAAATAGTGTTCAATTCGGGAGAGCCATCACCTTGTCACGTGCCAGATTACGCAGCGCCGCGATCACACAGGGCTCAAGCCGGCCCTCGGCAATCAGCACGTCGCGGTGCAGGCCATCGACCACGTCCGTCAGTTGGCGTCTGTCGGTCAATTGCGCTTGGTTGAACATGCGTTCGACCATGATGGCCCCGGAGGCATTCTTCAGCGTTACCAGACACTCGCCCCTGGCGCCAGAGGGAGTCAGCGTCACCTGATACGGGCTCAAAGCCTCACCCAGCAATAGGCTGATACTTTCCATTCGCTCACCCTTCAATAGTCCGAAAACAACTGCTTGTTCACAGTAAATGACCGTGGGCCGCAGCAGAAAGTTCGTTCGCATACCGAGCCGGTACACCTCGAAGCCGTTGAACCGAGCATGCGCGTCCAATATGACAGGCAAACAACAGCTACCGCTTGAGGGAATTTTCTCGCGAGCCGGTTGCGTCAAGCCAGCAATGGCTCAGCGCGGTTCCACCGGCGCCCGACATCGATCCAGCCTCCCAGCAAACCGCGCAACTGCCCATCGGCCCCATAAAAAGGCACCGACCAATGATAGATTTTGCGTAATCCACTCCTGAACATCAGTTGACGATCGACGAACCGGGACTGGCCGGTTCGCAGTTGCTCCATGACCTCTCCATGCAGCAGCTCGGCAGTCGCCGGCGGGAACACCGCGGAATCCGTCAGCCGGGTCCCCCGCAACTTTTCAAAGCGCGTCGCGAACTGCTCTTCGTAACTCTTGTTGCACATGATCAGGCGCCCTTCCAGGTCACGAATGAAGATCGGATCGGGAATGGCATCCATCAAGGCCCTCTGGAGCATCAACTGATCATTGAGGACAGCCTCGGCCTTGAGGCGCTGGTCGATTTGTATCTGCAGGCGGCGGTTCCAGAGCAGGGACAGCAGAGCGAACAACACGACCACCGTCACACACCAATAACCCCAGCGGGAAATCCGCAACCAGACCGATGGCGCCTGGCCAGGGGCGATACCGGCCATCCATTTGGAACGCAGCGCCCGCATTTCTTCGGCCGGAAAAGCTTCCAGCGCCTTGTTCAGAATACTCAGCAATGGGAGCAGATCCTGACGTACAGCCAGATAGTCCGGCTCCCACTTGCCCTCCAGACTTCTTCCTACACGCAATTGTCCCGCCGGATAAAGGTGCACCCCGGTTTCGTTTTCAATGGTGGCGTGGGCCTCCCGGCTCTCCACCAGGGCCCTCGCTTCCCCGTAAGTCTTGACCGTGCGCAACTCGATGGCCGGGTAGTCGCGCCGGATCTGCGCCTCCAATGCATGCCGTGCCGGCAATGCCAGGATCTTGCCATTGAGCTGCTCCAGCGAATCGGGGACGGACTCCCCGTCGCGCCCTACGAATACCCAGCCGGAACCGCCAAAGGCGTGGCTGAAGCTCAGAAAATCCCTGCGTTCGTCGTTCATCGCCAGCGTGGTCGTCATGTCGGCCTCTGCGTTTTCCAACATCGCCAGCAATTGTTCAGGGGAGAACGACTCCCGATGCACAAACTCAAGGCCTGTCATGCGCGCAATACGCTGGAGAATGTCGTTGTTCAGGCCGTTCCACTGCCCATGCTCATTCTTGAACAGGTACAACGGAAACTGCATCGAGGCCACGATGACCTGCGGGTTTTGCTCGATCCATTTCAATTCCTGCGGATCCAGCACCAACCGTTCGCCGGGGCCGAACGGTGGCGTTTCGTAGGTCGCCAACTGTGCGGCGTCCACCCCCAGTGCCCAAAACACCAGGACCAGGCCCATCATCCAGCCCAGGGCTGGTTTGCGTCTGATAAAAAACAACATCTGCATATCCTTCGAGATTACTCGCCCGTCCCTCCAAGGGCGAAAACCCGATCAGTTTGGCATGCAGAAACAAGAAAGCCCGTCAGGAGACGGGCTTCAAAATGTGACAGGTTTCAGCGCTCAGAGAGGCTTGCCGCGGTTGCCATGCTGACTGACAAAGGCCTGCACGGCTTTCAAGTCATTGGGCAACACGGTGCAACGCTCATCTCGCTCAAACAAATCAGAAAGATGTGCGGGTAGTTCGAGCGCTTTTCCTACACCGGCCTTCTCCACCGCTTCCGGAAACTTGACCGGATGAGCAGTGCCCAGGATCACCATCGGAATGTCCAGACTGCGACGGCACTCACGAGCGGCTCTCACACCGATGGCCGTATGTGGATCGAGCAATTCACCGCTCTGCTCGAACACCTCGGCAATGGTCTCGCAGGTTTGCGCATCATCCACCGCCAGGGAGTCAAACAGCTTGCGCGCTTCGGTCCAGCGCTCAGGCTCGACGCTGAAACCACCGCCCTGCCGGAAGCTGTCCATCAGGCCGGCAATTGCCGCGCCATTGCGACCGTGCAGGTCGAACAGCAAGCGCTCGAAGTTCGACGACACCATGATGTCCATGGACGGCGACAGCGTAGCGTGCAGGGTTTCCTTGACGTACTGGTTGCCGCTCATGAAGCGGTGCAGGATGTCGTTGCGGTTGGTGGCGACGATCAACTGGTTGATCGGCAGCCCCATGTTGCGCGCCAGATAACCGGCAAAGATATCGCCGAAGTTACCCGTAGGCACCGAGAACGATACCGAACGGGCCGGGCCGCCCAGTTGCAGGGCCGCGTGGAAGTAATAAACGATCTGGGCCATGATCCGCGCCCAGTTGATCGAGTTCACCGCGACCAGCCGCGTACCTTTGAGGAAGCTCTGGTCGGCAAAACTGGCCTTGACCATTTCCTGGCAGTCATCGAAGTTGCCTTCGATGGCGATGTTATGGATGTTATCGCCGAAAATCGTCGTCATCTGCCGACGCTGCACTTCCGAGACACGGTTGTGCGGGTGCAGGATGAAGATGTCGACGTTCTCGCAATGCTTGCAGCCTTCGATGGCGGCCGAACCGGTATCGCCGGAAGTGGCACCGACAATCACGACACGCTCGCCACGCTTTTGCAGCACGTAGTCCAGCAGACGACCGAGCAATTGCAGGGCGAAGTCCTTGAAAGCCAGGGTCGGGCCGTGGAACAGCTCCATCACCCATTCGTTACCGTTGAGCTGACGCAACGGCGCGATGGCGTTGTGGGAAAAGACGCCATAGGTCTCTTCCAGGATTTTCTTGAAGTCGGCGTCCGGGATGCTGCCGGTGACAAACGGGCGCATGACCCGGAAGGCCAGTTCGTGATACGGCAAGCCGGCCCAGGAGGCGATCTCTTCCTGAGTGAAACGCGGCAGGTTTTCCGGCACATAGAGGCCGCCGTCCGTGGCCAGGCCGGCCAGCAGGACATCTTCGAAATTCAGGGCCGGTGCCTGGCCGCGGGTGCTGATATAGCGCATAGGGGCAAACCTTTGGTTTGAGCTGCAAGCGACGAGCTGAAAGCTACAAGTAAAGCGGGGTTGCTTTTAACTTGTAGCGTGCAGCTCGTCGCTTGTAGCTGCTTCAGTTCAAGTGTTCGACGCGGATACGGACCACCGGCCCGACGACGCCCTGGAGAGCCTCCAACGCGGTGATCGCGTCGTTGATGCGCTGCTCGACCACTCGGTGGGTCAGCAGGATCATCGGCACCAGGCCATCGTGTTCCTCGACTTCCTTCTGCATGATCGACTCGATGTTGATGCCGCGCTCCGAAAGGATGCTCGCCACCTGAGCCAGTACCCCTGGGTGGTCCTTGGCCTGGATACGCAGGTAGTAGGCACTTTCGCATGCTTCGATCGGAAGAATCGGATGATCCGACAGCGAGTCCGGCTGGAAAGCCAGGTGCGGCACACGGTTCTCCGGGTCGGAGGTCATCGCACGCACCACATCCACCAGGTCGGCCACCACCGAGGAAGCGGTCGGTTCCATGCCGGCGCCAGCGCCGTAGAACAGCGTGGAGCCCGCGGCGTCGCCGTTGACCATCACAGCGTTCATCACGCCGTTGACGTTGGCGATCAGGCGATCGGCCGGGATCAAGGTCGGGTGCACGCGCAACTCAATGCCACTGGCCGTGCTACGGGCTACGCCCAGGTGCTTGATGCGGTAGCCCAAGGCTTCAGCGTAGTTCACGTCAGCGGTGGTCAGCTTGGTGATGCCTTCGGTGTAGGCCTTGTCGAATTGCAGCGGAATACCAAAGGCGATAGACGCCAGGATCGTCAGCTTGTGCGCCGCGTCGATGCCTTCCACGTCAAAGGTCGGATCGGCTTCTGCGTAACCCAGGGCCTGGGCCTCGGCGAGCACGTCTTCGAAGGTGCGACCCTTTTCGCGCATCTCGGTGAGAATGAAGTTCCCGGTGCCGTTGATGATCCCGGCGACCCAGTTGATGCGGTTGGCCGAAAGGCCTTCACGAATCGCCTTGATCACCGGAATGCCACCGGCCACGGCGGCTTCGAACGCAACGATCACGCCCTTTTCCCGCGCCTTGGCGAAAATCTCATTACCGTGAACAGCGATAAGCGCCTTGTTCGCGGTGACCACATGCTTGCCATTCTCGATGGCCTTGAGTACCAGCTCGCGGGCAACGGTATAGCCGCCCATCAGCTCTATGACGATGTCGATCTCAGGGTTCGTGGCCACTTCGAAGACATCGTTGGTAATCGCAATACCGGTCGTCTGGAACTGAGGCTTTGGCGTGCGCATGGCAATTTGTGCCACTTCGATTCCACGCCCGGCACGACGAGCAATTTCCTCGGCGTTGCGCTGAAGTACGTTGAAGGTGCCGCCACCGACGGTACCTAACCCACAGATGCCTACTTTGACCGGATTCACTCTTGACTCCCCATGAAACGGCCGACGCAAGGTCGGCCGTGAAATACAGCCGCGCAGCAACGCGACTTTGTGTTTAACGGCCCGACGAAGGTTTTCGCCGAGCCGTGATCTTCATAAACGCACTGCCCATGATCATTTGGCACCAAGGGCCAGTTTGGCGACTTGTGGCGCCGGCTGGTAGCCCGGAATCACCTGGCCGTCCGCCAAAACGATGGCCGGCGTACCGTTCACACCGATGGACTGACCGAGGGCGAACTGCTTGGAAACCGGGTTTTCGCACTTGGCGGCCTTGATTTCCTTGCCATCGACCATCTTGTCCATGGCCGCTTTTTTGTCCTTGGAGCACCAGACCGCCTGCAACTGCTCATCACCCGGTGAACCCAGGCCCTGGCGCGGAAACGCCACATAGCGCACTTCGATGCCGCGCTTGTTCAGCTCCGGCACTTCGGCGTGCAGCTTGTGGCAATACGGGCAGGTGGTGTCGGTGAACACGGTGATGTGGGACTTGGTTTCACCGACCGCCGGGTAAACCACGGTTTCGGCAACAGGAATACCGTTGATCAGCTTGGAAATGCCCTGGCGTTCGGTCTTCTCGGTGAGGTTGACCGGCTTGCCATCCTTGAGCTCGAACAGGTTGCCCTGGACGATGTACTGACCGTCGGCGCTGGCGTAAAGCACGCGGCTGCCCTGGAGCTTGACTTCATACAGGCCGGACATGGGGCTGGCGGTGATGGTTTCGATCGGCACCTCCATCTGAAGGTTTTCCAGGCTCTTGCGGATAGCCTTGTCGGCCGCGTCGTCGGCGATGGCAACAGTACTGGCCAACGCAATGGCGGCGGCGGTGAACATCTGGATCAAACGCATGGGAGCTCCTGAGACGGACAAATGGGACGGGGAACGCCGACCGGCAGATTCGGGTTCCAACCGCCCACTGTGCAAACCGGCAAAGCCTACCACATAAGGCCCGCATGGCCGAATGCCGGTGATACAAGGCATATGGATGCCTTTTTTCTGTGTGCTGGCGTGGGTTCACATATCTGGCGCTCACCACAACTCCCTGTGGGAGCGAGCCTGCTCGCGATAGCGGTGGGTCAGCTTGCATTGATTTTGAATGCGCCACCGTCATCGCGAGCAGGCTCGCTCCCACATGGGCTATCGGGTACTCATCAATCCAGGGATCTTCATTCAGCCTCGGGGGTGATGCTTGGCGTGCAGATCCTGCAACCGCGCCCGAGCCACAT
>NZ_WUUD01000010.1:52972-75424 GCF_009831705.1 Pseudomonas sp. PICF6 | reverse complement strand
TAAAAAAAAGCAGCATCTGCACCACACGCAAGTCGGCGCCGTGGTTGAGCAGGTGCGTGGCGAAGGCATGGCGCAAGGTGTGTGGGGACAGTGACTTGCCGATCCCGGCCACCTTGGCCTGGTGCTTGATACGGT
Organism: Pseudomonas sp. PICF6; assembly: GCF_009831705.1. Classification (NCBI taxonomy): domain Bacteria; kingdom Pseudomonadati; phylum Pseudomonadota; class Gammaproteobacteria; order Pseudomonadales; family Pseudomonadaceae; genus Pseudomonas; species Pseudomonas sp. PICF6. Next base: position 75,289 of record NZ_WUUD01000010.1, on the reverse strand, counting down.
GCCAGAAGGTCTGGCGAGTCATCTGCTCGCCGCGCAGGCTGGGAAACAGCACGTCACTGGGACGCCCGCCCAGCAGTTCATGACGCGCATCGCGCATGTAGCGCTCGACCCAGACGATTGCCTCTTCGCCCATCGGCACCAGACGCTCCTTGCTGCCCTTGCCCATCACCCGCAGCACGCCTTGACGCAGGTTGACCTGCTCCAGCGTGAGACTGATCAGCTCGGTGACCCGCAGGCCGCACGCGTACAAAACCTCCAGCATGGCCCGGTCGCGCTGACCGATGGCCTCGCTGAGATCCGGCGCCGCCAGCAGCGCCTCTACATCAGCTTCAGACAGGGACTTGGGTAACGGTCGCCCCAGCTGCGGCATCTCCACGCGCAAGGTCGGATCCACCGCAATCAGCTTTTCCCGCAGTAAATAACGATAAAACCCACGCAAACCCGAGAGAAAACGTGCGGTCGAGCGCGGCTTGTAGTTCTGCTCCAGACGCCACGCCAGGTGATCGAGGATCAACTCTCGCCCGGCATTGGCCAGCTCCAGGCCTTGTTCCTGCAACCAGCCATTGAACAGCGCCAAGTCGCTGCGATAGGCATCGCGGGTGTTGTCGGACAGCCCCTTCTCCAGCCACAGGGCGTCGAGAAACTGGTCTATCAGCGGGTGATCAATGGCTGGCATAAAAACTCATGAGGGATGCGTGCGTACGCGGCATCGAAATGGAAATGATGAGATGCAGGGTGCTCAAAGACCAAATCGCAGGCAACAAAAAAGCAGCCCGCAGGCTGCTTTTTTTGCATCGGAAGCTGGACTTAAGCCAGTTTTTCCTTGATGCGAGCTGCTTTACCGGACAGGTCACGCAGGTAGTACAGCTTGGCTTTACGTACGTCACCGCGACGCTTGACAGCCATGCTGTCGATTTGCGGGCTGTAGGTCTGGAAAGTACGCTCTACGCCAACACCGTTGGAGATTTTACGAACGGTGAATGCACTGTTTACGCCGCGGTTACGCTTGGCGATAACAACGCCTTCGAACGCTTGCAGACGCGAACGGTCGCCTTCCTTCACTTTCACCTGAACGACAATGGTGTCGCCCGGGGCAAAGGTAGGGATTTCTTTGGTCATCTGCTCTGCTTCGAGTGCAAGAATGATTTTGTTAGTCATGCTGTGCTCCTAAGGCAAGTCGTCGGACTTACCATCGATACGTTGTGAACTATCGTCCCGCTCGCGGATATATTCCTCGAGCAGCTTCTTCTCTTCTCCAGAAAGCGAGCGGCTTTCCAGAAGATCGGCGCGTCGTTCATAGGTCCGACCAAGGGACTGCTGTAAACGCCAACGCCGGATGTGCGCGTGGTTGCCACTTAGCAACACGTCGGGAACACGCTGATCCGCATACACCTCCGGTCGGGTGTAGTGCGGGCAATCCAGCAGACCATCCGTAAAGGAATCTTCCTCGGCGGAATCTGCATGCCCTAAAGCTCCAGGCAGCAGTCGTGTAACCGCATCGATCAGGACCATCGCCGGCAGCTCGCCGCCAGACAGTACATAGTCGCCAATCGACCACTCTTCATCGACATGAGCTTCAATAAAACGCTCGTCAATGCCTTCATAACGGCCGGCAATCAGGATCAATGCATCCGAATTTGCCAGCTCGCGTACCGCCGACTGAGTCAGCTGACGGCCTTGGGGCGACAGGTAAATCACCTTCGCGCCCTCCCCGGCTGCGGTTCTGGCCTGAACCAGAGCGTCTTCCAGGGGCTTGATCTTCATCACCATGCCCGGACCACCGCCAAACGGGCGATCGTCCACAGTGTGATGCCGATCCGTGGTGTAGTCCCGCGGATTCCAACAGGTAAGCTGCAACAGCTCCTGTTTCACCGCGCGGCTGGTTATGCCGTACTCGCTGATGGCGGAAAACATCTCGGGAAACAACGTGATGACTTCAACGCGCAAATTAGCCACGTTTAGAAATCCGCATCCCATTCCACCTTCATCTCGCCTGCTGCAAGGTCGACGGCCAACACGCATTGCTCGGTATAGGGCAACAGGCGTTCGCGATCATCCAGGCTGCCGACGCAAGGCTTGACCACCATGACATCGTTCGAACCGGTCTCGAGCAGGTGATCGATTTTCCCGAGCCATTGCCCGAGGTGGTCGATGACCTTCAGACCCACCAGCTGGTACCAGTAGTACTCGCCGTCGGTCAGTTCAGGGAACAGGTTGCGTGGCACGCAGATCTCAAAACCGGCCAGAAGACGCGCTTCTTCACGATCATCGAGATCCTTGAGCTTTGCGACCAGGAACTTGTCGTTCCCACGTCCGCTGACCAGCTCAACCTGTTTCACGCTACCTTCGCGCTTGAGCGTCCAGGTTTTGTAGTCCAACAGGTTTTTGATCGGATCAGTAAAGGAATACACCTTCACTTCGCCGCGAACGCCATGAACAGAATAGATTTTGCCGACAACGATCAAATCATCAGCATCTTTTGGCGTCGCGTTCATATTGCTCAGGCCGCAGCCTTAGCCGATTCCTTCAACAACTGAGCAACACGCTCAGAAGGTTGTGCACCAACGCTCAGCCAGTAGGCTACGCGCTCTTGGTTCACGGACAGACGAACTTCCTGACCACGGGCAACAGGGTTGAAGAAACCAACCTGCTCCTTGTGGGAACCGTCACGCGGGTTGCGGCTGTCGGTTACGGTCAGGTGGTAAAACGGGCGCTTTTTGGAGCCGCCAAGGGCAAGACGGATTGTTAGCATGTGAACATCGTTCCTGTAGTCGGTGCTGCAAATCTAAATGCACAGCGGGCATAGGTGCCCGAAAGGCCGCATATTCTAAGGAATATCCGGACTTTTGCAAATGTCTTTTTCCGGCGCCTGGCGCCATGCGATCAAGATTTGCCATAGAGCCGTCATGAAAAACGGCAGGTCAGCTCCCGTGCAGCACGGGTTTGCTGGAGATCCCCGCATCCGTGCGGGGCAACGCCGGCATGACAGCCGGCGCAGATTCTTTACATTTTCGGCATGCCGCCGCCGGGCAACATACCGCCCATGCCGCGCATCATCTTGGCCATCCCGCCCTTGGCGGAGAATTTCTTCATCATCTTCTGCATCTGCTTGTGCTGCTTGATCAAGCGACCGATGTCCTGCACCTGGGTACCGGACCCCATGGCGATGCGGCGTTTGCGCGAACCGCTGATCAGCTCAGGGTCGCGGCGCTCGGCCGGGGTCATGGAGTTGATGATGGCTTCCATCTGCTTGAACTGCTTTTCAGCCGCGCCCTGGGCATTGCCCATCTGCGCCAGGTTCACGCCACCGATGCTCGGCAGTTTGTCCATGAGGCCGCCGAGGCCACCCATGTTCTTCATTTGTTGCAGCTGATCGCGGAAGTCTTCGAGGTCGAAGCCCTTGCCCTTCTTCAGCTTCTTGGCCAGTTTGTCGGCCTTGTCCTTGTCGAGGGTCTGCTCGGCCTGCTCGATCAGGCTGAGCACATCGCCCATGCCGAGGATCCGTGAGGCAATACGCTCAGGGTGGAACGGCTCGAGCGCTTCGCTCTTCTCGCCCATACCGATGAACTTGATCGGCTTGCCAGTGATGGCACGGACCGACAGCGCGGCACCGCCACGGGCATCACCGTCGACCTTGGTCAGGATCACGCCGGTCAGCGGCAGCGCATCACCGAACGCCTTGGCGGTGTTGGCCGCGTCCTGGCCGGTCATGGCATCGACCACGAACAGGGTTTCCACCGGGTTGATCGCGGCATGCAACGCCTTGATCTCGCCCATCATCTCTTCGTCGATGTGCAGGCGACCGGCGGTATCGACGATGACCACGTCGATGAATTTCAGTTTTGCTTCTTTAATAGCCGCCTGGGCGATGTCCACCGGCTTCTGGCTCAGGTCGGACGGGAAGAACGTCACGCCGATGTCGTTGGCCAGGGTTTCGAGCTGTTTGATCGCCGCCGGGCGATAGATGTCCGCGGACACCACCATCACCGACTTCTTCTTGCGCTCTTTAAGGAAGCGCGCCAGCTTGCCGGCCGTGGTGGTCTTGCCCGCGCCCTGCAGGCCGGCCATCAGCACCACCGCTGGCGGCACGGCGCTCAGGTTCAGGTCTTCGTTGGCGGCGCCCATCAGGCTTTCGAGTTCGGCCTGGACGATCTTCACGAACGCCTGGCCCGGCGTCAGGCTGCGCGACACCTCGGCGCCGACGGCGCGTTCCTTGACCGAATTGACGAAGTCCTTGACCACCGGCAGGGCGACGTCGGCTTCGAGCAACGCCATGCGCACTTCGCGCAGGGTGTCTTTGATGTTGTCCTCGGTCAGCTTCGCCTTGCCGGTGACATGGCGCAGCGTCTGCGAGAGACGGTCGGTTAGGTTTTCAAACATGCGCGATCCTTTCAGGCCCAGATAAGACCGGGATAATGGCGGCCCAGACCGTAAAAAATGTGCTCGGCGAGCCTGCGGCGTGGGCAGGTCGCGGATTATAGCGAAGACTGCGCCCGGCGCACACCTCGCCGTCAGTTGCGCTGGTCTTTCGTGCGATGGGGATTCTATGCCAAACTCAGCGCCTTTCGGGCCTGCCTAACAGGATTTATGCTCCCCTTGTCACCCAGTTTGCTTGCCTCCCTCGCCGCCGCTTGTCTTTATGCCGCTGCGACCCTCTATCAAGGCTCCCGCCTGGCCACCGGCGCCAAGGCGAACAAACGCCTGCTGGTCATGCTTGGCGTGCTGGCGGTGCTCGGCCACGCGGCCAGCCTTTATACCCACCTGATGACGCCCATTGGCCTGGGCCTGGACTTCTTCAACGCCGCCAGCCTCATTGCCGTGGCCGTGATCGCCCTGACGCTGCTGGCCTGTTCACGCATCCCGGTGGAAAACCTGCTGGTGCTGCTTTTCCCGCTGGGCCTGGCCACGGTGCTGCTGGCGCAATTCGCGCCGTCAGGCACGGTACAGATCATCGATGAAGAACCGGGCATCCTGGCCCACATCCTGCTCTCGATCCTCGCTTACGGCCTGTTCACCATCGCGGTGTTCCAGGCCTTGCTGCTGCTGGTGCAGGATCACCAGCTCAAGCACAAGCACCCTTCCGGGCTGATCCGCAACTTCCCGCCCTTGCAGACCATGGAAAGCCTGTTGTTCGGCTTCCTCTGGGCCGGCTGGACGCTGCTGTCGCTGTCGCTGATCTCTGGCTGGCTGTTCGTCGAAAACCTGTTCGCCCAGCACCTGGTGCACAAAACCCTGCTGGCGTGCCTGGCGTGGGTGGTGTTCAGCGTACTGCTGTGGGGCCGAAATCGGCTGGGCTGGCGCGGCCATAAAGCCATTCGCTGGACCCTGGCCGGTTTCTGCCTGCTGATGCTGGCGTACTTCGGCAGCAAGCTGGTTCGTGAATACATTCTGCATGTCTGACGGACGCCTCTGATGGATATGTTGCCCGTGGGCCCGCTGTTCGCTGTACTGGTCGTGCTGATCCTCTGGTCCGCCCTGTTCACGGCCATCGAAGCCGCCCAGCAGCATTTGCTGGCCCAACGCAAGGCTTCGCGCGCCGGTGACAAACCGCTGGCGAAGCTGAGTTTCCCCCGGGACAGTCTGATTCTGTGCAATACCCTCTGCCGCGCCCTCGCGGTGGTGATCGGAACACTGCTGGCAATTTTTACCTGGCTGCAACACGGCCCCTTGGTAGCCTGGCTCGGTACCAGCGCGGCTCTGCTGGTCTTTGCCGATTACCTGCCGCGCACCCTGGCCACCCGCCATCCCGATGCGGTACTGGCGTTGGGTAACGCCTTGCTTGGCGTGCCCTTGAAGATTCTTTATCCATTTGCCTGGCTATTGAATGGCATCAGTCAATTGCTGCTGCGTCCGTTTGCCCGCCAGGCAAGCGTGGTACAGCAAAACGACGATGAAATGCCCACACCCGCGCGCAACGATCACGAACCCGAACACAACAGCGGTCGGCCGCATCCGGTTTCCGGCATCCATGCCCTGGACAACATTACCGTCAACGATATTCTCGTGCCCCGCAGTGAGGTCGATGGCATCAACCTCGACGACCCCATCGGCGACATCATTGAACAGTTGCGCCTGAACCGCCGTACTCGCCTGCCGGTGTTTCACAGCGACATCAACCAGGTCGAAGCGGTGCTCAATACCCGCCAGATCCGCCACCTGCTCAAGGACGCGAGCCTGACCCAGGAAGCACTGCTGGCTGCCTGCCACGAACCCTACTTCGTTCCCGAGAGCACGCCACTGCAGCTGCAATTGCTGAATTTCCACAAGCAGCAACGGCGCCTGGGCATGGTGGTGGACGAATATGGCGAAGTGCTGGGCATTGTCACCCTGGAAGACATCCTTGAAGAAATCGTCGGGGAGTTCGAAAGCGAGCACAGCCTCGACAACCCCCACGTCCATCCCCAGCCTGATGGACGCCTTATGATCGATGGCGCCGCGTCGATCCGCGAACTGAACAGGACCCTGGGCTGGCACCTGCCTTGCGAAGGCCCCAAGACCCTCAACGGCCTGGTGACCGAAGCACTGGAGACCATTCCCGAAAGCCCGGTCTGCCTGAAGATCGGCCGCTATCGGCTGGAAATCATCGAAACCGTGGATAACCGCGTCAGCCAGGTGCTGGTGTGGCACAACAGTTCGGTGCCGCTGGCGTCCTAAGCCCTCGCCACAGGGTTGTGCGCAAGCGCCACTATTGTGTACGGGCTCTCTTGTTGAATCGTTAGCCCCCTTCCTATACTCAACCCGCTTATCCAGCGCGCGCCAGCGAGCCGAGGGAGTTCGACCATAATAATTAGCTCCAACGGAGCACATGACTGTCAGGGATAACCGCATGACAACGACCACTTGCAACGAAGCTGTGTCTGCCCCGCCGACGAACTCCGCCACCCGCGTGGCGACCGCAAGCTTCATCGGCACGGCCATCGAGTTCTATGACTTCTACGTCTACGCCACGGCTGCGGCCCTGGTGATCGGGCCGGTGTTCTTCCCGCAAACCTCAGGCACGGCACAAATGCTCTCGTCCTTCCTGACGTTCGGCATCGCATTCCTCGCTCGCCCGCTGGGTTCGGCGCTGTTCGGCCACTTCGGCGACCGGATCGGGCGCAAGTCCACGCTGGTGGCGTCCCTGCTGCTGATGGGTGTGTGTACCACGCTGATCGGCGTACTGCCCGGTTACGCCAGCATTGGCGCCTGGGCGCCGATCCTGTTGTGCGTGCTGCGCTTTGGCCAGGGGTTGGGCCTGGGCGGTGAATGGGGTGGCGCAGCGTTGCTCGCCACTGAGAACGCGCCCAAGGGCAAACGCGCTTGGTTCGGTATGTTTCCCCAACTGGGGCCCTCGATCGGCTTTCTGGCGGCCAACGGATTGTTCCTGACCCTGGCCATGACCCTGGACGACGAGCAGTTCCGTTCCTGGGGCTGGCGCATCCCGTTCCTGCTCAGTGCGGTGCTGGTGATCGTCGGCCTCTATGTGCGCCTCAAGCTTCATGAAACACCCGTCTTCGCCGATGCCATGGCCCGCCAGGAACGGGTGAAAGTTCCGCTGGTCGAGCTGTTCAGCCAGTACTGGGCGCCGACGTTGCTGGGTGCCGCGGCGATGGTGGTGTGTTATGCGCTGTTCTACATCTCGACCGTGTTTTCCCTGAGCTACGGTGTGTCCACCCTCGGCTACAGCCGCGAAACCTTCCTCGGCCTGCTGTGCTTTGCGGTGCTGTTCATGGCCGCCGCGACGCCGCTGTCGGCCTGGGCCAGCGACCGCTACGGCCGCAAACCGATATTGCTTATCGGGGGCGTACTGGCAATTGCCTCGGGTTTCCTCATGGAGCCCTTGCTGACCCAGGGCACAACCTTGGGCGTGGCGCTGTTCCTGTGCATTGAGCTGTTTCTGATGGGCGTGACCTTCGCCCCCATGGGCGCCTTGCTACCAGAACTGTTTCCCACCCATGTGCGCTATACCGGCGCCTCGGCCGCCTACAACCTGGGCGGCATCGTCGGCGCTTCGGCCGCCCCGTTCTTTGCCCAGAAACTGGTGGCAATGGGCGGTTTGAGCTACGTCGGTGGTTATGTCTCGGGGGCCGCGGTGCTCAGCGTGATCGCGGTACTGTGCCTGAAAGAGACGCGCCATAACGATTTGAACAGGGTCGCCTGAACCCTCGGTGCGGGCCCGGCGACAGGCCCGCACCGAACCTGTCACAAGGCTGAATGCCTTGCAATGAAATAACAGCTAACAATCGCCCACCATTGAAACCACCCCTCACCTGCCCCATCTAAGACCCATACTCCATTGCGCAGGTGCCCCATGAGCGACCAGCACTCTACTGAAGCCACGAACGATTACGCCGACTCCGAACACATCGAACACACCTCCTCCGGCACCGGCCTGGCCCTGCCCGGCCAAAACCTGCCGGACAAGGTCTACATCATTCCAATCCACAATCGCCCGTTCTTCCCGGCCCAAGTGCTGCCGGTCATTGTCAATGAGGAACCTTGGGCTGAAACCCTGGAATTGGTCGCCAAATCCGAACACCATTCCCTGGCGCTGTTTTTCATGGATACGCCCCAGGAAGATCCGCGCCACTTCGACACCTCAGCGCTGCCGCTGTATGGCACGCTGGTCAAGGTACACCACGCCAGTCGCGAAGGCGGCAAACTGCAGTTCGTTGCCCAGGGTCTGACTCGCGTGCGCATCCGCACCTGGCTCAAGCACCATCGCCCACCGTACCTGGTGGAAGTCGAATACCCGCACCAGCCAAGCGAGCCGACCGACGAGGTCAAGGCGTATGGCATGGCGTTGATCAATGCGATCAAGGAACTGCTTCCACTCAATCCGCTGTACAGCGAAGAGCTGAAGAATTACCTCAACCGCTTCAGCCCCAACGACCCGTCGCCCCTGACTGACTTTGCCGCCGCACTCACCTCGGCCACCGGCAGTGAGTTGCAGGAAGTGCTCGATTGCGTCCCCATGCTCAAGCGCATGGAAAAAGTGCTGCCGATGCTGCGCAAGGAAGTTGAAGTCGCGCGGCTGCAGAAGGAGATTTCTGCCGAGGTCAACAACAAGATTGGCGAGCATCAGCGCGAATTCTTCCTCAAGGAACAGTTGAAGGTCATCCAGCAGGAGCTGGGGCTGACCAAGGACGATCGCAGCGCCGATATCGAACAATTCGAGCAACGGCTGGAGGGCAAGGACTTGCCGGCCCAGGCGCAAAAGCGCATCGAAGAGGAAATGAACAAGCTCTCGATCCTGGAAACCGGCTCGCCGGAATACGCGGTCACCCGCAATTACCTCGATTGGGCGACGTCGGTGCCGTGGGGCGTGTATGGCCAGGACAAGCTCGACCTCAAGCACGCGCGCAAGGTGCTCGACCAGCACCATGCCGGGCTGGGGGACATCAAGGACCGCATCCTCGAGTTTCTCGCCGTGGGTGCCTATAAAGGCGAAATCAGCGGCTCCATCGTGCTGCTGGTGGGGCCGCCGGGGGTGGGCAAGACCAGTGTTGGCAAGTCCATCGCCGAAACCCTGGGTCGGCCGTTCTACCGTTTCAGCGTCGGCGGCATGCGCGATGAAGCCGAAATCAAGGGCCATCGGCGCACCTACATCGGTGCTCAACCGGGCAAGCTGGTGCAGGCGCTTAAAGATGTCGAAGTGATGAACCCGGTGATCATGCTCGACGAGATCGACAAGATGGGTCAGAGCTACCAGGGCGATCCGGCCTCGGCCTTGCTGGAAACCCTCGACCCGGAGCAGAACGTCGAATTCCTCGATCACTACCTGGACCTGCGCCTGGACCTGTCGAAAGTGCTCTTCGTGTGCACCGCCAACACCCTGGACTCGATCCCTGGCCCGCTGCTGGACCGGATGGAAGTGATTCGCCTGTCCGGCTATATCACCGAAGAGAAGGTCGCCATCGCCAAGCGCCATTTGTGGCCCAAACAACTGGCCAAGGCCGGCGTGTCCAAAGGCAGCCTGAATATCACCGACAGCGCCCTCAAGGCCCTGATCGACGGTTATGCCCGTGAGGCCGGGGTGCGGCAGCTGGAGAAACAGCTGGGCAAGCTGGTGCGCAAGGCGGTGATGAAACTGATCGATGACCCGAAAGCCGTGATCAAGCTCGGGCCCAAGGACCTTGAGGCATCGCTGGGCAAGCCGGTGTTCCGCAACGAGCAAGTGCTGTCCGGCATCGGTGTGATTACCGGCCTGGCCTGGACCAGCATGGGCGGCGCGACGCTGCCGATCGAAGCGACGCGCATCCACACGCTCAATCGCGGCTTCAAGCTCACCGGGCAACTGGGGGAGGTGATGAAAGAGTCAGCAGAAATCGCCCACAGCTACGTCAGCTCGCATTTGAAGCAGTTTGGCGGCGATCCGAAGTTCTTCGACGAAGCCTTCGTTCACTTGCACGTACCGGAAGGCGCCACCCCCAAGGACGGTCCGAGTGCCGGGGTGACCATGGCCAGCGCCTTGCTGTCCCTGGCTCGCAACCAGGCGCCGAAAAAAGGCGTGGCCATGACCGGCGAACTGACCCTCACCGGGCACGTGCTGCCCATTGGTGGGGTGCGCGAGAAAGTGATCGCAGCGCGACGGCAGAAAATCAATGAGCTGATCCTGCCGGAAGCCAACCGGGGCAACTTCGAAGAACTGCCGGACTACCTCAAGGAAGGCGTCACCGTGCACTTCGCCAAGCGGTTTGCCGATGTGGCCAAGGTGTTGTTCTGATAGTCCTGTAGCGCTTGTGCGGGCCTCATCGCGAGCAGGCTCGCTCCCACAGTGGCTTTGTGTTGTTCACAACATGTGTGATCCACACCAAACCCTTGTGGGAGCGAGCCTGCTCGCGATAAGGCCATGAGATCCAACACATGCCCCGCTGACACACCCAGTAGCATCTTCGGTTATGCTCGCCGTTCGTCGTGAATGCCGGAGCCCTTATGTCCCTCACCCGCCTGCTCGTCCCTTTCAGCCTCGCCCTGCTGAGTGCCTGCGCCACGCAACCGAAACACAACGTGACCGTGGAAAAACTGAGCCAGTGCCCGGTGCAGCTCACTAACGGCCAGAACCTGATCCTGAATTTGCCCAGCAACCCCAGCACCGGTTATCGCTGGGCGGTCCAAGATTCGGCTGGCGGCGTGCTGAAGGCCTTGGGGCCTGAGGTTTACCGCAACCCGGAAGACGCCGGCATCGTCGGCGCGGCCGGGGTATCAACCTGGCGTTTCCAGGCATTTGCTGCCGGAACCGGTCGCTTGCGCCTGACTTATCAACAGCCCTGGGCACCTGAAGTGCCGCCGGTGGAAACCTTCGACTGCGCCATTTCGGTGAATTGACCATGGGTTGGCTGATCCTTGCATTGATGGGCGCGGCCACCTATGTGTACGGGCTCACTGTGCATGCCACCCTGCTGTGCCTGCTGGTCAAGCCGATGCCGGTGCTGGCCCTGCTCGGCTGGCTGCACGATGCGCCACCCAGCGAATATCGACGCTGGATCAGCCTGGGATTGATTTTCTCGCTGGTGGGCGATGTGCTGCTGGCTTGGCCCGGGGATCTGTTCGTGTTCGGCCTTGGCGCGTTTCTGCTGGCGCACCTGGCCTATCTGAAAGCCTACCTCAGCGACTGTCGCCGTCCGGCGTTGCTATCGCTGGCTTTGGCATTGGGGCTTGGCGCAACGCTGCTGGGGATTCTGATATCGAGCGGTCTGGGGCCTTTGCTCGTCCCGGTGATTGTCTACGGCCTGGCCATCAGCGCCATGCTCTGGCGTGCGCTGGCGCGATTGGGCACTGAAGTCCCCGAGCGCTCGGCCTGGCTGGCCGCTGCCGGGGCTCTGGCGTTTGTGTTTTCCGACAGCGTCATTGGCATAAACCGGTTCGTGGCGCCCTTTCATGCCGCGCCTTACCTGATCATCATCAGTTATTGGCTGGGCCAGTGGGGCATTGCGGCGTCGGCCTTCACTCAAAAAAACCACTGAACCAGAGAGCAAGCCCGGCGCTCACAAAGGCTCGCTCCCAGAGGTTTTTTGGTTAAAATGCCGGCCTTTTCACCACCCATGCCGCTGGAACTGCCGTGAGCAAAGAACCCGATCGTCTATTCGCCCAGCCCCTGGCCCAGGTGCCTGACTTCGCCTTTAACGAGGACGTGGTGCGGGTGTTTCCGGACATGATCAAGCGTTCGGTGCCGGGTTACCCGACCATCGTCGAGAACCTGGGCGTGCTCGCCGCGCAATTTGCCCAGCCGGGCAGCGTCCTCTACGACCTGGGCTCGTCCCTGGGCGCGGTGACCCAGGCCCTGCGCCGCCATGTGCGCACCGAAGGTTGCCGGGTGATTGCGGTGGATAACTCGGCGGCCATGGTCGAGCGCTGCCGCGAGTACCTTAACGGCCAGGACTCGATGTTCCAGGAGTTGCTGCCGGTTGAAGTGATCGAAGGCGACATCCTCGCCCTGACGTTCCAGCCGGCCTCGGTGGTAGCGCTGAACTTCACCCTGCAATTCATCGCGCCGGATCAGCGTACCGCCTTGTTGAGCCGCATCCGCCAGTCCCTGCTGCCCGGCGGTGCGTTGATCCTCTCGGAGAAGCTGCGCTTTAACGATGAACAAGAGCACGCGCTGCTCAACGACCTGCATGTGGCGTTCAAGCGCGCCAACGGCTACAGCGAGCTGGAAATCGCCCAGAAGCGCAGCGCCATCGAAAACGTCATGAAGCCCGACAGTCTCGAAGAACACCGCGAACGCCTGATGGCCGCCGGGTTCTCGAAAGTCGTGCCGTGGTTCCAGTGTCTTAATTTTGCCTCGTTGATTGCCCTGCCATGATTGATCTGTCTCCCCTGGCCCGCCATCTGGCCGGCACCCCTCTGGCCGATTGGGCCGCGACGCTGCAAACGCAACTGGACAGCAAAATGGAAAAGGGTCATGGCGACCTGGAGCGTTGGCAAAGCGCCCTCGATGCCTTGCCGGTGCTGCAACCGACCCGGATCGACCTGCTGAACGGCCTGACCCTCGACACCGATTGCAGCGACGAAACCCGTGAACAGATGCGAACTGCGCTGATGGGCCTGTCGCCGTGGCGCAAAGGGCCTTTCGACCTGTTTGGCGTGCACGTTGACACCGAATGGCGTTCGGACTGGAAGTGGTCGCGGGTCGCCCCGCACCTGGACCTGGTGGGCAAGCGCATTCTCGATGTGGGCTGCGGCAATGGTTATTACATGTGGCGGATGCTCGGCGCCGGTGCCGACACGGTGATCGGCGTCGACCCCAACTGGCTGTTCTTCTGCCAGTTCCAGGCGGTGCAGCGCTACCTCTCGCAGCCCAACGCCTGGCACCTGCCTTTCCCATTCGAGGCGCTGCCGCCGGAGCTGGAAGGCTTCGATACGGTGTTTTCCATGGGCGTGTTCTACCATCGCCGCTCGCCGATCGAGCATTTGCTGGCGCTCAAGGATTGCCTGGTCAAGGGCGGAGAGCTGGTATTGGAAACATTGGTGATCGAGGGCGACGAACATCAGGTGCTGGTCCCCGAGGACCGTTACGCACAGATGCGCAACGTGTGGTTCCTGCCCTCGGTACCGGCCCTGGAACGCTGGCTGCGCCGCGCCGGGTTCAGCGATGTGCGCTGTGTGGACGTGAGCTTGACCACCGTGGAAGAACAGCGCAGCACCGAGTGGATGAAGTATCAGTCGCTTAGCGACTTTCTCGATCCCGCCGACCACAGCAAAACCATCGAAGGACTGCCGGCGCCAATGCGGGCGGTGATTGTGGCGCGGAAATAAATCGCCCAGGTACCATAACCCCCCTCTGTGGGAGCGGGCTTGCTCGCGAAGGCGGCAGCACATTCAACATGAATGCAAGCTGACCCACCGCTATCGCGAGCAAGCTCAGCTCCCACAGGGATTGTGGTGAACGCAGGATCTGTGGACACCCGGGACCCCATGTGGGAGCTGAGCTTGCTCGCGATGGCGGCGGACCATTCAACATCTATGTGACTGACACGCCGCTTTCGCGAGCAAGCCCGCTCCCACAGGGTACAGCTTCAGTCTTGGGGTTTGGCTCTGCGGGCCTTGAAGAACTCACTCAACACCGCACTGCACTCGTCAGCCAACACCCCGCCCTCGAACATCACCCGGTGATTCAGAAACCCCTGGCTGAAAAATTGCCCCTGGCTCTGCACAATGCCGGCCTTGGGCTCCAGGGCGCCGTAGACGACTCGGGCGATGCGCGAGTGAACAATGAGGCCGGCGCACATGCTGCACGGCTCCAGCGTCACATAGAGGGTGCTGCCGGGCAGGCGATAGTTGCTCACGGCCTGGGCGGCGGCGCGGATGGCGACCATTTCCGCATGGGCGCTGGGGTCGTGGCCGCTGATCGGGCAGTTGAAGCCGCGGCCGATGATCTCACCGTCCTGCACCAGCACCGCGCCCACCGGCACTTCACCCAAAGCCGCGCCTTGTGCGGCGAGGCTCAGGGCTTCGCGCATGAAATCCTGGTCACGGCTGCGGTCGATGATTTTGGCGGGGCGAATCTGGCGCATCACGCCACCTCGATGGCGGCCATCAGGCCGGTTTCCATGTGGTCGATCACATGGCAATGGAACATCCACACGCCTGGGTTATCCGCCACCAGCGCCACCTGCGCCCGCTCGTTCTTGCCCAGCAGATAGGTGTCGGTGAAATACGGGATGACCTTGTGCCGGTTGGATGCAATCACCTTGAAGCTCATGCCGTGCAAATGGATCGGATGCTGGTACTGAGTCATGTTCTTCAATTCGAAAATATAGCTCTGGCCTTTTTTCAACGTGGCGATTGGCCGGTCGGCGCAGGTCTTGTCGGTGATGTCCCAGGCCTTGCCGTTGATCTGCCACAAACTCGGTGGTTTGCCGTTGTCGACATTGACCGACACCGAACCGACCCACTCGAAATTGAAGTTGAGTTTCTCGGCATTGGCCAGGTCTGGCTCGGCCACCGGGTTAGGTGGCAACGCAGGCGGCCACTGGGCCGGCGCCTCGTTGTTGGGCACGGAGCGCAAAGTGCCCAGCCGCACCGGACCATTGCGCAATGACAACTCCTCCCCGGCCGCCGGCGCCTTGATCGCCAGGCAAATGCGCATGCCCGGACCGAGCCAGTATTCCTTGCCCAACGGGCGCGGCGCGACAGGGTTACCGTCCAGGGCGTAGATCTGCGCCTCGACGCCAGGAATGTTGATGCG
Source organism: Pseudomonas sp. PICF6 (assembly GCF_009831705.1). Lineage (NCBI taxonomy): Bacteria > Pseudomonadati > Pseudomonadota > Gammaproteobacteria > Pseudomonadales > Pseudomonadaceae > Pseudomonas > Pseudomonas sp. PICF6. Next base: position 60,120 of record NZ_WUUD01000010.1, on the reverse strand, counting down.
GTAGGTCAGGGTATTGTCCAGGTTCAGCAAGCGTACCCGGGTGATCTGCCCGGCCGGCAGATCAATCACCGGCAGCGGCACGCCGTTGATAGTCGACAGACGCCCGGCCGTCCCTCCACGCGCCGCTTCACGGGGAATGCTGAAGGCGACGAACTCGCCTTGCTCATCCACATGCCAGTTCTTGAGGCTGAGGGTTTGTTCGTATTTGAAGCCGGTGGGCTCACGCTCCTCGACAATCAAAGGTCCAACAAGCCCGCGACCGAGCTCTTCGCTGCTGTTGACGTGGGGGTGATACCAATAGCTGCCGGCGTCCGGCACACGAAACTTGTAATCGAAGTATTCACCCGGCAGCACCGGCAATTGCGAGACATACGGAACGCCGTCCATCTCCAGCGGCAGACGGATACCGTGCCAGTGAATGGTGGTCGCAACCGGCAGGTGATTAATGAAGCGCACCCGCAACCATTCGCCCTGACGCACCCGCAATTCAGTACCCGGTGCCGACGGACCAAAAGCCCAGGCCTGGGTCTTGTGCCCGGCCACCAGCTCCACGTCCAGCGGCGCGGCAATCAACTCATAGTCGTGACCGGCCTCGGCATCGGCCATCTTGCCCAACCAATACCGCGACGCGCCCCCCGCCCCTACGCCCACGACAACAAGACCGGCCAGGCCACCGAGTATTTGGCGACGGGTAAAGGACATGAAGCGACCACCTCTTGAATCTGCGGCGGACCCTGGGGCCCGCAAAAGGCGAATACGATACACCTGCAATTGAGAAATATTAAGTGAAGGATTGTCGCGTCGCCCGGTCGAGCCATCATCGTCAGATGCGACAAGGGCGCCTAATGGCGCCCCAAACGGTTCAGACCGTCACCCAACCAAAACTTCCAACTCTCTGACAGCCAAGCCAGGTAACCGCCGCCCCTCTTTCGCAACGTTGACCTGCAAAGCCACCTGCGCCAGATCCAACACGTGCTTGGGAAGTGAATAGCTGCCCTTGGCCTGCAGCCAGGTCAGGATGTCTGCCAAGTGCCAGATAGACGAACTCCCTTCGTGCACAGGCGTCGGGAAGCTGCCAGGATGAGCCAACATCAGCTTGCGCATGTTCTGTCGAGATACGCCTACGATTTCGGCTACGTCGGTCAGCCCGACCCAATCAGGAGCAACCTCGATCAGTTTGGCCGACGGCACCGCGCGGCGGACATCGCCCAGGGCACTAAGCACGGCCTTGATCGCATCCTCAGCCTCCCGAGTGAACTCAAGCGCCAGCCGACCCGGTTGCCCAATGCCTACCAGAGCGTCGTCGCAGCCAGCCTCACCCAGCCGCTCGACCAGTTCATCCGCGGGACAGTCATCACCAGCGAGCTGATATTTCAAGGTAAAGGTGTATTCCATTTCCTAGTCCTCAGCACCGTCATCAGCTTCGCGCCAATTACGATGCGCAGTGCAATTGTCCACAACGCGCCGCAATGCTCGCGCGTGATTGCCAGGGTTCTTTGGCGTGCTCCATATCGACGTAATGCAGAACTCACCGCAGCGGCAGTCCTCATCGTTATAAGGACAATAAGCCGCCCCCAGGCGTGACTACCGCCAACTACTACACGCCAGCCCTGCGCTTCGGCATGCCTAAGCACTTCTTCGACCTCTTTCTTCGGGTGCGAGGGACGACTCATCCGTGATCTCCAGTATTCGCATGGCCCACTAGGTTGTCAATCGACAACCTTGGCCCGCTCTTCAATAGCTGCGATACCCGCAGGCCATACCGCCCGATGATAAGCGCCTCTCGGCCCCCGCTGAGACGGTAATCGTAGCGAAACGTGACGGGAAAACCGCCTGACAGAAGCTTTCCTCAGGAGACCCGCAGATGAGAAATAGTAAGGCCAGTCAAAATGAAAAAACCCTGGAGAGGTTATCCACAGGGTTTTCCTGTACACATCGATACGGTGGTCATTCGTGCAGCATGCGCAGATAAGAGACTCTTCGCGCATCTGCTGCGTTGAATCAGCAACTTGGGGATCGAAATCGGATCTATAAATGGCGCGCTTCGAACTGGGATAGGCTGGTCGCCACATCCTGCCATCGCCGCCCTAACTTAACCAAGAACTACACCGCCAATGCCGACTTCAATGCCGATGCTGCCAATTGCCAAGGTGTGTTACGACAGATGATGAGTAGATACTTTTCCTGTCGTGGGACATTGGCTGGCTTCTATAAAGCCTGGATGGTGATGGTCAGCGCGCTTCTCATCGCCTGCCAATCGCCGCGCGAGGCACTGCAACAACTGGCTGAAGAGCACGGCCGACAATGGGAGGTCTTGCCAGGCCACGCCTTCCCCCTCCTCATACTTGCGCCGCACACTGGGGAAAAGATGACTCGCCTGCGTGTCTACCTGGAAGGCGATGGCCATTCCTGGGCGACGGCCACTCAACCCAGCCTGGATCCGAGCCCGCACAATCTGTTAGTGCCACGACTGGCGGTCGATGATCCGACACCGAACGCGTACCTGGCACGCCCCTGCCAGTTCGTCATGGCCGCAGCCTGTCAATCAGCACTCTGGACCAATCGCCGCTTTTCTCAGGAAGTGGTCACCCGTCTCAGCCAGGCGCTGGACCAACTGAAACAGCGATATGGCAATAGGGAGTTCGAACTGGTGGGGTATTCAGGTGGAGCCGCTCTCGCATTATTGTTAGCGGCACAGCGCAATGATGTTACTCAGGTGCAAACCCTTGCTGGCAATCTCAGTCCACGTCTGTGGGCGACGATGAAAGGACTGTCGCCACTCGACGGTTCACTGGATCCGCTGGACTATCGTAGTCGACTCGCCTTATTGCCCCAGCGTCATCTCATCGGAGAAGCAGACCTGATTGTTCCAGGTCGTTTAGCTGATAGGTACCAACAGGCGCTGGGCTCGCCCCTTTCCCAATACGTCCATGTACCAGGAGCCAGCCATGATAGGGGGTGGGAAGCGACATGGAGCCGGTGGGCCAAAATTCCATTGGCACATGAGAATCCTGAGATTAAGGGTGGGCACGTCCGTTTAAAAACATCCGAACACCATTCCCCCTAGCGCCTGACCCGGGCGTGACCACAACGGTGACCTTAAGTTCCGATTATTGCTGAATAACCCTATAAAGCCTCAAAAAATAACTGTAACGTCGCATTTTTTAGCTTTTTCTTCGTCATTTATTCTTTTTATGGTGATTTGCCCTACAAGCATCGTGTAAATTTCACCGCGCTTGAATCAGCACTTCACTGACAAGCTGGCAGGGAAGCCTAAAACAGACGCTGACGCGCAGGTTGTTCTCTGTCAGTTTCTACCCTGTAAGGATACTGTCTTGAACATCTCCCACCTGCGCCGCTCATTGTTGGCACTGTCCATCGCGGCTGCCACTGCCACGGTCCATGCCGCACCCGCACCCGACTTCAACCACGACCTGAGCACAGGGGCATACAGCAGCTCCGGTGACGTTTTCAATAACGCCACCTTCACCGGGACGTCGCAAAACGCTGGTGTAGAGCTGACCGACGTGACCCTGGCGGGCAACCTGGTCAACCAGGGCAACATCAACCTGACGGCCGCGAACCCCAGCGACATCCCGGCCGGCATCGCCATGACCCTCAATTCCACCGTCGCTGGCGATCTGGTAAATCATGGCGACATTACGGTGAGCGGCAATGGCGCCATGGGGCTGGACCTGTATCTGGCGAATATCGCTGGCGAAGTGAACAACAACGGCAACATCACTGTGACTGGCGAAGATGCCAACGGCATGATGATCACCTCGACCCAGGCGAACATCAATAACTCGGGCACTATCACCGCTCGTGGCATCGACTCTGCGGGTATCGAGATCGAGAACGCTCGCTTTACCGGTCAGATGACAGGCGCTCCCTTCAAGAGCGATATCAACAACAGCGGGACTATCTCCGCCGATGGAGTCGGTATCCATTTTCGCAGTCTCGACACCTCCGGCGGTTTCGACATCCTCACCATCAGGCAGACAGGTGGCCTGATCGAAGGCGGCACCGCAGCAATTCTGGCGGACGACAATGCCTCCCCTTCGTATTTCTACTGGCAAGGTGGTCAGGTCAAGGGTGACCTGCTGGGCCTGAGTGGTGTGCTGGTGCAAGGGGACGCGATGTTCGATGGCTCGACCATCCGCGCCGGTTTCGTCGATATCGACGGGGGCCGCCTGACTCTGCTTCGCCCGCAGACTACGATTGTGGGCGACCTCGACATGGACAGCGAGACTGCACGTTTGCGCCTGCTGCTGGATAACAACACACTGCCCAACACGCCGATCCTGAAAGTCACCGGCAATACCTACTTCTCTCCAGGCAGCCAGATCGAACTGCAGGCTCGCTCCGACGACTTCCGCACGTCGGGCACCCGCTACACCCTCATCAACTCTGGCACTTGGGAAGACCCGCAGAACCTGTCCGTGGTTTCCTCCTCGGCGTTGCTTGAGGTGAGGAACTTCGGCATTGAAGGCCAGGACGTGAAAGCACTGGTTGCCACCCGCAGTGATGAGGCGATCACGCAAGACCTGCTGGGTGCCCGTGGTTCGCGCAACGCGGTGAACGCCATCAATCCGTTCAAGAACACGGTCATGGGCCAGTTGGACGAAAGTGACCCGGTATTCCAGCGTTTCGCCAACGCCGCCACCAGTGAAGATCTGGCCGAACTTGCCGAAACCCTGACCCCGGACGTCAGCCGCGGGGCGATCAACGCCGCCACCAACAGCCAGAACCTGGTCGCAAGTGCTATCAACCGCCGCGCCAGCAAAGCGCGTAGCGGTCTGTCCTCCGGTGACGTCCTGGCAGAACAAGGCGTATGGCTGCAAGCGCTGTCCAGCGATGCCAACCAGGACAGCCGCCACGGTATCGACGGCTACGACGCCAACACCAACGGCATCGCCGTGGGTGCCGACGGCAAGCTCAACGCCGATACCACCATGGGCCTGGCTTACAGCTACCTGACCAGCGACGTCAAATCCGACCTGGGCCACAAAACCGACGTCAGCGGCCATGCACTGACCCTGTACGGCAATTGGGCCCATGACAACTTCTTTGTCGACACCTCGCTGATGTATGGCTGGAACGACAACGAGTCCAAACGCTACATCGCCGGTACCCGCGCCAAGGCCGACTACGACAGTGAGATCTTCGGCGTCAACGCACTGGCAGGCTACACTTTCCAGCTCGACAAGCAGTGGCTGCTGGAACCACAGATCGGTGCGCGTTATGCCAACGTGTCGATTGATTCGTACCGTGAAAAAGGTAGCTCAGCCGCCCTCAACGTCGGTAGCCAGCGCTATGAAATCGGCGAAATGGGCCTGGGCGCTCGTCTGGCGGCCGCTTTTGACGTAGGTGTCGGCAGCCTGGAACCGGAAGCCAAGCTGATGGCCTGGCACGATTTCATCGGCGACAAGGCCGGCACCACCTCCACCTTCGTACTCGGTGGTACCCCCTTCACCACCACAGGCGCGACACCGGCGCGCGACAGCTACGAGCTGGGACTGGGCGCGAACTACCGCGTGGGCGCGTGGAGCGTGGGAGGGACGTACAACTACCTGACCAGCAGTGGTTTCGACGCCGACACCTTCACTGCGAACGTGCGTTACGACTTCTGATCAACGTGTTCGTCTGAAACAACAAAACCCGCCAATGCGGGTTTTGTTGTTTGAGGCTGATGGTAAAGCCCGTAGCGTCTGGCGATGTCACCTGCCTGACTGAATATCACCCAGGTCACAATTCTGTTTCGACCTGGGGCTCTCTAGTTTTTTACTTATAAAACAGAGAGCTGCGGATCAGCCTTATTCCCACTCAATCGTCGCCGGCGGCTTGCTCGACACGTCATACGTCACGCGGGAGATGCCTTCGATTTCGTTGATGATCCGCCCGGAAACGGTTTCCAGCAGCTCGTACGGCAGGTGCGCCCAGCGAGCGGTCATGAAGTCGATGGTTTCCACGGCGCGCAGGGCCACGACCCAGGCGTAGCGACGGCCATCGCCGACCACGCCAACCGATTTCACCGGCTGGAACACCACGAACGCCTGGCTGACCTTGTGGTACCAGTCGGCCTTGCGCAGTTCTTCGATGAAGATATGGTCGGCGCGACGCAGCAGGTCGGCGTATTCCTTCTTCACTTCACCAAGGATCCGCACGCCCAGGCCCGGGCCTGGGAATGGGTGGCGGTAGACCATGTCGTACGGCAGGCCCAGTTCCAGGCCGAGGCGACGCACTTCATCCTTGAACAGCTCGCGCAGCGGCTCGACCAGCTTGAGGTTCATTTCTTCCGGCAGGCCACCGACGTTGTGGTGGGACTTGATCACGTGGGCCTTGCCGCTCTTGGCGCCGGCCGACTCGATCACGTCGGGGTAGATGGTGCCTTGGGCCAGGTACTTGATGTTGTCCAGCTTGCAGGATTCGGCATCGAATACGTCGATGAAGGTGCGACCGATGATCTTGCGCTTCTTCTCCGGGTCGGACTCGCCGGCCAGGTTGTTCAGGAACTGCTCTTCGGCGTTGGCGCGGATCACCTTGACGCCCATGTTCTCGGCAAACATGGCCATCACTTGCTCGCCTTCGTGCAGGCGCAGCAGGCCGTTGTCGACGAAGACGCAGGTCAACTGGTCGCCGATGGCCTTGTGCAGCAACGCGGCAACCACCGAGGAGTCCACGCCGCCGGACAAACCGAGCAGTACGTTGTCGGTGCCGACCTGGGCGCGAACCTGAGCGATGGCGTCTTCAGCGATTTTCGATGGTGTCCACAGGGCTTCGCACTCGCAGATATCGAGGATGAAGCGCGACAGGATGCGACCGCCTTGCTTGGTATGGGTCACTTCCGGGTGGAACTGCACGCCGTAGTAACGGCGATCATCGTTGAACATGCCGGCAATCGGGCAGCTCGGGGTGCTGGCCAGGATGTGGAAGTCTTCCGGCATCTTGGTGACCTTGTCACCGTGGCTCATCCACACGTCGAGGCCAAACAGGCCGTCGGCGTCGATGTGGTCTTCGATGCCATCCAGCAGGCGGCTCTTGCCGACCACGTCAACGCGGGCATAACCGAACTCACGCAGGTCGGAGCCTTCTACCTTACCGCCCAGCTGTTCAGCCATGGTCTGCATGCCGTAGCAGATACCGAA
>NZ_WUUD01000010.1:0-52962 GCF_009831705.1 Pseudomonas sp. PICF6 | reverse complement strand
CGCGAATCGCTTCGTCATCCATGTCGAACGGATGCAATTCGCAGTACACGCCGATTTCACGCACGCGGCGGGCGATCAGCTGGGTGTACTGGGAACCGAAGTCGAGGATCAGGATGCGGTGAGCGTGAATGTCGAGGGCCATGACTCATTCTCATGTAGTGAATCAGAAACAACTCGGGGCTGAATGAACAGCCCCGGTGATTAACGTTTTGCTGAAGGCCTTAACCTACGCGGTAGTTCGGCGCTTCCTTGGTGATCTGTACGTCGTGGACATGGGACTCGGCCATGCCGGCGCCGGTGATGCGCACGAACTCCGGCTTAGTGCGCATCTCTTCGATGTTGGCGCTGCCGGTGTAGCCCATGGAAGAACGCAGGCCGCCCATCAGTTGATGGATGATGGCGCTCAGGGTGCCTTTGTACGGCACACGACCTTCGATGCCTTCGGGCACCAGCTTCTCGGCGCCCGCGGAGGAGTCCTGGAAGTAACGGTCGGAGGAGCCCTGGGCCTGGGACATGGCACCCAGCGAGCCCATGCCGCGGTAAGCCTTGTAGCTGCGGCCCTGGAACAGTTCGATCTCGCCTGGCGCTTCTTCAGTACCGGCAAACATCGAACCCATCATCACGCAGGAGGCCCCGGCGACGATGGCCTTGGACAGGTCACCTGAGAAGCGGATGCCGCCGTCGGCGATCAACGGTACGCCAGTGCCTTCAAGGGCTGCGGCGACGTTGGCGATGGCGCTGATTTGCGGCACGCCGACACCGGCAACGATGCGGGTGGTGCAGATCGAGCCTGGGCCGATACCGACCTTGACCGCATCGGCGCCAGCTTCGGCCAGGGCCTTGGCGGCAGCGCCGGTGGCGATGTTGCCGCCGATCACCTGCACTTCAGGGAAGTTCTGCTTGACCCAGCGAACGCGGTCGATCACGCCTTTGGAGTGACCGTGGGCGGTGTCGACCACCACCACGTCGACGCCGGCATTGACCAGGGCCGCGACGCGGTCGCCAGTGTCCTTGCCGGTGCCGACTGCAGCGCCTACGCGCAGACGACCCTGGTCGTCCTTGCTGGCCAGCGGATAAGCCTTGGCTTTTTCGATGTCATTGACGGTCATCATGCCCTTGAGGGCGAACTTGTCGTCGACGATCAGCACGCGCTCGATGCGGTGCTTGTGCAGCAACTCGCGAACTTCGTCCTTGCCGATGCCTTCCTTGACCGTGACCAGACGCTCTTTAGGCGTCATCACCTGACGGACGGTGGCGTCCAGGCGGTTCTCGAAACGCACGTCGCGGGAGGTGACGATGCCGACCAGGTCGCCATCGTGCAGCACCGGAACGCCGGAGATGTTGTGCATGCGGGTCAGTTCGAACAGATCACGAACCGTGGCGTCAGCCTCGATGGTGATCGGGTCCTTGACCACGCCAGCCTCGAACCGCTTGACCTTGCGCACTTCGGCGGCCTGCTGTTCGATGGTCATGTTCTTGTGGATGATACCGATACCGCCTTCCTGGGCCATGGCAATGGCCAGACGGGCTTCGGTCACGGTGTCCATGGCGGCGGAAACCAACGGGATATTCAGTTCGATGCCACGGGTAAGACGGGTTTTGAGACTGACTTCGTTAGGCAGTACCTCGGAATAACCGGGCACTAGGAGAATGTCGTCGAAGGTCAGAGCTTCTTGGCTGATACGCAGCATCGCGGGGGCTCCCGAGCGGGAAAATGGAAGCGCGCCATTATATACATGCACCCCCTCTGGCTCAATGTAAAACTCTGTCTATTATTGCCGGGGTGATTGAAGGGGCTAAACACTGCCCGATTGCTACACATTCCCTTGTGGGAGCGAGCCTGCTCGCGATAGCGGTGTATCGGTCAACACCGTGCCAACTGACCCGACGCCAATCGCGAGCAGGCTCGCTCCCACAGGAGGGGGGAATCGCTCTCTTACAACTCCACCTTCACCCAACTCACCGGCTGATCCAGCCAGTCGGCGAACTCGTCGATAAAGTCCTGCTTGAACCCCGCCTCGAGCCAGTTGTTGAAGATAAACCCCAAATTGGAAAAGCCACACGGTTGCAGGAACAGAAACCCGTTGATGTCATCTTCATGCCCACACTCTGGGCAGGTGAAGTTGTCGGTGCGGGCCGGCATCCAGTCTTCCAGGCTTTCGAACAGCGCCTCGCCGATTTCCTTGCGGCATTCAGCGCAGCCCGCTTCCTCGAGAAAGCCTTTGGCCGGGGTATAGATGCAGCGCTTGGTGATGATTTCCAGGCCATTGACCGGTTCGCCAAACGGCAAGGCCTCAGGGTGCATGACCACCTCGCGGGCGCCGGGGGCGATGGCGTGGGCCATGCGATTGCCGGTACGCCCGCAGGTGGTCAGTTGTTCTTCGACGATATTCTTGCGCACCAGCCAGCGCACAACCGCCCGGGCCCGAGGCTCGTGGACCGGCAAGGAGGAAATTTTCGGGACGATGATGCTTTGCGAATTCATGGGACATCCTGCGGCGAATCTACGGGTGGCGACGAGCAAGCCCGCGCCCACCTTGAACCTATGGGCAATGGTGCATTGTACCGCGCCAATTCCCGGAAGGTTTTTCGGTGAACATGGAGATTGAGCAGCGAATGCCCTTATCATGCTGCCCATGATTAAAGATCCCTTTGCCCGACTGGGCCTGGACCGCGAGGTCCTGACTGTCAGCCAGCTCAACGGCCGTGCGCGGGTGCTGCTTGAAGACGTGTTCAGCAACATCTGGGTCGAGGGCGAAATTTCCAACCTTGCCCGCCCCGCCTCCGGCCATGTGTATTTCACCCTCAAGGACAGCGGCGCCCAGGTGCGTTGCGCACTGTTCCGGCAAAATGCCGCGCGGGTGCGTCAAGCCCTCAAAGACGGACTGGCGGTGAAAGTACGCGGCAAGGTCTCACTGTTCGAGGGCCGCGGCGACTATCAGCTGATTCTCGACACCGTGGAACCGGCCGGCGATGGCGCCCTGCGCCTGGCCTTCGATGCGCTCAAGGAAAAGCTCAGCGCCGAAGGCCTGTTCAGCGCCGAGCGCAAGGTGCCGCTGCCGGCCCATCCGCAACGCATCGGCATCATCAGTTCGCCCACCGGCGCGGTGATCCGCGACATCATCAGCGTGTTCCGCCGCCGTGCGCCGCAGATTTCCCTGACGCTGATCCCCACCGCCGTACAGGGCCGCGAAGCCACCGCGCAAATCGTCCGTGCGCTGAAACTGGCGGATGCCCGGGGGTTCGATGCGCTGATCCTGGCCCGAGGCGGCGGCTCGCTGGAAGACTTGTGGTGCTTCAACGAAGAAGCCGTGGCCCGGGCGGTGGACGCCTGCGTCACGCCGATCGTCAGCGCCGTCGGCCATGAAACCGACGTATCCATCAGCGATTTCGTCGCTGACGTGCGCGCCCCGACCCCGTCCGCCGCTGCCGAACTGCTGGCCCCCGATGCCGGCGACCTGGTGCGCCGGGTCGAAAGCCTGCACCGGCGGCTGGTGATGCGCATGCGCGACCGCCTGATGCGCGATCAACTGCGCCTCGAAGGGCTGACCCGACGCCTGCGCCACCCCGGTGAGCGCCTACGCCAGCAAGCCCAGCGCCTCGACGACCTGGACATGCGCATGCGCCGGGCCTTCGAGCGCAGCCTCAATACCCGCCGCGAACGCCTGATCCGCCTGGAAACCCGCCTGGCCGCGCAACATCCGGGGCGGCACCTGGCACTGCTGCGCCAACGCCTGGACAGCCTCGCCGCGCGCCTGCCCCGGGCCATGCGCGAGGGCCTGAAGGCGCGACGCCTGCAACTGCAAAACCAGATGCAGACGCTGCACATCGTCAGCCCCCTGGCGACCCTCGGCCGCGGCTACAGTATTTTGCTCGACGAACGCGGCCAGGCGATCCGCAACGCCGCGCAGACCCAAACCGGCCAGCGCCTGACCGCGCGGCTCGGTGAAGGCGAACTGCTGGTGCGGGTCGAAGACAATCACCTGACGCCGGTCACCCTTTCTCTATTGGATTGATTCATGCCGCGATATCTCGCCCCATTGCTCTTGCTGTGCCTGACCTTCAACGCCAACGCCGACAGTTACATCACCCGCCTGCTGAACAAACCGGTGCCCGGCGGCGTGGCCGTGGTGGACCTGGGCAGCGCGGCCCAGGCGCCAAAAGCCAGTTACCAGGGCAAACCGGTGCTGGTGGTCAAGGAAAAGGACAACTGGCTGGCGATTGTCGGCATCCCGCTGACGGTCAAGCCCGGCACCCAGCAGATCAGCAGCGGCGGCAGCACCCAGCCGTTCGTGGTCGGCTATAAAAAGTACCCCGAGCAACACATCACCCTGAAGAACAAGCGCCAGGTCAATCCGAACCCGGCGGACCTCAAACGCATCAACGCCGAACTGGCCGTGCAACTGAAGGCCTATCGCAGCTTCAGCCCGAACATCCCCAGCAACCTGCTGCTGGACAAGCCGGTCAATGGTCCGATGTCGAGCAAGTTCGGCGTGCGGCGCTTCTTCAACGGCGAAGAACGCAACCCCCACGCCGGCCTGGACTTCGCCGTGCCCGCCGGCACACCCATCAAGACTCCGGCCGCTGGCAAGGTGATCCTCACCGGCAATTACTTCTTCAATGGCAACACCGTGTTTGTCGATCACGGCCAGGGTTTCATCAGCATGTTCTGCCACATGTCGAAGATCGACGTGAAGGTCGGCCAGCAGCTCAAGCGCGGCACGGTCGTCGGCAAAGTCGGCTCCACGGGCCGGGCAACTGGCCCGCACATGCACTGGAATATCAGCCTGAACGATGCGCGGGTGGATCCGGCGATTTTTATGGGGGCATTCCAGCCCTGAGTTTTTGCGGTGAAGCTGCCGGCCTGACCGCGAGCAGGCTCGTTCCCACATTTGGATCTCTTGTGAACACAACATTTGTGACCAACAGAAAATCCCTGTGGGAGCGAGCCTGCTCGCGATGACGGCAGCCACATCACCACCATCCAGCGAATTGCCAAGCTCAAAACATCGACGCAATTTCCAAGATGAACACTTCGAACCTGCGCGATTAAATCTCGCAAACCTGCCTAAAAACAGAACTTATCTCAATTTTTCCCGACTGCTTGCGATCCGCCCTCCGCGCGGTTAGGGTTGAAGGCATGAAAACCTCTCACACCCTCATTCAGCTTCGCCAGCACCGCAGCCTGTGCCTCGTCAGCGCACGACTGCCGGGCTGAATCGCGGCACCTCGTTCCGGCTGTAAAGCCACCCCGTTCGAACCACCGGCAGGCCGCCTTTTCCCGGCCACGACAATAAAAGGATTCTGCGATGAGCATGCTCAAAGACCCGTCTTCCAAGTACCGCGCCTTCCCGACCATCAACCTGCCGGATCGCACCTGGCCGTCGAAGACCATCACCGCCGCGCCGATCTGGTGCAGCTCCGACCTGCGTGACGGCAATCAGTCGCTGATCGAGCCGATGGACGCCGCCAAGAAGCTGCGTTTCTGGAAAACCCTGGTCGCTGTGGGCGTGAAGGAAATCGAAGCGTCGTTCCCGGCGGCTTCGCAGACCGACTTCGACTTCGTGCGTACCCTCATCGAAGAAGGCCACATCCCGGACGACACCACCATCCAGGTGCTGACCCAGGCCCGTGAAGACCTGATCGCCCGCACGTTCGAATCCCTGCGCGGCGCGAAAAAAGCCATCGTCCACCTGTACAACGCCACCAGCCCTTCGTTCCGCCGCATCGTGTTCAACCAGGACAAGGAAGGCGTGAAGGAAATCGCGGTGAACGCGGCCAAGCTGTTCGTCAAATACGCCGCCCAGCAGCCAGAAACCCAGTGGCAGTTCGAATACTCGCCAGAAACCTTCAGCGCCACCGAGCTGGAATTCGCCAAGGAAGTCTGCGACGCAGTGATCGAGGTCTGGAACCCGACGCCTGAGCGCAAGGTCATCCTCAACCTGCCGGCCACCGTGGAAGTCGCGACTCCGAACGTCTACGCCGACCAGATCGAGTGGTTCGGTCGCAACATCACCCGTCGCGACAGCGTGCTCATCAGCCTGCACACCCATAACGACCGTGGCACCGGCGTAGCCGCCACCGAACTGGGCCTGATGGCCGGCGCCGACCGTGTCGAAGGCTGCCTGTTCGGCAACGGCGAACGCACCGGTAACGTCGACCTGGTGACCGTCGCGCTGAACCTCTACACCCAGGGCATCAACCCTGAGCTGGATTTCTCCGACATCGACGGCGTGCGCAAAGTGGTCGAAGAGTGCAACCAGATCCCGGTGCACCCGCGTCATCCGTACGTGGGCGACCTGGTTCACACCGCGTTCTCCGGCTCGCACCAGGATGCCATTCGCAAAGGTTTTGCCCAGCAGAAACCGGACACCCTGTGGGAAGTGCCGTACCTGCCGATCGACCCGGCCGACATCGGCCGCAGCTACGAGGCGGTGATTCGCGTCAACAGCCAGTCGGGCAAAGGCGGCATCGCCTACCTGCTGGAGCAGGAGTACGGCATCAGCCTGCCGCGTCGCATGCAGATCGAGTTCAGCCAGGTGGTACAGCGCGAAACCGATCGCCTGGGCCTGGAAATGACCGCCCAGCAGATCCATGCCCTGCTCCACAGCGAATACCTGCAAGCCAACACCCCGTACGCGCTGGTCAGCCATCGTCTGCAGGAAGAAAACGGCAACAGCGCCGTGGAAGTCGAAGTGGCCAGCAAGGGCCAGGGCGAAACCAACCTGCACTGGCGCGGCAAGGGCAACGGCGCGCTGGAAGCGCTGGTGGCCGGACTGCCGATTCCGGTGGAGATCATGGACTACAACGAACACGCCATCGGCGCCGGCACCAACGCCAAGGCTGCGGCGTACATCGAGCTGCGGGTCAACGGTGAGCGCGCGGTCCACGGCGTGGGTATCGACGAAAACATCACCACCGCCAGCTTCAAGGCCCTGTTCAGCGCGCTGAACCGCTCCCTGAGCCAGCCGGAAGCCAAAGCGGCCTGATGGTTTAGCTGAAATGCAAAAAGGCCCTGGGGTGTGAACCCTGGGGCCTTTTTGTTTGGCTGATGACTTGGGTGACTGTTCCGGCCTCATCGCGAGCAGGCTCGCTCCCACAGGGAATCTGAGGTGGGCACAGGATTTTGAACCCGCTGAAGATCAGTGTGGGAGCGAGCTTGCTCGCGATGGCGGCCTGTCAGGCAATACAAGTCTCAGGCATGGGTATCAATCGAAATAGTCATCGCCTGCAGCAAAGCGGCCTGCAAGGTCTGCAATGTGGCCTGGGTCGCCATGATCTGAGTCTGGATCGCCATGGCTTCCTGGGCTTTCTGCGCCTGGTTGGCCTGGCTTTTCTGCACGCGAGCCAACTGGGCTTGCTGCTCGGCCAGCAGCTTTTCAGTTTGCTCTATCTGTTTTTTCAGCTGCTCGATGACATCGCCGCTGCCGCTGGCTGGAGCACCGCCGATGTTCGCGCCACTGGTGTCAACTTTCAACTGGCGGTCTTTGTCTTCGCTGGCGTCAGTCGATACCGCAGGGCTGACTGCTGCTTCGTCTTCCGCACCCTTGATGGAAACCTTGGGTGCAGAGAGAGGGTATGGATTTACCGTGATTGCGCTGATGCTGGTCATAAGGGACTTCTCCTTGGCTGCCCCGGTTATCGGCAAACACCAGCGCTTCTGAAGGGCTGAAACGTTTCAATCAGATGAATTCAAAACGATCGGCATCCAGGTTCGCCGGAAAGCGAGTGCGATATGCCGCCAGCTCCGCCGCACTCAGACACACAGTGAATACCCCGTCGGCCTCACCGGTGCTGAGCAGGGTTTCGCCCTGAAAGTCCAGCACCTGACTGTCACCGGTGTAGGCGAAGCCCTTGCCGTCGTGGCCGATGCGGTTTACCGCGGCCACGTAGCACAGGTTCTCGATTGCTCGGGCCGGCAGCAAGCGGTTCCAGTGCTGGCGCCGCGCGCCGGGCCAGTTGGCGGTGTACAGCAACAGGTCGGTGTCCTCGGCGTCGCGGCTCCACACCGGGAAACGCAGGTCATAGCAAATCAGCGGGCGGATCCGCCAGCCGTTGAGTTCGAACAGCACCTGGCGCTCGCCCGGCGTGTAGTGATTGTGCTCACCGGCCATGCGGAACAGATGACGCTTGTCGTAATGCAGCACTTCGCCGTCCGGTCGTGCCCAGAGCAGACGATTGCGATGGCTGCCGTCGGCGGCCTGGATAATCACACTGCCGGTGATCACCGCTCCGAGCTTCGCAGCCTGAGCCTGGAGCCACTTGTGCGAAGGACCGTTTTCCGGCTCAGCCAGGGTCTCGGACTCCATGGAAAAACCCGTGGTGAACATTTCCGGCAGGATAATCAGGTCCGCCCCGCGCGCCTGCGCAAGCAAGCCCTCGAAATGTTCCAGATTGGCCTGGCGATCATGCCAGGCCAGGGTGGTCTGGATCAGCGCAACATTGAGATTGGGCAAGGTACTCAGATCACGCATAGTTTTTCCGCCGCTTCGCGCAGCGTCTCCTCGCGTTTGGCAAAGCACAGGCGCACCAGGCGCTGGCCTTCGGGTGGGTTCTGGTAGAACACCGAGACAGGGATCGTCGCCACGCCGTGCTCACGGGTCATCCAGACTGCCATGTCGACGTCATGGAGGTCCGGGCGGATCTGCGAGTAATCCACCAGTTGGAAATAGGTGCCGGGTACTCGCTTGAAACTGAAGCGCGAGGGGGCCAGTAAATCGCAGAACAGGTCACGCTTGGCCTGGTAGAAGTCCGGCAGTTCTTCGACGTGCTCCGGGTGATTGGCCATGTAGTCAGCCAGGGCGTACTGCAACGGCGTCACGCCGCAGAAGCTGACGTATTGATGCACCTTGCGCAGTTCCGCCGTCAGGGCCGGTGGCGCCACCACATAGCCGGTTTTCCAGCCGGTGACGTGGTAGGTCTTACCGAAGGAACTGACCACAAAGGCCCGTTGGTACAGTTCTTCATGGGCCAGGACACTGGCGTGGGCGACGCCGTCGAACACCAGGTGTTCGTAGACCTCGTCACTGATCAGGTAAATGTCGCGGTCGCGAATCAGCGTCGCCAACTGGTCGAGTTCGGCGCGGCTGATCAGCGCTCCACTGGGATTGTGCGGCGTGTTGAGAATGATCATGCGCGTACGCGGGCTCAAAGCTTCACCGAGCTTCTGGAAATCGATGGCGAAATCTTCCAGGCCCAATTGCACATGCACGCAACGGCCACCGGCCAACTCGACGGCGGGTTCATAGCTGTCGTAGCAAGGGTCGAACACGATCACTTCGTCGCCGCTGTGAACCACTGCCGCGATGGCGCAGAAAATCGCCTGGGTCGCACCGGGGGTCACGGTCACTTCCTGGTCGGCATCGACGGTGACGCCATAGCTGCGGGCGATCTTCGCCGCGATCTGCTGGCGCAGCGCCGGCAAACCGGTCATGGGCGAGTATTGGTTATGCCCTTGGGCGACATGCCGGCCGACTGCATCGCGCAGGGCCTGCGGACCATCGAAATCGGGAAACCCCTGGGACAGATTGAGCGCGCCGGTCTGCGCGGCGAGCTGGGACATCTGGGTGAAGATAGTGATGCCGACATTCGGCAACTTGCTGGTGATCATTGGGGGTTCCCTGCGTCTACACCCGGCTCTGGTGCGGCGCGGGAGAGGTCGAGGATAGCCCAATCGCCGGGCATGAAAAAGGGTGCCACCAAGGGCACCCTTCTTACGCTGACACAACTCGCTCCCACAGTGGAACTGCGGTGACTATCGATCAGCGTTTATCACGACGCTTCTTGTCAGCCTTCTTATGGTGCGACATCAAGCGGCGCTTCTTGTTGACCTGACGGTCGGTGAGCGTGTTCTTGTTGCCTTCGTACGGGTTCTCGCCGCCCTTGAACTCGATGCGGATCGGCGTGCCGACCAGCTTCAGGACGCGGCGATAAGTGTTTTCCAGATACCGGACGTACGACTTGGGCACCTTCTCGATCTGGTTACCGTGAATCACGATGATCGGCGGGTTGGCGCCACCCAGGTGAGCGTAACGCAGCTTGATCCGGCGGTTGTTGACCATCGGTGGCGCGTGCTCGCCGACGGCGTCTTCCAGGATCTGGGTCAGACGGTTGGTCGGCCAGCGGGTGACCGCCGACTTGAACGAGTTCTGCACCGACGCGTAGAGGTTGCCCACGCCCGTACCGTGCAAGGCCGAAATGAAGTGGATGTCGGCGAAGTCAACGAAGAACAGGCGACGCTGCAGTTCGATCTTGACGAAATCCCGTTCGCTAGGCGTCATGCCGTCCCACTTGTTGATCGCGATGACCAACGCACGGCCGGCTTCCAGGGCGAAGCCCAGCAGGTTCAGGTCGTGATCGACCACGCCTTCGCGGGCGTCCATCACGAAGATCACCACGTTGGCGTCTTTGATCGCCTGCAGGGTTTTGACCACGGAGAATTTTTCGACTTCTTCGTGGATCTTGCCGCGCTTGCGCACACCGGCAGTGTCGATCAGCGTGTACTTCTCTTCGTTACGCTCAAACGGGATGTAGATACTGTCGCGGGTGGTGCCGGGCTGGTCGTACACGATGACCCGGTCTTCGCCGAGCATGCGGTTGACCAATGTCGACTTGCCGACGTTCGGGCGGCCGATGATGGCGATCTTGATCCCGTCTTTTTCGCTAGGGCCAGGAATGCGCTTGGCTTCCTCGCCTTCGGCAACGATTTCTTCTTCACCGTCTTCCGGTTCGTCTTCGTCGTCTTTGGGGAAATCAGCCAGGGCGATTTCCAGCATCTGGGTGATGCCACGACCGTGGGCGCCGGCGATCGGGATCGCCTGGCCCATGCCCAACGGCGCGAATTCGGCGCGGGCCATGTCCGGGTCGATGTTGTCGACCTTGTTGGCCACCACGTAGGAACGCTTGTTACGTTTGCGCAGATGCTCGGCGATCATCTGGTCGGCGGCGGTAAAACCGGCCTTGGCGTCTACCAGGAACAGCACCACATCCGCTTCTTCGATGGCGAGCAGCGACTGCTCGGCCATTTTTTCGTCCATGCCGTGTTCATCACCGGAGATGCCACCGGTGTCGACCAGAATATAGGTACGCCCTTGCCACTTGGCCTCACCGTATTGGCGATCACGGGTCAGACCGGACAAGTCGCCGACAATGGCGTCGCGAGTCCTGGTCAGGCGGTTGAACAAGGTGGACTTGCCGACGTTCGGTCGGCCCACCAGGGCGATTACGGGAACCATGCGGCTCTCCACTTCGTTATTTCAGAAAATACAAAAGCCGCTGCGAGGCAGCGGCTGGTGCTCGGGGGCCATCCTGTGGGAGCGAGCCTGCTCGCGAAAGCGTTGGATCAGTCGACATCCATGCCACTGGACCACCGCATTCGCGAGCAGGCTCGCGCCCACAAAAATGAAGCCGCTTGGGATTAACCCAAGCATAGTCTTACTTGATGGTCAGGGCTTCCAGTTTGCCGCTGTTGCCATACACATAAATCATGTTGCCCACCACCAGCGGACGGGCACGCAGGCCGTCGCTGTCGATGCGCTCACGGCCGACGAAGCGACCGTCCACCTGGCTGAGCAGGTGCAGGTAACCTTCCAGGTCACCGACTGCAACGTAGCTGGAGAACACTTCCGGGGCCGACAGTTGACGACGGGCCAGGGAGTCGTTGCTCCACAATGCGGTGGTGGAACGCTCGTCGACGCCTTCAACCGTGCCCGAGGACAGGCTCACGTAGACGCTGCCCAAACCCTCGGCGACGCCGGCGTAGCTGGACGCATCGCGCTGCCACAGCGGGCGACCGCTTTCCAGGTCCAGCGCCGCAACGCGTCCCTGGTAGCTGGCAACGTACAGCGTACTGCCAGACAACAGCAGGCCGCCGTCGATGTCGACCACGCGCTCCAGTTCCGAACGGCCCTGTGGGATGGCCACGCGCTGTTCCCAGACCGGCACGCCGTTGGAAATATCCAGGGCCACCACTTTACCGGTCGACAACCCGGCCACCGCGAGGCGGTTGGTGACGATCGGCGCACTGGTGCCGCGCAGGGTCAGTACCGCCGGGGTGCTGTCGTACAACCAGCGCTGCTCGCCAGTGGCGGCATCCAGACCGATCAGGCTGTCATCCTGGGTCTGTACCACGACCACGTCACCGATGGAGCGACTCCATTGCTTCTGCAGCACGACTTCTTCTTTGAAGTCGGTCAGTTCGGCCGGTGGCAGTTCTTTCTTGCTGTTGCTGCTGCAACCCGCGGCCAGAATGGCCAGAGCCAGCAATGCTGCATGTTTCCAACGGATCACGTCACGCATCCCCTTTGGCCAGGTCGTCCAGCTTGATTTGCAGGCCACCGACCGCGGCTTCATCCGACAGCGCAGCCTTGGCTTTTTGGTAGGCCGCATGGGCCTCATCAGCACGACCAAGCTGTACCAGCAGGTCGCCCTTGAGTTCTTCGCGGGTCGCCAGGAACGCCTTGTCGGCATCACCGTCGAGCAGCTTCAACGCATCTTCGGCCTTGTTCTGCGCCGCCAGCACCTGCGCCAGGCGCTGACGCGCCACTTCGCCCAGGGTCGGGTTGACCGGCTTGTCGACAATGGCCTTCAGCTCGGTGGCGGCGTCGTCCAGCTTGCCGGTGTCTACCGCGACCTTGGCCACGAACAGACGGCCATATTGCGCGTAGGCCGTGCCGCCGAATTCGTTGTCGAGCTTGCCGGCCAACTCCGCCACGCGGGCAGCGTCAGGCTTGCCGTCCGGGGTCAGGGTGGTTTCCAGCAACTGCTGATAGAGCATCGAAGCGCCTTGCGCCTGGTTGCTCTGGTATTTCTGCCAGGCCTGCCAGCCGAACACGATGACCAGCGCCAACAGGCCGCCAGTGACCAGCGGCTTGCCGTTGCGCGTCCACCAGTCCTTCAAATCCGCCAGCTGTTCATCTTCGGTACTCGACACCCCAATACTCCTTAATCGCTAAATCGGCTGTTTGACAGCTTCAACCCTGCACGACGCAGGTGGCCAGGTGTGCGGCAAGCGCATCCCAGGCAATGCTTTGTTGTTCGCCCTGGCCACGCAGGGGTTTGAAACCTACCACTTGCTGGGCCAATTCGTCGTCACCAAGAATCAGTGCATACAACGCACCGCTCTTGTCGGCCTTCTTGAACTGGCTCTTGAAGCTGCCGCCGCCGGCGTTGATCTGCAGGCGCAGGTTGGGCAACTGGTCGCGGACCCGCTCGCTCAGCGCCAGGGCCGCCAGTTCGGCTGCTTCGCCGAAGGCGCACAGGTAAACGTCGACCTGACGGGCGATTTCCTGCGGGATCTTGTCCAGCGTCTCAAGCATCAACACCAGACGTTCGATGCCCATGGCAAAACCCACGCCCGAGGTCGGCTTTCCGCCCATCTGTTCCACCAGCCCGTCGTAACGGCCGCCGGCACACACAGTTCCCTGGGCGCCCAACTTGTCGGTGACCCATTCAAAGACGGTCTTGCTGTAGTAATCCAGCCCGCGGACCAGCTTCGGGTTGATGACATAGGGAATACCGACGGCATCCAGACGCGCCTTCAGCCCCTCGAAGTGCGCACGGGATTCATCGTCGAGGTAGTCAGCCATTTTCGGCGCATCGACCAGGATCGCCTGCGTGTCGGCGTTCTTGGTATCCAACACCCGCAGCGGATTGGTCTTGAGGCGGCGCTGACTGTCTTCGTCCAGCTTGTCCAGGTGAGCGGACAGGAACTCCACCAGCGCTTCGCGGTAGCGCCCACGGGACTCGCTGGTGCCCAGGCTGTTGAGTTCGAGCTTGACCGCATCACGAATGCCCAGCTCGCCCCACAGGCGCCAGGTCAATACGATCAGCTCGGCGTCGATGTCCGGACCGTCGAGGTTGAATACCTCCAGGCCTATCTGGTGGAACTGGCGATAACGACCTTTCTGTGGACGCTCGTGGCGAAACATCGGGCCGATGTACCAGAGTTTCTGCACCTGGCCACCACCGGTAATGCCGTGCTCGAGCACTGCACGCACGCACGCCGCCGTACCTTCGGGGCGCAGGGTCAGCGAATCGCCGTTGCGGTCTTCAAAGGTGTACATCTCTTTTTCGACGATGTCGGTCACTTCGCCGATGGAACGCTTGAACAGTTCGGTGAACTCGACGATCGGCATGCGGATCTGCCGGTAACCGTAGTTATCCAGCAAACGCGCCACGGTGCCCTCGAAATAGCGCCACAGGGGCGTCTGCTCGGGCAGGATGTCGTTCATGCCACGAATGGCTTGCAGGGACTTGCTCACAGGTAATCCTTAAATTCGTTCGACTCAACCACGCGCGATTACAGCAGCGTCGGCTTCGACCTTTTCGGCCGCTTTCTGGCGGATCAGCCGTTCCAGTTCATCCACCAGATTGTCATTCGTCAGTTTCTGCGACGGCTTGCCGTCGATGTAAATCAGGTTCGGTGTACCGCCGGTGAGGCCGATATGGGCCTCCTTGGCTTCACCCGGCCCGTTGACCACGCAACCAATCACCGCGACATCCAGCGGCACCAGCAGGTCTTCCAGGCGCCCTTCCAGCTCGTTCATGGTCTTGACCACATCGAAGTTCTGCCGCGAGCAGCTTGGGCAGGCGATGAAGTTGATGCCACGCGAACGCAGGTGCAGGGACTTGAGAATGTCGTAGCCGACTTTCACTTCCTCCACCGGATCGGCCGCCAACGAGATGCGGATGGTATCGCCAATTCCTTCGGCGAGCAGCATACCGAGGCCGACGGCGGATTTCACCGTGCCCGAACGCAACCCACCGGCCTCGGTGATGCCCAGGTGCAGCGGCTGGACGATTTCCTTGGCCAGCAAGCGATAGGCTTCGACGGCCATGAACACGTCGGAAGCCTTCACGCTGACCTTGAAGTCCTGGAAGTTCAGGCGCTCCAGGTGCTCGACATGGCGCAGGGCCGACTCCACCAGTGCAGCCGGGGTCGGTTCGCCGTATTTCTTTTGCAGGTCTTTTTCCAGGGAACCGGCGTTGACGCCGATGCGGATCGGAATACCACGGTCGCGGGCGGCATCCACCACCGCACGCACGCGGTCTTCGCGACCGATGTTGCCCGGGTTGATGCGCAGGCAGTCCACACCCAGCTCGGCCACGCGCAGGGCGATGCGGTAGTCGAAGTGAATGTCGGCCACCAGCGGCACTTTGACCAACTGCTTGATTTTGCCGAACGCCTCGGCGGCGTCCATGTCCGGCACGGAAACCCGCACGATGTCGACACCGGCGGCTTCCAGTCGGTTGATCTGCGCAACGGTGGCGGCCACGTCGTTGGTGTCGCTGTTGGTCATGCTTTGCACAGCGATGGGCGCATCGCCGCCAACAGGAACGTTGCCGACCCAGATCTTTCGCGATTCGCGACGTTTGATTGGAGATTCGCCGTGCATGACTTATTGACCCAACTTCAGGCGAGCGGTCTCGCCACTGGTGAACGGAGCCACGTCGACCGGTTGGCCGTTGTAGCTGACCTGCGCGCCACGGGCATAACCCAGGCGCACGGCAAACGGCGGCGTGCCGTTGACGGAAGTGCTGTCGCCCTTGCGCTTGAGGCCACTGAACAGCACCTTGCCGGTGCCATCGGTGATCTGCGTCCAGCAGTCGGCGGTAAATTGAATCTGTACCTGGCCTTGACCGGCTGCGGGAGCGACGGGCGCTACCGCAGTGGTGGAGGCTGTCGGAGTTGCTGGCGCTGCGGCTGGCGCAGCCGGAGTCTCGACGACAGGGGCTGGTGTGCTCGGTACAGCTGGCGCTTGAGTAGCCGGCGCATTGGCGGTCGGGGCTGGCGTGGCGGGTGCAGCAGGCGCGTCTGCCGGAGCGGCCGGCACACTCGGTTCAGCACCGACGGCCGGATCTGCGCCATCCTGCCCCTGAGGCAACACCAGGTTGGTCTCCCCTGCGCTCTGGCCTTCCACCACAGCCTGATCTTCCGGCTCATCCAGCGGATGTATGCGGGTGGTGCCGTCGGCGCCTTCGACCTCGACATGCTCAGGGTTCATGGCGATGGGATCCTTGGCGCGCAAGGCGGCCTGGTCCTGCCACCAGAGGAAACCGCCACCAATCACCGCGATCAACAGCAACAAACTGACGATTCGCAAAATGGTGTGGGAAACGCGAACCGGCTCTTCGATGCGGCCCAGGCTGTGCACGCTGCTGCCCTGGGCGTCGGAACCGGTGTATTGATCGAATTGCTGGACCAGTTCGGTCTGGTCCATGCCGAGCAATTTGGCGTAGGCACGGATGTAGCCCCGAGCGAAAGTATGCCCAGGCAATTTATCGAACGCGCCGGCTTCCAGGTTGCCCAGGGAAGCCACGGTGAGATTGAGCTTGAGGGCCACCTCTGCCAGCGACCAACCATTGCTTTCGCGAGCTTGGCGCAGGGTCTCACCGGGATTTACGCGAGTCGCTGCTACAACTTCAGGATGCGCCGCTTTCATCATTGCTCCGACAGGTATTGCTGATATTCCGGCGTACCGGGATAGAGTCTTTTTAGTTGCAGGCCAAAACTGGCGGCCTTGTCACGATCTTCGAACACATGGGCCAGCCGAACACCGAGCAATAGACTACGTGCATTTTGCTCGCTCAGCAGGCTAAAACGTTCGTAATAATCGCGCGCGGGCACATAATGCCTGTCTTCGTAAGACAACTCAGCCATTTCCAGCAATGCCCGTGGCTGCTGGCGGTTGAGCCGCAGCGCTTTTTCAAGCTGCTGGCGAGCCAGATCACGCTGGCCGAGTTTCGAGGCCGTCATGCCCAGGTTTTCAAACACCCGCGAACGCTCGGGGTAAAGGGTATCGGCGGTCGCCTGCTCGAAGCGCTCGTAGGCCTCTTTGTAACGCTTCTGCTCGAAAAGGAAGCTGCCGTAGTTGTTCAGGATCCGCGCATCCTGCGGCACGGCGGAGAGCGCCTTGCGAAAATGCGCGTCGGCCAGTTCAGGTTCCATCTCGGCCTGGAATACCAACGCCAGGGCCGCGTTGGCATCAGCATCTGAATCGTCCAGCTCCAGGGCTTTCTTGAGCGGCACCTTGGCCCGCTCGGTCATGCCCTGTTGCAGATAGCCTATGCCCAATTGCACATAGGCTTCACGCGCCTCGTCGCGCCCCTTGCTGGTTTTCATGGGGTTGTAGTCACCCGACAGAACACAGCCGGTGCAAAGACCGGCCAACAGCAACAGCAGCGCGAAGCGCAGGGACATAGAGTTCCTCTCTTAGTGACTGTTCGCAGCGTTTTGCGCAACATCGTCGGCGGCGTTCAACTCACGCACGGCAATGTAGCGTTCACTGCGACGGGTGCGATCCAGCACCTGTCCTACCAATTGGCCACACGCGGCATCGATGTCTTCGCCGCGGGTGGTACGCACGGTGACGTTGAAGCCCGCGTGATGAAGCTGGTCCTGGAAGCGACGAATCGCGTTGTTGCTCGGACGCTCGTAACCGGAATGCGGGAACGGGTTGAACGGGATCAGGTTGATCTTGCAAGGGATGTTCTTGAGCAGCTCGATCATCTCGACCGCGTGTTCAACCTTGTCGTTCACGTCCTTGAGCAGCGTGTACTCGATGGTCAGCACGCGTTTTTCGCCCAGGGACGACATGTAGCGCTGACACGATTCCAGCAGCATCTTAAGCGGATATTTCTTGTTGATCGGCACCAATTGGTTACGCAATGCGTCATTGGGTGCGTGCAGCGACAACGCCAGGGAGACGTCGATGTGCTTGGCCAGCTCATCGATCATCGGCACCACGCCGGAGGTGGACAGGGTCACTCGGCGCTTGGAGATGCCATAACCCAGATCATCCATCATCAGGTGCATGGCAGCGATGACGTTGTCGAAGTTCAGCAGCGGCTCACCCATGCCCATCATCACCACGTTGGTGATGGCACGGTCGACGGTCGCCGGGACGCTGCCAAAGGATTTGTTGGCAATCCACACCTGGCCGATCACTTCGGCGGCGGTGAGGTTGCTATTGAAGCCTTGCTTGCCGGTGGAGCAGAAACTGCAATCCAGGGCACAGCCTGCCTGGGACGAAACGCACAAGGTGCCGCGTTTGCCCTGGGGAATGTAGACGGTCTCGACGCAGCTGCCGGACGCCACGCGCACCACCCACTTACGGGTGCCGTCGCTGGAGATGTCCTCGCTGACCACTTCCGGACCGCGAATTTCAGCAACGGCCTTGAGCTTTTCGCGCAGGGCCTTGCTGACATTCGTCATGGCGTCGAAGTCGTCGACGCCAAAGTGGTGAATCCATTTCATCACCTGGCCGGCACGGAAACGCTTCTCCCCGATCGAGTCGAAGAATTTCTCCATTTCCGGCTGGGTCAGGCCCAACAGGTTGGTTTTGCCGTTCGATGTAGTCATGGATTCACCTTCACTCAAAAGCCTGGGCTTAGCGAGTGGTTACTTCAGTAGCGGAGAAAAAGTAAGCGATTTCGCGAGCAGCAGCGGCTTCGGAGTCCGAACCGTGAACGGCGTTGGCGTCGATCGACTCAGCGAAGTCAGCACGGATGGTGCCGGCAGCAGCTTCTTTAGGGTTGGTGGCGCCCATCAGCTCACGGTTGCGAGCAATGGCGTTTTCGCCTTCCAGCACCTGAACGACAACCGGACCGGAAGTCATGAAGGCAACCAGCTCACCGAAGAAGCCGCGCTCGCTGTGCTCAGCGTAGAAGCCTTCAGCTTCGGCTTTGGACAGTTGCTTCATTTTCGAAGCTACAACGCGCAGGCCAGCGTCTTCGAAGCGGGTAACGATCTTGCCGATCACGTTTTTAGCAACGGCGTCAGGCTTGATGATGGAGAAAGTACGTTGAACAGCCATGGTGTAACTCCAGAAACGGTAATTTGCGAAAAATTAAACCCGCGAATTATACGCGGGTTCAGGGGTATTGCCTAACCTGCCAGGTGGATCAGTCGATTTCTTCGATCCAGAGCTGTTGGACGGCCTCCAACACCTTCTCGCCACAACGGCCAGAGGTATTGTCGAAATCGGGAAGCTCCATGATCCAGCGCTGCAGATCGACAAAATTCACAGTCAGCGGATTCACGTCCGGCTTGGCTTCGGCCAGTTCTTCTGCGATGCGTTGTACATCATTCCAACCATAGCTCATGACAGTGTCACCATCAGTGCGGCGCTTCGGCCGCATGGTTAAGCGAATATTTCGGAATTTCGACGGTCAGGTCTTCGGTGCCGACAATGGCTTGGCAGCCCAGACGCGATTGGGCTTCCAGGCCCCAGGCCTTATCGAGGAAATCTTCCTCCAACTCATCCGCTTCTTCCAGCGAATCGAAACCCTCACGAATAATGCAATGGCAAGTCGTGCACGCACAGACGCCGCCACAGGCACTTTCCATCTCGATATGGTGCTCATGCGCCAGCTCGAGAATGGAAATTCCGGGCTCACACTCCACGACCATGCCCTCGGGACAGAACTTCTCGTGGGGCAGAAAAATCACCTGCGGCATCAGTTATTCCTCAATTTCATTCAGGTTGCGCCCCGCCAGGGCGGCTTTGACCGTCGAGTCCAGGCGGCGGGCAGCAAAGGCATCGGTGACTTGCGACAGACGCTTGGTCTGCTGCTCGATGGCATAACCATCGGTGCCTTTGATCAATTCAGACAATTCCTGCATTTGCAGCTCGATCACCATGCGTTCCTCGGCGTCCAGCAGACGGTCACCATCGGCCTCAAGAGCGGCCTGCACGGCTTCGACCAGACGCTGGCCGTCGACCTGCTGCTCGCGCAATACCCGGGCGACCTTGTCGTCGCTGGCATGCTGGAACGAATCCTTGAGCATTTTGGCGATTTCGCCGTCGGTCAGACCGTAGGACGGCTTGACCTGGATGCTCGCCTCGACGCCCGAACCCAACTCGCGGGCGGAAACATTGAGCAAACCGTCGGCGTCGACCTGGAAGGTCACGCGGATCTTCGCCGCACCGGCCACCATCGCCGGGATGCCGCGCAATTCGAAGCGGGCCAGGGAACGGCAGTCGCTGATCAGTTCACGCTCGCCTTGCAGCACATGAATCATCATGGCCGACTGGCCGTCTTTGTAAGTGGTGAAGTCCTGGGCGCGAGCAACGGGGATGGTGGTGTTGCGCGGAATCACCTTCTCCATCAGGCCGCCCATGGTTTCCAGCCCCAGGGACAATGGAATCACGTCGAGCAACAGCAGCTCGCCGCCGTCGCGCTTGTTGCCAGCCAAGGTATCGGCCTGGATCGCGGCGCCGATGGCAACCACCTGGTCCGGGTCGATTTCAGTCAGCGGCTGGCGGCCAAAGGCCTCGGCAACGGCTTCGCGAACCCGAGGCACACGGGTCGAACCACCGACCATGACCACGGCCTTGACGTCTTCGAGCTCCACGCCGGAATCACGCACGGCGCGGCGGCAAGCCTTGAGGCTGCGAGCAACCATGGGCTCGATCAGCGCATCAAAGGCCTCACGGCTCAGTGCAGCCTTCCAGTCGCCGTACGCCACTTCGACACTTGCAGCGTCGGTCAGGGCTTCCTTGGCGGCGCAGGCCGTTTGCAGCAGGTGACGTTGCGCGCCCGGATCAAGGTCGGCGGACAGGCCCGCTTGCTCGATGATCCAGCCGGCGATGGCGTGATCGAAGTCATCGCCGCCCAGGGCGCTGTCGCCGCCGGTGGCCAGGACTTCGAATACACCGCCGGTCAGGCGCAGAATGGAGATATCAAAGGTGCCGCCGCCCAAGTCATAGATCGCGACCAGGCCTTCGGCGTGCTGGTCCAGACCGTAGGCCACCGCAGCGGCGGTCGGCTCGTTGAGCAGGCGCAGCACGTTCAGACCGGCCAGCTTGGCCGCGTCCTTGGTGGCTTGACGCTGGGCGTCGTCGAAATAGGCCGGGACAGTGATGACCGCACCGACCAATTCGCCGCCCAATGCCGCTTCGGCGCGCTGGCGCAGCACCTTGAGAATGTCAGCGGAAACTTCCACCGGGCTTTTCGGGCCCTGCACCGTTTCAATGAACGGCATGTGGGATTCGCCGTCGACGAAACGGTACGGCAGCTGATCACCCAATTGCTTGACGTCGGACAGACCACGCCCCATCAGGCGCTTGACCGACACAATGGTATTGAACGGATCGGTCGCGGCGGCCAGCTTGGCTGACTCGCCCACTTCCACATGATCGGCGTGATAGCGCACGGCGGACGGCAGGATCACTTGCCCCTGCTCATCGGCCAGCGGTTCGGAAAGACCGCTGCGCAACGCAGCGACCAGGGAATTGGTAGTACCCAAGTCAATTCCCACAGCCAGGCGACGCTGGTGCGGTTGTGGACTTTGGCCGGGTTCGGCGATCTGCAGTAGGGCCATCGTAATCAGGACTTATCTGTAATCAGGCGTGCGACCGGAGCGGCACTGGGTTAATCGTCGAGGCGCTCTTCGAGCTGGCGCACTTCGTAGGTGAGCTTGTCGAGGAACTGCATGCGCCGCATCAGGCGTTCGGCCTGTTCGCGTTGCGCGGCATCGTCCCAACAGGCTGCGAAGCTTTCATTCAAGGTGTGCTGGGCGTCCTTCAAGCGGCGCTTGAACACCGCGACACCGGCCAGATCGGCGCTGTCCTGCAGATCTTCGAGTTCTTCGCGCCACTGCATCTGCTGCAACAGAAACTCGGGATCATGCACGGTGACTTCCAGAGGCAACTCATGACCACTGATGGCCAGCAGATAACGCGCGCGCTTGGCCGGGTTCTTGAGCGTCTGGTAAGCGTCGTTGAGGTTCGCCGACTGTTCCAGCGCGCGCCGCTGCTCTGCCTCCGAGGCATCAGCGAAGCGGTCGGGATGGACACCGCGGGCCAGTTCCAGATAACGAGCGGACAACTGCTCGAGATCCAGGGAAAAGCCCGGCTGCAACTGGAACAAAGCAAAATGACAAGGAGTACCCACAAGCCGCCTCAGATGTTGAAGCTTTCGCCGCAGCCACATTCACCGCGCACGTTGGGGTTGTTGAACTTGAAGCCTTCGTTCAACCCTTCCTTGACGAAATCCAGCTCAGTGCCGTCCAGGTACGTCAGGCTTTTCGGGTCGATGATCACTTTCTGACCATGACTCTCGAACACCTGATCGTCTTCGCCCACTTCGTCGACGAATTCGAGCACGTAGGCAAGACCAGAGCAGCCCGTGGTGCGAACACCCAGGCGGATACCCTCGCCCTTGCCGCGCCCCTCAAGAGAGCGCTGCACATGCTTAGCTGCCGCTTCTGTCATCTGGATAGCCATGAAAACTCCTTACCTGTGCGCGGATCAGATCAAGCCTTTCTTCTGCTTGTAATCGCGAACGGCAGCCTTGATGGCGTCCTCGGCGAGTACCGAGCAGTGGATCTTCACTGGCGGCAGGGCCAGTTCTTCGGCCAGCTGAGTGTTCTTGATGGTTTCAGCCTCATCAAGGGTCTTGCCCTTCATCCACTCGGTGGCCAGGGAGCTGGACGCAATGGCCGAACCGCAGCCGTAGGTCTTGAACTTGGCGTCTTCGATGATGCCTTGCTCGTTGACCTTGATCTGCAGACGCATGACGTCGCCGCACGCTGGGGCGCCGACCATGCCGGTGCCAACATCAGGATCCTGCGCGTCCATCTTGCCGACGTTGCGCGGGTTTTCGTAGTGGTCGATGACCTTTTCGCTATATGCCATTTGCTTCAATCCTCATCAGTGAGCCGCTCTGGTGGCGACTTCTTCAGTGCGCCGCCCACTCGATTTTCGAGATGTCGACGCCGTCTTTGTACATGTCCCACAGCGGCGAAAGAGCACGCAGCTTGGTAACGGCCTCGCAGACTTTCTGCGCGGCGTAATCGATTTCTTCTTCGGTGGTGAAGCGGCCGAAGGTGAAGCGGATCGAGCTGTGGGCCAGTTCGTCGTTGCGGCCCAGGGCGCGCAATACGTACGAAGGCTCGAGGGACGCCGAGGTGCATGCCGAACCGGACGACACGGCCAGATCCTTGAGCGCCATGATCAGCGACTCGCCTTCAACGTAGTTGAAGCTCAGGTTCAGGTTGTGCGGTACGCGGGCGATCATGCTGCCGTTGACGTAAAGCTCCTCGAGGTGCTCGACCTGCTTGAAGAAGCGGTCGCTCAGGGCCTTGATGCGTACGTTCTCGGCCGCCATGTCTTCCTTGGCCACACGGAAGGCTTCGCCCATGCCGACGATCTGGTGGGTCGCCAGGGTGCCGGAACGCATGCCACGCTCGTGACCGCCGCCGTGCATGGTCGCTTCGAGGCGAACACGCGGCTTGCGGCTCACGTACAGCGCGCCGATGCCTTTAGGGCCGTAGGTCTTGTGGGCAGAGAACGACATCAGGTCGACTTTGAGCTTCGACAGGTCGATGTTGACCTTGCCGGTGGACTGCGCGCCGTCGACGTGGAACAGGACGCCCTTGGAGCGGGTCAGCTCGCCGATGGCCTCGATGTCGTTGACGGTGCCGATTTCGTTGTTCACATGCATGATCGAAACCAGGATGGTGTCGTCGCGCAGTGCGGCTTCCACCATGGCCGGGGTGATGATGCCGTCTTCACCTGGCTCGATGTAGGTGACTTCGAAGCCTTCACGCTCCAGTTGGCGCATGGTGTCCAGGACAGCCTTGTGCTCGATCTTGGAGGTGATCAGGTGCTTGCCCTTGGTGTGATAGAAGTGCGCGACACCCTTGATTGCCAGGTTGTCGGACTCAGTAGCACCAGAGGTCCAGACGATTTCACGCGGGTCGGCATTGACCAGGTCAGCGACCTGGCGGCGGGCGTTTTCGACCGACTCTTCGGCTTTCCAGCCGAACACGTGGGAGCGGGACGCCGGGTTACCGAAGTTTCCGTCGACCAGCAGGCATTCACTCATCTTTTGCGCGACACGCGGATCAACCGGGGTGGTCGCAGAGTAATCAAGGTAAATCGGCAATTTCATGGACTTTCTCCTAAATCAGGCTGGCTGGCGTTCCGCTTGCTCTGCGGCGGTCATTCGACGGCGGACGCTTCAATCTTGTCCAGGTGCGGCGTCTTGCCATTGCAACGACGCTGGTCCTGACGCTGGGCTACTTCCTGCACCTCACGACGAGTTACAAGGTCAGCCAAGCTGATACCGCTAAGAAATTCGTGGATCTGCAGGCTCAGGTCGCACCACAAGTGGTGGGTCAGGCAAGTATCGCCGCCATGGCAGTCGCCAAGGCCCTGGCATTTGGTCGCATCGACCGATTCGTTCACCGCGTCGATCACCTGGGCAACCTGGATGCCCTGCATGTCGCGTGACAGCTGATAACCACCGCCGGGGCCGCGCACACTGGAAACCAGGTTACTGCGGCGCAGCTTGGCGAACAGCTGTTCAAGGTAAGACAGGGAAATGCCCTGGCGCTCGGAGATATCGGCCAGGGACACCGGCCCGTGCTGCGCATGCAATGCCAAATCCAGCATCGCGGTCACGGCGTATCGGCCTTTTGTAGTCAGTCGCATGGACAATTACCACGGAGTTCGGAATGGGGCGAGTATGCAATTCCCGAGTATTTAAGTCAAGTATAAGACCTAGTGCTTTACTCAGGTTTACCCGCAAAAGAGCGCGCGCATCATAGCAAAGGCTGGCCAGTGGCGACCAGTGATACCGCGTTAACGTTCATCGCGAGCAGGCTCGCTCCCACAGGAGGTCTTGGGTGGCTGCACGATTTGTGTACACCACAGATCCAATGTGGGAGCGAGCCTGCTCGCGAAGGGGCCTACAGGATTTCAGCCCGCCTGACTCTGATCCTTATCCTTCACACACGCAAAATCTTCCTCGCGCAGTTCAGGCAGGTCCTTGGCGCAGTAATTACTGCCCAGGTCCTTCAGGGCGCCGCACATGCCCTCCAGGCGCCCATCGACGGCCTGCAGGTGATCGAGCAGTTGATTGATGGCACGGGCGACCGGGTCGGGCATGTCTTCGCCAACACCGTAGGCATCGAAGCCGATCTTCTCGGCCATGGCCTTGCGGCGGGCGTCCTGTTCGTCATCGGTCTTGACGATGATCCGCCCCGGAATGCCCACCACGGTTGCTCCGGCCGGCACAGCCTTGGTCACCACCGCATTGGAGCCGACTTTCGCCCCCGCACCCACTGTGAACGGCCCGAGCACCTTGGCACCGGCACCGACCACCACGCCGTCTTCCAGCGTCGGGTGGCGCTTGCCTTTGTTCCAGCTGGTGCCGCCGAGGGTCACGCCCTGGTAGAGCGTCACGTCATCGCCGATCTCGGCGGTTTCACCAATGACAATGCCCATGCCGTGGTCGATGAAGAACCGGCGACCGACCTTGGCGCCCGGGTGGATCTCGATTCCGGTCAGCCAGCGTCCGAAGTTGGAGACAACTCGAGCCAACCACTTCCAGCCCATGCCCCACAAGGCACTCGACAGGCGATGGATCCAGATGGCGTGCATGCCCGGGTAGCAGGTCAGCACTTCAAAGGCATTGCGCGCCGCCGGGTCACGATGGAAAACGCTTTGGATATCTTCACGCAAACGATCGAACATCTTTATTCCTTCCGCTTAATCAGCTCGCCACGGGCCGCTTTCTGGGTTTCCGTGAGGATGCCGCGCAATATATTCATCTCCGCCCGGCTGACCGAGCTTCGTCCGTACAACCGACGCAGGCGCGCCATCAAGTGCCGGGGCTTGTCCGGGTCAAGAAACTCGATGTCCACCAGGGTCTGTTCCAGGTGCTCATAGAGCCGCTCCAGCTCGTCCATGGTCGCCAGTGTCTCACTGCGCGGCGACGTGGCCTCGAATTTTTCCACCTTGCTGGGCTTGCCTTCGGCTGCCAGCCAGGCCATGCGCACTTCATAACTCAACACCTGCACCGCCGCCCCGAGGTTCAGGGAACTGAACTGTGGGTCGGAAGGGATATGCACGTGAAAGTGACATCGCTGCAGCTCTTCGTTGGTCAGGCCGGAATCTTCACGGCCAAACACGAGGGCGATCTCAGCGCCCTGCCCGGCTTCCTCGACCACTTTGGTTCCGCATTCGCGGGGGTCGAGCAGCGGCCAGGGGATACGGCGGTCACGGGCGCTGGTGCCGAGCACCAGGTTGCAGCCCACCAAGGCGTCTTCCAGGGTGGCGACCACTTGGGCGGCTGCCAGGATGTCACCGGCACCGGAAGCCCGGGCATCGGCTTCGTGATGGGGAAACGAGCGTGGCTCGACCAGCACCAGCCGCGACAGGCCCATGTTCTTCATGGCCCGCGCAGCCCCGCCGATATTTCCCGGATGGCTGGTATTGACCAGGACGACACGAATGTTCTGCAACAAGGGAGGCGCTCTCGAACACGATAAAGGGAGCAAATCTTACCTAAGCACCTACCGTTAAGCTATGAAAGCGAACACCAACCTTCTCCTGGGAAAACTTTCTGATAGAATGCGCGGCTTTCTTTAACAACCTTAGGTGACACATCCATGCAGCCCATGCTGAATATCGCGCTGCGCGCCGCCCGCAGCGCCAGTGAACTGATCTTCCGCTCCATCGAGCGCCTGGATACCATCAAGGTCGATGAAAAAGACGCCAAGGACTACGTGTCCGAGGTTGATCGCGCCGCCGAACAGAAAATCGTCGACGCACTGCGCAAGGCTTACCCGAACCACTCGATCCTGGGTGAAGAGACCGGCATGCACGCCGGCACTGGCATCGAAGGTGAAGAGTACCTGTGGATCATCGATCCGCTGGACGGCACCACCAACTTCCTGCGCGGCATCCCTCATTTCGCTGTCAGCATCGCCTGCAAATACCGTGGTCGCCTGGAACACGCCGTCGTGCTGGACCCGGTTCGCCAGGAAGAATTCACCGCCAGCCGTGGCCGTGGCGCCCAGTTGAACGGTCGTCGCCTGCGCGTCAGCGGTCGCACCAGCCTGGACGGCGCCCTGCTGGGTACCGGCTTCCCGTTCCGCGACGACCAGATGGACAACCTGGACAACTACCTGGGCATGTTCCGCGCCCTGGTCGGCCAGACCGCCGGCATCCGCCGCGCTGGCGCCGCGAGCCTGGACCTGGCATATGTCGCCGCCGGCCGTTTCGATGCATTCTGGGAGTCGGGCCTGTCCGAATGGGACATGGCAGCAGGCGCCCTGCTGATCCAGGAAGCCGGTGGTTTGGTGAGCGACTTCACCGGCGGCCACGACTTCCTTGAAAAAGGCCACATCGTTGCCGGCAACACCAAATGCTTCAAGGCCGTACTCACCGCCATCCAGCCGCACCTGCCGGCTTCGTTGAAGCGCTAAGCAGCTCGGCTACAGAAAAAGCACCCTTCGGGGTGCTTTTTTTATGCCTGCCTCACACCACTCACTGATCGTTCCCACGCTCTGCGTGGGAATGCATCCGGTGACGCTCTGCGTCACCTCTAGAAGCGGAACGCGGAGCGTCCCTGGCGGCATTCCCACGCAGAGCGTGGGAACGATCAACATTCAACATGGATGCAAGCTGAACCACCGCTATCGCGAGCAGGCTCGCTCCCACAGGGAATTTGGGGTGGGCCATAGAATGCGGGCGTAAAAAAAGCACCCCGAAGGGTGCTTCTTCATAACCGCTGGATCACTGAGCCGGTTCGTTCTGCCCCAGGATCAGTTGGCCTTCCTTGTTCACCGGGATCTGGTTGCCCGGGTCGCGGTCCATGCGGACTTTGCCTTCCTTGCCATCGAGCATGTAGCGAACGTCATAACCTACAACCTTATCGCTGATGTCGTTGACCGTGTTGCAGCGAGTTTGGGTGGTGGTGTAGGTGTCGCGCTCCTGCATGCCTTCCTGAATCTTGTTACCGGCATAACCGCCGCCGGCCGCACCCGCCACGGTGGCGATTTTCTTGCCGGTGCCGCCGCCGATCTGGTTACCCAACAGGCCACCGGCCACGGCGCCCAATACGGTACCGGCGATCTGGTGTTGATCCTGGACCGGCTTCTGCCGGGTCACGGTGACGTCCTTGCACACCTCACGGGGGGTCTTGATTTGTGTTTTAACCGGGTCCACGGCCAATACTTGCGCATACTCAGGGCCGCTTTTGACCAAGCTGTAGGTGGCTACCGCACCACCGGCAGTCACACCGACAGCACCCAATACCGCACCAACCAGCATCGATTTGTTCACTTGAACCTCCTGACCATCACATGCGGATTTATCCGCGCTTCTCCCAGCCTTGGAGCACAAAAAAAGGCGCGAGTTCAACTCGCGCCTTTCAGGCCGTGACGGGCGGAGACCAAACCTTACGGTCGGTCGTCCACTTCCGTATCTGTGGCCACCGGAGGAATCAGATCCTCGGTGCTCAGGTTCAGCCAGATCAGCACCACGTTGGCGATGTAGATCGACGAGTAAGTACCCGCCAATACACCAATGAACAGCGCAATGGAGAAGCCGAACAGGTTGTCGCCACCGAAAATCAGCAGTGCACCGATCGCCAGCAACGTGGAGATCGACGTCGCCATGGTCCGCAGCAGGGTCTGGGTGGTCGAGATGTTGATGTTCTCGATCAGCGTCGCCTTGCGCAGCACACGGAAGTTTTCACGCACCCGGTCGAACACGACGATGGTGTCGTTGAGCGAGTAACCGATGATCGCCAGCACCGCCGCCAACACCGTCAAATCGAAGGTGACCTGGAAGAACGACAGGATGCCCACGGTCACGATCACGTCGTGGATCAGCGAGACAATCGCGCCCACCGCGAACTTCCACTGAAAGCGGAAAGCCAGGTACAGCAGGATCCCGCCCAGCGCCATCAGCATGCCGAGGCCGCCCTGGTCGCGCAGCTCTTCACCCACTTGCGGGCCGACATACTCGACACGCTTGACCTGCGCCGGGTTGTCGCCGCCGGCCTTCTGCAAGGCCTCGGCCACTTGCTGGCCCAGTTGCGGGTCTTCACCCGGCATCCGCACCAGCAGGTCGGTGGTCGCGCCAAAGCTCTGCACCACAGCGTCGGTGTAGCCCGAGGTCATCAGTTGCTCGCGCACCTTGGTGACATCGGCCGGACGCTCGTAGGTCAGCTCGATCAGCGTACCGCCGGTGAAATCCAGGCCGTAGTTCAGGCCCTTGCTGAACCAGCTGAACAACGCCAGCAAGGTCAGCAATACAGTGACGCCGAACGCAACGTTGCGAACGCCCATGAAGTTGATTGTACGTAACATGGCAGCCCCTTAAATCCACAACTTCTTGAAGTCACGGCCACCATAAATCAGGTTGACCATTGCACGGGTCACCAGAATGGCTGTGAACATCGAGGTAAAGATCCCGAGGGACATGGTCACTGCGAAGCCCTTCACCGGGCCGGTGCCCATGGCGAAGAGAATCCCGCCCACCAGCAAGGTGGTCAGGTTGGCATCGATAATCGCAGTAAATGCCCGGCCGAAGCCTTCGTTGATTGCCCGCTGGACCGACATGCCCGCGGCGATCTCTTCACGAATACGCGAGAAGATCAGCACGTTGGCGTCCACCGCCATACCCATGGTCAACACGATACCGGCAATACCCGGCAGGGTCAGCGTAGCCCCCAGCAGCGACATCAGCGCCAGCAGCAGCACCATGTTCACCGCCAGCGCAACCGTGGCGATCAGGCCGAAGAAGCGGTAGATGGCGATGATGAACAGCGAGACAAACAGCATGCCCCACAGCGACGCATCGACACCCTTGGCAATGTTGTCGGCACCCAGGCTCGGGCCAATGGTGCGCTCTTCAGCGAAGTACATCGGCGCAGCCAGACCACCGGCACGCAGCAGCAGGGCCAGTTCCGAGGATTCACCCTGGCCATTGAGACCGGTGATGCGGAACTGGCTGCCCAGCGGCGACTGGATGGTCGCCAGGCTGATGATCTTTTTCTCTTCCTTGAACGTCTGGACCGGTACGTCTTTCTCGACGCCGTTGACCACTTGCTTGGTGTAAGTGGTGGTCGGCTTCTGCTCGATGAAGATCACCGCCATGCTGCGACCGACGTTGCTGCGCGTGGCGCGGCTCATCAGTTCGCCGCCGTGGCCGTCCAGGCGAATGTTCACCTGTGGGCGACCCTGCTCGTCGAAGCCCGCCTGGGCGTCGGTCACCTGGTCACCAGTGATGATCAGGCCGCGCTCGATCTGCGCCGCCGGACGACCGCCTTCACGGAACTCGAAGCTCTCGGTGGTAGCGCGGGAAGCACCCGGTTCGGCCGCGAGACGGAATTCCAGGTTGGCGGTCTTGCCGAGGATACGCTTGGCTTCGGCAGTGTCCTGCACGCCCGGCAGCTCAACCACGATGCGGTTGGCGCCCTGGCGCTGCACGATCGGCTCGGCCACACCCAGCTCGTTGACCCGGTTACGCACCGTGGTCAAGTTCTGCTTGATGGAGTATTCGCGGATTTCCGCCAGCTTGGCCGGGGTCATCGCCAGACGCAGCACCGGCTGACCATTGAGGTCGGCTGGCACAATGTCGAAATCGTTGAAGTTCTTGCGGATCAGCGCACGGGCCTTCTCGCGTACATCTTCGTCAGTGAAACCCAGCTGAATGGCACCGTCGAGCTGCGGCAGGCTGCGATAGCGCAGACGCTCTTTACGCAACAGGCTCTTGACGTCACCTTCGTAGACTTTCAAGCGTGCATCCAGCGCCTTGTCCATGTCCACTTCCAGCAGGAAGTGCACACCACCGGACAAGTCCAGACCCAGCTTCATCGGATGCGCGCCGAGGTTGCGCAGCCATTGCGGGGTGGTCTGGGCCAGGTTCAGGGCCACGACATAGTCGTCACCGAGGGCCTTGCGCACCACGTCCTTGGCCGGCAGCTGGTCTTCAGCCTTGAGCAGACGCAACAAACCGCCCTTGCCGCCTTCGGCAATGGTCGCGGCCTTCACGTCGATACCGGACGCCTTGAGCGCTGTGCTCGCACGGTCCAGATCGGCCTGAGTGACCTGCAAGGCAGTGCTTGCGCCACTGACCTGAATAGCCGGGTCATCAGGATAAAGATTGGGAGCGGAATAAATCAGACCGACCGCCAGCACCGCCAGGATCAGTAAATATTTCCACAGAGGGTATTTGTTCAGCATCACGCCGCCCGCTTATGACGCGGGGCGCCTTGCGCGCCCCGTCGATTGAATAGAAGTTGTTACTTAGATCGCTTTCAGCGTGCCTTTTGGCAGCGTGGCCGCGATGGCGCCCTTCTGGAATTTCATTTCAACGGTGTCGGACACTTCCAGTACCACGAAGTCATCGGCCACTTTGGTGATCTTGCCAGCGATACCGCCGGTGGTGACCACTTCATCGCCCTTTTGCAGGCTGCTGAGCAGGTTCTTCTGCTCTTTGGCACGCTTGGCCTGTGGACGCCAGATCATCAGGTAGAAGATGACCAGAAAGCCAACCAGGAAAATCCACTCGAAACCGCCACCCATTGGCGCTGCTGCAGGGGCAGCGGCATCAGCCATGGCATTAGAGATAAAAAAGCTCATTTAGCACTCCAGTTGCAAGTATTGAATCTTAGGATCGGAAAACTCAGTCCAAGGGCGGAACAGGCAACCCGCGCTTGGCATAGAAGGCATCGACAAAGGCGGCCAATGTACCCTGTTGAATAGCCTCGCGCAAACCAGCCATAAGCACCTGGTAATGGCGCAAATTGTGGATGGTATTCAACATGCTACCCAGCATTTCGCCGCACTTGTCCAAATGGTGCAGATAAGCACGGGAGAAGTTCTGGCAGGTGTAGCAATCGCAGGTCGGATCCAGCGGCGATTCATCATGGCGATGGAACGCGTTACGGATCTTCAGCACGCCTGTATCAATGAACAGATGCCCATTGCGGGCATTACGGGTTGGCATCACGCAATCGAACATGTCCACACCGCGGCGCACACCCTCAACCAGATCTTCCGGTTTGCCAACGCCCATAAGGTAACGAGGTTTGTCAGCCGGCATCTGGCCCGGCAGGTAATCGAGCACCTTGATCATTTCGTGCTTGGGTTCGCCCACCGACAGACCGCCAATGGCCAGGCCGTCGAAGCCGATCTTGTCGAGGCCTTCGAGCGAGCGCATGCGCAAATCCTGGTGCATGCCGCCCTGGACGATGCCGAACAGCGCCGCCGTGTTCTCGCCATGGGCGTTCTTGGAGCGCTGGGCCCAGCGCAACGACAGTTCCATGGACACCCGCGCCACGTCTTCATCGGCCGGGTACGGCGTGCATTCGTCGAAGATCATCACGATGTCCGAGCCCAGGTCACGCTGGACCTGCATCGACTCTTCCGGCCCCATGAACACCTTGGCGCCATCCACCGGAGAAGCGAAGGTCACGCCCTCCTCCTTGATCTTGCGCATCGCGCCCAGGCTGAACACTTGGAAACCGCCGGAGTCGGTCAGAATCGGACCTTTCCACTGCATGAAATCGTGCAAGTCACCGTGGGCCTTGATCACCTCCATGCCCGGGCGCAGCCACAGGTGGAAAGTGTTGCCGAGGATGATCTCCGCACCCGTGGCCACGATGTCCCGTGGCAGCATGCCCTTGACCGTGCCGTACGTGCCCACCGGCATGAACGCGGGGGTTTCCACCGTACCGCGGGGGAAGGTCAGACGACCGCGACGAGCCTTGCCATCGGTAGCAAGCAACTCGAAGGACATGCGACAGGTGCGACTCATACTGTTTCCTCGGGTCCGCGTGGCGCGGGGTTACGGGTGATGAACATCGCATCACCGTAGCTGAAAAAGCGGTATCCATGCTCGACGGCGGCTTTGTAGGCGGCCATGGCTTCGGGATAACCGGCGAACGCCGAAACCAGCATCAACAGCGTGGATTCGGGCAAATGAAAATTGGTGACCAGGGCATCAACCACATGAAACGGCCGGCCCGGGTAGATAAAGATGTCAGTGTCGCCACTGAACGGCTTGAGCACGCCATCACGCGCAGCGCTTTCCAGCGACCGCACACTGGTGGTCCCCACCGCCACCACCCTCCCACCGCGCGCGCGACAGGCCGCCACGGCATCGACCACTTCCTGGCTCACTTCGAGCCATTCGTTATGCATGTGGTGGTCTTCGATACGCTCGACCCGCACCGGCTGGAACGTGCCGGCGCCGACGTGCAACGTCACAAACGCCGTCTCCACGCCTTTGGCGGCAATCGCCTCCAGCAACGGCTGATCAAAATGTAGCCCCGCCGTCGGCGCCGCCACCGCCCCCAAGCGCTCGGCGTACACAGTCTGATAACGCTCGCGGTCCGAACCTTCGTCCGGGCGATCTATATAAGGAGGCAACGGCATGTGGCCGACACGGTCGAGCAGCGGCAACACCTCTTCGGCAAACGCCAGCTCGAACAACGCGTCATGCCGCGCCACCATCACCGCCTCGCCGCCGCCGTCGATCAAAATCGACGAACCCGGCTTGGGCGACTTGCTCGACCGCACATGGGCCAGCACCCGATGACTGTCCAGCACCCGCTCCACCAGAATCTCCAGCTTGCCGCCGGAGGCCTTCTGGCCAAACAAACGCGCCGGAATCACCCGGGTATTGTTGAACACCATCAAATCGCCCGGGCGCAAATGCTCAAGCAAATCAGTGAATTGACGGTGAGCCATGGCACCGCTGACCCCGTCCAGGGTCAACAGTCGACTGGCGCGACGCTCGGCCAGAGGGTGGCGAGCGATCAGCGAATCAGGGAGTTCGAAGGTAAAGTCAGCAACACGCATGATGGGGTTCGTCTAGCAGGGCCGGAAAGTCTAGCGGAATTATCAAAAATTCACCATGAAACGTGATTGACCAACGGTAGGCACCTCTCTATACTTCGCCGCCATTGAGCCCTGATGGCGGAATTGGTAGACGCGGCGGATTCAAAATCCGTTTTCGAAAGGAGTGGGAGTTCGAGTCTCCCTCGGGGCACCATCTTAAAGAAAGACCTTGAAATTCAAGGTCTTTTTTTTCGTCTGTAGGAAAGTGGTTTTTCGCGGCTAACGCAGATCCCAACCAATCCCCACCCGTTTTTGTGGTGGGGGGATAAATCACCGCTCCCCTTTGTGGCGAGGGGATTTATCCCCGCTGGGCCGCAAAGCGGCCCCAGAATACCCAACCTCATGGTGAGGAAGAGCCAGTGGTAAGGAAGAACCGGGGGGCAAGGAAAAACCCGTGGCGAGGGAGCTTGCTCCCGCTTGAGCGCAAAGCGCTCACAAAAATATCACCGCCCCCACCGATGCTCCGATCTGCCACTGCAAAGGCATAACCCATCAACCCAGCTCCACCCCACCCTCCCCACCCAGTCACTAAGGATTTCACCACATGGAATTGCTGCTGGAAACGGTCGCTCTATACTCGCTCAAGCTGGCTTATGAGACGGAGGGCCACAGCCCGATTTTGCGGGATGATCCGTTGATGGGCGGGTGTGATCGGGAGATTTTTGGGCTGTTGGTGCGTAAGGGGGATGTTCGAGGAATTCAGGTGAAGGTGGAGCGGTGCCTGGATTTGGCGCTGGAGTCGGTTGGGGGCGCTAATACAGTTCTTGGCCGTGAGCTGCATCGGTTGGCGTCAGAGTTCAGCACAGTGGAGACGATGGAACAGCTTGATACCCCACTCATCGCGCTGACGGGTTATCTGAAAGATATTCAGTGAATAGCGTTTGACGGACGGGCTTCGTCAGGAACTGACACCCCTGCTTCATCCAAGACAGGGGAATTCTCAACTGTTCAGCGGCTAGATACTCTGCGGCGATCACTCAGCTTTTACGGTAATACAGAACAGCAAGTGAACACCGGCCATTGAGGCCTGGGATTCGTGTTCCTTTTGCGAAAGACAAATGGTATTTCTGGCCATCCGGTATGCCTCTGACGGATCGAGCCCCGAAGTGTCGGCGCCTTGATGCAAGAGCGAATGTCCTAACCTGCCGTCCGGGTAGCGTAGCCAACCTTCCCATCCCAGCAACGATACCCCTGCGGCCTCAAGAAGCTCCAAAGCGTTCATCGCATGCGGGTAGGGAAGAACCAGTTCGCTCTGAGACGCCGACAACCGTTGTAAACCATCTATCGTCATGTACACCCCCTTTTTCCGTACTCAGTATTCCGTCCTGAAGAAAAATAAACTCGTCTCTCTTCCCGAAAATCTCCTCCAAGCTTAAGAAAGCACAACGGGAGCAACGCGGCGAAATCGAAAAAGCTCAAACCGCTGAACAACGTGCTGCCGACGCATACGCAGCAGCTTTGGCCGACGGTGACGACGCAGCCGAAGAGCGTGCCGAAAAGGCTCTCAAGCAAGCATCGGAAGCAATGACACAAGCCGCTCAAGGTAAACGTGGACTCAATACGCTTCTGGCTACGTTAACGACCGAGATCGAGAAATTGGATGTTGCGATCTCTGACGCGAAGCAGCGGCTAGCGGATTATCGTCAGGATCAGCTGAACGCTGCACGCCTACTCTGGGCAGAACGCTTGGACAAGGCGGCGCAAGACTTTGCCAAAGTCGCCGCGCAGTTCACCGCGACAGAGAAAGCGCTCGGGCGTCGCTATAGCATCCTGGAGGATCTCAACGTCCCTTTGCAGGCCCCCATGGGTCCCAAACACATCACCCATCGCAAAATCCTTGAAATGGCACAGGCAATTTCTATCGAGGAATTGCTAGTAGCGTGACCTGTGCATATCACCGCTGAAGCAGTGACATTCCAAAACCGGAGCCCCTAGGCGGAACACCAAACGTGTACCACTTAGCTTGTGTTCCAGTTTTTCATTTTCGGTGTTCCACCAGCGAAACCCTTGTAAACCGGTGCTTCCAGCGTAGGTGGAACACATGGAACACGCGGAACACCATATTTGTAGCTATCTGAAAGCCCCCGTGCCCCATGCCAAGCGATGGCCTTCAGCGGAGGAGTACGCGCCACCACCACGGAGTTGCGCGTCTTTTTTCGCTCGCTCGTGATCCATGATCATCCGCTCTGACCTTGTAAGCGACTTCAGGCCAGCTTGCGAAGCCTGGAATCATGGGTCCTCCCTAGGGGCCGCCCCCTACACGGGTTATCAGACTCGCAGATTTCCTCTAGCTGAAAAAACTACAGGGATGTCCGTCTTTTCTCTATTTCTGCGTCAGATTTTGAATAATCGCCTCAACAACCGCAGAAATCTCAACACACTGTAGGCATAACCAGCAAAAAGACTCTTCAGAAAGGAAATGCTCAATGATGCCCAGGAATTAGTTGTTTCCATGCGTTTCTCGCGCATTCGACAACCGTTTTCGCACCATCCTTAGGTGGATTTTTGAATGTCAGCAACGTCAGCTTTGAGTCGATTCCCCCCATCGTGACAGGCAGAAATCGGCCAATAGCAGTCGTTCATCGATGTAACTGCTTTAGTCTGTGCTCGGTTGTGCCTTTGTCTAAACGGCGTACAAAAGGTGCGAAATATTCGAGAACGACGGACCTGTCGACTAAGCACTAAATACCTGTCGTCAGATGGACCCGTACCAGCGCATACAACTCATATCACGGGCACTGGGAATCTGATGAACCGGTCTGGCGAGGATATAGTCAGAGAATGGGTTGCACGGGAAATAGCAACGTAGAAGAGCTTCGCCTGAGCACTCCTCTCACGAAGAAAATGAGAGGCATCAGGAACAACCACATGATCAAACTCTAAGCCCTTGAGCAGCAGAGGGGTTGAAACCGTCCTTGTTGGCATACGTCGCCCAACAAGACTAGCGCGCTGCCTAGTGTTATCAGCAGCCTCAGCCATTGATTCGACACGTAATGACGCTAGTTCTCCAAAGGCTCGCTCCGCGTCCCTCCAAAGCTCTGAACGGTAAAGCTTCCATCGGAGGTGCCGCCTGCAAAGATTCAATATTTGCAGGGCTTGCTCAGCGCCATTCCCCTCTCCAAGGGAAAGGGTCAGCTCTCGAATTGCGGTCATTGTGGCAAGAGTCTCAGGCCCATCCACCTCGCCATCCGCAAGGCGACGCTTATGAAAGCAGTCATTCAACAAGCTTTGAAGGGACTGCTTTCGCTGCTCGCCATCGGCTGCGCGATCCCACTCTCCAGCAAGTTGACCAAGTCGGTTTGCTGCAACCTCTTCGATTGCCTGGTAGCCCCCATTGGCTGCACTGGCTAACCGATAGCAAATCGTTTTATTGCAGTGAATTGCTGCAAAGCTACCCTCCCGACCATCAATTCCATCGAAAAGAGTTCCCATGTCAAAAGCATCACCTGACTCGCGATAGCTTATGCGGGGGTCCGCAAGATCAATTTGGTCGCCGCGCATTAGTTGCTCACGCACCTCAGCAATCCACTCACCTAGAGCCGGATTCCTTCCCGCCCAGCGGTAAGGAATGTCTAGTGTCCCTGCAAGGGGGAAGTCCTGATGAATCTCCCCTGCCCATTGCAGATTTGCGCCTGCGAACTCGAAAATCCCCTGCATCGGGTCGCCAAAAATGGTTGTGGGAACGCAGCTAGATAAGGCCACGGAAAGTTGATGCTGGAGTTGCCCGCAATCCTGGTATTCATCAATAAGAATGCGGTCATAGGATGCGAATATAACGTCGCGAATTGCCGTCACATGCAGTGCTTGGATCACACCTCGATACAGTTGATCCCACTCTGCTCCATTCCTTGGCATACCCCCAGGTGGACGGGCTA
Source organism: Pseudomonas sp. PICF6 (assembly GCF_009831705.1). Classification (NCBI taxonomy): domain Bacteria; kingdom Pseudomonadati; phylum Pseudomonadota; class Gammaproteobacteria; order Pseudomonadales; family Pseudomonadaceae; genus Pseudomonas; species Pseudomonas sp. PICF6. Next base: position 15,438 of record NZ_WUUD01000010.1, on the reverse strand, counting down.
TGCCCGGGAATGAGTGCGCATAGCGCATACACCATCCAGCTATGGTATCGACAGCTACCGAGCGAAGAGACACCCCATGGCGCTTCAGTCGAGCGCGTATGGCATGAACCCCAGCATGGGTATGAGTCAAAATAAGAGCGCGCCGCCCAAGCGCGGCAATGCTGGTAATGATCTCGGTTTTGCCATGACCAGCAGGTGCAACAACTGCTGCGTTACCAAGCGCCACCAGTCCTTGAGGCTCAGGCATACAACCAGTCCTCTACCCGGGCAAGTGCAATCGCAAGCGGTGAAGCTCGGTTGCCTTCAGCAATAGACCAAACAATTGGAGCGATATCTCTGCTGATACGAGCGTCTTTAAACCACTTTTTACGACCAGCCACTTCTGCTAGGCGCTCTCGAAGCTGCTGGCCATCGAGAGCTGTATGCACCAATTCCCAGGCTGCAAAATCCTGCGCGACTGATGCTCGATTCATATCACCGATTGCAGGAAAAATGCTGTCATTGATCGGGTCGACGCCCCGTTCTTCTCGAGCATGATCAAGCAGCCGCTGAACCTGCGGCTCTGAGGCTGCATAGAAAATGGCTTGTTCTGTATTTAGCAAGTTCCCGTACTCAAATACCGATACACCAGCAACATCAACGTCAGCCATTTCGTCAGCTGTGAGAGGCACATCTGAGTCACGGAACAACGCGACACGATAGCCTAGCCCTACCAGCGCAACAGTTAACGAAACGGCTTCTGCGCCATTGCCATTCGCGATGGCAGAGCCAAGTTGTTCAATTGGCTTTAGATCATGCCTATCAGGCCAGAACTCGCGAATCCCGAGCAGCAGCCCGACCTCTGTCATCCCTTCAGTAACAAGAATCTTCCTAGCAAATAATGCGCGAGGTGTGTGCCTCATGAGGGCCTGAATAGGATCAGGAGAAACAGGAGGAACTACCGTTAGTACGCGGGCCCGACCACTGAGCTGGCATACATATAGGCTAGTGGCAGAAGCCTCTCCTAGCGCGACATCCGAGTGAGTTGTCATCAATATCTGGCCAAGGGGACGACCCGCCTCAGCGGCAGCTCGCTGGTCAGCTTTCAGCTGTGCAATCGCACCAATAATGCGGTGAGGTTCAAGGCCGTGCTCGATTTCATCGATAAGAATGATGGCCCCTTCTGGAACAGCTGATTTTTGAATAGCCAGCGTTGCAAGCCTACGCGTCCCTAAGCCTGCGAGCCGCAAAGGAATTCCATTGTCGTGGAGCGCAATTGAGCCAGCCGACATGCCAGATCGTCCAAGCTCTAGACCTGGCTCATAGGTATCATTGACGTAGGCACCTAGGCCTCTAGCAAATGCTTCCGCCTGGCTGGCAGCGTTCGTCAGAGCTTCAATCTGATCAAGATTAGCGCTGTCTCTCGCAGCCCTATACGCCTGAGCTAAGCGAGCTGCCGCTCCGGCTGTGTCACCTGTAAGCCGAGACAGGACCGACCCTTGGCCCCACGCAAGATGACGTGAGTCCTCACCAGACAGGCGAATCAACCCGAATAGCATTCGATCTCTATTGGACAGCGTCCTAGGCTGCTCTAATCGCTCGCATACCAGCTCCCAAACCGGTTCCAACGTTGCATCTACGGTCAACCGAACCGTTAGTACAGCCTCGTCATCATCCTCAGGTTCGTCGTGCAGTTGACCGGCGGCACTCCATCCCCTCGCATAAAGGCCAAATCGCTCGTCTGACTTCAATTGGCGTGAAAGCTCCCCGACTGTTACCTCAATAACAATGCTAGTAGCCGTATCACAGCAATGAAAATCTGGCTCGCTGAAAGTGAACCATCTTGAAGACAACGTCGCCTCAATAGCATCGAGAATGGTTGACTTGCCAGAGTCACCGGGGCCAATCAGGCAACAAAAGGACTTTTTCGGCGACCAATCGAGTGCAGCCACACCCCGAAAGTGACGAATTCTGAGTTGGCGAATCTGCATCGGAAAATCCCTTTCTTTAAGTGAGGCTACGTACCGGAGGCCTTCATATCACCCTGATACTACCGAGGACAGCGTTCACTAGATACTCCCCTGCCTTTAGCAGCCCTTCGCAGACGTCTGCTCGTGACCGAGAGCGGTCGTTGCTGAGAGGCCGCTTACGGTCAAAAGCAGACGTTGTCGAAATCCCCATTTTAGTGTTCAATCGATAGATTCCTATTCTTGATAAAATGACAATCGCTTCAGCTTTCGGCATCCATTGGAGCAATGGTAAATGCGGCTACTCGTGTATATACGAATAATGCCAGCGGTCGACGTGTACCTGCCCCCGTACTCAGGTGTCAATTTCTTTTTGATACAAATGGAATATTAAATGGAATTAGACAAATTTTCAAAAATTGCAGAGTCCTTGCGCCAATACCGACGTGCAGAACTGCGGGATTTCGAAAACGAAACAGGAGCAAAACCGGTAGATCAACTCTATGTCGACCCCCTCCCAGGGGATGCGGTATTACAGTCAGTGTTATCCAGCAATACAACTTTCCTTTTGGGACGAAAGGGCACCGGCAAAAGTACAGTATTTGCTCGTGCGCAGTCTGCAATGCGCGAAAGAAAAGATATAATTTCAATTTATATTGACGTGAAATCCCTGTATGACGTACTAGATACTGTCGACATGTCACCTGATGATCTAGCGTCGAACGGTATATCCCCTGTAGCCTATCGCTCTCATATGCTGAGAAAGGTGATGCTTGGCAAAGTGATCGCGGAGATGCTGAAAGAAATCGGGGCTGTGTGCGAAAAGCTCTCTTTATGGGATCGGTGGACGGGTGTTCGCCGTAACTACGAGGAGTTACTGTCTAGTTTAGCTTCTATAAGGGATCGGATAAAAAGTGCAAAACTGGAGCTTCATGAGATTCCGGTTCTGCAAAAAATCACGCATCAATTGCGACTAAAAAAGCAGCAAGAAACGTCTCTAAAACGAGATAAAGCTGCAAAAGTTTCCGGCAAAGCTACGCTCGCAACGGTCGAAGCTTCAGGTGATCTAACAGAATCACTAAGTGACTTTGACAAAACACTCGATGATAGCGATGTATACAATGAATATTCGGATGTTGTACTCAAGTCTTTTCCGTTTTCTGAAATAATAGAAGATATTCAGAGTTGATCTTGCGAGTTATTTCGAATTTTCTTCAGAAACAACCCGTGAAGATATCATGCGACTGATGTTTCAGGCATCTTTCAACGTACCTAGGATAATGGGTCATCTGCTACATCTACTTTACTTAGATAGAATTTCTAAAGGTCAAAAGATTACTGGGGCGTCGATCCGTCTAGCCTCTAGAAAATATTACGAAAATACGATTTCCAAGTATTTCGATCGTTTAAATCGATACGCCCTTGAGCCTTTTGAAAATAAGCTTGACAGACATAATCAAAGCCAACTACTCGCGTGCCTAATCAACGAAGCAAAAGATGTTAAGCGAAGAATAATATCCAAAGAAGTTGGTGGGGACTACTTTAAGGATCTAGGTCAAAACCCTCCAACTAGTCACTTTACTGTAAGTCCTGGCCTGGAGGATATGCTATCATCTTTAGAATCAAACTTTTTTGTTTCGCGCTACAAGAAAATGCGCGCCAAAGATAATCGCGAAGTTATCGCATATTCGCTTTTCTTGGGGCTTTGCGAAAGTGAGCGGATGAGTTGGGGGTATCCGGAAGGTCGTCCATTCAGGCATTATTTTCAACAACGCTGCTTTGAATATACGCGTGCAGTTCACCAATTTTTGTCCAGCAACCAAACAATCAGATGTAATACTTGCGGCATGTGCCACTCAATGGACAACAGAGAAAAATTTGAATTTTTCAAATGGCGCTGCCCTGATTGTCAAGAAGGTCTTTGCTCCATCGCAAACTTGTCCGATGACTTTAGAGAAGAGGTCGCACTCTTAGACAAAGACATCATGTTGGAACCTATAGAGCTCGACATAATTAGCGCACTAAATGAGGAACAAAGAGATATGCGGGCGGGCGAAATTTCCGCACTCATTGATACCACTCATCAAATGGTCGGGCGTAGAACAAGCAAATTAAAAGAAATGGGACTGGTCGATAAAGAGGCAGATGGTGAGGGCCGCATAAGAAGCAGTCTCACATCTAGATGTGAGTCTACTTATTTCGGCCGAATAAAAGATTAATAAATGAAACGGAATAGCTCAATAGCTGCTTGCCGAGGGCAGCGTTGAGTTCCCCAGGTTGGTGGAGAAAGGATTCTGCTTCTGGCGGAGAGCAGTCGGATGTCGACGTCCGTTATTGGCCTGGTAGCGGCCTGTCACTCCAGCGGGTTTATCGCTGATAGCTTGCTGACACCTAGCAAAGTGCTCGTACCTAACTGCCAATCGTTGCTGATGGGCAGGCGAGAGTTCGACGAGAGCTTCTTTCCTGTTTTATAGGTCTACTTCAGTCCTCTGAAGCGTCACACCAGTTGGCTTAGTAACACTCCTAAAAACTCACGTTCAAACACAGTGTTACGCTGATAATATCCAATAAATACAGGCAGTTATCGCCAACCGTTACACCAGTAACGTTCGTAACACTGCTTTTCAGAAAGATGCGTATTCCCCCGCTCCCCGGAAGCATCAATGCCACCAGCGAACGTCAGGAACAGTTCCAAATTTTACCGGGGCCCCTGAGGTTTCTTTAAGACACGGGGTCGGAAACCCGCGTGATCGTGTTAGCGAAAAAGTGCGCAGCTTAGTGAACAGGTGAACCTGGTGAACTGGTGTTCACCTGTGCATTTGCCCTATCGCTTGGTAGCTCGCCGGGGAACCTGGGCATTTCGAACGGGTACGGGGCAAAGAACCCGCAGCATCTTGTTAGCGACTGAGTTTTCTACGTCGGTTGACAGGTTGACGTGGTTGACAGCATCCCCAAGGTTGACCGGGTTCAACCGTTCGCTATCAACAACACAATGGCTCACCTTTACCGTTGCGGTAACGATCCCCTTTTTTCGTCAGGATCCTTTCAATTTCAACGTTGAAATTTCAGTAAGCTGCAATCTCTGTCGCTACCAAGATCCCGCGGGTTTCCGACCCCGTACAGATTAAAAAACCTCAGGGACCCCGGCGTGTTTTTTGATACGCATAGGCCCTCTCTTCTGTATTACTTACTTAGACATGGGAGAAACATATGAGCGGGTTATCCAACCTTCAAGCCTAACACCACCATGTTTATATCTAACATGAAGCCACGTCCTATCTGTGGAATCCAAAACCTCTACTGGCGTGTATTTAAGTAAATCAATTATCACCTTTGATTGCATACTAGGACCGTCGCGAAGATTGACCCTATCACCGGTGACTAATCGGAAATTATTTGCCAACTCCTGAGGACTTTCACAGAGCAACGAGCGAACAGTTTTCCGAGCCTGAGATAATGATGCGACTCCATGGAGACGCTCCTGAATATCGCAAACACTTTCTCTAAAGTCATGCCACTGAGCAACCATGACATACATCGAATGTATGGAGTGCAACAATAGCAAAAGCAATCCAAGGGCCGGAAGTGAGAGTTTTGTATCCTCTTTAGCGGTTTGAAGTGCGCGTAACAACTCTACATCCGCAATAGTAGCGGACTTGACTTCCTGAGATGCTTTACCCTCATTTAATACATTTAAATCAGAGCCGCTCGACACATCCACTAAAGAGGCAATTACTTTAGGATCAGCCGAAGATAAAAAATCAAACACTGGAAATTGCTGGAGTGATTCAACACTTCTCAACACAGACTTTCTAAAGCTTCGGGGTTCAAGCAAGTTTTCGATGCTCGCCAGCATTGCTTTGGTGCTTTCTGACGTTCTTGCGAACTGTTCAATACTTGCCAGCATCACCCTGGTGCTTTCCGAAGGCCGAGCGTATTGCTCGATGTTAGCCAACATGGACTTGACGCTTTCTGACGGGCGTGCGTACTGCTCGATACTGGCCAGCAGTGCCATAGTGCTTTCTGACGGCCGCGCAATCTGCTCGATATTGGCCAGCATTGCTCTAGTGCTTTCTGAAGGAAGCGCGTACTGCTCGATATTAGCCAACAGCGCCATAGTGCTTTCTGACGGCCGCAGTAGTCGATCTAGCTGCGTAAATCTTGCCAATGTCGCGGCTAATGGGGTCGTCAGCTTGTCTATGGTGGGCAGCATTGACTTCACCGAATTTGCAGATCCCGTAATTTTGTCAATGTTGGTCAGCATTGCGTTAGTACCGCGTGATGTATTCCTCCCCTGGTTGGCTGCAGGAGACTCCGCATTCACGATGTCGAAAAGGCGCCTAGCTTTTTGCTCGTCTTCAAGCGAGCGTTCATCGCTAGCATCATCATTTTTCATTGTAGGCTCCAAGCTAGGTGTATGACCTGGCTCACGGGAGCCAACACTCAAAGAAATTTCTCGTTGTAGTATATTCGAGGGCTAGATGATGAAGGAGACAGGTTAGCAACCGGCAGCCTGTATCCCTCCTTGTATCCCTTGATGTAAAATCGAGCTGCAGGCCACGACTTATATGGAATACTCCAGTCTCCCTCGGGCAAAAAAAAGGTCTTGCTAGGCAAGACCTTTTTTTCATCCGGGCCGCACGCAGCACTGTTGCCCTACCTCACCTCAACAGTATCCAAAGCCCGATTCGCCAACAATTCACTCACCTCAATCACCTGCAAAATCCCCAACGCAACCCGCCGCCGTGACCCATCCAGATCAAACGCCAAATCACTGATCATGGCATTCGCCGAAGCCAAGTTCTCACTCAGATTCGCCAGCAAACACTCAGAATCCACACCCGGATCAATCCGTAAAATGGAGTCAGACTTGTCAGACGTTTCTTTCTCAGGCTTGGGCTTCAGATAAAAATCCAACGCTCGCGTGGCAGCGTCGTCGATTTTCTTGTTGCGGGCGGACTGGGCGCGGGACGTAGGTTCGTCTGCCGCTGGGGGATTCGGAGTCACTTTTGCCATCGTCTTGCTTCCTGTAGTTGGAGCCATCACCCTCTCGCTGCTAAACGATGGGAGGCAGCTGTACGCAGGTTAGCAGACCGGGGAAACAAGAAACCGGCGCGTCCGGGGACGCCCTGCGCACAGCCACCATCAAGTGCAGGATGGAGATTCCTGACTGGATGACGCCTTACACAACCTGTTTCACCGCGAGCTGCTAAACCCGATCACTGATGAGCAGTGACAGGACTCAAACTACCGACGCAACCCAAGGCTAACAAGCCGGCGGATTCTGGCGTAGTTGTAGGCAAAGGCGCAAGGCGAGGTCGGCTGGCGAGTTGCGGGCGCCCAATGTCTGACAGCCTGATCTGACGCTTCAGATTGGTCCGAACCTCAAATGGTCAGCCCTACCTGTATTGAGGAAACCAGAACAACGACTTCAAGAAACCTCCTACATCACTTCCCTCTCTTCCCGCGTTAGCGTCTGTCCTGCATTTTTTCCGGACGAGACTCACTACGTGGCGGCACGCAAAAACGACATCCCCCAGGTCCGAAACCCGCCCAGCGGCGATGGGCATCACGTCACTTATCGGGACATGACCGCCAGCGAACTGACCGAGCGCGAAACCCGGCAGCAGGCTTACGAAGCCATGCTTGCCCGGCAAGCCGCCTATGAACAAGCGCGCTGGGCCGCGGTGGATAACAAGCCTTTGTCCACCGCTACAGGATGCGTGTTTGCCAAGGGCTGCAAGCTCCCCAACGGCATCATCGATTACAGCGACCCCAACGGCTACGTGCCGGCAGATCTGGTCAAGCAATACGGCGATCTCATATGGCTCGGCGGCCGGAGCGCCGACCCATCCGGCACGATCCCCCTCAAGCGGATTGGCGCAGGCACGGTTCCCGTTACCTTGGGCAGGCTCGCGCTGGGCGGTTCGGCAACTTCCACGGCTGCAGCTGCCGGCGGCACCGTCGGCGCAGCGCTGCTGACCGGCATCATCGCCCTGCTGTGGCCGTCCAATCTGGGTGACAGCGCGCTCTACAGCGAAGATCAGTTACGCAACCTCAAACAGGCTCGCAGCCGCATGCGCTTGAGCGTCGAGCAGCAGGCCGATGGCAGCCTCAAGGGTTACGGCTTCTACACCGGTCAGAACCGCGATTGGGAAATGGTCGACGTTGTCCAGTTCACCCCACGAGCCGACCAGTTCATTGCCGACTTGGGTGATGGCATCGAATTGATCTGGACGCCGGCTACCAACCCGTCCGACACCCTTGGCATTCCCGCTCTGGAAGCGGCGCCCCAGGCACCTCCCATCTGGATCTACCCACCGACGCCGATGGCCGACAGCATCATTGTCGACCCGATTTATCCGCCGGAGTACAGGGATTTCATTCTGGTATTTCCGGCGGATTCGGGGGTTCGGCCGGTTTATGTAGTCGCCTCTGTCAGGCGAAGCGGCAATGCCGACTATGACTACCATCCAGCACCAGAAACCAGAGAAATCACCGGTTTTCCAGATCTAAAATCGGCAAAAAAGAAAACACCAAAACAAGCAGGGGCTGGACTTAGAGAGCGATGGGTTGATCCTAAAGGAAGGACCATTTACGAATGGGACTCCAGACATGGTGAGCTAGAGGCATATCGTGCAAGCGATGGCAGTCATTTAGGCGCGTTCGATCACGAGACGGGCGCGCAAGTAGGTCAGGCTAGAAAAAACCGCAACATTAAAAAGTATTTGTGAGGACTCGATGGGCTTAAAACTAAGGCTGGATTGGTACGACAAGAAAACCGAGCTGGGTGGAGGCGAAGAATATTCGAACGACCTGGGGGATGACTTGTCGGTAATCACCGCGTTGGCTCTGGAAAGCGAACCAGAAATATATGACGGCGGCTTTGATGTGCGCGCCGGATGGATACCGATCATCCAGCCCTTCTTTGACCATCCGATCGAACCAGAAAAATTCGACTATCAAATCGCATTTCGATACCGAACCAATTGGTAAAAAACAACTAATCCCTTACCCATCCAAAACGTTTGTACGTGACGGCGGCGTAGAGCGTCCTGCCGATCCGACAAGGAAAGTAGAAAAATGAAGCCCATGGTTGAAATTTTCGACATGACCACTGAAGAGTTAATTCAGACCGTAGAAGTCCCAAGCGCATATATGGACCAGTTGGCCGCGCTTATGGACTGGACCAAACCTGAAGATTTTTGCTTCGTCTACGACCTGTCGCCACAGCAGATAAAGACGATAGAAGAGTGGACGCATACAACAATTCATGGCGACAACCGCATCATTCAAATCGTCTGTCTTGAATAAAGCCAAGGAGTACTCTGGCGGCTTCGCCCAACACTTCTAACTCACTCCACATCTGCCTGCCGCGTACAGACCCATCCGTGCATCAATCCCGCCTGAAAGAACTGTACAGGGGTGTCAAACCCGGCGGCCTTGATAAGGCTCGCGACCTGTTGCGCAGGCAGGATCGCAACATCTCTGGCGTAAGCAATACGCGCTCGCTCCAGCACTTCTGGCTGAAGACCATCGGAGGACATCAATGTCATCCAACTGCGTAACAGCACCTCATAGGCAGGCGATTCGGTATCAGAGGCAAGGTCGGCGTTCGCCAATATTCCGTGGGGTTTAAGGTGCTGGGCTATTTCGCGAAAGAACCTGGTGCGGGCATCTTCTTCCAACAAGAATTGGGAGACCAGCAAGCAGGTCGCCGCGTCGTAGCTGGCCTCGGCGACGAGCGTATCCAGGTAGCCTTCGTGAAAATGGCAGCGCGCGAGAAAGCCGTGCTGAACGGCCCTCTGACGACAGACATCAAGCATAGCGCCCGAAGGGTCGACCGCAGTGAAATGCCAGCCGGGGAAGCGCTCCGCCAGATGGGCAAGTTCCGCCCCCGTGCCAACGCCGACGCAGAGTATCCGGGCATTTTCCGGCAGGCCGGCGAACTGAGATTCGAGCAGCAAATAGAGGGCGGCGCGAATCGGCGCCATCCTTTCCCATTGCTTGTCGTAGCTGACAGCTTGCTGGTCGAACAATATCTTGAGGTCTTCACTGCGCATAGGGCACCTTGTGTCGTGATAGACGCATCGCGTAACCGCGGTACTGCTTTCAGTATCCCAGACCTGTCAAGCCCCACACCTTTGCGGCCGCCATGCTGTGGATCAGCACTTCCCAGGACCCCAGTCGAGCATTGATATTAGGATTATCTCAGCAGGTTGCGAGGGGAGACTCAACCCGATCACTGACCTCGGCCTATTCTGACGCTGTCCCCTCTCCCACAGGCAGGCCCCATGATCCACTGCAAACGAGCCTACGAAGCAGCCAGCACCGAGGACGGCGTACGGGTTCTGGTGGACCGTCTATGGCCGCGTAATTGTCGCAAGGACGAACTCCCCATCGCGCAGTGGTTGCCGGAGGTGGCGCCTTCTCATGAGCTGCGCAAGGCGTTCAAAGCGGGGGCGGTTTCGTTCGAGCAGTTCAAGTTGGCCTATCGCAAGGAGTTGGCTGCGCGGCCGGAGGGTTGGTGGCGGTTGGTGGATGTTGCGCGGGGCGGCAATCTCACTCTGGTATATGCCGCCAAGTCCACGGTCGAGAACAATGCCGTGGTGTTGGCTGAATGGTTGGAGGATGAGGTGGAGAAGCGGGCGGAGGGGAGTTCGCCGGTTTGTTATTTGGGTGGGGAGTTCTGATGGGCGGCAGGATGGTTTTGGGGCCGCTGCGCAGCCCAGCGGGAGCAAGCTCCCTCGCCACGGTGGTAGTTATTCTTTTCAGGCGGTGTACGGCTAAGATGGCGCGCAGGCGAGTTCACAAGGAAGGCTGGCGTGATGCAATCCCGTTTTGATCCCTTGGTTCATATCGATTGGAAAACACCCGGCGCTGAGTTGCTTGGGCTGCTGCAGCATTACTATCCCGACATCGGTGTGTTTTCCGGGCCGGAATTCGAGACGCTGTTGGATGAGCTTTCCAACGAAATGGCCGAGGTCTGTTTCGAGGCGTTGGCACCTGTGCTGGCGCGTCACGGCTTTGACCTGTGGAACCTGGACGCCGGCGGTGATGATTACCGACCGGTGATTGTCCCGGCCGATCAACGCGGGGCCTTTGCACAACACTGGCAAGGCCAAAGCGCAGAACCGAGGTTCACGCCAAGGCTGATCGAACCGCAAAAGCCTGCCGCCCCCGACCGTAAATCCAGCAAGCCCAAGCGCAGCAAGCTGAACTGGCTACAGGACGTCCACGACTATCCCGGCCCCACTTACGTGCATGACTACAACTACCGCAACGGCTGGGCCGCCATCACCGAGCAGGACGAAGACCAGTGGCTGTGTTTTCTGATCGATTACAACCCATGGCCGCCCGCTGAGCAGGACATGCTCGAACACCGCACCGATGGGGTGGACGGCGCAGACTTGCAGCTCATCGATGCCAACACCCAGCGCAGCCTGTGGAAGCGCCGGGTGAAAAGCGGCGCTTACAGCTCGGATGACCGCTACCAATATGAGATTCGCGAGGGCGATGACATCCAGGGTTTCGGACCTGTCGGGATGCAATGGTCGGAGTTTGAAGATCCCTGTGTCGTGGTCGATTCAGAGATATTCGAACGTCAGCGTATTTACGAACCCGAGCATTTGACGCGGATCTGGCGGATCACGGCGGACTCCAGCGAGGTCATTTTCGAGTACGCGGATGAACTGACGATCCTGCCCATCGGCCCGCGCCGCTTGCTGTTCATGCAGCACAACGGCCCGCGCTGCTGGGTCTGGAATCAAGACCCGCCGCACCAGGCCATTGCCGCCAAGCCGATGCCCGCTGACGCCTATAAACTGCGGGCGGCGACCGCGTACCTGGGCGGTGACGAGGTCCTGCTGTTCAGCGAAGGCGAGCGGCAGAATCTTGAGCACTCGGGCTATCAGGAGACGGTGCTGCTGGCGTGGCGCTTCAACTTCGTGACCGGCGCTACGACGAAAGCGCTGTTGGATGGCTTTGGCAGTGAGGTGCGCCAGGACACCCGCCTGCTTGTTACACAGCCCAAGCAGGTCATCACGTTGCGCAGGTTTCATGGGCAGCTGCATGTTGCCCGGGGGCATGGGGATTGGTGGGTGTGGAATTACCGGACGAATACGTTTGGCACGCAGACCTTGGCCTGGTTTTGGAATCAGCGCAGCCATGAGGTGGTGAAGCTGTCGTCCAAGGATATTGCGCGGGTCAAGCCGGAGATTCGGTACTTGGCGGCGCAGGATCGGTATCTGGCGTTTGAGGCGGAGTTTGTGGCGCGGTTGCCGGGGTTTGCGCAGATGGTTGAGGCTAAGGGGTGTGAGGTTTTGGTCTTTGAGTGAGGCGGCTTTGCTGCGTGCGGGGAACAAGAAAGGGCTCCTGAGAGCCCTTTCCAGTTGAGGTTATTCTATAACTGGATACCACGTTGCATAGTTATCGCTAAAGTCCTCCAGCAGGGGAAACTCCTCATTGCGGGGGCCTTTCACCACAGCCTTTTTTCGCTCAAACGCTTCTTTCATGTGCTCTTTGCAGAGCTCAGCGGAGATGTAACACAGCCCGTGCCAGCGATGGCGCCATGCGATTAACTGACGGTCCGTTTCTACGATAAAGACGGTTTTATCAAGCGACTTGCGCAGACGGGGAGCCGACTCGCCATGCAACGACCTGGGCACCCTGACTTCCTGCCCAAATTTGTCCCAGCCGGCCCATTGGCTATAGAACCTTAGCCGGGTGTCGTTGTTGACCGAGAGGAACTCATAGTAAGCGACGTTTGGCTTGGGCTGAGCCACCTCGCAATACCGGCGCATCAGCGTGGTGGAGATATTGCCGATCAGGTCTTCGGGGAGACGGTCAACGACCTTACGCAAGTGATGGAAATTATTGAAACCGAACTCTTTGCTGATGTGGGTCAATCGCTGGCAATACGTGTATTCACCAATGACAGACACGCGGGCCAACTCTTTGAGGTCGTCGATACACTCAGCAGCACTTGAACGGGACATAGCTCACTCCTTTAGCCAAATCGAAGACGTACTTCGACTAGCATGCTGCTTGCAGTGGCTAAATAAGTGGGTAAGTTCACTTAGATTTTTCGTATTTCCCATCGCAGCAGGGAGGCTACTTGTGCCTGCCCGTATAAAAACACAGCGACGCCTATGGCGTAAACCATCTGGTGAAAACCTGTGGCGAGGGAGCAAGCTCCCTCGCCACAGGTTTGCTTAAATGCACAGCACGCCGCGAAACCCTCGCGCCGCGTAATACGACTGCACACCATTGTGATAAACGAACACCCGTTCATAACGATAGTCACCGAACAGCGCCCCGCCGAGGGCGCGAAGTTCAGGGGGGGTTGCCAGCCAACTGGACGTTTTGGCATCAAACTCGCCAAGCTGCTGCAAGGCTCGGTACTGGTCTTCAGTCAGCAAGGCGATGCCCATTTCTTCGGCCACTTCTACCGCACTGCCTTTGGGTTTGTTTTCCTTGCGTGCGTCCAGGGCGGCGCGGTCGTAGCAGAGGCTTCGGCGGCCGGTTGGGCTTTCTTTGGCGCAATCGCAGAAGGTGATGAGACCGGTCTCTTTGTTCTGGTCGATGACGTCGGGTTCGCCGCCGGTGGTTTCCATTGCCTGAAGGGATTTCAGGGCGTTGGGGTTGGCTTCGAGCCGGATTTGGACGTCGGCCCAGGGGATGTTTGAGTGGCGGTGGGGGTGTTGGTCGAAGCGGGTTTTGAGTGTGTGGACCAGCGTTTCTTGCTCTTGTTTTCTCATGGTCATTACCTCTAGTGCTGGCGTGCCGACTTTCCAGCATAGCCGGCCTGATACCACTGCGAATTAATCCGGTCGCGGCTACTTGTCCGAAGGAAGACCAAAAAGATAGCATTGAGCCATCAACCCCAAGGAAGCCCGAAGATGCCTGGAACGCCCGCCCCTCTGAGCGTCACAACGAAGATCAGCTCATGACCCTCCTCACCGCCGACGCCATCGGGCAACGTGCTACGTTTTTCATCATCGTTTTATCCTGCTTGCTTGTCCTGGGCATCACGAAGACCTTGAGTAAAGCCCATCAAAAATCGAATCAAGACTCTCAGTTGTTCATGTATGGCACCATTGCCACGTCCTTCATCATAATCATGTCTGCGGTACTGATTTGGGGCAGCAAGGATCTTCCCGCGTGGCTTCAAGGCATCGGCAGCATCTACGCAATCATCGTGGCAATACTCGTATCCCGGCATGAAGGCCGAAATGCCCAGGAAAGAAGCAGACGGGAACGAGCAGAAGATCACAGACGTGAAGCCCAAAGAGTCAACGAAGAGAAGATAGAAACCACCAGGGCGATCTACCAGATCGTGCTTCGCGCGTTCATGAGCTTCAGCTACGTGCGTGAGAATGCCTATGACAAGAGTCTGTCAGCCAAGGATATCGGCCCGCGCAAGGGCGAGCCCGACCTGAAAATAACAGGCGGCAAACAATGGCGGTCACTGGGTTTCAAGGCTGCCGACATTCGCGTACAGCTTCGGCAACTGGAAGCATTTGTAGAGCAACTGGAAAAAATTTCCCCCTTTGAGCATAGGGATGCAGTTCTCGCCCTGCTGACATCCGAATTCTGCGCCTCGATCAAAGTGTTATTGGCTGATTTGAAGACAGGCTGGAATATCGAAAGTCAACGAACGGCGCCCGGCTCCGGCGCAAAATCGACGATCAAGTACCCTCCTTGCGTAAAAAACGCCACCTACACAGAAACTGAAAAACTCATTGGCGTCACCGAGTATCTGGCCCATGGGATTTTTCATATGTATCTGGATGAGCCGGAGTGCAATCGTATCGAGGAGGTTTTCCTGAGTTGGTCCCAAAGGGCAAACAAAATTTTTTTAAGTCATGGGACCCAGGCATCATCCGGTGCGCAAGAGGATGTTAATCAGGCACAGCAGAGCTGACTTTTACGACGACATTCCTGCATGGGTAGCTAAGGTGAAGTAACCCGTTAGCGGCTAGCACTGAACAGGAGGCCCGCATGAGGAACTTCACGATCCAACACATCGACCACATCGTCCTGCGCGTAAAAGACATCGAGCGCAGCCTCGCTTTCTATACGTCCGTGCTCGGTTGCGAGCTCAAGAAGCGCCGGGACGATCTTGGAATGCTCCACCTCAGCACCGGTGTTTCGATGATTGATCTGGTGGCTGTCGACGGGCCGCTGGGGCGCGAGGGTGGGCCGGCGGCTGGCAAGCAAGGGCACAACGTCGACCACCTCTGCCTGCGCATCGAACCGTTTGATGAACAAGCCCTCATCGCTCATTTGGCCTCAGCCGGCCTGAGTGTTGAGAAAGCGCAGATGCGCTATGGCGCGGAGGGGAAAGGCTGGTCGATCTACTGCTTCGATCCGGATGGCAATCAGATTGAGCTGAAGGGGCCCGCGCTGGAGACCTGAGCTTCTTGGTCTGTCTGGGCCAGTGATGTTGAATGTGCCGCCGTCATCGCGAGCAGGCTCGCTCCCACAGGGG
>NZ_WUUD01000009.1:9275-9384 GCF_009831705.1 Pseudomonas sp. PICF6 | reverse complement strand
AACTGTGGGAGCGAGCCTGCTCGCGATAGCGGTCTGTCTGAAACGGTGATGTTGAATGGGCCGCCGTCTTCGCGAGCAAGCTCGCTCCCACAGGGGATCTGTGACGGGC
>NZ_WUUD01000009.1:3720-9242 GCF_009831705.1 Pseudomonas sp. PICF6 | reverse complement strand
TGATCAAATGCAACCGCATCGAAGCCCGGGCTGCTTCGGCATCATGGCGCGCCAACGCTGCGTAGATTTGCTCGCGCTCACGAATCACCAAGGCGCGATTCTCAGCCGTGACAGCTGGCCCTGCCTGTTGAACCACCGCGATCAACGTATTGCCCACATGGGCCATGGCATCGATAAAGAAGCTGTTGCCGGTGCACTGGGCGATCTGTAAATGAAATTCGAAATCCACCCGGGCGCTTTCGGCATCCGCGGCTTCAGAAGCGTTCGCCACATCCAGCGCTTCACGCATCGCCAGTAACTGCTGCGGCGTAGCGCGTTGGGCGGCGATGCCAGCGGCTTCGACTTCCAGGCTCTGGCGCAATTCGATCACCGCCAGCGCGTCGTACGCGCCACCCTTGACGTGCTTGCTGCCCTGGAAATCCCCCGGGCGAGCAGTGTCGACCACGAAGGTGCCGATGCCGTGACGCGTTTCCACCAGGCCTTCGGCCTGCAGCCGCGACATGGCTTCGCGAACCACCGTACGACTGACGCCACGGTCCTTGATGATGACCTGCTCGGTCGGCAGTTTGCTGCCTGCGGGCAGTTCGCCGGCCAGTATCTGCTGCGTCAGATCGACCACCAGTTGCTGGGTCATGCTCAGGCGTCGATCGGGTGTGACACGGTCCATTGCACCTATCCATTAAAGCCAGACGATCGCGGCATTATAGCCGCGACCTAACGTCGAAACGCACTATAATGCCGGCTGATCACACTAGAGCAAGCCGATGACGGATCAAGCGTTATCTCCATTGAATAAACCGCGCCGCCTCGCCGAAACACTGGTGGACCGCTTTGCCCAGCGCATGCGTGAAGGCATTCTCAAGCGCGGCGAAAAGCTCCCCACCGAAGTGCATATCATGGAAGCCGAGGGCGTCAGTCGTTCGGTGGTGCGTGAAGCGCTGTCGCGCTTGCAGGCGGCGGGGCTGGTGGAGACGCGGCATGGCGTCGGCACCTTTGTCCTGGACATGCCGGCGCCGGAGGGCTTTACCCTCGGGCCGGCGACGATTGCCACGTTGTCGGATGTGCTCAACCTGCTGGAGTTTCGCCTGAGCCTGGAAGTCCAGGCCGCCGGCATGGCTGCCGAGCGCGCCACGCCCCAAGCCCTGGCCGAACTGGCCCAGGCGCTGGAAGCGTTGCTGCAAGGCCCGGAAAAGTCCGGCACCACCATCAATGCCGATTTCCAGTTCCATCTGAAAATCGCCAAGGCCGCTGGCAATTACTACCTGATCGACATCATGAAGCACCTGGGTACCAAGCTGATCCCACGTACCCGGATGAACTCCGCCTATTCCGGGCAGAGTGATCGCAGCGCCTACCTGCAGGGGATCAACGCCGAACATCAACAGATCTTCGACGCCATCGCCAGTGGTAATGTCGACGCGGCGCGGGCGGCCATGTACCTGCATTTGAGCAATAGCCGCATGCGCCTGTGTGAAACTCAACAACGCCAGGCTTTTTACAACGAATAATGCCCACTGATTCTGTGGGAGCGAGCCTGCTCGCGAAGGCAGTGGGTCAGTCAACATGAATGCCAACTGATCCGACGCTATCGCCAGCAGGCTCGCTCCTACAATTTAGAAGAAGCTGTATTTAACACCGACCCGCAGCCGCAACTGGCGATCGCTGTCGACCGAGTTGACTTTAATATCACCCACTTCAAAGAATGGTGCCCAGCGTTTATCCCACTGGTATTTGACCACGGCGTTCTGTTCATAGTCGTCGGTGCCGCCGTTATAGCGAATGTAGTCGGCATCGAAGTAAGTCAACTGATATTCATAGGCCCACGGTCCTTGGGGGCCATAGTTGATATATACATCGTAACGATTGACCGTCTGATCGTCCTGCCCATTATGCGGCACGTCACGGTCGATCTTGTCGCGGTCCAGTTTGGCTGAATCCAAACGGTAGCGACCGGCGATGCTCAACTCTTTGGTCACGCGGTAACCCAGGCGCAGGCCCAGCTTGTAGGTGGTGGATTCTTCGTCGCTGTCCAAGGCCAACGAGGGCGTCAGCATCCAGCGATCATTGATCTTGTGCTGGTAGTTGACGGTAAATTCATGACCGCTGCCGACGGTATTGTCGAAGGCGACGTCTTGCCGGTCACCGGCGGTCTTGTATTTGAGTTCACCCTCCAGACCCAGGCCGCTGTCCAGCCGAATACCAAACTTGGCACGGTCGGCATGCATGCGACTTTTTTCCGCATATTGGTGGCGCACATTGATATAGCCGGTATCGGCCTGGGCAATAACCGAAGTAAACAAGGAAGCGAGAGAAAGTATTACCAATGTCTTTTTCATGTTTTTTTATTCTTGTTGGTTGAACGGGTTAGTTGGGTTAAACGCTAAATCACAGGCGAGCGCGTGCGCGGCATTGAAACCTGGGGTTCAACGTCTTTTACGGGTTAAAACAAGTGCAACTGATGAATCAGGGTTTAATTCAAACGGCGACAGGGATGCCTTGTATGTCGCGACTGGCCTGCACCAGCAAACGGGTGTACGCGTGCGTGGCTCCGTCACTCGCCAGAAGCTGACTGTCGAGCGTCTCCACCACCCTGCCCTGCTGCATCACCGCGACCCGATCGCATAAGTGCGCAACCACCGCCAGATCGTGGGTCACCATCAGGTAGGTCAGGCCTTCCTGGCGGCGCAAGTCGGCCAGCAGGTTGAGGATTTCCGCCTGCACCGAGACATCCAACGCCGAGGTCGGCTCGTCCAGCAACAGCACCCGCGGACGCAGGATCAACGCACGGGCGATCGCCACGCGCTGGCGTTGGCCACCGGATAATTGATGCGGGTAACGAAAACGGAAGCTGTCGTTCAAGCCGACCTTGCGCAGGATCTCGCTGACCTTCTGCGCACGCCCGTCGATGCCGTGGATGCGCAACGGTTCCTGCAACGCGGCATCAATGGTGTAGCGCGGATGCAGCGAGGCGTAGGGATCCTGGAACACCATCTGCACCGTACGATAGTGGTTCAGCGGCAGGTTGCGGATCACGGCCTGGCCGGCGATCTGCAGTTGCCCGGTCCAATGCTGATACTGCCCGGCCAGACAGCGCAGCACGGTGGTCTTGCCCGAACCGGACTCCCCTACCAGGCCGAATGCCTCGCCTTCGGCAACACTCAAATCGACGTCGTGCAATACCGCGTTCAGTGCCGCGCCGGTGCCAAAACAAAGGTTCAGGCCGGCGATTTCAATCATGCTCATGACAGGCTCCTCAAGCATTCAACCACTGCGGGTCACGCTGCAACACCGGCAGCGTGGCGCGCCGATGATCCAGGCTCGGCAGTGCGGCCAGCAGGCCACGGGTATAGGGATGGCTGGCTTGATCCAGGTCGGCGGCGGCAATCGACTCGACCACGCGGCCGGCGTACATCACCAGCACGCGGTCACAGAAATGCCGCACCATGTTCAAATCGTGACTGATGAAAATCAGCCCGAGGTCGCGCTCGCTGACCAACTCCTCCAACACGTTGAGCACCTGGCGGCGCACCGAGACGTCGAGGGCCGAGGTCGGTTCGTCGGCGATGATCACCTGGGGGTCGGTGATCACCATCATGGCGATCATGATGCGCTGGCCCATGCCACCCGAGACTTCATGGGGGTACAGGTCGTAGACCCGCTGCGGGTCGCGAATGTGTACCTTGGCGAGCATGTCCAGGGCGCGTTCGCGGGCCTCGCGATGGGGCACTTTGTGATGGGCCAGATAGGCCTCGGCGATTTGTTCGCCGACCCGCACCACCGGGTTCAGCGAGTACTTGGGGTCTTGCATGATCATCGACATGCGCGCGCCGCGAATCGCCTGGATCTGCTTTTCGCTGGCGGCCAGCAAGTCGATATCGGCAAAACGCAACGTCTTGGCGGTGACTCGCGCCGTCGGCGGATGCAAGCGCAAGAGACTGCGGCCAACGGTGGACTTGCCCGAGCCGGATTCACCAACGATGGCGAGTTTTTCCCGACCCAAAGTAAACGACACGTCACGCACCGCGCGGGAGATTTTGCCGGCGTTGCGAAACTCCACACACAAGTCCTGTACGGCAAGTTTTATCTCAGTCATGGGGCTGCTCCTCAGGATTGGCTACGTGGGTCAAGGACGTCGCGCAAACCGTCGCCCAACAGGTTGAAGGCCAGGCTGACCAGCATGATCGCCGCACCGGGCGCCGCCACCAGCCACCAGCTTTCGAGCATGTAGCGCCGTCCGGTCGAGATCATGGCGCCCCATTCCGGCAACGGTGCCTGGGCGCCGAGGCCGAGAAAGCCCAGGGCGGCAGCGGTGAGAATGATGCTCGCCATGTTCATGGTCAGGCGGATGATCACCGAGGACAGGCACATTGGAATGATGTGGCGCAGGATGACCCGGGTACTCGACGCGCCTTGAAGCTGCACCGCCACGACGAAGTCAGCGTTGCGCAGCGGCAGGGTTTCAGCGCGGGCGAGTCGGGCAATCGGCGGCCAGGCAGTCAGTGCGATGGCGATCACCGCATGCTCAAGGCCCGGGCCGAGGGCGGCGATGAACGCCAGCGCCAGGACCAGGCTGGGAAACGAGATGAAGATGTCGGTGATGCGCATGAACAGGCTGTCGACCCAACCGCCGAAGTAACCGGACACCGTGCCCACCAGCAAGCCGATTGGCCCGACAATCACGGTCACCAGCAAAACGATGTACAGGGTGATGCGCGAGCCGTAAACCAAGCGGGCGAAGACATCGCGACCGTATTCGTCAGTGCCGAACCAGTGGACGCTGCTGGGTGCTTGCAACGCCCCGGCAAGGTTCTGCAACAGCGGATCGTGACCGGCAATCCATGGCGCGAAAACCGCGACCAGCATCAGGGTCGAGACGACGATCAGGCCGGCAAAGGTCATCGGGTTGCGCAGCAGGAAACGCAGCAGGCGCAAGGCACTGACGGCCATCGCTGCCGTACTTGAAGATGGCAGCGCGGCACTGCCGGCTGCGCTGGAAGCAAGAGGCAGGTTCATTAGCGAGTCCTCGGGTCGAAGATCTTGTACAGCGCGTCGCTGATCAGGTTCAGCGTCACGAAGATGAGGCCGATCAGCAGGACACAGGCCATCACCGCGTTCATGTCACCGAGCAGCAAACTGCTGGTCAGGTACTGACCGAAGCCCGGCCAGGCAAACACGGTTTCGATCAGCACCGCGCCTTCCAACAGCCCGCCGTAGGCCAGCGCAACGATGGTCAACAGCTGCACGCGGATGTTGCCGAAGGCATGGCCCCAGACGATTCGCCGCTGGGACAAACCCTTGACCCGGGCGGTGATGATGTACTCCTGGGACAGCTGCTCGAGCATGAAGCTGCGGGTCATGCGGCTGATGTAAGCCACCGAGTTGAAACTGAGGATCACCGCCGGCAGCAGGATGTGGCGCAACGCGCTGCGAAAGGCCTCCCAATCGCCGGACCAGGCGGTGTCGATCAACAGCAGCCCGGTGTGTTTGGGGATCAGCCCGTCATAGGCCAGGCCGATGCGCCC
>NZ_WUUD01000009.1:78-3710 GCF_009831705.1 Pseudomonas sp. PICF6 | reverse complement strand
CGCCACCGGCCCAACCCAGCCAGGCGTAGAACACCAGGAAGGCCATCATGCCGATCCAGAAAATCGGCGTGGAGTAGCCGAACAGCGTGATCAACCGCGCGATATGGTCCCCGGCACGCCCCTGATGTGTCGCCGCGTAGACGCCCAGCGGCAAGCCCGCCAACACGCCGAACAGAATGGCCAGGGTGGCCAGTTCCAAAGTGGCTGGGAAGACCCGGGCGATGTCGGTGATGACCGGGTTGCCGGTCAGCAAGGCCATGCCGAAGTCACCGTGCAGCAGGTCGCCGAGGTAGATCGCGAACTGCGTCCACAACGGTTTGTCCAGGCCTAGCTCTTGATACACCTGGGCGTAGGCCGAGGCGTCAGCGTCCGGGCCGACGATGGCCAGCACCGGGTCCAGGGGCATGACCCGTCCGATGAAAAAGGTCAGTAGCAGCAGCCCCAGCAGCGTCACCGCCACCGACCCGCTGCGCCGGGACGCCGAAGCGACCCGGGATGTCCAGATTGAAAAGGATGCAGTCGACATGTTCATTCCTGCCTTGGCCCTGCGGCCGTCGATTTCAGCGCTGCTTGTAAACGTCCCGAAGACGTGTGGTGGCGGCGGTATGGCCGATGTAGTTGCGCACGTCGGCGTGGATCACCACTTCGTCGACCATCTGTGAAACCGGCATGATTGCTCCGGCCTGCTGGTCGTAGAGGGTCTGGATCTGCGCGTACATTTCCCGCTGGCGCTCGGGGTCTTGCTCGCGCTCGGCCTGCTCGATCAACTGATTGAGCTGCGGGTTGAAGAACGAGGTGCGCCAGCCCTGGAAGTTGCTCAGCTTGGCTTCGGTGCGGTTGTCCGGGTTGTAGACCAGGGCCCGCAGGCTTGAATGCGGATGACGCTCCGCCCCGCCACCACCACGACCGACGAGGATGTCGAACTGGCGGTCGCGCATTGCACCGTAAATCTGATTTCCCGTGCCGGTGATGATCGTGGCCTGGATACCTGCCTGGGCCAGCGTCGCTTGCAGGCTGGTGGCGATGTTGATGAACGGCGGATCGGTCAGCGAGCGGATGCTCACCTTGAAGCCTTCGGCGTGCCCCGCCGCCGCCAGCAGACGCTTCGCCTCGGCCACATCCAGGCGATAGCCAGGATCTTCCAGGCGTGCCGGCAGCCCCAGTTGCATCGGCCGCTGATTGATCACCCCGTAGTGCGGCATCACCACATCGTTGATGCCCTGGTAGTCGATCAGCAGGCGGATGGCTTGGCGCACGCGGATGTCCTGGAACAGCGGCTGTTGCATGCTCATCGCCACGTAATACAGCGTGCCACGGGCGATGCTCTGGATGCGTACCTCATCGACCTTGCCCAGCGCCTTGATGTCAGTGGCCGCCATGCCTCGGGCGACGTCCAGGTCACCGCGCTCGACCATCAGGCGCAAGGCCTGGGACTCGGTCATGTTGCGCATGATCACCCGGCGCAACTTCGCGGGGCCGCGCCAATAGTCGTCATGACGACTCATCAGAATCACGTCGTTGGCGCGCCAGATGTCGAGCTTGAAGGCACCGGAGCCGGCTGTGTGGGTCGCCAGCCACGCGGCGCCCTGATCATCACCGACCTGATGTTGCAAAGCGACCGAGCGATCAATGATGAAGGCGCTGGGAGAGGTCGCCAGAGTGTTAAGCACCAGCATCGGGTCGGTGCTGCGCGGCAGGTCCATGACAAAGGTATGCGGCCCTTCGGCGCGCATCAGTTTGCTGACGTTGTCGGCGGTGAAACCGTAGGCTTTCCAGGTCGAAGCCAGGGCGCGGTTGAGGGTGACCACCCGTTGTAGCGACCAGGCGACGTCTTGCGCGGTGAGCGGTGCGCCGGAGTGAAAACGCACGTCATCGCGCAACTGGAAGGTCAGGCGCATGCGGTCGGGGCTGACCTCCCAGGTTTTCGCCAGGGCCGGGATCAGCGTGTCCGGTTGCGCCGCGTCCTGCTCCAGGAGCATGTCATAAACGTTGGCGTTAACCTCGGCGACCTCCAGGCCGGTTGCCGCGGCGGGGTCCAGGGACAGCAGGTTTATCATGCTCATGCCCACCACCAATTGGTCGGCGGGCGTTTCGCCTTGAGCCAGGCTGACGGGCACCTGCACTGTGCACAGGGCCACGGTGACACACAGCAGCCTGGTCAGGCGCTTGGGCCAGAGTTTCATGGTTCAGTCCTTTCTTATATTTATAAAGACTTGTCGTCCGGGCAGCTATCGGCCGCGGACGTGGTGCGCGATCAATGTCGAGACAAGGTATTGGCCTCGATATACGCGAAGTTGATGTCCTCGCCCAACCCAGGCCGATCAGACAGGTGCACAAAACCGTCGGCGTCCATCGGGTCGACGATGCTATTGAGGTGCGCAGGGACTTCTTCGTAGTCGAGGAAGGGATGCAACAGGCCGCGCTCGTACCAGCGGCAATTGCTGATTGCACCGACTACAGCCAGGTTCGCCGCGCCATTGCCGTGGACTTCACAGTCCATGCCGAACGACTCGGCCAGGTGCGCCACCTTCAGGCACGGCCCGATCCCCCCGACCCCGGCCACGCCCGCGCGCAGGATGTCACAGGACTTATGGGTGACCCAACTGGCGCGGCTGTGGAACTTGCCGGCGATGCTTTCCGGGCCCAGTACCGGGATGTCCAGATTGGCCGCCAGCCAGGCATAGGACTCAGCGGAATCTTCCATCATCGGTTCTTCGAACCAGGCGAAATTGAGTTGCTCGAGCGCCCTGCCAATGGTCAGCGCGTCCATGCGGCTGTACCAGTGGTAGCCGTCGAGCATCAGCGCGGTGTCCGGACCGACTGCCTCACGCACGGCGGCGCAGGCTTGAATGTCCATCTGCGGATTCGGGGCGAAGGAAATCGGCGGCATCCAGGTGTGCAACTTGATGGCCTTGTAGCCGCGCTGGACCAGTTTTTCGGCGAACTGGCCGTACTCGTCCGGCGTGGACAAGCCCCCCGGCAGATCATCGCCACACATCGTCGAACCGTACGCCGGCACTTTGTCGCGATAGCCGCCAATCAGCTTGTGTACCGGCAACTTGAGCTTGCGCCCGGCCAGGTCCCACAGCGCTTGTTCCACCAGCGCCAACGCGCGGTCGGTGAACTGCCCGGCGCTGCCGCGCTGCCAGTGCGCCAAGTCTTGCCAGATGCTTTCGCGGTCCATTGGGTCCCGGCCGATCAGCACCTTGCGCACAAAGGACTCGATGATGTGCGGACGAACCAACTCAGGCGGACCGAAGGCATAGCCCTCGCTGCCGTCATCGCAGCCAATTCGCAGCAAGGCCATCTTGATCAGAACCTCCTCGCCCGGATGAGCGTGGCCGGCGCTGTCTTGAGCGCGGCGCGAAGGGGTGGAAAAGACTTCGACGTGAACGCCTGTGATTCTCATAGGGGGAAGAACACCATGTATTGTGATTTTTATTTGTATGTCGTCATACAACGCGGCTGATTATTCGGACGTTTCCGTCAGACTGTCAACCGGTAAATCACACAAAAACCAACAGATGATGGGATTTCCATAGTGAAGAGGTTATTTCTCGCATCACAAACAACAGAAGTCGTCATACCACAGCGTTACCAGGTAGGACTTGGAAAGACAGGAACACCGGCGA
>NZ_WUUD01000009.1:0-68 GCF_009831705.1 Pseudomonas sp. PICF6 | reverse complement strand
GGCGGGCACAAAATTCGTGAACACCCCCAAAAAACTGTGGGAGCGAGCCTGCTCGCGATAGCGGTCTG
>NZ_WUUD01000008.1:13979-27475 GCF_009831705.1 Pseudomonas sp. PICF6 | reverse complement strand
CGACTGCGCCGGAAGTGGGGCGAATTATAGACGTCCAGGATTTGCCGTCAACACCTATTTTCATATTTCTGTCACAACAGCCAAAAGCCCCGCAAACACAGAGGCCGGTGTCCAAAGACACCGGCCTCTTCACCCACCTACCGCTTACAAGCTCGGGAAGGCGAACTGTGACGCCTCGTGGCTGGCACGCTGCGGCCAACGCTGGGTAATGGCCTTGCGACGGGTATAGAAGCGCACCCCGTCCGGACCATAGGCATGCAGATCGCCAAACAGCGAACGCTTCCACCCACCGAAGCTGTGGTAGGCCACGGGCACCGGCAAAGGAACGTTGACGCCTACCATGCCGACTTCGATTTCATCGCAGAACAACCGCGCCGCCTCACCATCACGGGTAAAGATGCATGTGCCGTTGCCATACTCGTGATCGTTGATCAGTTGCATCGCCTCTTCCAGGCTGTTGACCCGGACGATGCACAGCACCGGCCCGAAAATCTCTTCTTTATAGATGCGCATCTCAGGCGTCACGCGATCAAACAGGCAGCCGCCCAGGAAGAACCCCTCCTCATGCCCGGCCACGCTCAAACCGCGACCATCGACAACCAGCGACGCACCCGCCGATACGCCATCTTCTATATAGCCGCTGACCTTGTCGCGATGCTGACCGGTCACCAATGGCCCCATGTCCAGTCCGCACGACGTACCCGCGCCGATTTTCAGTGACTGGATCTGCGGCACCAGCTTGGCGACCAGCGCATCCGCCACCTGATCGCCCACACACACCGCCACGGAGATCGCCATGCAGCGTTCGCCGCACGAACCGTAGGCCGCCCCCATCAGCGCACTGACGGCGTTATCCAGATCCGCATCCGGCATCAAGACCGCATGGTTCTTCGCCCCACCCAGTGCCTGCACGCGTTTGCCGCGCCGGGTGCCTTCGGCATAGATGTATTCGGCAATCGGCGTGGAGCCGACAAAACTCAGCGCCTTCACCTCCGGCGCTTCGATCAGTGCGTCCACTGCAGCTTTGTCGCCATGCACCACGCTCAACACGCCTTTGGGCAGCCCGGCTTCCAGAAGCAATTGGGCGATCAGCAACGTCGAACTAGGGTCACGCTCGGACGGTTTGAGGATGAAGCAGTTGCCACAAACGATCGCCAGCGGGTACATCCACAGCGGCACCATCGCCGGGAAGTTGAATGGCGTGATGCCCGCCACCACGCCCAAGGGCTGGAAGTCTGACCACGCGTCGATGTTCGGTCCTACGTTACGGCTGTATTCGCCCTTCAGAATCTCCGGTGCCGCGCAGGCGAATTCAACGTTCTCGATCCCGCGCTTAAGCTCTCCAGCCGCGTCTTCCAGGGTCTTGCCGTGCTCTTCGCTGATCAACTGAGCGATGCGCGACTCGTTCTGCTCCAACAACTGCTTGAACCGGAACATTACCTGCGCTCGTTTGGCCGCCGGTGTGCTGCGCCAGGCAGGGAAGGCCGCCTTGGCGGCGTCGATAGCCTGCTGGACCGTCGCACGATCGGCCAGTGGCACCTGATGAATCGCCTGGCCGGTGGAAGGGTTGAACACGTCGGCGGTACGAGCGCTGTCGCTCAACAGTTCGCCATTGATCAAATGCGCAATGAGGCTCATGGGGACTCCAGAATGTTATCCACAGGCGCCCGCTGCCGGACGCCCGTATTGAAAGCTATATAGAGGGACGCGTCAGTCGAGTTTGTTCAGCACTTCACCGACCGCATCGAACAAGCGATCCAGATCCTGTGGCTTGCTGTTGAACGTTGGCCCGAATTGCAGAGTGTCACCGCCGAAACGCACGTAGAACCCCTTTTTCCACAACGCCATGCCAGCCTCGAACGGGCGCACGATCGCATCGCCATCGCGGGGCGCAATCTGGATTGCCCCGGCCAGGCCATAGTTGCGGATGTCGATGATGTTCTTCGCCCCCTTCAGGCCATGCAAGGCCTTCTCGAAATGCGGAGCCACCTCGGCCACGCTTTGTACAAGGTTTTCCTTTTGCAGCAGATCCAGTGCCGCCAAGCCTGCCGCGCATGCCACCGGATGCGCCGAATAGGTGTAGCCATGGGGGAATTCCACTGCGTACTCAGGCGTCGGCTGGTTCATGAACGTCTGGTAGATCTCGGAGCTGGCAATCACCGCGCCCATGGGGATCGCGCCATTGGTAACCTGCTTGGCAATGCACATGAGATCCGGGGTCACGCCGAAACTATCGGCACCGAACATCGAACCGGTACGGCCGAACCCGGTGATGACCTCGTCGAACACCAACAAGATGCTGTGCTGATCGCAGATTTCCCGCAGGCGCTTGAGATAACCCTCAGGCGGCACCAGTACGCCAGCGGAGCCGGCCATCGGTTCAACAAACACCGCGGCGATGTTGGAGGCATCGTGCAGTTCGATCAGCTTCAACAGCTCATCGGCCAAGGCGATACCACCCTCTTTTGGCATGCCACGGGAATAGGCATTGCTTACCAGCAACGTGTGGGGCAAGTGATCGACGTCCATCATCGCCTGGCCGAACAACTTGCGGTTGCCGCTGACGCCGCCCAGGCTGGTACCGGCGATATTCACGCCATGGTAACCACGAGCACGGCCGATCATCTTGGTCTTGGTCGCCTGGCCCTTGAGACGCCAGTAGGCGCGGACCATTTTCACCGCGGTATCGGCACACTCGGAACCGGAGTCGGTGAAAAACACATGGTTGAGGTTGCCCGGTGTCAGGCTGGTGATTTTTTCTGCCAGCTGGAACGACAGCGGGTGGCCGTACTGGAAGCCCGGCGAGTAGTCGAGGGTGCCCAGCTGTTTGGCGACTGCTTCCTGGATTTCCTTGCGGGTGTGCCCGGCGCCGCACGTCCACAGGCCCGACAGCGAGTCGTAGACCTTGCGCCCTTTGTCATCCACCAGCCAACTGCCTTCGGCGGCGACGATCAGACGTGGATCGCGCTGGAAGTTGCGGTTGGCGGTGTAAGGCATCCAGTGGGCATCAAGCTTGAGCTGGCTGGCCAGGGAGCCGGCAGCATGTTCGGGCATGTTCATCGACAGAACCTCGCAGGAGAGAAGCGACAGGGATCCAAAGGCGTTCTTGCAGCTAACTTGCCACGGCGATAAAGTCGATGAAATCCAACTTTTCTAACCTTCAGTCAGCGGATCACTAAACTATGAGCGCGCGTCGTCCCGATCCGCTGGCCCAAGTCAGCGACTTTGATATTCGTCTGTTGCGCATTTTTCGCAGCGTGGTGGAGTGCGGTGGATTCTCCGCAGCGGAGACGGTGCTTGGGATCGGTCGCTCCGCCATCAGCCAGCAGATGAGCGACCTTGAGCAGCGTCTTGGCCTACGGTTGTGCCAGCGCGGACGGGCGGGCTTTTCCCTGACGGAGGAAGGCCGCGAGGTCTATCAATCAGCGTTGCAGCTATTAAGTGCACTGGAAAGCTTTCGCACCGAAGTCAACGGCCTGCATCAACACTTGCGCGGCGAATTGATCATTGGCCTGACCGATAATCTCGTCACCCTGCCCCACATGCGCATCACCCATGCCCTGGCCCAATTGAAGGAACGCGGTCCAGACGTGCAGATTCAGATTCGCATGATCGCTCCCAACGAAGTCGAGCAAGGCGTACTCGACGGCCGATTGCATGTCGGCGTGGTGCCTCAGGCCAGTGCCCTTTCCGGGCTGGAGTATCAACCGCTCTACAGCGAACGTTCGCTGTTGTATTGCGCAGTCGGGCATCCGTTGTTTTATGTGGATGACCAACAACTGGACGACGCTCGCCTCAACAGCCAGGATGCCATCGCACCGACCTTCCGCCTGCCAGCCGAGATCCAGGCCCATTACCAGGCACTCAATTGCACTGCCAGTGCTTCGGACCGCGAAGGCATGGCGTTCCTGATTCTTACAGGGCGCTACATCGGTTACCTGCCGGATCATTACGCCAGCCTGTGGGTCCAGCAGGGACGGTTGCGCGCCCTCAAACCCACGGCCCGTTTCTATGATTTGAGCCTGGCGTCAGTCACGCGCAAGGGGCGTCGGCCTCATCTGGTGCTGGAGAGCTTTCTCCAGAGCCTGGCGGCAACCCGCTAACCCTTGGTCCGACATTGGCTGGGTTAGCCTGCCCCCAGCGAAAGGCTTTTAGCATGATGGCACTTGTCGGATCGCTGCCGGTGCGCTATCAACGCATTTGCTTGCCCCACAGACCCAGCCCGGAAACGCCCATGACCTTTGAAGTCCCTGCCCACGGTGGCAAGCCCACCAGCCGCATTCGTCAAAAAAACGAAGAGACCATCCTCAAGGCCGCCGAAGATGAATTCGCCCGTCACGGGTTCAAAGGCACCAGCATGAATGCCATTGCCTTGAAGGCCGGGCTGCCCAAGGCGAACCTGCATTATTACTTCACCAACAAGCTTGGGTTGTACGTGGCGGTGCTGAGCAACATCATCGAGTTGTGGGACAGCACCTTTAATACCCTCACCGCCGAGGATGACCCGGCCGAAGCCCTGACCCGCTACATCCGCGCCAAAATGGAGTTTTCCCGCCGCCATCCCCAGGCGTCCCGGCTTTTCGCCATGGAGGTGATCAGCGGTGGTGAATGCCTGACTGAATATTTCAACCAGGATTATCGCACCTGGTTCAACGGCCGCGCGGCAGTGTTCCAGGCCTGGATCGATGCCGGCAAGATGGACCCGATCGACCCCGTGCACCTGATCTTTCTATTGTGGGGAAGTACTCAGCATTACGCCGACTTCGCCACCCAGATCTGCCGCGTGACCGGTCGCAGCAAGCTGACCAAGCAGGACATGATCGATGCCGGCGACAACCTGATCCGCATCATTCTCAAGGGCTGCGGCCTGAAACCAACCTTTTAAGACGCTCATGCCTTTTACCCTCACCGGCTTTTGTGAATACCGCGAAGAAATTCGCAAAAGCCGCTTCATCACCCTCGCCGCCCCTATCACCAGCCCTGCCGACGCCGTGGCCTTTATAGAGCAGCACAGCGATCTGAACGCCACACACAACTGCTGGGCCTGGAAACTCGGCGACCAATACCGCAGCAACGACGACGGCGAACCGGGTGGCACCGCCGGGCGGCCGATCCTGGCGGCCATCGAAGCCCAGGCTTGCGATCAGGTCGTGGTGCTGGTGATCCGTTGGTACGGTGGAATCCAGTTGGGCACCGGAGGCTTGGCCCGGGCCTATGGCGGGGGCGCGAACAAATGCCTGCAAAACGCCGAGAAGGTTGAGTTGATCAGCCGTGTGGCGCTGCGCTGCACCTGCGGTTTCGCGGAACTGGCCCTGGTGAAACTGCGGGTCGCCGAATGCGGCGGATTGGTGAACACCGAGAGCTTTACAGCCAATGGCGTGGACTTGCAGGTGGCCGTGGGTGAAGCGCAGATCGAAACATTGCAAAAGCAATTGGCCGACCTAAGCCGTGGACGGATTCTGCTGGCCCGTTGAGCGCGAGGGGGGTCTGCGACTTTTCAGGGCAAACGCCATCGTGCGACTTGCCCACATCCACTGTGCACCCGACTGTGGATAACCTGAGCACATTCCGCTGTAACCCTTCTGTCATGCGGCTTTGCGGCCGTTGTTCGTTTTTTGATCAAAGCACTGTTTTCTGTACGAATTCTTCAGAAAAACAAATGCTTGCGAGGTTTTATCACCTTTAGAAGAAAGCCGGGCGCTGGTTATGCCGGACCTTCAGGCTTGCGCACAATAACTGTGGAACATCCTGTGGATAACCCGTTCATGGCTCACGCCGTCCTATGAAAGGCATGGCTCGCAGCCGCCTGATCATTTTTTAACCACCCGTTTCGGGGCACAAACAGCGCCTCTATCACCTGCTCGCCCCATTGCGGTGCCCTATCCACAGCGAGGGTGTTGGCGAGTAAGCCAAGCCGATAGGCAAAGCGCGGGGCTTGCTGACATTTCCTGACCTACTGGCCAGGAAATTGCTTTATCCACAGGCATTCATGTCCCCTGACCCGAGCCTGTCATGTCCGACCCCGATTCCATCCCGCGCCTGCAATTGCGCAAGATCAGCAAACGCTACCCAGGTTGCCTGGCCAATGACGCCATCGACCTGAGTATCCAGCCCGGCGAGATCCACGCGCTGCTCGGCGAAAACGGTGCTGGCAAAAGCACCCTGATGAAGATTATCTACGGCGTTACCCAAGCCGATTCGGGCGAGGTGATCTGGCAAGGCCAACGGGTCGACCTGCGCAACCCGGCCCAGGCCCGCAGCCTGGGCATCGGTATGGTGTTCCAGCATTTCTCGCTGTTTGAAACCCTTACCGTGGCGCAGAACATCGCCCTGGCCATGGGCGCGGCAGCCGGCACACCGGCGCAACTGGAGCCGCGAATTCGCGAAGTTTCCCAACGCTACGGCATGGCCCTGGAGCCGCAGCGATTGGTCCACAGCTTGTCGATTGGCGAACGTCAACGGGTGGAGATCATTCGCTGCTTGATGCAGGACATCCGTCTGCTGATTCTCGATGAACCTACCTCGGTGCTGACGCCCCAGGAAGCCGAAGAACTGTTCGTGACCCTGCGGCGCCTGGCGAGCGAAGGCTGCAGCATTTTGTTCATCAGCCACAAGTTGGGCGAGGTCCGCGCGTTGTGCCACAGCGCGACGGTGCTGCGCGGCGGACGGGTGTCAGGGCATTGCACACCAGCGCAGTGCTCGGACCGGGAACTGGCGCAGTTGATGGTCGGCGAAGCGGCCGGGCTGATCGCGGACTATCCCAAGGTCAGCGCGGACAAAGCGTTCCTTGAGATCCACAAACTGTCATGGCCAAACCCAGACCCGTTCGGTTGCTCGTTACGGGATATAGACCTTGAGGTACGCAGCGGCGAAATCGTCGGTATCGCCGGAGTGGCGGGGAATGGGCAGGACGAGTGGCTGGCGTTACTCAGCGGTGAAACGCAACTGCCCCGCCACAAAGGCGAGACGATCAGGTTCGATGGGCAACCTGTGGCGCATCTGCGCCCCGATGCCCGGCGCCGCCTCGGGCTGGCATTTGTTCCAGCCGAACGCCTGGGCCACGGCGCCGTGCCGCAATTGAGCCTGGCGGATAACGCCCTGCTCAGCGCCTTCCAACAAGGACTGATCCGTTGCGGCCTGATTCAACGGCGCAAGGTCGAGCACCTGGCCGAGGAGATTATCCGTCGTTTTGGGGTGAAGACGCCCGACACCAGAACCCCGGCGCGCAGCCTCTCGGGGGGCAACCTACAAAAATTCATCCTCGGTCGGGAAATCCTTCAACAGCCCAGGCTGCTGGTGGCGGCGCATCCGACCTGGGGCGTAGACGTCGGCGCGGCGGCGACCATCCACAGGGCCCTGATTGCCTTACGCGATGCGGGTGCCGCCATCCTGGTGATCTCCGAAGACCTCGACGAACTGTTCCAGATCAGCGACCGCCTCGGCGCTTTGTGTGGCGGGCGTTTGTCCGCCTTGAGGCCCACTGTCCAAACCCGGCTTAGCGACGTCGGCGGCTGGATGGCCGGCCAGTTCGACGCCCCTCAATCCCCTGATCCCGCGACGGTCTAACGGAGTTTTTATGCTGCTGTCTCTTGAACCCCGCGGCCAACAATCGCGCCTGATGCTCTGGTGCTCGCCGCTGCTGGCCGCCGTATTGACCCTGGGCTGTGGCTCGCTGCTGTTCGCCGTCCTGGGGCATGATCCGTTGCAAACCTTGTACACCTTGTTGATCGCCCCGATCAGTGATCTATACGGTATGTCCGAATGGCTGGTCAAAGCCTTGCCGATCCTGCTCTGCGCCCTCGGCCTGGCGGTGGCCTACCAGGCACGAATCTGGAACATTGGCGCCGAGGGACAATTGCTATTGGGCGCCCTGGCCGGCAGCGCCGTCGCGGTGAACATCATCGGCATGCAAAGCCGCTGGGCACTGGTGCTGATTCTGCTGACCGGCACCCTCGCCGGTGCCGCCTGGGCCGGGCTCACGGCGTGGCTACGCACGCGCTTCAATGCCAATGAAATCCTGACCAGCATCATGCTCAATTACATCGCACTTAACCTGCTGCTGTTCTGCGTTCACGGACCGCTGAAAGACCCGGCCGGGTTCAACTTTCCGGAGTCGGCGATGTTCGGCGATGCCAGTCGCCTGCCATTGCTGGTGGAAGACGGGCGGCTTCATGCCGGGTTGTATTTCGCCCTGCTGGCACTGGTGGCGGTCTGGGTGTTGCTGCAGAAAAGTTTTGTCGGGTTTCAGATCAAAGTGCTGGGCCTGGACGCTCGGGCCGCCGGCTTCGCCGGCTTTCGCCAGAAGCCGTTGGTGTGGCTGGCGCTGTTGATCAGCGGTGCACTGGCCGGGCTCGCCGGTGTCTGCGAAGTGACCGGGCCAATCGGCCAACTGGTGCCGCAAGTGTCACCGGGCTACGGCTATGCGGCGATTACCGTGGCGTTCCTGGGACGTCTGAATCCCATCGGCATTCTGTTCGCCAGCCTGCTGATGGCCTTGTTGTACATCGGCGGCGAAAGCGCGCAGATGTCGCTGAACCTTCCCCAGGCAATCACCCAGCTGTTCCAGGGCATGATGCTGTTTTTCCTGTTGGCCTGCGACGTACTGATCCTGTATCGGCCGCGCCTGAACCTGCGCTGGGCCCGGCGCACCCGGACCACCGCCGTACAGGCAGGAGCGCTGTGATGGATATCGACCTGTTGAGCAATATTTTCTACGCCATGATCCGTTGCGGCACACCGTTGCTGCTGGTGGCCCTGGGTGAGTTGATCTGCGAGAAAAGCGGTGTTTTGAACCTGGGCCAGGAAGGCATGATGCTGTTCGGCGCGGTGATCGGTTTTATCGTCGCGTTCAACAGCGGCAACCTGTGGCTTGGCGTGCTGCTGGCGATGGCCGCCGGGATGCTGTTGTCGGCGCTGTTCGCGTTGGTAGCGCTGGTGTTCAACGCCAATCAGGTGGCCACCGGGTTGGCGCTGACGATTTTCGGCGTGGGGCTGTCGAGTTTTGTCGGGGCGGCCTGGGTCGGCAAGCCGCTGGCGGGGTTCGAGCCGCTGGCGATTCCCTACTTGAGCGACATTCCGTTGATCGGGCGGATGCTGTTTGCCCAGGATCTGCTGGTGTACCTGTCTTTTGCGCTGTTCGCCCTGGTGGCCTGGGTGATTGTGAAAAGTCGCGTCGGGCTGATTATCCAGGCGGTGGGGGAAAATCCCGATGCCGCCAGTGCCATGGGCCTGCCGGTACTGCGGGTGCGGACCCTGGCGGTGCTGTTCGGCGGTGCCATGGCCGGCCTGGCGGGTGCCTACCTGTCGCTGGCGTACACGCCGATGTGGGCCGAGAACATGAGCGCCGGGCGCGGCTGGATCGCTCTGGCGCTGGTGGTGTTCGCCAGTTGGCGAGTCTGGCGCCTGCTGCTGGGCGCCTACCTGTTCGGCCTCGCCAGCATCCTGCACCTGGTGGCCCAGGGCTTGGGGCTGGCGATTCCATCGAGCTTGCTGGCGATGCTGCCGTACGTCGCGACCATTGTGGTGTTGGTGTTGCTGTCCCGGGACGCGGTGCGCACGCGGCTGTATGCGCCGGTGTCGCTGGGACAGCCTTGGCAGGCGGGGCATTGAGGTAGACGGCGGCGCGCCTATCGCGAGCAGGCTCGCTCCCACATTTGATCGGGGTGACCGTCAGTTTCAGGCTCGCCCCATCTCTCCCTGTGGGAGCGAGCCTGCTCGCGATGAGGCCCGAACAGGCAATACCTGAACCAAGCCCCACACCAACTCGAAAAACAGGAAAACCCACAACACCGCACTGGCCCCATGAAGCAGTGCATACAGCATCCAGGCCGAAAACAAAAACCGCCCCGCCGCGTCATAACGCCCGTACAGCGGCTGCGGATCACGAATCCGCAGCACCGCCCACACGCAGACAATCGAGCCCAGCAGATTCACCATCAGCACATGCGCCGGCGCGAACGGCGGCAGTTCTCCAGGCAGGTCAAATAGCTGAGTCATACTCATCAACACACCATGCAACGCCGCAAAGCTCCACGGCGTGGCCAGCACGGCCGACACGATAAGGTCGTACCAGGCGCTGCCGCGCACCACCCGGCGATATTGCATCAAAGTCCACATACACCTTGCTCCAGATAATTGGGAAGCAAAGAGCCTAAAGCCTGGGGTATGCTCCAAGGTCAAGCCCTTCGGAGACCCACCATGCGCATCGGTGAACTCGCCCAAGCCTGTGCCGTCAGCCGTGACACCCTGCGCTTCTACGAGCAGCGCGGCCTGATCGCGGCGCAGCGCAGCGCCAATGGCTATCGCCACTACCCCGCCGACATGGTGCAACTGGTGCTCTACATCAAGACCGCCCAGCGCCTGGGTTTTACCCTGGGCGAGATCGGCGCAAGCGTCGCCGCCCTGTGGCAGGCGCAGGACCCTGACTGCGCCGTGACGCAATTGCTGCTAGACAAACTGAACCTGATCGAAACCCGTATGACCGAACTCGACGCGTTGCGCCATGAGCTGAAACAACGGCTCGGGCAACGCTGTCCATTAAATCCGTGACCTTTTTTCATCAAGGATGCTCCTCATGAATTCGGCAAAAAACGCATTGATCATTGGCGCCTCCCGGGGCCTGGGCCTCGGCCTGGTGAAGACGCTGCTCAGCGATGGCTGGAGCGTGACCGCCACCGTGCGCAACCCGCAGAACGCCGAGGCGTTGAAGGCACTGGGCCCAGTGCGGATCGAAAAGCTCGACATGGACGACCAGCAAGCCGTCATCACCCTGAGCCAGCAGCTCAAGGACGAAACCTTCGACCTGTTGTTCGTCAATGCCGGCGTCAAAGGCCCTGACAACCAGAGCCCCGGCGGTGCGACGCTGGCCGAAGTCGGCCAGTTGTTCTTCACCAACGCCGTGGCACCGATCAATCTGGCCCAGCGTTTCGTCGGTCAGATCCGCGACGGCAGTGGCGTGCTGGCATTCATGAGCTCCGTGCTGGGCAGCGTGACCATGCCTGACGCCCCGGAACTGGCGCTGTACAAGGCCAGCAAGGCGGCGCTCAATTCGATGACCAATAGTTTTGTCACTCAATTGGGCGAGCAGACATTGACGGTTCTGTCGCTGCACCCGGGCTGGGTGAAGACCGACATGGGTGGCGAAGGGGCGGACATTGATGTCGAGACCAGCACCCGCGGCCTGATTGATCAGGTCAATGCCTTTGCCGGCAAGGGTGGGCATCATTTCGTCAACTACAAGGGCGAGACGATTCCCTGGTAACCCAAGCCTTCCCCCTGTGGGGGCGAGCCTGCTCGCGATTGCGGCCTGACATTCACCATGATGTCGACTGACACACCGCTATCGCGAGCAGGCTCGCTCCCACATGGCTCCCGTTCAACTCTGGAAATGTGCCCCGCAACCTGAGTAAACTCAGCACCTCGCCCTACCCAACGGGCGACCCTGGATCAGCAGACAGGGCATCACTGAGCTGGCTAACCTGAACCCACTTTCAGAGGAGCCGGCCACCATGCCTGCGACCCGTACCTGGTTAAAAAATCCCCTCGCCATCTTCACGGCCAACGACCTCGATGCCCGTGGCGGTCTTGTCCTGCAAAACGGCGTGATCGTCGAATTGCTGAGGGCCGGCCAGCAACCCGCCCAGCCCTGCGACACAGTCTTCGACGCCGGCGAACATGTGATCCTGCCGGGGCTGATCAACACCCATCATCATTTCTACCAGACCCTGACTCGCGCCTGGGCACCGGTGGTGAACCAGCCCCTGTTCCCGTGGCTGAAAACTCTCTACCCGGTATGGGCGCGGTTGACACCGGAAAAGCTCGCTCTGGCGAGCAAAGTGGCGCTGGCCGAACTGTTGCTTTCAGGCTGCACCACAGCGGCCGATCACCATTACCTGTTCCCCGAAGGCTTGGAAAATGCCATCGATGTGCAGGTACAAAGTGTCCGTGAACTGGGCATGCGCGCGATGCTGACCCGCGGTTCCATGAGCCTGGGTGAAGCCGACGGTGGCTTGCCGCCACAACAGACCGTGCAGCAGGGCCACGTGATTCTCGAGGACAGCCTGCGGTTGATCAGCCAATACCATGAGCGCGGCGACGGGGCGCAAATCCAGATTGCCCTGGCGCCTTGTTCACCGTTTTCGGTCACGCCTGAAATCATGCGCGCCAGTGCCGAGCTGGCGGAGAAACTCGACGTACGCCTACACACTCACCTGGCCGAAACCCTCGACGAAGAGGACTTCTGCCTGCAACGCTTCGGCCTGCGCACCGTGGACTACCTGGACAGCGTCGGCTGGCTCGGCCCGCGCACCTGGCTGGCCCACGGCATTCATTTCAATCCTGAGGAAATCACCCGTCTCGGCGCCGCCGGCACCGGCATCTGCCATTGCCCAAGCTCCAACATGCGCCTGGCCTCGGGCATCTGCCCTACCCTGGAACTCACCGCCGCCGGCGCACCGCTGGGCCTGGGTGTGGACGGCTCGGCCTCCAACGATGCCTCGAACATGATCCTGGAAACCCGCCAGGCGTTGTACATTCAGCGCCTGCGCTATGGCGCGCAGGCGATCACCCCGCAGCGAGTGCTGGGCTGGGCAACCCGCGGCTCGGCACAACTGCTGGGGCGCAACGATATCGGTGAGCTGGCGGTGGGCAAACAGGCTGACTTGGCGCTGTTCAAACTCGACGAACTGCGCTTCTCCGGCAGTCACGATCCGGTTTCGGCCCTGCTGCTGTGCGGCGCGGACCGGGCGGACCGGGTGATGGTCAGTGGGCAATGGCGGGTCATCGACGGACAGGTCGAAGGGTTGGACCTGAAGGGGTTGATTGCTGATCACAGCCAGGCGGCGCGGGAGTTGATCGCCGGCGCCTGACCGGACGCTATCGCGGGCAAGCCTTGCTCCCACATCAAGGGTGGATGTATGAAGCAGCCTGCCGTGAGACCAGTGGGAGCAAGGCTTGCCCGCGATACTCTTCTAGAGTCCCAGCAACGACAACATGATAAACGTCGCGAACAACACAAAATGGGTCATGCCTTCAATGGCATTGGTTTCCCCATCGTTGAGGTTGATGGCGCAGACGATCAAGGTGATGAAGATCATCACCGTCTGCACCGGGGTCATTGCCATCTGGAACGGCTGGCCGGTGTAGAGCGCCATCGCTTCCATCACCGGCACGGTGAGGATCACGGTGGACAGCGAAGCCCCCAAGGCGATATTCACCACCGACTGCATACGGTTGGCCAACGCCGCGCGCAAGGCGGTGAGGATTTCCGGTGCCGCGGAAATGGCAGCCACCAGAATCGCCGTAACCACCGGCGGCGCCCCTGAACCTTCCAGCCCCAGGTCGATGGCTTTGGACATGACCTCGGCCAACGCTCCGATCACTACGACGCCAAACACCAGCGCCGCGATGGAGAACGTCAGGCTGATGGGTTTCGGCTGGTTTTCCACCGGCTCTTTCCGACGGCGTTTTTCCGGGTAGCTGTAGCTGAAAAAGTAACT
>NZ_WUUD01000008.1:0-13969 GCF_009831705.1 Pseudomonas sp. PICF6 | reverse complement strand
ATCATCGCGCCGATGGTGAATGCCGAATAGAGCTTCCAGCTCTCTTGGGAAATGAACTCCGGCACCACCATCGATACGCCCATGGCGGTGAGGATCATCACGCTGTAGGTGCGCGCCGAATCATCGTTGTAAGCCTGCTCGCCATGCTTGATTCCGCCCATCAGCGCCGCAAGGCCAAGAATGCCGTTGATATCGAGCATCACCGCGGAATAGATGGTGTCGCGCACCAGCGTTGGCGAGGCTTCGTTGCTCATCATGATCGCCAGGATCACCACTTCTACCAGCACCGCCGACAGGGTCAGGATCATCGTGCCGTAGGGATCGCCGACCTTCTCTGCCAGCAGCTCGGCGTGATGGGCCACACGCATGGAAGCCGCGACGATAAAGCCGATCAGGACCAAACCGCCGAGCAACGCCACGATCTGTCCGCTGCCCAACAGCCAGTGCTCCAGCGGATAGGCGAGCACCGCGGCGATCAGCGCCAGCAACAGCAGTTTTTCTTGCTTGATCAAAGTCAGCATCGCGGGCCTATCACCGTGGGCGGGGTCATGAGCTACTGACTGTAGGGGGCGGCGAACGTTCGGGCGAAGTGACGCACCAGGGAGTGGCGAGTGGGTGGCAGGTGCACCTTTATCGATCTCAAGGACCTCATCGCGAGCAAGCTCGCTCCCACAGGTATTGCGTTGTCCTTGTGGGAGCGAGCTTGCTCGCGATGGCTGCCTCGAAAAGATCACAGATTTTGTTGTCCTATTGGTCAGCATTTTGCATTAGCGCTGTTCAGCCAACCTCACAACAAAATGGAGTTCGAGTTCATGCACAAGCGTCCCTTGAAGATGTTGCTTTGCGCCGTCGCTGCGACTGTCGGTCTGAGCGCCGGCCTGAATGCCAGCGCTGCCGACCCGCTGAAGGTCGGTTTCGTCTATATCGGCCCCATCGGTGACCACGGCTGGACCTACCAGCATGAACAGGGACGCAAGGAACTGGTGGCGAAACTCGGCGACCGAATCACCACCAACTACGTGGAAAACGTGCCTGAAGGCGCCGACGCCGAGCGGGTGATCCGCAACATGGCCAAGGACAAGTACGACCTGATCTTCACCACGTCCTTCGGCTACATGAACCCGACACTGAAGGTCGCCAAGCAATTCCCCAAGGTGACCTTCGAACACGCCACCGGCTACAAGCAGGACAAGAACCTGGGCACGTACCTGGCTCGCACCTATGAGGGTCGCTACGTCGGCGGCTTCATCGCGGCCAAGATGACCAAAAGCAAAAAAATCGGCTACGTCGCCTCCTTCCCGATTCCAGAAGTGATCCGCGATATCAACGCCATCCAACTGGCCCTGAACAAGTACAACCCCGGCACCGAAATCAAAGTGGTGTGGGTCAACTCCTGGTTCGATCCGGGTAAGGAAGCCGATGCCGCCAACGCACTGATCGACCAGGGCGTGGATGTGGTGTTCCAGCACACCGACAGCCCGGCGCCGATCCAGGCCGCCGAGCGGCGCGGCGTCTACGCCGTCGGCTACGCTTCGGACATGGCCCACTTCGGTCCCAAGGCGGTGCTGACCTCGATTGTCAACGACTGGGGCCCGCACTACATCCAGGCCACCCAAAGCGTGCTCGACCATAGCTGGAAATCCCAGGACTACTGGGGCGGCCTGAAGGAAGGCACGGTGAAACTGCCGATCAGCGACCTGGTGCCAGCGGCGGTCAAAGGCGAAGCCGAGCAGATCATCGCCGACATCGAGAGCGGTGCTTTCCATCCGTTCACCGGGCCGATCAAGGACCAGGCCGGCGTCGAGAAAATCCCGGCGGGCGTGAGCGCTACCAATGCGCAACTGGCGTCGATGAATTACTACGTCGAAGGTATGAAGGCTGAGATTCCCAAATAACTGACGAGTCAACACACATCCCTGTGGGAGCGAGCCTGCTCGCGATAGCGGACTGACATTCAACGTTGATGTCGACAGACAAATCGCTATCGCGAGCAGGCTCGCTCCCACATCGGCCCCCTCACACAATCAGGAAAGCCGCATGAACAGCCTTCCCATCATCGACATCAGCCCGCTCTACGGCGATAGCCCCAGCGCCTGGCAATCGGTCGCCAACCAGATCGACCAGGCCTGCCGCCAGTGGGGCTTTTTCTACATCAAGGGTCACCCCATCAGCCCGGCTCGCATCACCGAAGTCCTGGACCATGCCCAACGCTTCTTCAGGCTGCCGGTAGAAGAAAAACTCAAGATCGACATCACCCAGACCCGCCATCATCGCGGCTACGGCGCCGTCGCCACCGAACAACTGGACCCGGCCAAACCCAGCGACCTGAAAGAAACCTTCGACATGGGCCTGCACTTGCCGGCCGATCATCCCGACGTGCTGGCGCACAAGCCTCTGCGCGGTCCTAACCGACA
The DNA here is from genome assembly GCF_009831705.1 of Pseudomonas sp. PICF6. NCBI lineage: Bacteria > Pseudomonadati > Pseudomonadota > Gammaproteobacteria > Pseudomonadales > Pseudomonadaceae > Pseudomonas > Pseudomonas sp. PICF6. The sequence goes on along the minus strand of NZ_WUUD01000008.1, from coordinate 11,555 downwards.
CCCGGATCTGGCGGGCTGGGAACCCCTGATGGAGCAGCATTACCGCGACATGCAGGCCCTTGCCCAAACCCTGCTGCGCGCCATGACCCTGGCCCTCGGCATCGAGCGGGACTTCTTCGACACGCGCTTCACCGAGCCTGTGAGCGTGCTGCGCCTGATTCACTATCCGCCGCGTCACACCGCCAGCTCTGCCGAACAGCAAGGTGCCGGCGCCCATACCGATTACGGCTGCATCACCCTGCTCTACCAGGACGCCGCTGGTGGCCTGCAAGTGCGCAACGTCAACGGCCAATGGATCGACGCGCCGCCCATCGACGGCACGTTCGTGGTCAACCTCGGCGACATGATGGCGCGCTGGAGCAACGACCGTTACCTGTCCACCCCCCACCGGGTGATCAGCCCGCTGGGGGTAGACCGCTACTCGATGCCGTTCTTTGCCGAGCCGCACCCCGACACGCAGATCCAATGCCTGCCCGGTTGTCAGGATGAGGGCCACCCACCGAAGTACCCGACCACCACCTGCGCCGAATTCCTGCTGTCACGCTTCGCTGACACCTATGCTTATCGGCGGGAGCAACAGGCGGTGTAGTGGATCAGCCGGTCAGGTTTTACCAGACATTGCGGCCAGCCCCTGTAGAATGCCTGCCATCGATTCGCTGATGAGAAAAGAACATGTACGACTGGCTGAACGCCTTGCCCAAGGCTGAACTGCATTTGCATCTGGAAGGCTCGCTGGAGCCCGAGCTGCTGTTCGCCCTGGCCGAACGCAACAAGATCGCCCTGCCGTGGAGCGACGTGGACACCCTGCGCAAGGCCTATGCCTTCAACAATCTGCAGGAATTCCTCGACCTGTATTACCAGGGCGCCGACGTGTTGCGCACCTCCCAGGATTTCTACGACCTGACCTGGGCCTACCTGTTGCGCTGCAAGGCGCAGAACGTGATTCACACCGAACCGTTCTTCGACCCGCAGACTCACACCGACCGTGGTGTCCCGTTCGAAGTGGTGCTCAACGGCATCGCCGCGGCCCTCAAGGACGGTGAACAGCAACTGGGCATCACCAGCGGCCTGATCCTGAGCTTCCTGCGCCACCTGAGCGAAGAACAGGCCGAGAAAACCCTCGACCAAGCGCTGCCGTTCCGCGATGCGTTCGTGGCCGTGGGTCTGGACAGTTCGGAAATGGGTCACCCGCCGAGCAAGTTCCAGCGGGTATTCGACCGTGCACGCAACGAGGGCTTCCTGACCGTTGCCCACGCCGGTGAAGAAGGCCCGCCCGAGTACATCTGGCAAGCCCTGGACCTGTTGAAGATCCAGCGCATCGACCACGGCGTGCGGGCCATTGAAGATGAACGACTGATGCAGCGGATCATCGACGAACAGATCCCGCTGACGGTCTGCCCGTTGTCCAACACCAAGTTGTGTGTGTTCGACGACATGTCGCAACACAACATCCTCGACATGCTCGAACGCGGTGTGAAGGTGACGGTCAACTCCGATGACCCGGCGTACTTCGGCGGCTACGTCACCGAAAACTTCCACGCGCTGCACACCCACCTGGGCATGACCCAGGACCAGGCCACACGCCTGGCGCAGAACAGCCTGGATGCACGGCTGGTAAAACCCTAAGACGGGTGATGCCCCCTTGTGGGAGCGAGCCTGCTCGCGATAGCAGCATGACATTCGACATCGATGTCGCCTGACTTACCGCCATCGCGAGCAGGCTCGCTCCCACAAGAGTGGAGTGGTTTAACCGGCCACCGTACCCTCGCTCAACTCCTCCAATGTCTTGCCCCGCGTCTCCACGCCAAACAACCAGACCACCCCCGCCGCCACGGCGAAGCACAGCGCGCCCAGGGCGAACACACCGCCCTGTCCGGTAATGGGAAACACCAACCCGGTGACCAGGGGCCCGAGCAGCGAACCAATGCGACCGACAGCCGAGGCAAAACCCGAGCCCGTGGCCCGTGCCGAGGTGGGGTACAGCTCTGGCGTGTAGGTGTAGAGCACCGCCCACATGCCGAACAGAAAGAACTGCATCAAAAGCCCGGTGCCGATGAGCAGGCCCACGTTGCCGCCAAACACCGCGCTCTGACCATAAAGAAACGCCATCACCCCGCCACCCAGCAACGTGACCACGCACACCGGTTTACGTCCCCAGCGCTCCACCAGCCACGCCGCCATGAGGAAGCCGGGAATCCCGCCCAAGGAAATCAGCACGGTGTAATACACCGACTGGGTCACGGCGAATCCGGACTGCTGCAACAAGGCACTGAGCCAGGACGTCAGGCCATAAAAACCGAGCAAGGCGAAGAACCAGACGCTCCAGATCATCATCGTGCGCTGGCGATACAGCGGTGACCAGATCTGCGCCAGGGCCGAAAAGAAATTGCCCGGCGTGCTCTCGCCCCTCGGCAGACGAATCGGTTCAGGCAATTCTCCATGTCCCAACGAGGCTCGGACCTTGTCTTCGATTCGCTTGAGCACGGCGTCCGCCTCGTCCCCCCGGCCGGCCTGTTCCAGCCAGCGCGGCGACTCGGGAATGAAGAAGCGAATGACCAGGACGAACACCGCCGGCACCGCCAACACCAGGAAGATGTCGCGCCAGCCGATCACCGGCAACAGGAAATACGACAGCACGCCCGCCGCCACGAAACCCAACGGCCAGAAGCCATCCATCAACGCGATATAGCGGCCTCGGCGTGTGGCCGGGATCAGTTCCGAGAGCATCGACTGAGCGATCGGAAACTCCATGCCCATGCCGATACCCAGCAGGATACGGAACAGCATCAGTGAATCGACGCTCTGGGCGGTCGAGCACAAATAACTGGCGACGCCCCACAACACGATGCTCCACTGGAACACCGGCTTGCGCCCGAACCGATCGGCCAGCATGCCCGACAGCGATGCTCCCAGTACCATGCCAAAGAAACTGGAGCTGGCGAGCAAACCTGCCTGGGCGGTGCTTAAGCCAAACTCGGCTTTGATCGAGCCCAACAGGAACGTCATCATGGCCAGGTCCATGGAGTCGAAGAAAAACGCCAAGGCAATAATGATGAAAATAATCCGGTGGTAGCCGCTGATGGGCAGTCGCTCCAGACGTTCCGCCGCGCTGTAGCCGTGAGTATCCATGCTGTTTCCCCCAATCCAAAAAAATCCCAGGTTCGAGTGTGCGCGAACCTTGCTGGAGGCTATTGCTGAATACGACCTGTCGGCAGCCCTAGAACGCCATTTCCACGGTGTCCTGCGTGGCGAACCGATGGATTTCCTGCTGGCCAAGCACCGTTACCTGCAAGGCCCTGGAGTCGTTGGGCAAGCTCAGCCAACCGGACTGCATGAACAGTTGCAGCAACGCAGCACCCAAGGCGCCCCCCAGGTGCGGACGTCGCTCGCTCCAGTCCGGGCAGGCACAAGCGGTGCGGGCGTTGCGGTGGGCCAGCGCCTGGATGAACAGGCCGTGCCCGGCCAGCTCATTGGCACCTTTGTGAGTCACGATCACCCGCTGGTCGCCCTGCTCGATCCATCCGGCATCCAGCAGGCGCTGATACAGGTCGGCCGCCAGGGTGCCGCCCAGATGGTCTTCGCAAAGCCTGGCCCGCATCAACGAAGCGGGAGCCGACGGGGCCTTGCCCGGCATGACTCCGCGCTTGAAGACTTCCGGAAGCTGGCGCGGCGTACTGGCCAGGGTCGCGCTGGCCAGCGCTTCGACGGCAGCGCCGATCTCGGGTGCCGCCAGGCGGAAAAACCGTTTGCGGCCACGGGCTTCGACTTTCAACAGGCCACCGGCGGACAGACGGCCCAGATGAGCGCTGGCCGAAGACGGCGACAGCCCGGCCAGCAACGCCAGCTCTTCAGCCTGCCGCGCAGTGCCGTCCATCAAGGCCCACATCATTGCGCTGCGTTTTGGGTCGGCCAGCAGCGTGGCGATCTGGCTGATGCAAGGTGCATGTTCCATGTATTCACTCCCTGTTGAATCATTCGTCTACTGCTCTGGCGCTAGTGACCAGCAATGGGGCCGCCCAAAGCGGCTCGACCGCCGCAAATCGCGCGCCGCTTCAGGCGGCCGCTAGTATAAGCGTGCGGATCGAGGTTTCCTGTCCTCCGGAAACCTTTGGAGGCGATTGTTCGTGAGGGAAAAGTCTCTATTTACGCGCGACTAATGGTCGTCCCCCGTCGAGAGGGCAAATTGTGCCGTCAACCGGCCACAACGCAGCTTGAGCATTTCCCGCAGCAGATTGATGGGTTTGCTCAGTTGCGCTCGGTGAGCACACAGCAGATTGAGCGGCGCGCGTTCGCATTGCAGATGCGGCAGAAGGATTTTCAAACGTCCGGCCAACACATCGGTTGAAACGTCCAGCCAGGACTTGTAAGCGATCCCCGCGCCTGCCACCGCCCAGCGACGCACCACATCGGCATCGTCGCTGAAGCGGTCGCCGCTGACGGTCAGGCTCATTTCCCGTTTGCCGTCATGAAAACGCCAACGGTCATGAACCCGCGTGCCGAGCATGTACAACAGGCAATTGTGCTGGGCCAGTTGCTCCAACTGAACAGGTTCGCCATGCCGAGCCAGGTAACTGGGCGATGCACACAGCACCCGGCGGTTATCCGGCGCGACCGGCAGGGCCACCAGGCTCGAATCTTCCGGCTCGCCATAACGCAACGCGACGTCCACCGGCTGCTTGAACAGATCAGCGATGCGATCACCCAGCAGCAGTCGCACGGTCAGCCCCGGATGCTCCTCCTGGAACGCGTCCAGCCAGGGCAGCAGCAGGTTGCGTCCCAAGTCCGAGGGGGCGGACAACTGCAACACCCCGCTGACCTGATCCTGGCCGCTGGTCAATAACCTGCGTCCTTCGTCGAGGCTGCTCAGCGCCGCACGGGCATACTCAAGGAAGCCTTCGCCCTCGGCCGTCAGGCGCAAACTGCGGGTAGAGCGCGCCAACAGCCGGGCGCCCAAGTGTTGTTCTATCCGCTTCAATGCGGCGCTGGCCACCGCCGCCGACAGGTCCATGACCCTGGCCGCGGCAGACAGGCTGCCCAGGTCTGCGGCCCGGACGAACAACTGCAAGTCGTCGAATCGAAGCATGACGGCCTCATTATCAAAAAAACATTGAAAGAGCCTGTTCTTTTAGCCGGTTTTATCTCGGCGATAAATAGCTAACCATTGGCTTCATCGAACTCACTTCAAGGAGCCGCCCTATGAAAGCCATCGCCTACTACCATTCGTTACCGATCACCGACCCGCAATCGCTGCAGGACATTGAACTGCCGGAACCCACCGCCGGCCCTCGGGACCTGCTGGTGGAAGTCAAAGCCATTTCGGTCAACCCGGTCGACACGAAAATTCGCCAGAACGTCCAGCCTGAAGACGGCGCAGCCAAAGTGCTGGGTTGGGACGTGGCCGGCGTGGTCAAGGCGGTGGGCAATGAGGTCACGCTGTTCAAGGCGGGCGACAAAGTGTTCTACGCCGGCTCCATTGCCCGCGCCGGCGGCAACAGCCAATTGCATGTGGTGGATGAACGTATCGTCGGCCAGATGCCCAAGACGCTCGGTTTCGCCGAAGCCGCTGCCCTGCCGCTGACGGCCATTACCGCGTGGGAATTGCTGTTCGAGCGCCTGCAAGTCCAGGAAGGCCAGGAGGATCAGGGGCAAAGCCTGTTGATCGTCGGCGCTGCGGGAGGTGTCGGCTCGATACTGACGCAACTGGCCAGCCAGCTCACCGCACTGAAAGTGATTGGCAGCGCTTCCCGGCCGCAGACACAGGACTGGGTAAGAGGCCTGGGTGCCGATCTGGTCGTGGACCATAGCCATCCGCTGAGCGATGTATTAAAGCAGGCAGGCCAGGCTCAGGTGACCCATGTCGCCAGCCTGACCCACACCGATCTGCATCTGGATCAATTGGTGGAAGCCCTGGCGCCCCAAGGCAAACTGGCGCTGATCGATGATCCCAAGGCGCTGGATGTGACCAAGCTCAAGCGCAAGAGCCTGTCGTTGCATTGGGAGTTCATGTACACCCGCTCACTGTTCGAAACGGCGGACATGATTGAGCAACATAACCTGCTCAACCGCGTCGCCGCGCTAATCGATGCCGGCACATTGCAAACCACCGTGGGCGAGCACTTTGGCACCATCAACGCCGAGAACCTGCGCCGGGCCCATGCCTTGCTGGAAAGCGGAAAAGCCAAAGGCAAGATTGTGCTTGAAGGTTTCTAACCACCGATAAGGGGGCGTTTTTCGTAGAGGCAAAGCTTGCTCGCGATGAAGGTCGCGCGGTTCCCCGTCAGGCGCCAAGTCGTCGCGTATCGCGAGCAAGCTTTGCTCCCACAAAAAAAACCTGCACCGTCAGTCTGAGAATTGACCCTTGTCACAATTGCGATCGTATTCAGGTCTACACTCGAGGCCTTTGCAGCACAATCTTTTACGTGAGGAGGTCAGCAATGAAGATCCTGATAAAAGAAGTGGCAAAATCCCAGTGGCAAGTGCGTCTTGACCAACACGTCGTGACCTTCCGCACCGAGGCCGAGGCCCAGGCTTTCGCCACCACCCTGCAAGCGCGTATTCACGCACCTCACCGCTACCCTGAACAGCAGCAGCGAGCGGCCGGCTGAATCAGTCCTGGCCACTGGCTTGTGCCAGTGTCCGGGCCTGTTGCAGGCGGCGGGTCAGCATCGCTGCACCCACCACCAATAACCCGCAAAGGCTGATGACCATCGCCATCGGCACGGCACTGCCATCGTGCAGCGCCGCCACCAATGCGGCGGCACCGGCGGCCACCGAAAACTGCAGGCATCCCAGCATCGCCGAGGCGCTACCGGCACGAGCACCCTGTCCACTCATGGCGCAAGCCGAGGCATTGGGCAGGATGCAACCCAGGCTGGCGATGCAAATGAACAGCGGAATCAATAACGGCCACAACCGCTCAGGGTGCAAGGAACTGACCGCCAACAAACACAGCCCGGCGGCGAGATAGACCCACACCGCGCGCGACAGCAGGAATGCCGGCCCACGTTTGGACAACAACCGGGCGTTGACCTGTGCCACCAGGATAAAACCCGCCGCGTTGGTTCCGAACAGCCAGCCGAAGTGTTCGGCCGGCACACCGTAGAGCTTGATGAAGACGAAAGGCGAACCGGCAATGTAGGCAAACATCCCGGCGATAGCGATGCCTCCCGTCAAGGCATGCCCGAGGTAGACCGTGTCGGTCAACAGTCGACCATATTGGCGCAACGCCCCGGACAATGGTTGACGCGGCACATGGGCCGGCAGACTTTCCGGCAGCCACAATGCCACGGCCGTCGCCGCCAGTGCGCTGAACAGCGTCAGGGCAATGAAGATCGATTGCCAGCCATGCAGGTTCACCAACAGCCCGCCAAGCATTGGCGCGAGGATCGGCGCCAGCCCCATCACCAGCATCAGTTGCGAGAACACCTTGGCCGAGCCCACCGCGTCGCATTTGTCGCTGACCACCGCCCGGGAAATCACCATGCCGGCGCATCCGCCCAGAGCCTGGACGAAACGGGCACCGATCAGCCATTCCAGACTCGGCGCATAGGCACAGGCCAGAGAAGCCAGGGTGAACAGACCGACGCCCGTCAGCAATGGAATGCGCCGGCCGAAGCGATCCGCCACCGGCCCATAGGCCAACTGCCCGATGGACAATCCGAGGAAATAAGCCGCCAAAGTCAGTTGGATGTGATTTTCGTCGGTGCCGAAGGCGGTCGCCATGGCCGGGAAAGCCGGCAGATAGAAATCGATCGCCAAGGGACCGAATGCGCTCAAGGCGCCAAGAATCAGAATGGTACGGAAGTTCATCGGGCGTCCAGGTTCAGGCGTCAGTCAGCAGCCCGACAGTCTAGCCCTGCCGGGCGCTCTTGAACATTCCGATAGGTCGCTAACTATTAAAAAATCTCAGGCGGGACTGGCCTCGTACCCCTCCTCTTTAATGGCTTGGAGCACGGCATCGACCGACAACGAACTCTGGACCTGAACGGTCCTGGCGCCCAGATCGATCTGCACCTGCGCCGCCGGATCCTTGGCCTGCACAGCCTCGGTGATGGCCTTGACGCAGTGACCGCAGGACATTCCCTGAACATTGAATGTTTGCATGAGATGACTCCTTGGGATTGAGGTTGCCAGCAGTTTCAAGCTTGCCATCATGGAAAGGTCAAGTTCTGACGAAAACTGCCGGGCTGGCAATCGCTGCCAAGCTCGGCCAAGCTGCACACATCAAGGATTTCACACCGGAGGTTCAGCCATGCGCTGGTCAGCGTTCAGCCTGTTTTGCATGCTCGGTTTGTCAGCGGTGAGCCCTCAGGCGTTGGCCGTCGGCGAAGACTACGGCGTGCTGATCATTTCCCGCGAGCGCCTGGAAGTGCCGACTTCCTGCGAAATCGGCATCTATATCGGCGATCAGCTCTCGGGGCGTTTGTTCCAGGAACAGAGCACCTCTTTCAACCTGCCACCCGGAAAGTTCTCCTTGCGCTTGAAGCTGCTGCCAGGCCAGGCGCCGGGCTGCAGCCCAGGCATGCTTGCGCCGGGGTCGCAGGATGTGACGCTCAAGGCTGGCGACATACTGAAGTTCCGCATTGCCATGACCCAGGAAGGGATGTATCTCAAGCCGGCTGAGCTGGGTTATTGACCCCTTAGATAAAAAGTGGGAGCAAGCCCGATCCCACAAGGTGTGTGTGCAAGCGTTTGGATTAGCGCTTGACCTTCCCGGCGTGGCAAGGTTGATCCTGTAGTCATTCACTACAGGGAGCCTGTCCGATGTCTGAATCCACCCTTTTCGATCTGCCGATTGCCGGGATGACCTGTGCCAGCTGCGCCGGGCGGGTCGAGCGCGCCTTGAGCAACGTCACAGGGGCCAGCGCCGTCAGCGTGAACCTGGCGACCGAACAGGCGCGGATCCAGGCGCCCGAGGGCAGCCTGCCAGCCTTGATGCAGGCCGTCGAACAGGCCGGCTACAGTGTCCCCGTCCAGACGCTGGAACTGTCCATCGAGGGAATGACCTGTGCCTCATGCGTCGGCCGGATCGAGCGTGCCCTGAGCAAAGTCGCCGGGGTGAACCGTGTCAGCGTCAACCTCGCCAACGAACGGGCCCACCTGGACTTGCTCGGCCGGGTCGACCTGCAAACCCTGATCGATGCGGTCAAGGGCGCCGGTTATGACGCCAGTGTCTGGCAGGCCGAGCAACCCCATGACGCACAAAGCAATCGCCTGAATCGCGAGCGCCTGGCCTTGGTGCTGGCGATTTTGCTGTCCGTACCGTTAGTGCTGCCCATGCTTTTGCAACCGTTTGGCGTGCATTGGATGCTGCCGGCCTGGGTTCAATTCGCTTTGGCGACGCCGGTGCAGTTCATTTTCGGTGCGCGCTTCTATATCGCGGCCTACAAGGCCGTGCGTGCCGGGGCCGGGAACATGGATCTGCTGGTGGCCCTGGGCACCAGCGCGGGTTATGGCTTGAGCATTTATGAATGGGCCATCGCCCGCCCTGGCAGCATGCCGCACCTGTATTTCGAGGCCTCGGCCGTGGTGATTGCCCTGGTATTGCTCGGCAAATACCTGGAAAGCCGCGCCAAGCGCCAAACCGCCAGTGCTATCCGCGCCCTCGAAGCCTTGCGACCGGAGCGGGCGATTCAGGTCATTGACGGGCAGGAGCGGGACGTCGCCATCAGCGCCCTGCGCTTGAATGATCGGGTGCTGGTCAAGCCAGGCGAACGCTTCCCGGTGGACGGCGAAGTGCTGGAAGGCCAGAGTCACGCTGACGAAGCCTTGATCAGTGGCGAAAGCCTGCCGGTGCCCAAACAGCCCGGCGACAAGGTGACGGGCGGTGCCATCAACGGCGAAGGCCGCCTGCTGGTGCGCACCCTGGCCCTGGGCACGGAAACCGTCCTGGCGCGCATCATCCGCCTGGTGGAAGACGCCCAGGCGGCCAAGGCCCCCATTCAAAAGCTGGTGGATAAAGTCAGCCAGGTCTTCGTGCCGGTCGTGCTGGTGCTGGCATTGGCGACGTTGATCGGCTGGTGGTTGTATGGCGCCCCCCTGGAGACAGCGCTGATCAACGCTGTCGCCGTGCTGGTGATCGCCTGCCCGTGCGCCCTCGGTCTGGCGACACCCACAGCAATCATGGCCGGCACCGGGGTGGCTGCCCGCCATGGAATCCTGATCAAGGATGCCGAGGCCTTGGAGCGCGCCCATGAAGTCGACACCGTGGTGTTCGACAAGACCGGAACCTTGACTTCCGGCACACCACGCATCGCCCACTTGAGCGCCCTGGACGGTGACGAAGACAAGCTGCTGCAAATGGCCGGCGCACTGCAACGCGGCAGCGAACACCCCCTCGCCAAGGCGGTGCTGGATGCGTGTGCGGAGCGCGGCCTGGTTGTCCCGGACATCAACGACAGCCAGTCGCTGACCGGACGCGGTATTGCCGGCAGCCTGGACGGGCAGCGCCTGGCCCTCGGTAACCGACGTTTGCTGGACGAACTGGGCCTGGCCCCCGGTTCGCTGAGCGAGTCGGCCCAGGCCTGGGAGACCGAGGGCCGAACCCTGTCCTGGCTGATTGAGCAAAACGCCACGCCACGGGTGCTGGGCCTGTTCGCTTTCGGCGACACACTCAAGCCCGGCGCCCTGGCGGCCGTACACGCCCTGAATGAACGCCATATCGGCAGCCACCTGCTGACTGGCGACAACCGCGGCAGTGCCCGGGTGGTGGCCGAGGCATTGGGCATCGCCAACGTTCATGCCGAAGTACTGCCGGCCGACAAGTCCGCCATCGTCCAACAGTTGAAGACCCATGCGGTGGTGGCCATGGTAGGCGACGGTATCAACGACGCCCCGGCCCTCGCCGCCGCGGACATTGGCATTGCCATGGGCGGCGGCACCGACGTGGCAATGCACGCCGCCGGTATTACCCTCATGCGCGGTGATCCACGGCTAGTGCCCGCGGCGCTGGAGATCAGCCGCAAGACCTACGCCAAGATCCGTCAGAACCTGTTCTGGGCATTCGTCTATAACTTGATCGGTATTCCCCTGGCGGCGTTCGGCTTCCTCAACCCGGTGCTGGCCGGCGCGGCCATGGCCTTGTCGAGCGTCAGCGTGGTGAGCAACGCGTTACTGTTGAAACTCTGGACACCCAAACACCTGGAGGACAAGCGATGAACATCGGCCAAGCGGCCCGCCAGAGCGGCCTGAGTGCGAAGATGATCCGGTACTACGAATCCATTGGCCTGCTCAAGGCGGCTCATCGCACCGACAGCGGCTACCGGATCTACGGTGCCGATGACCTGCACACCCTGGCCTTTATCAAGCGCTCCCGGGACCTTGGGTTTTCATTGGAAGAGGTCGGCAAATTGCTGACCCTCTGGCAGGACCGCCAACGCGCCAGCGCCGACGTCAAGGCCCTGGCCCGGCAACACATCGACGAACTGAACCAGAAAATCCGCGAACTGGCCGAACTGCGCGACACCCTCCAGGACCTGGTGGAACACTGCCACGGCGACCACCGCCCGGACTGCCCGATTCTCAAGGAACTGGCGTCGGGGTGTTGCGAGAAGACA
>NZ_WUUD01000007.1:0-623 GCF_009831705.1 Pseudomonas sp. PICF6 | reverse complement strand
GCGGTGGATGCCTTCCTGGAGGCCGGTTTTCTCAATGCCGCACGCAGTTTCGACGCCGGCGGCATGCAATTGCCGACGCTGCTGTCCCAAGCCTGCTTCGCGCACTTTCAGTCGGCCAACGCCGCTTCGACCTCTTACCCGTTCCTGACCATGGGCGCGGCGAACCTGATCGAAAGCTTCGGCAGCGAGGAGCAGAAACAACGTTTCCTGCAACCGATGATCGATGGTCGCTTCTTCGGCACCATGGCCCTGACCGAACCCCACGCCGGATCTTCGCTATCGGATATTCGTACCCGTGCGGAGCCGGCATCCGACGGCACTTATCGGCTCAAGGGCAACAAGATCTTCATCTCCGGCGGCGATCATCCGCTGTCGGAAAACATCGTGCACATGGTCCTGGCGAAACTGCCGGACGCGCCACCCGGCGTTAAGGGCATCTCGCTGTTTATCGTGCCCAAGTTCCTGGTCAACGACGACGGCAGCCTCGGCCAGCGGAACGACGTGCTGCTGGCCGGGCTGTTCCACAAGATGGGCTGGCGCGGCACCACCTCCACGGCGCTGAACTTCGGCGACAACGGCGAATGCGTCGGTTACTTGGTAGGAAAACCGCACCACGGCCTGAG
>NZ_WUUD01000006.1:0-628 GCF_009831705.1 Pseudomonas sp. PICF6 | reverse complement strand
TGTCGATCCTGGGCATCACCTTCGATTTCGGGCCGTTCGCCTTCCTCGACGACTTCGACGCCAACTTCATCTGCAACCACTCCGACGACCAGGGCCGCTACTCGTTCAGCAACCAGGTGCCAATCGGCCAATGGAACCTCAGCGCACTGGCCCAAGCCCTGACGCCGTTCATCAGCGTCGAGGCCCTGCGTGAAACACTCGGTTTGTATTTGCCGCTGTACCAGGCCCACTACCTGGACCTGATGCGCCGCCGCCTGGGCCTGACCAGCGCCGAGGAGGATGACCAGAACCTGGTGGAGCGCCTGCTGCAATTGATGCAAAACAGCGGCGTCGACTACAGCCTGTTCTTCCGCCGGCTAGGCGATCAGTCCCCCGAACAGGCCGTCGCCGCCCTGCGCGATGACTTCGTCGACCTCAAGGGCTTCGACGCCTGGGGCGAGCTATACGTTGCCCGCGTCAGCCGCGAAGGCCCTGTCGATCAAGACCTGCGTCGCGTCCGCATGCACGCGCTGAACCCACTGTATGTGCTGCGCAACTACCTGGCGCAGAAAGCCATCGACGCCGCCGAGGCAGGCGACTACGAAGAAGTCCGCCGCCTGCACACGGTGCTGAGCAGGCCGTTCGAAGA
>NZ_WUUD01000005.1:22974-23595 GCF_009831705.1 Pseudomonas sp. PICF6 | reverse complement strand
CGCCAATGCCTCCGAAGACCTGCTGTCCATCAGCACCATCGCCGCCGACCTGGCTGACGATGTCGATGACTCACGCCGCTGCGTAGCCCTGGCGATCAGCCGCATGGCCGATGGGGTTCAGTTGTTGGTTGAACGGGCGTTGGACATCTGGAAACAAAAGAAATGGCGGCGCCTGGGGCCAAGGGGTAGAGCTTTGCTTTGATGCAAACGGTGCCGACGCCATCGCGAGCAGGGTCAGTCAACATTGATGCCGGCCAACGCGCCAGGTTTCGAGCGCCTCATAGGACCCCTGCGCCCAATGCATCACCTGATCGCGCAGCCGTGACGAAGCCTCCCGACGCTTGTCCTCGCTATCACCGGCAAACGCCTGCCCCGGCTGCTTGGCATGCTGCCCCGTCATGGCAAACACTTGCCGGCGCTGGGCATCATTCAGCCCGAAAAACACCGCCAGCCGCCCTGCCATCGCATCAGGCAACTCAGCGTAATTAACCGCCAGCCCGGCAAACTCATGGCAGTGCTCCAACCCCGCCTGCAACAACCGCCCCAGCCGGCGCGCGATGAAATCTTCCTGGCCGCCGAAGGGCAATCCGTCGTCCAACACGCTTGTCCCGATCATCCCCG
>NZ_WUUD01000005.1:22818-22964 GCF_009831705.1 Pseudomonas sp. PICF6 | reverse complement strand
GAGCAAGCTTTGCTCCCACAGGGGATTGAGGGCAGTCGCGGATACTCAAACCAGCACAAAACAAATGTGGGAGCGAGCCTGCTCGCGATTGCGCAGGGTCAGTCAACATTGATGCCGGCCAACGCGCCAGGTTTCGAGCGCCTCAT
>NZ_WUUD01000005.1:22431-22808 GCF_009831705.1 Pseudomonas sp. PICF6 | reverse complement strand
GCAGCAGAGTATCCAGAGGCGGCGGTTCTGAAATGACGATGTGGTCGTCCAGTTGCGCCAGCATCTGGCTGATCAATGTCGAGCCACAGCGGGAGGCATGGAAAATGAATGCACTCGGGGGCAGGCCTGGGCTTTGTTGTCTCCACTGGTCCAGGGCGCTCAAGGCTGTCTGGCGGCGGAACGCCTGATTGAAGGGCAACCGCAGGGCGTGTTCCACCGCGTCGCCGAAGAACGGTTGCGACAATCGCGCCTCACCGAACCAGCACCAGTCAACCCGCCACTGCCCCGCCGCTTGCCACACGCGGATCGGCAGCCAGCCGTCCAGGTTCAGGCCTTCCACTGATCACTCCACTGCCGGCGACCGTTGCGCATGGCCA
>NZ_WUUD01000005.1:22187-22421 GCF_009831705.1 Pseudomonas sp. PICF6 | reverse complement strand
GCACCATGTGCATGCCGGGACGACGCCAATGGGAAACGGCGATTTCCAAAGGGTCGCGGTACACGAACAACCAAGGCGTGTCGGGAAAACATTCGCGCAGCAGCGCCAGTTCACCGATGTTCCAGGCGTCAAGCTTGATCACCAGCCGCTGTTCCATGCCTCGGCGGCGCTGCCCATAGGCCGACATCAGCCCCCTGAGTGCCACGCGGCGGTCAGCGTGCACCATATCGCTGC
>NZ_WUUD01000005.1:19211-22177 GCF_009831705.1 Pseudomonas sp. PICF6 | reverse complement strand
CCTGCAATTGCTCCCGGGTAACGTGCAAATCGCGTGAGGCAGCCATCGCGATTGCGCACTCAATGAAAGCGTCTACGTCATGCAGGCTCTGCAAAGTCCGGGCAAGGTGAGGGTCGGTTTCAACGAGCTGCTCAAAGCACACCAGATCACTTCGCTCAGCCACGATTGCCGGTGTGCTGAGCAGCCCGGCGGCGACCTGCCGTTGCAGCCATGGGCTGGGGCGGCAATCGAGCACCAGATGAATCCGCGGCTGACTGCTGTGGTTATCGACGCGATGAGGCAGCGACAGATCAAGAAACCAGCATTCGCCCGCCGTCATCGGAATGCGTTGCCCATCCAGCCAGAAATCCACGCCAAGCGGGCTGAGCAGCGGCACATGCAGGCGCAGATCGGCGTTCGCGCCACCCAGGTCATAATCGCGATGCTCGTGGATACACCCGCCGGGACCGAGTCGCAGCAGCCGGGCCGAGACGATTTCCAACGGCCAGTCGCGCAACGCCTCGTGCCAACGGGCATCCTCTGACCAGAGCGCGCGCTGCACGGGCTGACCGCGCCCGGGAGACAACGGGGTCAAGGCATCGACCGCCGAAATCAGCGCCACGCCACTCCAGTCACCACTGTAGTACGCGCTGTTGAAGTGGCCTTGCCAATGATCGTCCTCAACGGCTGCCAGTGCCTGCAACAGCAAAGGCAGGTTCACCGTTACCGGCAGCCGGGAAAACGCCGGGCGCACCATGCGTACGGCCTGTTACTGGGTCACCGCCGCGGTCGGCACCGCGATATCGCCCTGGGCCCACGCCGCTTCGCGGTTGGCCAACGCCGTGGCAATGGACTGCACTTGGGTCGATTGCACTTCATCGGGCAACGGGTCGAGGCCAGCGCTGGCAAAGATCTGGCCGTAGGCGTTGCGCAGGTCGGCATAGGCCAGATCCCGCCGCAAGTCAGCCTGCAGCGTATTGAGTTCGCCCTGGATCAGGTCCAGCTCACCCAAGCCGGCGGCCTGATGGCGGTTGCGCAGTTGACCCACGATCTGCCCATCGATCTCCGACAGCTGCTGGCTGGTCTTGAACTGGCGCAGCGCCTCGCGGTAATTGGCATTGGCCACGTACAGCTGCGCCAGCACGGCGATCGACATCGCCTGGCGCCGCGCCGCCGCGACCTCTTCACCGGCCTTGGCCACGTTGATGGCCGCCGGGGCGGAGATCACGTTGAACAGATTCCAGGTGACCTTCACGCCATAGTCAGCCCAGCCCTGCTCCACCAGGAACGAGTTGCTGTCGTAATGCCCCCCAGCGGAGAACTCCAGCCCAGGTAACAGGCGCAGCATGGCCTTGCGGGTTTCAGCGGCGGTAATGCGCGTCTGGTAGTCCTGCTCGCGCAGTTCCGGGCGACTGGTCAGGGCTTCCTGTTCCAGGCGCGCGAGGTCGACCTTGAGTTCCGGGATGACGTACTCATCCTGGGTGGCCAAGGTCAGCTCGGTGCCCAGGGGCAGGTTGATCAGCGTCGCCAGTTCCGTCTTGGCCAGGGACAACGCCCGGCGCTGCTCTTCGAGCTGGCGGGTGGCCTGGATCAGCGAACGCTGGTAACCCAGTGCCTGCACCGGATCGCCAATGCGTTGCTCGCTCATGCTCTGACTGTTGCCGCGGGCCGTATCGACTCGGACCATCAGGCTGTCGATCTGCTTGAGCAGGCGCTCGGCGGCCATGGCTCGCCAGTAAGCCGAACGCACATCCTGGACGATAGTGTTGATGACTTTGCGCCGACGCTCCTGCACGATCAGCCGCTGGTCCCCGGCCTGCTTGGCGCTGATGTAACTCACGCCGAAATCGAGCACGTTCCAGACCATGGTCAGGTCGGCTACTTCGCGATCGCGGTCCTGGGAGGTCGACGGTTCCAGAGACTGGGTACCGGTTTCCACGCTCTGGCTGCTGGAAGCGCTGACGTTGTTGCGGCCCACGTAGCCGGCGTCCAGGGCCATGCGCGGCAGCATGTCGAAACTGGCCAGGTCCAGCTGACGCTTGGCCAGGGCTTCTTCCATGATCTTCAAGCGGCCTTCAAGGTTGTACTTCACCGCACGGGCCATGGCCTGGTGCAGGGTCAGCGGGCCGCTGAGGGGCTCCTGATCCTTGTACATATTCTGCAGATCGGTCCGGGCGCGCTGTTCGCTGACGCTACGCTCGATCGGCTCGCTGGTGACCGCACATCCGCTGACCGTCAACGCCAGCACACTCATTGCGAATAACTTCTGACTTCTATTCATTCCCTGGATTGCCCCTGGCTGCCCCAATTTTTTTAGTTGTTCAGGCCTGCGCCTGGCTCATGCCGACCTGTTGCAATGCCATTGCCAGGCTGTCGACCTGACGCTGCTCGGTGTCTTTGAGTTGTTGAAGTTGCTGGCCCAGGGTTGGTGCGCCGAATACCCCTTGAGACCCATCACCGCCCTGCATCGACTGGCTGTCGAAGGCGTCCAGCGATTCACCATCGGAACCGGCATCCTGGCTGAACAGACCGGCGATCGTGCTGCTGCCGAACACCCCGCCATCGCCACCCCCGAAGCCCAGGAAGCCCTGGCCGGAGCCATCGCCCGCAGCGTCGGAGCTGAATACCTGGGCGATATAGCTCGGCGCCAGTGCACCACGGTTGATGAAAATGTCGCCGATCGGCCGAATGCCGCCGCCCACGTCGCGTTGTTCAAACAGCGGTGGAAAGCCCAGCGGCGAGCCGAGGTCACCGGTTGGCGGCGTAAAGACAATCGGCTGCAACGGCACCTCGGAGGGCGGCACGACCGTGACAGGGTCGGACGTCAGGAACTCCGGCGGTGGCTTCACATCGTTGGCCACCACGGTGTCGATGGCGTAATTGTTGGACACCGCCACGCTTGCTCCGGCGTTGCCTGTCAGGTCGCTGACGTTACTGGTGTCCAGAGCGATGAAGTTGCTCGGGTCCGTGAGGTTCACCGTGGGCGT
>NZ_WUUD01000005.1:18959-19201 GCF_009831705.1 Pseudomonas sp. PICF6 | reverse complement strand
GTGGCATCGTTGACGCCCGCGGTAGGCGTCAGGGTCGCCGTCCAGGTCAGGCCGCCGTCACTGCTGGTGAGGTTGGACAACACACCATTGGCGACGCTGAGATCCGACAAGTCAAAACCGGACACTGCCTCGGTGAAGCTGATGGTCACAGTAGTGCTCTGGCCGATGCCCAGGCTGGTGTCGCCCACTGTGATGGTGGCGCCGGGGCGAACCGTGTCGATGGCGTAGTTGTTGGAGTTCAC
>NZ_WUUD01000005.1:18693-18949 GCF_009831705.1 Pseudomonas sp. PICF6 | reverse complement strand
ACCGCCGTCGCTGGTGGTCAGGTTGGTCAGTTCACCGTTGGTGACGCTGAGGTCTGACAGATCGAAATCAGTCACCGGTTCGCTGAAGGTGAACGTCACCAGAGTCGTCTCGCCCGCCGTCAGGTTCGGGTCGGCGACCACGATGGTGGCCGTCGGCCGGGTGGCGTCGAGTGCGTAGTTGCTGGAAATCGCGATGCCCACGCCGGCGTTGCCGGCCAGGTCCTGCACATTGCTGGCGTCGAGCAGGATCAGGTTG
>NZ_WUUD01000005.1:17465-18683 GCF_009831705.1 Pseudomonas sp. PICF6 | reverse complement strand
CCCGACACGTTGACCACACCGCTGGTGTCCAGGCTGATCAGGTTGCTGGTATCGGTGATATTGCTCGTCGGGGTGAACGTGGCTGTCCAGGTCACGCCGCCGTCGGTGGACGAGACGTTGCTCAGTGTGCCGTTGCTCACGCTCAGGTCGGCATTGTCAAAACCGCTGACGGCCTCCGAGAAGGTGATGGTCACCAACGAGGTTTCCCCCACGCTGAGGGCGTTATCAGCCACCACGACGGTGGCCGTTGGCACCCGCGTCTCCACGGCATAATTGGCCGAGTTGGTGGTGCCTGTTCCGGTATTGCCCGCCGCATCGCTCACACCGGTATTGTCCAGCACGATCAGGTTGGTGGCGTCGGTCACGCCCAGGTCCGGCGTGAAAGTGGCGGTCCAGGTCAAGCCGCCGTCGCTGCTGCTCACCGCGCTCAATGTGCCATTTGCCACGCTCAGGTCGGCGTTGGTGAAGCCGGTCACCGCCTCGCTGAAGGTAATGGTCACTTGAGCGGTTTCGCCCGGTCTCAGCGCAGAGTCGCTCAGCACAATGGTCGCGGTCGGACGCTGGCTGTCGATGCTGTAGTTATTGGAGTCGGTCGTGCCGACGTTGACGTTGCCCGCCAGGTCGACGATACCGCCGCTGTTGAGCGAAATGACGTTGCTGGTGTCGGTGACGCCAGCGGTCGGCGTGAAGGTCGCGGTCCAGGTGATGCCGCCGTCGCTGCTGCTCAGCCCGGAAATAACGCCGTTGGCAACCGTCAGGTCGGCACTGGTGAACGCGGTCACCGCCTCGCTGAAGGTGATGGTTACCAGCGAGGTCTCGCCGGCGGCAATGGCGGTGTCGGCCACGACGATGGTCGCCGTTGGTCGCACCGTGTCGACGGCGTAGTTGTTGGAGTCGGTAGTACCGACACCGGCGTTGCCCGCGCCATTGATCAGGCCGGTATTGTCCAACGTGATCACGTTGCTGGTGTCGGAAATACTGGCGCTCGGCGTGAAGGTGGCCGTCCAGGTGACGCCACCGTCGGTGCTGCTCATGGTGCTGAGCGTGCCGTTGCTGACGGTCAGGTCCGAATTGTCGAACCCGCTGACCGCCTTTTTGAAGGTTATGGTCACCAGCGAGGTTTCGCCGACGCTCAGCGCCGTATCGGCGACCACGATGGTGGCGGTCGGACGCAGGGTGTCGACGGCATAGTTGTTCGAATCGGTGGTGCCGCTGCCG
>NZ_WUUD01000005.1:17306-17455 GCF_009831705.1 Pseudomonas sp. PICF6 | reverse complement strand
GTGCCGGAGTTGCCCGCCGCGTCACTGACCCCGGTGTTGTTCAGAGTGATGACGTTGGAGGTGTCGGTGACGCCGAGGGCCGGAGTGAAGGTGGCGGTCCAGGTGAGGCCGCCATCACTGCTGCTGACCGCGCTCAGCGTACCGTTGGC
>NZ_WUUD01000005.1:16502-17235 GCF_009831705.1 Pseudomonas sp. PICF6 | reverse complement strand
TCAGGCTGCCGTTGGCAACGGTAAGGTCGGCCAGGGTGAAACCGGTCACCGCCTCGCTGAAGGTAATTGTCACCAGCGAGGTTTCGCCGACGCCAAGGGTCGAGTCGGCGACCACGATGGTCGCGGTCGGACGCGCGGTGTCGATGGCGTAGTTGTTCGAATCAGTGGTGCCCGTACCGACGTTGCCCGCCGCATCCGCCACACCAGTGTTATCCAGGGTGATGAGGTTGCTGGTGTCGCTGACGCTAGCGCTTGGTGTCAACGTGCCGGTCCAGGTGATGCCGCCGTCGCCACTGCTCAGGCCGGTGATCGTACCGTTGGCGACCGTCAGGTCGGCGGCGGTAAAGCCTGTTACCGCTTCGTTGAAGGTGATGGTCACCAGGGATGTTTCGCCAACGCTCAGCGCGGTGTCGGCCACAACGATGCTAGCGGTGGGTCGCTGGGTGTCGACTGCATAGTTGTTGGAGCTGGTGGTGCCGCTGCCGGTGTTACCGGCCGCGTCCGCCACACCGGTATTGGCCAGGATGATCAGATTGGTGGCGTCGCTGATGCTGGCGCTCGGGGTGAGCGTCGCGGTCCAGGTGATGCCGCCGTCGCTGCTGCTCAGCCCGCTCAAGGAGCCATTGGCCACAGTCAGGTCTGCCAGGGTAAAGCCCGTGACAGCTTCGCTGAAAGTGATCGTCACCAGCGATGTTTCGCCGATATTCAGCGCAGTATCGGCCACCACGATGGT
>NZ_WUUD01000005.1:15747-16492 GCF_009831705.1 Pseudomonas sp. PICF6 | reverse complement strand
GAGGTCCGCCACGCCGGTGTTATTCAGGACAATGAGATTGGAAGTGTCGGTGATCGCAGCGTCCGGTGTGAAGGTGGCCGTCCAGGTGATGCCACCGTCGCTGGAGCTCAGGCCGCTGATCGAGCCGTTGGCCACCGTCAGGTCCGCTGCGGTAAAACCACTGACCGCTTCGGAGAAAGTGATGGTCACCAACGAGGTTTCACCGACCCGAAGGGCAGTATCGCTGACCACGATGGACGCCGTGGGCGCCACGGTGTCGTTGACCACGTAGTTGTTCGAGTCGGTGGTGCCCACGCCGGCATTGCCGGCCAGGTCGGCAACCCCGGTGTTGTTCAGGGTGATGATGTTGGTGGTGTCGGCGATGTTGCTGGCCGCGGTCAGAGTGCCGGTCCAGGTGATGCCACCGTCGCCGCTGGTCAAGGTGCCGATGGTGCCGTTCTGCACCGTCAGGTCGGCCGCAGTGAGGCCGGTGACAGCTTCGGAGAAGGTGATGGTCACCAGCGACGTGCCACCGGAGTTCAGGTTGGTATTGGCCACCACGACGGTCGCGGTGGGCGGCGTCTCGTCCGGCACATAGTTGGTGTTGATGGTGCCGCCATCGCCGTAGACGTTGGCCACCGACGCCGGCGAAACACCCGCGGTGCCGGCACTGGTCCCACCCACGCCGCTGCCACCGACGTTGCCGGCCAGGGCGGCGAAGTTGGCGGCGGTAATCAGGATCGAGCCTTTGTTCCAGATGGCCCCG
>NZ_WUUD01000005.1:74-15737 GCF_009831705.1 Pseudomonas sp. PICF6 | reverse complement strand
ACCACGCCCGCCCATGTTGAAGAAGCCCCCCCCGGCGCCGCCCTGGCCGGCCGAGCCGTTGGAGCCCGTGGCGTTGAGGGTATCGCCGCCCTTGCCGCCCGTACCGCCAGTGATCGCGCCACCGCCGCCACCACCGCCGCCGGCGTATTGCGGCGTGACACCACCACCGCCGCCGCCACCCGAAGCGGCGTTCGCGGTGACGGTGACGTTCCTCAGGGTCAGGGTGCCGGCGTTATAGATCCCGCCCCCCTTTGACACCAGCGCATCGTCGCCGCCATTACCGCCGTTACCCGCCACCATACCGCGAGTAATCACCAGGCCATCGAGGGTCGCCGTGGTGCCGGCCGTCACGTTGATGATCTGGGTGCGGTATTGCCCATCGAGGGTGACGTCGGCCACGTTGTCGTTGTTGAGATCGCCATCGATGGTGACGTTCTTGTCGACCACCAGCACCTGGGTCAGCGCGACAGTCATGCCGGCATTGAACGTGACAATGTCACCATTCTGCGCAGAATCCAAAGCGGCGCGCAGAGAACCAATACCGGAATTGAGGTTGTTGGTAGCGGTCCAGGTGGCCAGGCCCCATTGGTACTCGCTCATGGCATTGGCAGAGAGCACGTTGGCGCTTTCGATGTTGCCGGTGGCGATTTCCAGGTCCCAGTCGCCGCCAAGGCCCGTGCGATCGATGGACGCCGCCACGTCGCGGCCGGTCAACTGCGCCAGTGAATTGACCAGGCTCAGGCCACGGTCACCTTCAGCGGTGTAGCAGCCATAGATCAGAATATCGCCACCGGCGTTCATGTCCTGGCCGATCTGCGCCAGCACCTCGCTGCGGGCCTCAACGTTGTCCGCCGACAGGTAGCTGTTGCCCAACCAGAGATCGCCGGCGTTGCCGTGGGCGATGATCTGCACCGAGCTGATGCCTTGGTGGGTGTCCAGGTAATCGGCGATCTGTTGCAGGCCGTCCTTGGTAGCATCCAGTTGCACCACCTGGGTACCGGGCGCAACGCCTTCAAGGAGGCTGGCAGAGTCCTTGACCCGGGAATCGACAAACACCACGGCCTTGCCGGGCACAGCGGCCTGGGTGGCATCGGTCTGCCCTTGAGGCGCGTGGCTGTCTGAAGCCTGGTCAGCCGCAGGCGTCTTGGCCGCGTCTGCAGTGGGCTGGGCGTCCGCCTGTGCGGCATCGGCCACGGTCGCCGCCACCGCGCCGTCGAACAGCATTCGCGGCTCCAGGGACATGATCATTGGCGATGCCAGGGCCTGTGCGCCCTCGGTTACCCGCGATTTGCCTTTGCTCCACCACATGACGTTCACCTGGACTCGAACTTTTTAAACACGCAAATGAAAAAAACCGCGAGTCAGCTGACCGCGGCGTCGGTTTTCATACGAATGACATTGGCGGCGCTGGCGGACCCATCGCGCCAGAACGACAACTCGGCATACTTTTCAAACAGATCCGGCGGCAACAAGGTCCGCCGGGCTTGCGGCGCGACCTTGGGCTTGACCTTGTGCAGGCCGGCAACGCCCAAGGCCTGGTCGAAGGCCGGTGCGTCGTAGGTCAAGTGATTGAAGTCGTGTTCGAACCAGGGCTCACCGATGAACTCGTACACCAGGCGCATCACCCGCTCCGGGGCCTGGCTCAACAGGTCGTAGTCGACGATCAACATGGACTCGGCGTTTTCGCCGTAATACGCCTCTTTGAGCGCTGTCCAGGCAAAGCCAACCAGGCGGTTGCGCTGGGCCAGGGTTTCGCAGCGGCTGTAGACGGTGTTGCGCTCGTCATCGTCATTGAACAGCTTGGTGTTCTCGAACGGATTGGCGCGGTAAAGCCGCTCCAGGCTGTCCAGCACCCAGGCGACGTTGCGCACGCAGGCGATGGTCTTGGCCTGGGGGAACAGGTCCTGCAACGCAGGCAAGCGGGCGCACCACTGGCGATTTGTATCGAAGATGACGGGTTTGTCGGCCTTGTCGGCGTAGTAGGAGTCGAACAGCCCGCGCAACAGGCGACGGCGCAGGTCGGTATCGATCACCGAGCCAAACTCACTGCCGGCGCTGCATTGCTGCAGGACGCTGCTGAACAGCGAACCGACGGGGCTGGTCATGCCGGCATGAAAGCGCGGGTTCTGCAGCAAAATGGCAGAAAGCAGGGTCGAGCCCGAGCGCGGTAAACCGGAAATAAAGTGAAACTGCGGCAATCCCTTCACCTTGTTTGTATTCCATTTGTAGCGCAAAGCGTAGCTGAGGAAATAATCCGCGACTAGTACTACTTTGATATCAAACCCAGCCAGATCTGTAAAAAAGATGGACGGTATAGGCGCCATGCGAACCTGAATCGATTAAGCCCCTAGGCAACATTTTTCCTCCCTTCCAGCCCAGCAGAATGAAATATCTCGGTCTACGCTCAGCCGTGCGTGACCAGGCCAGGGAGTGAAGAAGTCGGGCTGATCGCAATCCTCTCCCTTGGTCCCTGTCGGCATTGCCAAACCAACAATCTGAAGGGATGAGGAATCTATGGAAGTCTTTATGGGCACCATCCAGCCGTTCGCCTTTAACTTCGCCCCCAATGGGTGGGCGCTGTGCAACGGGCAGACACTCGGCATTTCCCAATACCAGGCGCTGTTCTCCCTGCTCGGCACGTACTACGGAGGCAACGGCACCACCAACTTCATGCTCCCCAATCTGCAAGGCCGCACGCTCTTGGGACAAGGCAACGGCCTGGGCCTGACGCCGCGGGTCATCGGCGAAGTCGCCGGCACCGAAAACGTCACCCCGACGCTCAACAACCTGCCCACCCACACTCACACTATGGCGGGACTCACCGCCTCCACCACCCTGCAACTGGCGAACCCAGCCAGCAACCCGGTGAACACACCAACGGCCACCAATTCGTTCATCGGCACCTCGGGCACTGGCCCGGGCGCGGCGAATATCTATTCCGACCAGATAGGTGCCTCGCCGATCCCGGTCAAGGGCGTGAGCACCACCATCGACGGCACGATTTCCCCGACGGGCAGCGGCATGCCGATGGCGATCATGAACCCGTTCCTGGCGATCAACTTCAGTGTCGCCTTGAACGGTCTCTTCCCGTCCCGTAACTGATGAACAGTCGGAGGGCTGCGGCCCTCCGGCTTTTGGAGTGTCGACATGCTGCAACAGGTTCATAGCCGCCATTTTCAACCGCTGCTGGGCCAGACCAGCCGCCTGACCCTGCCCGACGGCAGCTGCCTGCCCGTGCGGTTCGAGTTCCTTGAGGAAACACCACGGGCGAAGATGCCGAACGCTGAGCGCATGCCGTTCAGCGTTGAATTCAACAGCCTGGAAAGCACCGACTTCGTAGATGGGCTGTGCGCGCTGGAGGTGCCCGATCTGGGGCGGATTGAGGAGGTGTTCGTGTCGCGGATACCGCCCATGGGACGGGATCCGGCGCTGGGGTATTTCTACATTGCGTTTAACTGAAGACTGATGATCCCTTGTGGGAGCGAGCCTGCTCGCGATGACGGTGGCATAGCCAACATCACTTCAAACTGACCCACCGCTATCGCGAGCAGGCTCGCTCCCACACGAGCCAGATGCAGCTCAGTTCCCCTTCGGATACCAAACCAGCCGCTCCGCCGCCGGGTTGCGCTCCTGCACTTCAAAGCCCAATGCCAGGTAATGCTGGCGTGCGTGCGGGTTACTGCTCCAGACCACGGTCGCCACCGGGCAGCGGATCTGTTGTGCGGCTTTTTGTACCCCTTGCAACACGGCCCGACCGTAACCTTGCCCGCGCGCCTGGGGAATGAACGCCAGGTACAACACACGGATTTCATTGGGGCCAAAATCAGTACTCAAGGCGCCAATGGCGGTACCGAGCTTTTCCACGACGTAATGCATGGCGTTGGGGAAGTTATCCCCAAGCCCTTGCTCCTGCACCTGAAATTGCTGAGCAACCACCTGCTGTACTTGCTCGTGCTCGCCGTCGATCCATTGCAGATCCGCTCGCGCCGTCTGGTAAAGACTCTGCAAAAACGGCCCATCGCTGACCTGCGATGGCCGTACCACCAACCCCTCCGCCGCCACTGAATTCATGCTCGCTCCTTAAAACCCGCTTTCCCTGACACCCAGCGCCGCCAGCCGACGCCAGGTCGCTCCCAACACCGACTCACCGTGCCCCTGCAACACCACTACGCCACGCAGCGGTTGCGCCGGCGCAGGCGTGTTATCAACAGCACTCAAACGCACGCCATATTGCGCCTGCACCGGCTCCGCCCGTTGCTGCGAGTCACGCCGTACCGCGATCGGCCCGTGGTGATCCGACGTCAACGCCTGTTGCTCGACCCAGGCCACGCCATTGGTGTCGATCTCGTTCAATTGCACGGCAATCGAGGGGTGCATCGGATCGTCAGCAATGAAACGCCCCGTGGCCCCGGGTTCGACCCGCCAAAGCTCGGCTTCGGTCAGGTAGCCGCGTAAGCGGGAGTCGGCCTGTACCACCCGCGCCAGCGGCTGTGTGGGCGACAACCAGCGCCCCACCGACAACTGTGGTAACAGATCACGCACCTGTCCGGCATGGGGCGCGCGTAACAGCAGGCGCTCACGCTGGGCGACCAGGCCCCGGTATTCGGCCACCGCTTCGGCCAGTTGTTGTTCGACGATACCGGCATCGGCGGCGGTTTCGCTGCGGCCGGCCTGGCGACGCATCTGCAACTGCTGGATCTCGATTTCCCGACGCACAATCGCCAGGCGCGAGGCCATGTCAGGCGACTCCAGCTCGATCAACACATCGCCCTGGGCCACGGTCTGGCCGTCATGCACATTCACTTGTTTGATGCGCGCCGCCACCGGCGCATGCAAGGCACTGGCGCGACCGGCCTCGAGCATGACCGGCACCTCCACGGCGCTACGCCAGGGCAACAGCAGCACCAACGCCAACGCCAGTAACACCAGGCCACTGAGCAGCACTCGCGGACCATGGGCCTGCTCGCGCCGGCTCCACCACTGCCGCCATTCGTTCACGATGGGCATAAAAATGAACCACACCAATTCCACCAACATCAGGAAAATGCCCAGCACCTTGAAGAACAGGTGATAGACCGCCAGGGCAATACCCAAAAACAACGCCGCGCGCCATAACCAGGCGCCGTATCCCCACACCAGCAAGCGACGACGCATTGTCGGCGTCCAGGGTTCCGGAGCCGGCGCGCCATAACCGAACAAGGCTTCACGCAAACGCCAGCGGCACAACGCAAACGCTCGCCCCTGGAGGTTATCCACTGCCCAGAAATCACTGAGCAGAAAATAACCGTCGAAGCGCATGAAGGGGTTCAGGTTGATGATCAACGTGGTGATCCAGGTGGCGCTGGCCAACATGAACGCGGCAGTGCGGGCCGGTCCGTCGGGCAACAGCGACCAGGCCAGCAACGCGATGCACGCCAGCAGCAATTCGGCCAGTACACCGCCGGCGCCGATCAGCAGCCGGGCACGACGATCATTGACCCGCCAGGCGTCGCTGACGTCGGTGTAGAACATCGGCAACAGCACCATGAATGCCACGCCCATGCTCTGCACACGGCAACCGGCGCGCTTGGCCATGAAGGCATGACCGAACTCGTGGCACAACTTGGCGAAGAACAACGCCACCGCGAATGCCAGCGCGCCACCCAGGCTGAACAGGTGCGGAAACGTCGCCACGAAGCGCTGCCAGTCCCGCGACACCAGAAAAATACCCACGCCCAGGGTCAGCGGCATGCCATACCGCAGGATGGCGGGCCCGTACCGTGCGAGAAGCGGCCAGGCGCGATTGAGAAAAGCATCCGGGCGCCACAACGGAATGCGAAAAAACAGATACTGGTGCAGCAGGATCTGCCACAGGCTCTGGCGCTGGGCGGCTGTCTTGAACTGATAGCTGTCGCGCTGTTGCGGGTCCATGGCGCTGATCAGATCGTGACCTCGCAAAAAGCCCAGCAATTGCTCCAGCGACTCATTATTGAGCGGAAGGCCCGGCTCACGGTTCGCGGCTTGCAGCACCTGTTCCGGCTCACCAAGGGACCAGTGCCGCAGCATGCGCATCGCCGCCGCGCCAAGCTTGAAATAGCGCCCGCGTACCGGATCGGCAAGGGTCCATTGAGGGGAGCCGTCCGGGTCCGGGGCCGCCGGGGACAATTGCAGGTCTGGCCGCAGGCTCGGCAGTCCCATGCTACAGACCCACGCTCTGGCGCAAGCCGGCCAGTGGTCGACGCAACAGGTACAGCGCCAGCGGCGCGCGATCGCCGAAAATTTTCGCCGTGCCCCGCAGGCCGATGCGCGGCGCCGCGTCATCGAAACGCGCGTCCAGGCGATACGCCAGTTGCCCGGCAGCTGTGGGTTGCGCCTCGTAGGCCGAACGTTCGAGCCTGGCCAGGTGTCGCTGCAACGGGTCGCTGTCGAGGAACAACGCCACCTGGGCACCGGGGGCCAGGTCAATCGCGTCGCCCACCGCCAGCTCAATACGCAATTCGGCCTGGTTCGGGTCGGCGATTTCCATCAACCGCTCCCCCGTCTGCACCGGCTTGCCGAGCCAACGTTCTGCATCGGCAAATACCGCAATACCGTCCCGTTCGGCGCGCACTTCACTGCGCTTGAGCAACTCGATTGCATAGTCGCGTTCGGCGCGTTTCTGCTCGACGCGAGCGGCCAACAGATCAATCTTCGAACTGGATTCAGCGTCGGCAAACGAGCGCTGGGAATTGGCCTTGAGTTCCGCCTCGGCCACGCCCAACACGCGCTCGGCCACATCGGCCTGGGCCTTGAGACTGGTGCTTTCGAAGCGCAACAGCAAGTCGCCGCTCTTGACGCTCTGGTTGGGTTTGACCAGGAATTGGGCGATCACCCCGTCCAAAGGCGCCGCCACCACCTGCCCGCCCAGCGGCACCACTTCGGCCGGGGCCAATACCGACTGACGGACAGGAACCAGCAAGCCCAACAGCAGCACCGCCACCAAGGCGACCTGACGCTTGCGGGTCCAGCGCAAGCGCCACGGTTTGCGCGGTTGCAGCGCCAGCCAGGCGTGGCTATAGGTGTCGCCCAGTTGCGACAGCAGCACTTGTTCAGAGGGGGGCCATGGCAGGTCACGGGCCAGCCACAAACCGCCGAACACCTGCCCCTGATGATCGATCAACGGCAGCCAGAATACCTGCCCCGCCGACAGGCTTCGCCAGTCCGCCTGAATGGAGTCGCTCACCCCTTCGGCGGCAATTACCCGGGCCTGGTTCAGCAAGCCTTTTTTGAACAGCTGCGCCACCGCCTGCTCGACAAACGCCACGAACGGTGCGTTCGGATCCACGGCACTGACGCCGGTCACCGCCTGGACCTTGCCGGCGATCAACAGCGCGGCATGTCGGAACCCGAACAGGGCCTGACCATCGTTGACCAGGCTGTAACTCAGTTGCGCCGGGGTACGCGCAGCCCGCGTCTGGCGCTCCAGGTCGAGGAATCGGGCAAATACCTGTTCGGCGCTGCCCGTGATCGGCGCGTTCACTTGAACTCCGCGAAACGCGCCGTACCGCTCATGCCGGACAACAGACCTTTGGCGTCGGGCAGCGTCGCCACCAGCAGCAAAGTCTGGCTACCCTCATCGATGCGCGCGCCAAGGCGTTTGACCGTCGCTTGCAGCGGCTGGCCGGTTTCATCGGGGACAAAGGTGAAGGACTGGCCCGGCTTGAGCCTGCCCATCCAGCGCGAAGGTACCAGCAGATGGATTTCCAGGGTGCGGTTGTCGACCACGTCCAGCAACGGCGCGCCGGCGGCCACGCTTTCATAGCGCTGCACCTCGCGCGCCACCACCTGCCCATCGAACGGCGCGATCACGCTGCAGCGCTTGACCTGGACCTGATAAACCTGGGACTGCGCCTGCGCTTCGCTGAGCCTGGCCTCGGCGCGTGCCACTTCGAAACGCCCGACCGATTTCAACGCCGCCAATTGCTTGTTATGAGCCAGTTCTTCGCTGGCACCACGGCTCGCGGCCCGAGCTGCATTGAGCTGAGCCTGGTACGCTGAACAATCGAAACGCGCCAGGGTATCGCCCTGCTTGAAAGACTCCCCCTCACTGAACGGCAACTCGACAATTCGTCCGGCCAACTCACTGGCAAGCACCGCCTGATCCCGTGCCCGAAGCACCCCACGCGCCTCATTGCCGCTCGGTGCACTGGCCCTGACGCCGCTCTCGAGCAGCGGATCATCGGAAACAGGCGTCTGCGCCTGCACCCAGCACGTTACAAAGACCAACCCCCAAACCCAACTACCTGAACGCCGCATAACCGTTACTCCCTGACGGATGGGCGGAGTCTACGACAGCGGTGGGGGGCGTCAAGGGAGTAGCAGGGAGGAGGAAGCAATCTCTTGTTTCAAAAAGACCAAAGAGGAGATCAAGAAGCGCTCGGTTTTTGCTGAGATGAATCGGTATCAAATCCCACAGAATCGTGAGAGCTTCCACTCATACAAAACGGCTTTCGGTGATGAATTTCTCGTATTTCCCGCAGGAGCCCTCAATTTCGTAACAAACGCTGACAGATCAAACAAAGAATGAGTTTGACCTCCCACCGCGCATACGCTCAACACTGATCTGCCGGTGAAAAAAGCTAAACCAAACAGCAGTTGACGCCATGTCACGCTCAACTTAGGATGGCTTTACTCAACCCCGTACGCAGAGATTCAATTTTCTGGCTGTTGGGGTGAAAAAACCGGCTTAGGCCGGTTTTTTCGTTTCTGGGGATTGAGCTTGTGCGAACCGCATTTTTTGTAGATGGCTACAACCTGTTCTATGGGCTGCTCGCGGACACACCTTACAAGTGGCTGGATCTGCGAAGTCTGTTGTCGCATATCGCGCATATCGAAAATCCGCAGAGCACCACTTCCTCGGTTGATTACTTCACCTCCTCGGTCAAACCGTCATTGGCCACCCGGGGTCAAGCATCAAAAGAAGCGCAAGACACTTATATTCGCGCCCTGAAGAGCACCCATATCTGTGTCCATTACGGTCACCATCAACTTGAACCTGCCAAGGCCCCTCGCTTTATTGATAGAAAGACGAAAGCGTCTCGCAACGACAAAGTCGACATCTGGAAGCTGGAGGAGAAAGAAACGGATGTTCACATGGCAATCAGCATGTATCGAACTGCTGCCAAGCAAACGAAACTGAAGCATCATGAACGGTTGGAGCAGTTGGTGCTTGTATCCAGCGACACCGACATGACGCCGGCCTTGAGAGCCGTACGAGAAGACTTTCCTGAAATAACCGTCGGCGTCATTCTTCCCCACAGAGCCGAGCTGAATCGCCCGTCTCCAGGTTCGCTAAAGCAGCACGCCCACTGGACACGCCGCGTTGTCACCTGCGAGGAACTCCAATCCCACCAGTTCCCCACCCGAGTACCCACCCACAAAGCCCCCGCTATCAAACCGGAGTACTGGTAACCCCGCAGCCGGATATACAAACGCCCAGTTCCGATACCCCTAGTCCAACCGTGGCAACTCACTATCGCGACACAGCCAGTCACCCTGTGGGAGCGAGCCCGTTCGCGATGACGTCAGCCCAGACAACTCGGCACTTGTGGTAAGGGGGGCAGTTCAAACACTACCGCTCGTGCAACGCCTCGGCCCGGGCCTTGATGATGGGTTTGAGTAGGTAACTGAGTACGGTTTTCTTGCCGGTGATGATGTCCACCGAGGCCACCATGCCCGGGATGATCAACAGGGGTTTTTCAGGGGTGCCCAGATGACTGCGCTCGGTGCGCAGCTTGATGATGTAGTAAGTGGTTTTCTTGTCTTCGTCGGTGATGGTGTCGGCGCCGATCTGCTCCAGCTTGGCTTTCAGCCCACCGTAAATGGTGTAGTCGTACGCGGTGAATTTCACCGTGGCGTCCTGGCCGGGGTGCAGGAAGGCGATGTCCTGGGGACGGATTTTCGCTTCCACCAGAAGCGTGTCATCCAGGGGCACGATTTCCACCAGGTCACTGCCGGGCTGGATGACCCCGCCGATGGTGTTCACCAGCAACTTGTTGACGATACCCCGCACCGGCGAGGTGACCAGTGTACGGCTTACCCGATCCTCCAAAGCCTTGCCGGTGGCCTGGGCCTTGTTCAGGTCGGTACGCGCCTCATTGAGTTGGGTCAGGGCTTCGCTGCGGAACTTGCCGCGCGTCTCATCGATCTTGCGCTGCACTTCCTTGATCGCCGATTCAGCGCGGGGAATCGCCAGTGTCGTGGCGTCGAGTTGCCCACGGGTTTCGACTTCAGCCCGCTTGAGCCGCAGCACTTCCACCGGTGACACCGCGCCCTGGGCTACCAGCGGCTCGGACATGTTGATCTCCTGGCGTTGCAACGACAGGGCGGAGCGGTACTGCGACTGCTTGGAAACAAACTCGCGCAACTCCTGCTGACGCTGGATCAACTGCTCCTGCAACCCGCCGATTTCATCGTGCAGTTGTTGGCGGCGGCTGATGTACAGCGACTCTTCGCTGGCGGCCTGGCGCGGAACCGCCTTGAGCACGTCCTCCGGGAAGTTCAGCGGCCGGTCATCGACTTCGGCACTCAGCCGCTCGACCCGCAACAACATGGACAAGCGATCAGCCTCGGTCTCCCCCACATTAGAGACAAACCGAGTGTCATCCAGGCGAATCAACGGCGCGCCGGCCTCGACGATCTGCCCTTCGCTGACAAACAGCTCGGCAACGATCCCGCCTTCCAGGTTCTGGATTTTCTGGATCTTGGACGACGGAATCGCCTTGCCGTCGCCCTTGGTCACTTCGTCGACCTGCGCGAAGTTGGCCCACAGCAACAGGAAGACAAAGAAGCCGATGATCCCCCAGATCGTCAGCCGCACCACTCGCGGAGCGTCTTCGATCAGGGCTTTGTTGACCTCAGGCAGAGGCTGGCCATGCAGCGAGTCCGAGCCCTTGAAATAGCGGCCCACGGCATTTTTCAAACCCGACTTAAGCAACACTGATCTGCCCCTTCTTCAACGCTTCCATCACCGCGGCTTTCGGGCCGTCGGCGAGGATCTGCCCACGGTCGATCACCAACAGGCGGTCCACCAGCGACAGCAAGGATGCCCGATGCGTCACCAGCAGCACGGTCTTGTTTTCCACCACGGCGGCCAGGCGCTGTTTCAAGCGTTCCTCACCGGTGTTGTCCATGGCGCTGGTGGGTTCATCCAACAGCAGGATGGGCGGGTTGAGCAGCAGCGCGCGGGCCAGGGCGACGTTCTGTCGCTGGCCGCCGGACAGGTTCTGCCCGCGCTCGCCAACTTGCAGTTCATAGCCTTGCGGGTGCAAGCGCGCGAACTCATGCACACCGGCAAGTTCGGCGGCCTGGAGCACCAGTTCGTCCTCGACGTAACGGGCGCCGGAGGTCAGGTTGTCCCGCAGGGTACCGGCCAGCAGCTGGATATCCTGCGGCACATAACCGATGTTGTAGCGCAGCTCGCTGACGTCGATCTGGCGAATGTCCACGCCATCCACCAACAGCGCTCCGTCGTCCGGTTGATACAGACCCACCAGCAACTTGGCCAGGGAGCTCTTGCCCGAGCCGCTACGACCGATGATGCCGATTTTTTCCCCGGGCTTGATCACCAGGTTGATGTTCTTCAGCGCAGCGTTCTGCTGGTTCGGGTAGGTGAAATTCAACTGACGGCATTCGATGGCACCCTGCAAGACCTTACGGCTCAACGGGCGCTCTTCGAAGTTGCGCTCCTGGGGCAGCTCCATCATCTGATCGACCGAAACCATGGTCACCCGCGCCTGCTGATAGCGAGTCAACAGACCCGACAGCGACGCCAATGGGCTGAGGGCGCGACCACTGAGCATGTAGCAAGCGATCAACCCACCCATGCTCAGGTTGCCGGCAATGATCTGATAGACGCCGAAGACAATCATGATCACCCCGGCCAACTGCTGGATCAGCAAGGTGATGTTCATCGCCAGGCCGGACAGCATCTTGACCCGCAGCTCGAGGCGGCTGAGGGTGCCGATGGTTTGTTCCCACTGATACTGGCGCTCGCTCTCGGCGTTGTTGACCTTCACCGCATCCAGACCGGCCAGGGTTTCGATCAGGCTGGATTGACGCTCGGCGCCCAGGGCCATGGTTCGCTCCATGGTCGCCACCAGGGGCTTTTGCAAGGCGTAGCCGATCAGCAGGGCAATCGGAAAGGCCAGCACCGGAATCCATACCAGATGCCCACCGAGGATCGCGATGACCATGAAAATCAGCAAGGTGAACGGCAGGTCAATCAGGCTGGTAAGGGTCAGCGAGGCGAGAAAGTCCCGCAGGCTTTGGAATTCATGGATGTTCTGGGCAAAGCTGCCCACCCGTGCCGGGCGATACTTCATGGCCATGCCAACGATGCGCTCGAACAGCGTCGCCGAAATGATCAGGTCGGTTTTCTTGCCGGCCAGGTCCAGGCACAGGCTGCGCAACATCTTGAGGATCAGGTCGAACACATAGGCGCCGGTAATACCGATCGCCAGCACCCACAGGGTGGACTCGGCCTGGTTCGGCACCACGCGATCGTAAACGTTCATCACGAACAGCGGCGCCGCCATGGCGATAATGTTGATCAGCAAGCTGGCAGCGATGGCGTCGGCGTACAGCCAGCGCGAGCGCTTGAGCGTGTCGCGGAACCACGAACGCGCCCGAGGAATGAGCGTGCCGTGGTTCACGTCGAATTTGTGTTGCGGTTGAGCGAAGAACACTTTGCCGCTGTAGTCGTCGGCCAGCAGTTCACGGCTGACCGTCACTTCGCCGCCATCACTTTCGCTGAGCAGCAGACGCGCCTGGTCATCGCCGACCCAGCCGAGCAACACCGCGCTACGACCCTCCTTGAGCAACAGCAGGGCCGGCATGGCGATGGTCGGTATCTGCTCGAGCTTGCGTTGCAGCACCCGGCCTTGCAGACCGGCACGTGCTGCCGCTCGCGACAATAATTCGACGCTCAGCCGTTGCTTGGGCAACGGCAGGCCGGTGGTGAGCATCGCCGCGCTGGCCGGCTTCTGATGGAGCATGCAAAGCGCCAGCAAGCCGTCCAGCAATGGGTCGTCGTGCAGCGTGCGTGGATCATGGATGAGTTCGGCTCGACTGACTTCTGATTCCACGCTGGGCACTCTTTGCTGATCAAAACGGGATGGATGACTCAATTCATCCCAGGCAACTGGACCCTGGGCTTGACGTCATTCTGCACAACGGATGCCAACGGCGCGACAACCCCCTGACTTTTGAGCAACTGCCCCATGGTTGCCTTGATCCGATATTGGCTGAACAACTGCACGTTCTTGATCTCCGCCAGACGGCGGGAGGCGCTGAACAGCTCGTTTTCGCTGTCGAGCAAGTCGAGCAGGGTCCGCTCGCCGAGACCGAACTGCCGCTGGTAGGCGGTGCGTACGTTGGCGCTGTGATCGACGTACTGCTGGGCAATCGGTACCTGGGCGTTGGCGTTGTTGAGGGCGTTCCAGGCCAGGCCCAACTCTTCAGTCAGTTGACGCAGGGCGTTGTTGCGGATGTCCAGGGCCTGGTTCGACAGATACGACTTGGACTCCAGATCCGCCTTGTTGCTACCACCGGCGTACAGGTTGAAACGCATGCGCAGCATGGCTTGCCATTCGTTGTTGTGACCGTTCTGACCATCCAGATCGTTGTCGGCGGTACGGCCCAACTCGGCGTCGAAGCGGGGGTAGAAGCTCGACTTGGCGGCTTCGTACTGTTGCTCGGCGGCCGCGATGTCGGCTTCGGCGGAACGCAACACCGGGCTGTTCTCCAGCATCTGGGCACGGGCTTCGTTCAGGTTGGCCGGCAACAGCGCCAGAAAATCGGCGGGACGTTCCAGCTGGTCGGGCATCTGGCCCACTGCGCTGAGGTAGTTGGTCTCGGCGTCGGCCAGATTGGTCTGCTCGGTGATCAGGTTGTTGCGGGCCTGGGCCATGCGCGCCTCAGCCTGATCCAGATCGGCGCCGCTGCCCACGCCACGGTCTGTGCGCAGCTTGATTTGATCGAAGATGCGCTCGTGACTCTTGAGGTTTTCCTCGGCCAGACGTACGAACTCGCGTCGGGTCAGCACGTCCAGATAAACCTGGGCCACGGTCAATCCGGTGCGCTCGGACGCGTCCAGCAAGGAATAGGCACGGGCATTCACGGTGGCTTGTTGACGCCCCACTTCGCTGGACGTCGCAAAACCGTCAAAAACCATTTGCGTCAGGCGCAGGCTGGACTCGCTACGGTTCAAGGTTTCCCAATGATTATTGCTGCCCGAGCGGGTCGTCACACTGTCAGTACCTTCGCGACCGTACCCCGCCGCAAGGTCCACTCTAGGCAGGTAGCCGCCTTTAGCGGCCTTGAGTTGGTAGTCCGCCGCCAGTCGGCTGTTCACACCGGCCTGAATCTCAGGATGGACATCCAGCGCCTGTTGCATAGCCTGCGGCAAGGTTTGTGCTTGTACGAAACTGGCGGCGAGGGCGAAAGGTAAAGCCTTGAACAGGTGCAAACGCATGGTTGGATTATTCCCGAAACTCTTGTCTTGAATCACAGCGAAAGGTGGCGCTGCATCGGATGATGGCAACCGGGATGACCGTATGTCGGAAAGTTCGAAACAGGCAGTGAATCATGCACCGAAAGAACAGGTCGCCGCTTAAATATCAATGTGACATTACTGAAGCGATTGTTTAGGATGGCCAGCAGAAGGTCAATAGTTTGGCATAAACAAAAAAATCAAAAAAAACCAAGCCAAAATATTGACGTCATGAAGCGTCAAAACAACCTTATTTAGCGAAGCAAGAGCGTCCAGACCGGCGCAGCCAGAGGCTGTTCGGTACATGGAAGTCTACTGAACGTGGCACCCGGAGAGTCTTCAATGAGCAGTGTTATTGCCGTCGTCAAAAGCATTGTTGGTCAGGTTTTCGTCGTATCCCCCGAAGGCATCCGGCGTGTGCTCATTGAAGGTGACCGCCTGTCCACAGGCGATCAATTGGACACCGGCGCTGCTGGCGCCGTTACATTGGAACTGGCCGATGGGCGCACGCTGGACCTGGGTCGCGACACCCAGTGGAGCGCCACTGCCCCGGACTCCTCCACCGATCTCGCCCAGGCCACTGCCCAGGCTGCACCGTCGGTAGAAGAACTGCAGCAGGCCATTGCCGCCGGCGTCGACCCGACGACCGCCCTTGAAGCCACCGCCGCTGGCGCCACTGCTGCAGGTACGGGTGGGGCCGCCGGTGGCGGCCACAGCGTTGTGATGCTGGATGCCACCGCTGGCAGCGTCGACCCGACCATCGGGTTCCCGACTGAGGGTTTGAGCGCAGCCGCGGCCGCTGACGATGACATCACCGGCGGCGACACCGACGCCGATACCACTGCCAACGCGGTGCTTGATTCGACGTTGACCCTGAGCGCCACCCCGACCCTGACCGAGGCCGGCGGCGTGCTGGTCTACACCGCGACCGTCACCCAGGCGCCTCAGACCAACCTGATCGTGACCTTGTCCAACGGCGCAGTG
Source organism: Pseudomonas sp. PICF6 (assembly GCF_009831705.1). Lineage (NCBI taxonomy): Bacteria > Pseudomonadati > Pseudomonadota > Gammaproteobacteria > Pseudomonadales > Pseudomonadaceae > Pseudomonas > Pseudomonas sp. PICF6. The sequence goes on along the minus strand of NZ_WUUD01000005.1, from coordinate 244 downwards.
ATCGTGATTCCCGCCGGGCAACTGACCGGCAGCGTCAACGTCCCCCTGGCGCCGAACGACACTGTCTATAACGACCCTAGCCAGATCAGCGTCACCGTCACCGGCACTACTGGCGGCACCGGCATTGCCGTGACCTTGCCCACCACACCGGCAGTGACCCAGATCACCGA
>NZ_WUUD01000004.1:15110-15477 GCF_009831705.1 Pseudomonas sp. PICF6 | reverse complement strand
CGTGACCGACACCGTCGACAACACCATCGTCAGCATCACCGGCAGCACCTCGGTCACCGAAGGCCAGGCCGCGACGTACACCGTGAGCCTGACGAACCCGGCGCAAACCGAAGTGACGCTCAAGATCGTCTACAGCGGTACCGCCGCCGACGGTACGGACTTCACCGGCGTCTACACCGTGAAGATTCCGGCCAATGCCACCAGCGCCACTTTCAACGTGGCGACGCTGGACGACAAGATCACCGAAGGTACCGAAAACTTCGTGGTCAAGATCGACTCGGCCACCGGCGGCAACTTCGAAAACCTGGCCGTCAGCGGCACCAACGGCAGCGTCAGTACCTCGATCATCGACAACGATGCACCGCCG
>NZ_WUUD01000004.1:13429-15100 GCF_009831705.1 Pseudomonas sp. PICF6 | reverse complement strand
GCCAACAACTCCAGCGGCAAGACCGGCGCCGATTACCAGGTGACCTTCACCGAAGGCACCACCGGTCCGGGCGTGTCCATCGGCGACACCGACCTGAAAATCACCGACCCGGACAGCACGATGCTGACCGGCGCCACCATCGTGCTGACCAACCGTCAGCCCGGCGATGCGCTGAACCTGGGTAACAGCGTCAACGGCATCAGCATCAACGCCAACAGCACCAACGGCACGGTCACCCTGACCCTGTCGGGCAATGCGACGCTGGCCGACTACATGCAGCAAATCAAGAACATCAGCTTCACCAACAGCAGCGACGACCCGAGCACCGTGCCGCGCATCATCACCGTGACGGTGACCGACGGCACAAACTACTCCAACACGGCCACCACCACCGTGAACGTGGTCGGGGTCAACGATGCGCCGGTCGCAACCGGCGGCGCGGTGACCGGTACCGAAGACACCTCGTTGATTCTTGGCTGGTCGACCTTTGGTGTCAGCGATGTGGACAGTTCGGCATCCAGCCTTGGGGTAAAAATCACCGGACTGCCCGCTGACGGCAAGTTGCAGTATCTGGACGGTGCAACGTGGAAGGACGTGGCCAACAACCAGACCTTCACCAAGGCCGACATCGACGCCGGCAAACTGCGCTTCACACCGGATACCAATGAGTCCGGCGCCAACGGCAACGCGAACGGCGTGGGCGATCAGAAATCCGATTACGCGCAGATCAAGTTCCAGCCAACCGACGGTCAGGCGCTGGGCACTACCGGCACCGTGAAGATCGACATCACGCCGATCGCTGACGCACCGACCCTCAACGTAGCCGGGAACGCCGTGACCTCCACTGGCCTGGTCAAGGAAGTCTGGACCGGTCTGTCGGGCCTGGGCACCGATGGCAGCGGCGCGCCGTCCGGTACGCTGAAGTCGGTGATCGATGCCGCCGGAACCCCCAACAGCAGCACCACCGTGAACAACGTGCAGTCCGACAGCAACGTGAATCCGGGCACCGCGTCGAAAACCTCGGGCCTGATTTTCCTCGAAGCTGGCAAGACCTACACCTTCAGCGGTACCGGCGATGACAGCCTGTTGGTGACCATCGGTGGCAAGGATGTCGCGGGCATCACCTGGGGAGCGGGCGGCAAGCTCAATGGCTCGTTCACCCCGACCACCAGCGGCTACTACACCCTGGACATCTACCACCACAACCAGACCGGCCCGGGCAGCTATGACGTGAACCTGTCGGTCAACGGCAGCACCCCGACCGACCTGAGCAGTGCCGGCGTGCCGCTGTACACCGGCGTGGCTGATCTGGTGAATGCGGGCGTGACTGTTTCGGACCTGCACGGCACCAATGGTGAAGGCTACTACGACGGCTTCAAGCTCAACGAAGGCGCCGAAGGCGGCAGTGTGAACCTGTCGAAGATCACCACGGCGCTGACCGATACCGACGGCTCCGAAAGCCTGAGCGTGAAAATCGGCGGGATCCCGGAAGGCAGCGTGCTGAGCGACGGTGCCGGCCACACGGCGACCGTGGGCAGCAATGGCGAGGCCTCGGTCACCGGCTGGAATCTGGGCAGCCTGACCCTGACGCCACCGACCTACTACAACGGCCAGTTCAACCTGACCGTAACCTCGACTTCCACCGAAGCCCTCGGCGGCTCGGCAACCACC
>NZ_WUUD01000004.1:9883-13419 GCF_009831705.1 Pseudomonas sp. PICF6 | reverse complement strand
AGCATGAGCGCAGCGTCCGTCACAGCCGCCAAGGACTCGTTGACGTCGGTGTTCAACACCCTCAAGCAGAGCATGGGCGGCAACTCCGGGACGGTGAACATTTTCCTGGCAGACTTCGACAGCCAGGTGAATAAAACCGTATCGGTCAACCTCAAGGATCCGAACGCACTCGCGCTGCTCAAAAGTGTGCTGGATTCGATGGTGTCCGGCGGCGGTACCAACTACGAGGACGTGTTCAAGACCACGGCCAACTGGTTCAAGAGCAGCGAAGCCCTGAGCAACACCGGCGCGACGAACCTGACGTACTTCATCACCGACGGCCAGCCGACCTACTATCAGTCCGGCGAGCAGACGAACCCGACCTTGTATGGCGACGTGAAGCTCGACAGCCTGATCACCACGACCAACTACAAGCTGGGCCAGACGTTCAGCGCCGAGCTCGACAGTACGCACCGCGTTCAGGTCGATGAATCCGGCAATCTCACCCTGCTCACCTGGAAAAAATCCTGGGGCGGTTACTGGAGCAGTGAGGAATTGGGCACATTGCGCGCCCAAGGCGACGGCACCTATGAGTTGTCGTACCGCGACGGCACCGGCAGCAGCACCGGCTCGACCACCACCAGCAACTCCCTGAGCGCTTTCGCGCTGTTGAGTTCGGTATCTGGCGTGGAAGCCATCGGCCTGAACAAAGGCGTGACGCTGGATGACCTGAAGGACTACGACTCGGACAAGACTCCGCAGACCAACATCGATCCCAAGAACCTGGCCGACTCCATCATCGGACACACCGAAGCGACCCTGCCGGGCGCTGACACAGTCAACGGGGCAGACGGCAACGACATCCTGTTCGGCGACCTGGTGAGCTTCAATGGCATCGCCGGCGAAGGTTATCAGTCCATTCAGGCCTTCGTGGCCCAGCAGAGCGGTGTGGAAGTCAGCAAAGTCACCACCAGCAACGTGCACCAGTACATCACCGAGCACTACAACGCTTTCGATGTGTCCGGTGCCAACGATGGCAATGACACACTGCTGGGCGGTGCCGGTAATGACATCATCTTCGGCCAGGGCGGCAACGACCTGCTCAACGGCGGCAAGGGCAATGACATCCTGCTCGGCGGCAAAGGCAACGACACGCTGATCGGCGGCCAGGGCAACGACACCCTGATCGGTGGTCTGGGTGGCGACACCTTTGTCTGGAAGTCCGGCGACACCGGCACCGACGTGATCAAGGACTTCAAGGCCAGCGAAGGTGACCGGATCGACCTGCGGGATCTGTTGCAGGGCGAAACCGGCAGCACCATCGACAACTTCCTGAAGATCAGCACGGTCGATGGCGTGTCGTCGCTGCAGGTCAGCACCTCCGGCAAGTTCAACGCGGGCGACGCCGCAGCGGCCACCCCTGATGTGACGATCAAGCTGGAAGGTAACAACTGGTCGAACATCAACCTGAACTCGTTGATCGCCGGCAGTGATCCGACCATCAAGGTCGATCACAACAACAGCTGACCGTGGCTTAACGGCCGCCCTTAGGGGCGGTCGTACCGGGCTGCATCCAGGATGACGATTTTGTCGCCACCCTCCATACTCGCGCGCAGTTGGCCTATGCTGCCCAGCATGACGCCGCTTCATACATGAGGGATGCCCGATGTTTTATGTGCAACGCGATGCACAAGGCCTGCTGGTGCGCGTGGAAGCCACCGCTTATGCGGAGGCCACCGAAACCCTGCCGGCCGACAGCCACGAAATCCAGGACTGGTTCGCCAACCAGGCGGTAGAAAACAGCCTCAAGCAGCTCAAGCAGAGCGACCTGGAAATGATCCGGGTACTCGACGACTTGATCCAGGTGCTGACCAGCAAAGGCGTCATCCGCGTCACCGACCTGCCCCCCGCGGCCCAGGCCAAGCTGATGGACCGCAACCAGGCCCGGGAAGCCTTGGGCGGGTTGAGCCGGTTGATCGATGATGATGAGAAAGGGTTGATCTAAGCCTGGTTCATCGGTGTCGGGGCTGCCCTCATCGCGAGCAGGCTCGCTCCCACAGGGGGATGGGGCAAGTCGCAGATATTGCCGTCACGCAGTTCTTATGTGGGAGCGGGCTTGCTCGCGAAAGCGGTGGGTCAGTTTGCGATGATGTTGGATGTGCCGACGCCTTCGCGAGCAAGCCCGCTCCCACAATTGGATTTGTGTCAGGGCGCAATTTTCCATTCGCCAACAGGCCTCTTGTGGGAGCGAGCCTGCTCGCGATGGCCATCTTCAATCCGCCACAGGCCTGTCAGTTCGACGTTTGAACCTCAAGCCGATCCATCGCCCGCTCCACCAACAAATGCACCCCGTCGGCCATTCGGCTGATCGCCAGAATCACGCTGCGGCGCGAGCCGTCGACGTCATCAGCCAGGTCGGCGGCGATGGCGCTGATGGACAGCAGGTCTTCGGAGGCATTGGCCAGTAGGGTTTCGGTGTCGATGTCTGGGGAGACCGTGAAGAGCTGGGCGGTTTGGGTTTTTCCCGAGGCTTCATTGGTGGGTTTTGGATTGAGGTAATAGTCGAGGGCGCGCTCGGCGGCTTCATCGAGCTTTTTAGATTTCGAGGATTTTCCGGAGATGTTGCCAGGGTTTTCTGGCGGATTCGGAGTTACTTTAAACATTAGAGATTTCCTAAACAGTTAAGTGGAAACCGTCACCGTCCGCTTGCACGCGAATGAGGGTGGCGGCCGAACGCAGGTGTGCAAGACCGGGCCTGTTTAGGACACCCAGCAGATCCAAGGATCTCCTGCGTGCAGCCGCCATAAAGCCAGTGGGCAGAAGAATGCCCCTGAGCGATGTAGCGTCGCATCCTAAACAGTTTCTTCGGACTTGCACGTCCGTGTCACCGTTTTTTCAGTGACAAACCCAGACTAGCGGTGAGGCCAAAGGCGGACAAGTTCACCAGCTTCGCTACAACTTGAGAGAAATCTCCTAGGACCTTACTTTTAGAGGGGGTGTATATCCGTTTCTGCGGTAACGGCTACTGGCGGTTCCGCTCTTACAGCGGGTCACTTTCGAAAATCCGGAAGCCGGCCCAGGCGAAAGTTACCAAAGCGCTTTTGCCCCACCACTCGGCACCTCGCTTAGGCTCGGTGTGCCCTCACTCCGGCATTGCTCCGTGGGCCCGCCGCGAAGGGCCATCCATGGCCCAGCGCGGCTACCTCGGCATCCATGCCGAGGTGCCCCCTACGCAATGCCTGCGTTCGGCCAGCGTGGTTAACGGGGCGTCCCAGATCAAAAGCTTGGCGAGGCGGCCTGACAGCCGACCTGTTTTTTGATGACCGCGTTCATCCTGTGGGAGCAAAGCTTGCTCGCGATGGCGGTGGTTCAGTTGATGAAGATGTTGGATGTGTCGGCCTCATCGCGAACAAGTTTTGCTCCCACAAATCCTGCTCAAACTGGTCTGATGGTGCACACCCGCAAGAGCAGGTCGGCTATAAGGCCGCCTCGCGAGCAAGCTTTGCTCCCACAGGTCCTGCTCAAACAAGTCTGATTGGTGTACACCCGCCAAAGCC
>NZ_WUUD01000004.1:4865-9873 GCF_009831705.1 Pseudomonas sp. PICF6 | reverse complement strand
CGGAACCATAAGCCGCCGTTACCGCAGCAATGGATATGTACTCGGTCAGAAGGTCAACAAACCTCACCCCCAACGCCGAGGCTCCCCAACCAACTGCCCCTGCACCCCAAACAACCCCATCTCCCGAATCACCGCCAACTCCCCCTCCGTCTCAACCCGCTCGGCAATCAACGGCAAGTCAATACTGTGAGCAGCGCGCTGGATCGCTTCAATAAACAGGCGCTTGTCACTCTCCTGATCAATGGCACGGATATAGCTGCCATCGATCTTCAGATAAGCCAACCCCAACCGCGACAAGTTGCCAATCATGCTGAACCGCCCACCAAAACGCTGCAGGCTCAGGGAGAAACCAAGCTCACGCAGGTGCCGAGTCAACTCCTCCAGCACCGCTTGCTCCGGCAGTTGCTCTTCACCAATCTCCAGGGTCAAGCGCGGCCCAAGGTTGGAATGCGCCCTCAGGATCTCAAAGACCTTGTTCAGCGCCTGCGGATCGGCCAACGTCGCCGAAGACAGGTTCAACGCCAGGGACTGGTCATGCCCGGCCATTTGCTTGAGCACCTGTTCGAGCATCAAGCGGTCCAGACGCGCGGTCCAACCGAAGCGCTCCAGCCATGGCAGAAAACGCCCGGCGGGGATGGTCTGGCCCTGCTCGTCCAGCAGCCGTGACAGCACTTTGTAATGCAGCACCACTTGGGTGTCCTGGGCGGCCACCACCGGTTGGAAGTACAGCTCGAAGCGCTGATTGCTCAAGGCCTGGTCGAGCAGATTGTGCCAGGCATGATGATCGTCACCGACGCTGGCCGAGGCGCTGTGGTCCAGGCAGGCCCAACCCGGTTCGCCCTGGCTTTCGGCCTGGGCAAGGGCCTGGTCGCCGAGCTGGAGCACGGCTTGCGGCGAGTCGCCATGGACGAATGGAGCCAGTCCGATGGAGGCCACCGAAGCCACATCGGTCGCACCGGTGGCATGCAGGCTCGCCAACGCGCTTTCGAGGTTCTGCGCCAGTTGCAGCGCTTCCTCGCGCACCAGCCCCGGCGCCAGCACGGCGAACTCCCCACCGCGGATGCGCGTCACCATGTTGTGGGTTTCAGGGTAGCGGGCGCATTCACGCTGTAATTGTTCGCCCACGGCCTTGAGCAACTGGTCGGTGCGCTGCCCGCCCAGCCGCTGGTTCAACCCGGCCAGGTCCTTGACCCGCAGCAACAGCAGATAACCGGAACTGGCCTGCTCGGGGTTGCTCACCCGGGCGTGGAGCTGCATTTCGAAATACCGCCGGTTGGCCAGTCCCGTGAGATTGTCCTGGTAAGACTCGACCCGCAGTTTTTCGCTACGCTCGGCCTGCTCCTGAAACAGCGCCTTGAGCTTCTCGACCATCTGGTTCATCGCCTGCACCACCCGGCGCAGTTCCGGGGTACGCGGCAACTCCGGCAGGCTCAGGAACTCGCGACGGGCGATGGCATGGGACTGGTGCACCATGTAATCCAGCGGCTTGAGCTGACGACGCAGCAGCAAGGCCCCCAGCACCGCGCTCACCGCGCCGCACAGCAGCAGCCAGCCCAGGCTGCCCAATGCGCTCTGCCACAGCTTGGCGAGGGCGAACATCGGGTGGCTGACCACTTCGACCCGCGCCGCCTGTTCCCAGCCACGGCTAACAATCGCATCGCCACCGGCCGGCTCCAGGCCGATGAGCTTGATGAACCATTGCGGCACGTTCCCGGCGTCGGGCGTGCCGGTACGCTCGACGAGGGTTTGGTCGGTGGCGACATCGACCACACGGATGGTTGCGTAATAGCCGCTGTCGAAAATCGAACTGACCATCAGCTCCACCATCGCCGGGTCGTCGATGTTCGGCGTCAGGGACAGCGCCAGCGCCGTGGCCGCGTCCTGGGCGTGGGAGCGCAACTGGTTGACGTACTGGGCCCGCGAGCTTTCCAGACTGACCATGAAGCTGCCGCTGAAGGCAACCACCAGGAACAGACAGATAGCGATCAACAGCTGTTTGAACAAGGACATCTGAGCGCGCGCTCCTAGTTAGTCGTCTCGACCGGAAAACCTTCGGCCTGCATTTTTTTCAACACATCCTGCCACCGGGACAGGCGCTTGGTGTCACCCACTTTCTTGTTGCCCTTGGCGCCTGGCAGCCACAATCCCTCGGCATTGAAAGAGTAGACCGGCAACAGATCGGTCCGCTGGCTGGCCGGCAGGATGCCGTCGATCAGGCTGTCGAGTACCAGCGGCATGGCATCGGGGGTTGCGTAGTAAGTGAGCACCATGTGCGCACGGTTCTGCCGCAACGCCTTGACGTAAGTGATGCGCAGCTTGTCACTGGACACCCCCAGACGACGCAGGCTGAAGTACTTGGCAATGGCGTAGTCCTCGCAATCCCCGGCCCCTTTCCACAAGGCCTGGATCGGGGTCTCCCAGTAATCGACCTGACGCCACAAGTCGATGTCTTCGACGTAGCGCACCCGTTTGTTGAAAAACAGGTTCACCACCTTGAGCTGCTCAAGCTCCGGCGTCTGCTTCTGGGTCGCCAACAATTGCTGCCAGGCATCGATCCGTTGCTGCCCTTCGCCCAACGGCCCATATAACGCTTGCGCCCGCCGGCTGATCTGCGCAAAGTCCCAGTCAGCCTGCAGGCCGCCCAGCATGAGGCCGGCCAGCAACAATGCCGAACACAGCCAGCGCAAGGACCTGGGAACAGGGAAAGGTGCAGCCAAGGGAAATACGTCCAAAAAGGGCCGTGGGAAATGCGTTGGATGGTGAAGCCTGGCCCGGCAAAAGACAATGGCAAGGTGCGATCACCACGAGCAGACTAAACTTTAGTTCAGGAACCGGGGCCGCGAGGTTTTGACGGCTTGGCAATCTGTAACTAATGTTGGCTTGGATCCAATTTTTGTTACTACCAGTCAGGGTGCGTTGTCGTGACACAAAAGCCCAAACCGCTAAGCACTATCCAGGTCAACGGGCCCATTCCCGCTGCCCAGGCGCGCTCACTCATCGAAGAATCCCTGCGCGAGGCCATACTCGACGGGCGCCTGCCCTGCGGCACCGCCCTGCGCCAGCAGGAACTGGCCGACCTGTTCGGCGTCAGCCGCATGCCGGTACGCGAGGCCTTGCGCCAGCTCGAGGCGCAATCACTGCTCAATGTGGTTCAGCACAAAGGCGCCGTGGTAGCCCCGTTGATCACCAACAATGCGATCGAAACGTACGCCCTGCGTTCGGTCCTTGAATCTTTCGCATTGCGCCTGTCCATTCCCCTCCTCGATGCCGAGGACCTGGCCATGGCCGCCCATTACATCGAGCAACTGGAAGCCCAGACCGACCACGCTGAAATCGGCAGGCTCAACCGGCTGTTTCACATGTCGCTTTATCACAAGGCACCCAACAGCAAACTGCTGGACCTGATCGAGCGCGAGCTCAATGAGGAAGAACGCTTCTTGCGCTTCCATCTGTCGTCCATGGGCTTGGGCAAACTGACCCAGGACGATCATCGCGCGCTGCTGGAGGCTGCTACGGCGCAGGACATCGACAGAGCGGTTGCCCTGCTGGAGCTGCATCTGGAAAAAGCCTGCGTCACCATCCGCCGCTATCTGGAACAACAACCAAGCCGTTGACCTGCCCCCCGCGCCCCGAGGGGCGCATCACTTTCTTACACATCCCTCCTACACGGTTTCTCGCCCGCCCGACGAGGCCGCAGCGTAGCCGCGCCCTGTCGCCCCCATCAGTTCAATGGCACTGCCATCGATTTGGGCCCACTCTTGCGTTTGTCGATTAAAAAACAGACCTGAAGAAGTCAGCGCCTGGCCGCAGCCAGGCGAATCGAAGCCAACACGCAAGGAGCACCGCCCAACCGGCGGGATGATCGGAAGTCCGACCGATGTCCCCCCATAAAACAACAACTTCTTATTTCCCTGTCCCCTGAAGTGCTCCGAGTGAGGCATTCACTCAACTTCTTCGATTCTGATACTTCTCTATCGGAAGGAGCGGCTTCGCCTGAATAAAACTTATATTAAAAGTTTTAATACCCCTCTTCGCGCCCAATAAATAACCCCCTTTAAATAATTAAAAAAACACTTGCCGCTTACTTGTTCGGTGTATTAGTTTTTTATCCGTCGAGTTGTTATCGACCGCTTACATTTATGGCTTGGGCCTGAAAAACCTTGCCCGCACGCCATGAATGCGCAGTTAAGACGAGCACTTCAATACTTTCGAAACTTATGGACTCCGGTTCAGGCACCCGCTCGCTTTTATTAAAGCCCGGGTGACTTTTCCGAACAAACATCATTGATGAGGACGTTCCGATGCAGCCAACCAAAGAACAACTATCTCTGAAAAAACACGCCCTTGGCCAACACCCGGTTTTTTCTGAAATAACATCAATCGATCTGCTGCGCCGCTTTATGCAAAGCCATGTTTTTGCCGTGTGGGATTTCATGTCACTGACCAAACGGCTGCAACGGGAGCTGACCTGTGTCCACTTGCCCTGGTTACCGCCGGCCGACCCACACGCTGCACGTTTGATCAACGAAATCGTCCTGGGCGAGGAGTCGGATGACCGCCCCGGAGCCGGCTATTGCAGCCATTTCGAACTGTACCTGGACGCCATGCGCGAGGTTGGCGCCGATACTCGCGCCATTGAGCAGTTCATCACCTTGCAACAGGAAGGCGTCAGTCCCGAAACAGCCTTGGAGAGCGTCGAAGTGGAGCCGGCGGCGGCCCGGTTCGTCCGCCAGACACTGCAAACGGCGCTGCACGCACCGGCCCACAGCGTGGCCGCCGCCTTCGTGCATGGCCGCGAGAGCGTCATCCCGCAGATGTTCCAGCGCATGCTGGACGCTTGGGGCATCGGCCTGGATCAGGCGCCGACGTTTCGTTATTACCTGCAGCGGCACATCGAAGTGGATTCCGAGGACCACGGCCCGGCAGCGGAAAAACTCTTGGCCCGGCTGATCGATGGCGACCCGCAGCGCGAAACCGAGGTGCTGGCCGCTGCACTCGCCGCCGTCCA
>NZ_WUUD01000004.1:0-4855 GCF_009831705.1 Pseudomonas sp. PICF6 | reverse complement strand
AGAGCATGGCCCAACCGCTTGCGCAGGTGGCGCCATGAACGCTGTCGAATACCAATCCTTCGCCGACGCCTGGGAAAGCCGCGCCACCATCCGCACCCGGCCACGGCGCCGGGTCGAAGACGACGACAAGTTGATCTTCCCCATGAGCCGTCAGCCCCTGGTGCACAGCCAGACCTTCCTCAGCCACTGCCCGCAACTGCGCGATTTTGTGCTGGTCCAGAGCCTCTACAAGTTCATCAACGATGTGGTGATCTTCGAGACCGAACTGGTGGACCACACTGCCCGGCGCATTGCCAAGAACAGCTTCGGCATCGAGTTCCCGTTCGCCTGCCGCTACGACGCAATGACGGTGGTAGTGGACGAGGATTATCACGCACTGGTGGCGATGGACTTCATGCAGCAGACCATCGACATGACTGGCATTGCGCCGATCCCGTTGCCCGATCAGATCGAGCTCAGCCGCGCCATCCCGGCGACGCTGGCCCAGGCACCGGAGCATTTGCTCAGCGCCGTGGAGCTGATCTGCATCGCCATTGCCGAGAACACCGTGACCAACGAGGTGGCGGCATTCGCCCGGGATGATTCGGTCAAGGCGTCGATCAAGGGCCTGATGGCCGACCACCTGCTGGATGAGGGACGGCACTCCGGATTCTGGACGCGCCTGGTGCAAATCTACTGGCGCAGCGCGCCCGAAGCTGACCGCGATGCGATTGCGCGACTGATGCCCGGCTTCATCAGCCAGTACCTGGCGAGCGATCTGCAACAGGCGTTCGATTTTCAGCTGATCGCACACCTGCCCGTCGACGAATCCGTGCGCCAGTCACTGCGCGAAGAGGCCAGTGCGCTGGCGTATCCCATCAATCGTTTTCACCCGTTGGTGGGCAATATCACGCGCTTTTTTCGCAGCAGCTCGATGCTGGCGTCCCCCTGCGTGCGTGACGCCCTGGCCGACTACCTGACCCCATGAGGATCCGCCCATGAGACGCCTCGAAATTGCCGTGTCTGGCACCAGCCAGGCCATGACCGACCTGGCCCAGGAGCTCGAACTGCACGGCCACGGTGTTGTGCATCTTGAATCAGCGCACCACCACACAGCGGTAGACCTGTTGATTGATGACGGGACGCTGCCCTGCACCCTAGACGCCCGCTCAAACCTTCAGGTGCGTGTGGCGCTCCAGGCTTTTCCCGGCCAGGCATTGCCACAGCCGGTGGTGGTTTTCCGCGACAGCGCGCATCGGCCGTTGTCCCAGGAAGTGATCGCCCCGCAAGGCTGCGGCAACGGCCAGTCTTTGCGACTGCGCGCCTTGGCGGCGGTGGTCGAGCACGGTGCGCGACTGGTCAGCCAGCTTTCCCGGGACGAAGCCTGCTTCGATCACTGGCCGACGGTGCAGACCGACGCCTGCGATGAATCGTTGCAGGGACTGGATGTGTTGGAGCCGCTGGCCTTCGAACACCACCTCAATCGGCCCGCGGTGCCTTGGCTGCTGGCTGCAGCCGAAGTGCCGGTCATGCATGACATCGAGCAGCGCATGCTCAATGACGGTACGCAAGCGGCCCTGTGGGTCGACGGTCAGCTTGTCGACTACAAGTCCTTGCGCAGTCTGGCGTTGCGCTTGCAGGAGCCGATGCTCAAGCAACTGGCCGGGGCAAAACCTGGAGTGATTGGTGTCTGCCTGCCCAAGTCCGCACAGTTGTACGCAGCTATCCTGGCGGTGCTGGGTTGCGGGGCGGTGTACCTGCCGCTGGACCCGCAGCACCCCGCGCAACGACGGCGCTTTATCCTGGAGAACGCCAACGCCGACTTACTGCTGCACGACGGTGACAGCGACCTGGGCGAGCTGTCGCTGCCGACGCTGGATGTACGCAAGCTGCCTTCACCCAAACCCGGCATCCCGGCCTCGCTGATCCGCCGCGTGGTGGACAGCGACGAACCGGCCGTGGCGATCTACACGTCCGGCACCACCGGCCAACCCAAAGGCGTGCTGCTCAGTCATCGCAACCTCAGCCATTTCTGCGCCTGGTATAGCGACTATGTCCGCTTACAGCGTGACAGCCGGGCATTGCAGTTCTCCACCATCAACTTTGACGCATCGCTGCTGGATATCCTGCCGACCTTCATCCAGGGTGCGACGCTGGTGGTGCCCAGCGAAGACCAGCGTCGCGACCCGCAGCAACTGGTGGCGCTGATTCAGCAACAGCGTGTCACTCATGCTTTCCTGCCGCCCGCGCTGCTGAGCGTGATGCCGCTGGATGCACCGTTGGGGCTGGAACACCTGATTACCGGCGGCGATGTCTGTGAGCCGTTCGTGATCGAGCAGCTCGCACCGCAGTGCAGTTTCCACAACATCTACGGCCCCACCGAAACCACGGTGCTGGTCACCACCCGGCAATTCGGTGTCGGTGACAACAACCGCAACCTCGGTGTGCCCATCGCCAATGGCCGGGTGCTGATTCTGGATGAGCAGCTGCAACCGGTGCCCCAAGGCACACCGGGCGAGCTGTACATCGCCGGGCCGGGGGTCGGCCTCGGCTATCTGAACGACCCGACGTTGACCGCGAGCCGCTACCTCAACCTGACGCTGCCCGACGGGCCAACGCTGCGGGTATATCGCACAGGCGATATCGCCCAATGGACCGACCACGGCATCGAACTGTGTGGTCGGCGCGATAACCAGGTGAAGATCCGTGGCTTCCGGGTCGAACCCGAGGAAATCGAGCATTGCCTGCGCGACAGCCAGTTGTTTCGCCAAGTAGCGGTGGGGGTCGATGACCGACGGCGGATCCTGGCGTTTCTGGTTCACCCTCGGGAAGAGCGGGCCGGCGCTGCCCTTCAGGCTTTGCGCGAGCATGTACAAAACGCGCTGCCCAGCTACATGCACCCGGCGGCCTACGTGCAATTGCCCAGCCTGCCCTACACCAGTAATGGCAAAGTCGATCGCCGGGCCTTGCTCGCCACGGCGGTGCAAGTGCAGGTCGGCAGCCATCGGCGCCAGCCGCAGAACGTTCTGGAAACGCAGCTGCGGCAACTGTGGGCCGAGTTGCTGGAGCTGCCGGTCGACGACATCGCCACCGATGAAAGCTTCTTCAATCTCGGTGGCCATTCGATCCTGCTGTCACAACTGTTGCTGGGGGTCCGCGAAGCCTTCGGGCGCAGCCTGTCGATCAATCGCTTCATCGAAGCACCTACGCTGATCACGCTGGCGAAGTTACTGGACGATCCTGTGCAAAACAGCACATCGACCCTCAGCCCCCAGGCCTTGATCGATGCGCAAGCGGAACTCAACCTCGATCCCCTGCCTGTCAGCCGGTGTGGTGATGTGCACAAGGTGGTGGTGACCGGCGCCAACAGTTTTCTTGGGGTACACATCGTCGAGGCCTTGCTGGCCTGGGGCGCCACCGAAGTCGCGTGCCTGGTGCGCGAGTCCGGTGGACAAAGCGCGGCCGAACGCTTTGCCCAGGCCCTGCGGGACAATCGGCTGAACCACCTGGACCTGAGCCGCGTCAGTGTCTACGCCGCCGACATCACCCAACCGCAATTGGGTTTGCCAGACGACGTCTATGCCCGCATCGACCGCACCTTCGGCGCGTTGGTGCACAACGCCGCCCACGTCAATCATGTGCTCGACTACGAGTCTTTGGCGCGGGACAACGTGGAGCCGATCTTCGAATGCCTGCGCCTGTGTGAAGGGCGCAGCAAGAAGATCTTCAACTTCGTCTCTACGCTGTCGGCGTCCAGTGCGCTGGATGCCGACGGCCAGGTCCTGGAGCAGCCCGCCGCAGAGACGCCGCCGATCTACATCAAGAACGGCTACAACCTGTCCAAATGGGTCGGCGAACGGATCCTGCAGCGCGCTCGGGATCGCGGGGTGTGGGTCAATCTGTTTCGCCCCGGCAACATCAGTTTCAACAGCCTGACCGGGGTCTGCCAGCCCCACAAGAACCGGTTGATGTTGATGCTCAAGGGCTCGATCCAGCTCGGTCAGGTGCCGGATCTGTCCCTCAACTTCGACCTGATGCCGGTGGACTTCCTGGCGCGCTTCATCGCCTTCCACGCCAGTCGTTATCAGCCGACGCAGGCGGTATTCAACCTGCACAACCCCGAACCCTTGAGCTGGGACGCCTATGTGGCGTCGTTTCGTGACAGCGGCCGGGAATTTTCCCTGGTCAGCGTCGCCGACTGGCAACGGCAACTGGGCCGAGTCGATGCTGACAATGCGCTGTTCGGCGTACTGGGTTTCTACCTCAACGGTTTCGAGGAAGACATCGGCGACATCTCGTTGATCAACCACGCCAACGCCCGGGCCGGTGTACGGCAGATGGGTGCCCGCTACCCGGAAAAATCCCCGGCCTTGCTGCGCCGCGGCGCTGATTACCTCAAGGCCATCGATTTCATCTGAAGCACCCCTCAACTGTAAAAAAAGGAGCAAGACCATGAATGCACTTCAACCCGACACCTTGATCAAGAACCCCCACGCCTGCGAGGTCGAAACTTCAGTGGAAGTACCCGCCAACGCGGCGAGCGTCTGGGCAGTGGTGGGCAATTTTGCAAGGTTCGATCGATTCATCCCGGCACTTGAGCACATCGAAATGACCGGCGAGGGCGTGAGGTCCCTGCGCAAGAAGTTTTTCCGCGACGGGCAGAACCTGGTGGTGGAACAGCTCAACAGCCATGATGACCAGGCCATGCACATGACCTGGACGCTGATCTACAACACCCTGGGCATCGATAACCTGTGGGCGGCAATGCGCGTCGAGCCCCTGGCGGACAACCGCTGCCGCGCCACCTGGACCATCATCGCCGACCACACCGATGCCCATACCCCGTCCGGCTTCCGAGATTTCCTGCAAGGGTTTG
>NZ_WUUD01000003.1:36675-36805 GCF_009831705.1 Pseudomonas sp. PICF6 | reverse complement strand
GTGCTGTCGCCATCGCGAGCAGGCTCGCTCCCACACTGATTTCGGTTGGCCGCAAGATCCAGCTCCACCGCCAATCCCCTGTGGGAGCGGGCTTGCTCGCGAAAGCGGTGGGTCAGTTGGCGATGATGTT
>NZ_WUUD01000003.1:20800-36659 GCF_009831705.1 Pseudomonas sp. PICF6 | reverse complement strand
AGCCGATTGGCCTGTTGCGACAGGGCATCGCAATCCTTCAGGGTTTCATTGAGGTTGGCGACGCTTTGCTGGTTCAGCAGGTTGATGTGGCTGACATCCATGTTGAGGGTTTCCACCACGGCGGTCTGTTCTTCGGTGGCCGCGGCCACCGACTGGTTCATGCCGTCGATTTCACCGATGCGCTGCGTCACGCTGACCAGCCGCAGACCCGCCTGGTTGGCCACTTCCACACTTTCTTCGCTGGAAAGCTGGCTGGCGTTCATCGTCGTCACCGCTTCACGGGAACCGACCTGGAGCGAGGTGATCATCTTGTGGATTTCTTCCGCCGACTCCTGGGTGCGGTGCGCCAGGTTGCGCACTTCATCGGCCACCACCGCAAACCCGCGCCCGGCTTCACCGGCACGGGCCGCTTCAATGGCAGCGTTCAGCGCCAGCAGGTTGGTTTGCTGAGAGATGCCCTTGATCACGTCCAGGATGTGCCCGATGTTGTCGGTGCTGGCGTTCAGGGTTTCGATCTGGGTGCACGAGAGGCTGATCTTCTGTGACAGCTCGGTCATGGCCTGGATGGTTTTTTCCACCACCTGGCGTCCGTCATCGGCTTGCTCGCTGGCACCACTGGCCTGTTGCGAGGCGTCGGCGGCATTGCGGGCGATTTCCTGGGTCGCGGCGCCCAACTGATTGATGGCCGCTGCCACGCTGTTGGTGCGGGCGCTCTGTTCGTCGGAGCCAACGAGCGAGGCATTGGACGAAGTCATCACCCGCTGCGACAGGTCATGCACTTGTCGAGTGGCGGAAGACACCTCCGAGATCGACGCGTGAATCCGCTCCACGAATTGGTTGAACGAGCTGCCCAGCTCACCGAACTCATCCTTGCCCTGGACCACCAGACGCCGGGTCAGGTCGCCTTCACCTTGGGCGATGTCCTGCATGGCGCGCCCCATGGTGGTCAATGGACGCATCAACACCTGGATCAACAGGCTCAGCAGCAACGCAATGGCCGCCACCGCCACAAACATCGCAATCAGCGCCGAGGTACGGAAATGGCTCAGCGGTGCGTAGGCCTTGTCTTTGTCGATCGATAGACCGATGTACCACTGGGTATTCGGCAGGCCTGCGACGGGGGTAAACGAAAGAATGCGATCCTGCCCATTGAGCTCAACCTCCTGGATACCTTTCTCGATGCGCACTGGCGTACCGGGGTAGATGTCCTTGAGGTTCTTCATCACCTGGTCCTTGTCCGGGCTGACGATGACCTGACCGTCGCCGCTGACCAGAAACCCATGGCCGATGCCGCCGAAATCCACGGAGTTGATGATTTTCACCAGGGTTTCCAGGCTCAGGTCGCCCCCCACCACACCGAGCAGCTCACCGTTGTGCTTCACCGGCAGGGCGATGGTCACCACCAGGCCGCCGACCGCAGCCAGGTAGGGCGGGGTCAGCATGGTTTGATCGATGGTGACTGCCTGTTTGTACCAGGGGCGCTGGCGCGGGTCGTAGCCGTCGGGCATTTTTGCGTCAGGGCGCTGGGTGAAGACGCCGTTGGCCTGACCCACGTAAGTGAACTGGAAATTCGACGTCAGCGCCGGCTGATCCACCAGCCCCGGCAGATCGGCACCCGCGCCCTGGTGCGCAATATTCTGCGCCAGGTTTTCCAGCACCAGCACCCGGCCGCTCATCCAGTTCTGGACGCTGCTGGCCGTCAGGTCGCCGGACTGCTGGATGGAGGATTCGAGACTGCTGCCAATGGTTTTTCGTTGCAGGTAGTCGTTGTAGAGCGTGAACAGGGCAAAAGCCAGAACGACCACACCAGAGGCGGCCAGAAGGATTTTATGGCTGAACTTCAGATTCATCGACAGGCTTCTTATGCAGGGAGTGGGGGTGCATTCCGGTTGCAGCATTCATGTCACAGCGCGGGCGGACTTGTGATCTGCTCCACTTTGGTGCACGCATATAACGCTGTCGGCAAAAGTTAAAAAAATATGAGCCCTTTAAACAAATGGGCGACGGAAGGACACGGTGCGTCGAACGGTGGTTGCAAATTCACTGACCCCTGATGACAATGCGACCTATTATCATTTGCGACATCCAGGCCTTCGCGTTCATGTCATCTCCCGAGTTTGCAGTACAGACGCTCTACAGCAACCATCACGGCTGGCTTCACACATGGCTGCGCAGCCGCTTGGGCAATGCTGCCGACGCAGCGGACCTGGCCCAGGACACCTTCGTGCGCCTGCTGCAACGCACCGAACGCCTGGAGCTCAAGTCGCCCCGCGCCTTTCTACGCACCATCGCCCAAGGCCTGGTGATCGATCATTGGCGCCGGGAAGAAATCGAACGCGCTTACCTGGAATCCATCGCCCACCTGCCACCCGCCCAAGCCCCCGACACCGAAGCCCAGGCCTTGATCCTGGAGCTGCTGGAAGCCATCGCCAGAATGCTCGAGGGCCTGAAGCCGAAAGTGCGCAGGGCATTTCTGTTGGCCCAGTGCGAAGGCCTGACGTACAAGCAGATTGCCGAGCAGATGGGCATTTCCTTGCGCTCGGTGGAACGATACGTCGCCGATGCGCTGTATCACTGCTATGTGTTGCGCTATGAAAGCTGAGCCTGTGGATAACGTGTTGAATCGACGCAGCGGCCCATCCCAACAGGTAGTCAGGCAAGCGATCAACTGGCTGCTGCGCCTGCGCAACCATGCTGCCAATCCGGCCTTGCGCCAACAATGCGAGGTCTGGCGCGCCGCCCATCACGAACACGAATTGGCCTGGCAGCGGGTGCAAGCGCTGCACAGTGAGTTGACCTCGAACCTGCGGGCGGTCCCCGGCGCCCACGTCGCTCTCGACACCCTGGAAAACAGCGCCCAGCGACTCGGTCGGCGCCAGGCCTTGAAACTGTTGTCGGGGGTGGCGCTGATAGGCTCCGCCGCCTGGCTGGGCAAGGACCTGGGCTGGCAGCCGTGGAGCGCGGATTTCGCCACTGCCACCGGCGAACATCGAGGTTTCCAGTTGCCCGACGGTACGCGGCTTGAACTGAACACTGACAGCGCCGCCGACCTGGACTACACGACCGAGCATCGCCTGATCAGCCTGACGCGAGGTGAAATCATGCTCACCTGCGGTCGCGATCCCGAGCGGCCGCTGCTGGTGCGCAGCCGACATGGCCTGTTCGAAGGGCTGGACGGGCGCTTCGTGGTGCGGCAGGACAATGCCTGCACACGCCTGAGCGTCACCCGTGGCAGGGTCGCGATCCTTTCGCACCGTGGCGCCGATGGTGCCCCGCTACAGGTGAGCGCCGGGCAGAGCTATCTGCTCAGCTCATCGACAGCGACCATGGCGCCGCCGCTGGATATGGACATCGGTGCCTGGGCGGAGGGTTTGCTCGTGACGCGCAACATGCGTCTGGAGGACTTCCTCAACGAGGTAGGACGTTACCGCCAGGGCTATCTGAAATGCGCCGCGTCGATTGCGGACCTGCGCTTGTCAGGCGTTTTCCGCCTGGAAGACACCGACAGGTTGCTGGCCGTCCTGCCGCGCACGCTCCCCGTTCAATTACGCTATCGAACCCGTTGGTGGGTCACGGTGCAGGAATCGGTCTGATTTTTTTTGGCGGGTTTTGCGCGCAAGTCCGGCTAGGACAGTAAGCAACGCTTATCTGCCCTTAGCGACTCCAACGGAAACCCACAATGACTGAGTGCGTAAACCTCAACACCCCCTTTGGCTGCTCCTCGCAAACAGGCCTGTTGCGCCATGCCATCCGTGCTGCACTGTTCTGCACGGTGTTGAGTGCGGGCGCCGTGCCAATGTTCGCCGTCGCGGCGCAAGACGGTGTCACCACCGCGCGCCAGAGCTACAACATTGCCGCCGGCCCCCTGAGCGATGTGCTGAACCAGTTCGCTCGTCAGGCCGGCATCACCCTGGCAAGCACTCCGCAGCAGACGAGCGGTATCCAGTCCCCGGGACTGCACGGCGAGTATTCGACGGACCAGGCCCTGAGCCATCTTCTCAGCGCTTCAGGCCTGACCGCCGTCAGCCCGGATGGCAGCAGCTATGTGCTGCAAACCGAGGCCTCGGGCGGCACGTTGGCGCTGCCGACCACCGACATCAAGGGGTTTGCCCTGGGTAACGCGTTGGGCAGCATGGCGGGCTACAACGCCACCCACAGCCAGGTCGCCACCAAGACCAGTACCGCCCTGCGGGAAACCTCGCAAAGCGTCTCCGTGGTCACCCGCGAGCAAATGGACGACCAAGGCGCGCAAACCGTCTCCCAGACCATGCGCTACACCCCAGGGGTATTGACCACCCCCTACGGCGCGACCCATCGCTACGACTACGTGGCGATGCGCGGCTTCAACGATGGCTCGGTGGACAACATCTACCTCGACGGCCTCAAGTCCATGGGCGACAGCGGCACCTACAGTTCCATGCAAGTCGACCCGTACTTCCTTGAGCGGGTCGACATTCTCAAAGGCCCATCCTCGGTGCTCTACGGGCGCAGCTCGCCCGGCGGCCTGGTGGCACTCACCAGCAAGAAACCGCTGTACGAGGCCTATCACCAAATCCAGGCCACGGTCGGCACCCAGGGCCAACGCGGCATGGGCTTCGACTTTACCGGGCCGGTGGATGATGACAAACGCATCGCCTATCGCCTGGTGGGCCTGGCGGATACGTCCGACACGCAGTTCGACCACACCAAGGAAAAGCGCTTTGCCCTCGCCCCCACGGTGAGCATCGACTTTACCGAAGACACGTCGCTGACACTTCAGGCCTACCTGCAGCACGACCCCGACGGGGGTTATCACGGCGGCATGCCAGCCGACGGCACCTTGCATCAGCGCAACGGCAAGCGTATCTCGGAAAATTTCTTCGAAGGCGAGCCGGGCGTCGATGGCTATGAACGTGATCAGCAGTCGTTCGGCTACCAGTTCGAACACCGTTTCAACGATGTCTTCACCGCCCGGCAGAACTTCCGTTACCTGGACTCCCAAGTCACCAATGATCAGGTCTACGCCTACGGCTGGACCACGCCGACCAGCAACGAGCTGAACCGCTACTACACCGGTGCCGAAGAAAAACTGCATTCGTTCATCGTCGACAACATGCTGCAGGCTGAATTTTTCAGCGGGGCGACCAAGCACACCGTGTTGATGGGCGCTGACTATCAGCGGCGCAAGACCGTGGTGGATTGGACCAGCGGCAGCCTGGCCCCGATCAACGCCTTCGACCCGGTCTATGGCAACTCGGCTATCACCTACTTCAGCCCCACCAGCTACCTGCGGCGCCTGGAACAGACCGGTGTCTACCTGCAAGACCTGATCGAGATGGATAAATGGCGTTTCTCCCTGGGCCTGCGTCAGGACTGGGTGAAAACCTCGGATGAAAACCGCATCGCTGAGTTCGGCCGCCCGGAAGGCACCGAGATCAACGACAAACGCAGCAAGCTCACTGGCCGTGCCGGGGCGCTGTACCTGTTCGACAACGGCCTGGCGCCGTACGTCAGCTACTCCGAGTCGTTCAACCCCAACTCCTACGCCGACAGCGCCGGCAACCCGCTGTCGCCGACCGATGGCAAGCAATGGGAACTGGGCCTGAAGTATCAGCCACCGGGTACGGATGACCTGTACACCGCCTCGCTGTTCCGCATCGACCAGGAGAACCTGGCGACCAAACTGCCCCAGGAAAACTTCTACCGCGCCGTCGGTGCCGTTCGCTCCCAGGGCCTGGAACTGGAAGCGCACCTGCAACTGACCGAGCAGTTCAAAGTGCTGGGCAGCTACACCTTCACCGATATCGAGTATTCGAAATCGATGATCAGCACGTTGAGCACCGCCACCGACATCATCGAAAACAAAGGCAACTCACCGACCCAGGCCCCACGCCACATGGCTTCGGTGTGGGCGGACTACAAGTTCGACAGCGGCGCGCTCGATGGCCTGCGACTGGGCGGTGGCGTACGTTATGTCGGCTACAGCTGGGCCGATGCGGAAAACACCATGAAGGTGCCGTCCTATACGCTGTTCGATGCGTCGGTGGGGTATGACCTGGGCAAGGTCGGCTTGAAAGGCGTGGACGTGCGCCTGAACGCAAACAACCTGACCAACGAAACCTACGTCGCCTCCTGCGCCAGCCTGAGCTACTGCTACCTGGGCGAAGAACGCAACGTGGCGGCGACGGTGAGTTACCAGTTTTGACCCGTTCTCTTTGGTAACTCATTCTCTGTGGCGAGGGAGCTTGCTCCCGCTGGACGCGAAGCGGCCCTGTTTTTTGGGGGGCTGCTGCGCCACCCAGCGGGAGCAAGCTCCCTCGCCACAAGGTTCGGTTTTTACTTCTCGAACCTGTTTGCGTCAAACCCGCACCGCATCCCCTTCCTCCCGCACCACACCCTCTTCCCGCACAAACCGGTTCGCCCGCCCAAACGTGCCGAAATCATTGAACCGCACGCCCATCTCACGCATCACTTTGTGGGCCACCGGCACCGTCATCTGGCGGATGTAGAACGGCTCTTTGACCACGAAATGATGGACCCCGTGGCTACTGCCGAAGTTGAAGCAGAACGCCTGCAATGGCCACAGCCACCAGGGGTTGAGCACCTGGGTTTGCTGGATGACATTGCCCGGCTCGATGTCGCCGTAGTAATGCATGTTCGAGCTGATGAAATGCAGGCAAAAGGTGCGCAGCACGTTCGGGCCGATGATCACCACCGCTGCGATATCGATCACGTGCATCACTGCCAGCGTGGTCGGCGACCAATCAATCGACGTGCCAAGCAAATAGGCGACAGCGTTGGCCCCATGGAAACCGAGAAACACGTACCACGCGCCCCAGTGCAACAGCGCCAGCGGGAAATACACCTTCAGCGTGCGCTTGAGGATGCTGCGCTTGTGCGCCCAGGTCTTGGCCCGCAGCAGGCGAATGAAGGCCGACATCACGTTGTCGCCCACCATCAGCAAGCGCGCCAGCCCCCAGGGCTCGCCATTGGTAATGGCCCGCTCTTCCAGGTCGGCCTCGCTGCCGGACACTTTGTGATGATTGAGGTGCAAATGGCGGCGGATCCACGGGTTGATGGTGCTGGGCCGCGCCAGCCAGACCAGGCCCATCATCAGGTTGTGGGGTACGCGTTGCTTGCGAAAATACATGCTGTGGATCAGGTCGTGTTCCAGCTCGTGGGTCAGTGAAGCGAAAAAAGCGTTGAGCAGCAGGCATGCCCAACCGGCCAGGTGACCGTTGATGTAGAGCAGCGCCGAACCGACCATCCCGGCCAGGGCGAACGCCAGGATGCCCGCGCCCAACGCATCCTGATGACGCAGGATCGGGTAGCGCTGGCGCAGTTCTTCGCCTCGGGCCAAGACTACCTGGCGAATATGGGCCGATCGCTGTTGTGCATTCAATCGCTCGGGGCTTGCGCAAGTGCCGTGCATGGCTTACATCCTCTTCTATCGATGTGCTCATCCTGCCGGGCGATGCCCCCTAGGGTGGTAGCCGTAAACGCCAACCTGTTGACCGCAAGCGCCAATCGCCATGACTGAACCCACCTCCCTCGCCAGTTGGACCCGCGCCCTGCGCAAACAGCTTGATGCGTTGGGCCTGGACAGCCATGCCCTGTGCCTGGAGGCCGGGCTCGATCCGCAGTTGATGGACGACCCGAATGCCCGTTATCCGCTCTCGGCCACCACGCGCCTGTGGGAACTGGCCGTGCAGGCCAGCGGTGATCCGGCGATCGGCCTGCGGGTTTCGCGCTTCGTCAGTCCCACCACGTTCCACGCTCTGGGTTATGCCCTGGTGGCCAGCGGCAGTTTGCGAGAAGTGTTTGAGCGAATCGTGCGTTATCACCCGGTGGTCAGCGATGCGTTGATGCTGCAACTGAGCCGCTGCGAAGACCGATACCGCTTCACGCTCGACGTGCCCCAAGGCCGGACGACGCCGGCCTTTGAAGCCATCGATGCGTTCGCCGCGATTTACGTGCGCACGTGTCGCAACCGACTGGGCCGCGATTACGCGCCGCTGGCGGTGTACTTGCGGCGCCCGGAACCGACGGACCCCGGCCCCTGGCATAAAGTGTTCCGTTCACCTGTGTATTTCGGCGCCGAGCAAGATTGCCTGGAGTTCAACCTCGTCGATTTCGACAGCCACCTGGACGACGCCAACCCGGAGCTGGCTGAACATAACGAGACGGTACTCAAGCGCACCCTCGCCCAGCTCCAGCCGCTGACCTGGGAGCGCAAGGTGCGAGCCGCTATCGAGGCCCAACTGCCCGAAGGCGAACCCAGCGCCGAGCGCATCGCCCAGGCCATGCACCTGAGCCTGCGCAGCCTGCAACGGCATTTGGCCGATGAAGGCTGCCGCTTCGACACGCTGCTTAACGAATGTCGGGAAAACCTGGCACTGCTGCACCTGCGCGACCCGCAGTGCTCACTGAGTGAAGTCGGTTATCTTCTGGGCTTTGCCGATGCCAGCAGCTTCAGCCGGGCGTTCAAGCGCTGGACCGGAATGACGCCGGGGCAGTTTCGGGATGGGTTGCGCTAGGTTTGCGTTGGCTGAGCCGGCCCTATCGCGAGCAGGCTCGCTCCCACATTGTCTTGAGGTGAACTCAACATTCAGGCCCGCCTCCAACGCTGTGGGAGCGAGCCTGCTCGCGATAGCGGTGGATCAGTCGATACAGGCCTTCAGATCGTGGTCAATGCCCGCAACCGCTCGATATCCAGGATTTCAATCTCACCATAAGCCAACTGCACAATGCCCTGGGCCTGAAGGTCCTTGAGGATCTGGTTGGTGGTCTGGCGCGACAGTGAGAGCATGAGCGCCAGTTGCTCCTGGGGCAGTTGCAAGACCCGTCGCGCCGGTTCGATTTCGCCGTAGCCTTCGGCGATCATCAGCAGGCGATTGGCAACACGTACCGGGGCGGGCATCAGGCTCAGGTGTTCGAGATTGATGAAGGTCAGGCGCAGTTTGTGGCTCATCAGCCGCGCAATATCTCGCCAATAGACCGGATGTTCTTGCAGAAACGCCATCAACGGCGCCTGAGGCAAGTGCAGCAAGGTGCACTGGCCCACGCTCACCGCGTCATGGGTGCGCGGCTGGCCATCGAACAGGCAGATTTCACCAAACCAGTGGGGCGCTTCCACCACACTGAGCAGCGCTTCCTTGCCCTGTTCGTTCACTGCGCCGATCCGTACCGCGCCCTCCAATACGGCGTACATCCCGCAGGGTGGGTCACCGCGCTGAAACAGCCGATGCCCCGGCACCAGGCGGCGCACCCGCGACATGCCTAACAGACTATTCTGTAACTCAGCGGGCAAGTGGCTGTACCAGTGACCGGCCAACAGGTGCGAGTGCCAGGGATGGGTATTCATGGAAACTCCGGGACAAGTGTCGGCTAACTGACAGAACGCCTCGTGGAACCCGGGCATCATGCAGGCATCACCTCAGGAGGAACAACAATGAAAAGCCTCGTTGATCATCTCAGTCAATACGCTGCCTACCACCGCGACCCACGCAACATCGCCACGCACTTCATCGGTATTCCGCTGATTTTCGTCGCCGTCGCCGTACTGCTGTCACGGCCGGGTTGGCCGGTGGGCGCGCTCCTGGTGTCGCCGGCGCTGCTGATAGCGGTAGCCAGTGCCTGGTTCTATCTGCGCCTTGAGTTGCGCCTGGGGGTGCTGATGACGGTACTGCTGGCCCTGGCGCTATGGCTGGGCCAGGTGCTCGCCGCGCAAAGCACCTTGGTATGGCTGGGCAGTGGCTTGGGGATGTTCGTGGTGGGCTGGGTGATCCAGTTCGTCGGTCACTATTACGAAGGCCGTAAACCGGCGTTCGTCGATGACCTCACCGGGTTGATTGTCGGGCCGCTGTTCGTGGTGGTGGAGGCGGGTTTCCTGCTGGGGCTTCGTGGCGAACTGAAGCGGGCCATTGAAGAACGCGCCGGGCCCGTGGCCTTGCGTCACCAACGCTCGGCCGTCTGAATCTGTGGGAGCAAGGCTTGCCCGCGAACGCATCGCCTCGGTCTATCAAGCTACACCGAGGTGTTTGCATCGCGGGCAAGCCTTACTCCCACAAGCTTGCTCCCACAAGCGTCAGGCCTTACCGCTCAAGTTACAGCGCACCAAACTCGACCCGTATCGTCAGCGCGCCGGTGTTATCTTTCAAGCCAGACCCATGTTGCCCGGTCAGATCATCGTTGATGCACAGTTGCAGCTCCCCTTGCTGGTCGCCCGGAACCTGCGCCAGATCCCCCACCAGGAACGGTGTTCCATCGTTGCCTACACGACCAACCAAGGCGCCTTCGGCGGCACCGGGCAAAGCATAGCTGCTGTAGTCGATGTGCCTCGAACCACCGTTTCCATCGACATTGCCGCCCTGCGGACTCGCGCACCATAACCCACTGACGTAGCGAACCACGCGCGGTATCAACCCGTTGATCTGCACTCCAGTGCCCTGCCAGGCGATGTTGGATTGGACCTGCATGGTCACCGCCTTCAGGTCGTTGGCCACGGTGTCCCCGGCTTGGAACGACAGCGCCGCAATCGTCAGGCTCGGGTTCGAGGTGCCCGTGCTGGGGAACACGCCATCGCCCACCAGAAACAGGTTCTTGTGGTCCCAACTGCGCTGGTATTTGTCCACCACCGACTTGGCTGGATCATCGCCCATGCGATAGGTCCCCATCAGGTGTCCGGCGCCCTGGAAGCTGTAATCTTCGCCTTTGTAGTTGAAGGTCCCTTTGCCAATGGGTGCTGTCAGTTCCACGGCGCCAAGCAGGTCCTTGATGATGTGGCTCGCCAGTATCTTCGCCTGCCTGAAACCTTCCTTGGTGTAATCGGACAGGTCGTAGTGGATTTCCGGCCGAAGAATGCCGAGCCCGTCCTTGTAGTTATCCGTCGAGGGCACGATGTAGCTATTGGACTGGTCGGGATGGTCTTCCACCTGTTCCACCAGGAAGCCGATCCGAAACTGGCGGATGAACAGTTCGTTGAGTTTTTTGATCAGTGCCGTGCCGTACAGCGCTTCAGTGGGCGGCGCCGGTGTCTCTTTCGCCGGCAATGGATTGGTGCGACTGGTGTTCGCCCCGTCGATAAAATCGGCCACGGTGACGTAAGGATCGCCAACCGGCCAGTTCCAGCCTTCATTGCCAATTTCGATGCGCCATGCCGCTCGCTGGCTGCGGAAGGCACCGTCACGCAGGCTCTCGATGCCCGCAGTGGACACCGGACCACGATATGGGAAAACCGTCTTGCCTTCCGGCATCAGCCCCCACGCCAGGTAAATCGGATGGTCGGACAGACTGCGTCCCACCTGCCCGCTGCTGTTGGCCACACCTTTGGGCCAGTCCGGGGTCTTGGAGTTGAGCAACAATTTAGGGGTTTCGATGGCATGGGCCGCGATCACGTAACGCTGCCCGATGGCCACACCGTTTCCCGTCTTCGGTCCCTCGCCAAGCTGATATTGAATGAATTCTATGCCATTGATGTTCTTGTCCGGGCCCACGGTCACTTTGCTGGCCACGGTCCGGTACATGACCCGGACGTTGCCGGTGGCCCGGGCCTTGTTCATGGTCACCGTGGCGTCGTACTTGGCCTGGATCGGGCAGATCGGCGTGCAGTTGGTATTGCCGGCACACACCCGGCGCCCGGCGTAGGGCTGGGAATTGCGCCCCGCCGGGGTCGGACTGACCACCAGCGGCAAGCCGTCGAACGTCTGCCCGGTCACGGCGCTGACAAAACTGCCGTCAACCAGTGACAGCGGAATGCTGTGCATCGGGAATGAATAGCCCTCGGGAAAGGTCATGCCCAGATAAGCCTGGTCGGCGACATTGGCCGACACACCGATTTCCGCCTCGGCCCGGCAATAGGCACTTTGCAGATCGTCGTAGCCGATCGGCCAGTCCACCCCGACGCCGTATTTGCTCTTCAGGCGAAAATCGTTCGGCACCATGCGCAGGCACGTCCCGACCCAATGCCAGGTCGTCCCGCCGCCCACCCGTTCGTAGGTGCTGTTGAAGGGCAACGGGCCTTTCTGCACCAGGTAACTGATTTCCGGTTTGTCCCACCCCAGGATCAGATCGGCGATGGTTGCCCGCGGGGCATTTTCCTTGGTCGGATCCCGCGGTGTGTCCAGGGTCGATACCGGAGGATAGGGCGACTCCGGGGTTTTCAGGGTCGCCGTGTAGAAGCGCTCCAGATACTGCGTACGATTGGCCGGAATCTCCGGGCCCGATTCGAGCACCAGCACATCCACGCCAGCCATGCCCAACTGATAAGCGATGATGCTGCCGGCCAGGCCCGCCCCAACGATGACCACCTCTGCTTGTTCGGTACTCATGACGAAGCTCCTTGCTGCGCGTTGGCGGCTACCCCGGTGTAATCCTCAAGGCTGGGCGGCGTCGTGTTCCAGTAGCCGAAGAACATCTCGCTGTAGCCCATAGGGTGAGCCTGGGCGGCTTTCCAGGCCCATCCATTGATATAAGCCTGGTCGGACACCACCGTCTGCTCATCCTTTTTGAAACTCGCCGCGTCATACGGTTGGTACCAGACGCCCAGCAACCACAGCTTCATGATCGAACGCGCGGCTTTGGCGGTCGGCGTGTCGGCCGGTAGCGCTCCTTCCATCAACACCGCTTGGGCGATCTGATCCGGGGATTGATTGTCCCCCGCCAGGTTGGCGTATTGAGTCAGCAATGTACTGAGCACATCAGGCGTGATTCTTGGCGTGATGAATTCAAGAAACAGCGGAGGCAAACCCACCTGGTCGATCGCCGGTGCCAATCGCTCAGTGGAAATGCCAGTCAGGACCGATGAAAGGCCTACGAAATTTTCCAGATCACTGCTCATGCTTGACTCCTTGTCCAGTCGTGGACTGCGCGCGTTCGAGCAAATAGGTGAAATCCGCGAAGCTGGTGCGCGGCGATTCGGTGACATGGGTTGCCGCATTGCCATGACACGCCATGCAACTGGAAGACGCTTGGGGCACGGTGCCCTGGATGTAGGTTTCCAGTGTGGCGTTGGCCAGGAACAACGGGGCTGGATTGCCCAGCGGGTTGGCGGCTGATATCTGACAGTTGGGCTGTGGTGCCGACGGCCACTGGGTACTGATCAATTGATAGTTCGCCCAGACGCTCTGTGGGTTGACTGTACGCAACAGGGCTTGATAGGTGGCGTTCAGGGTTTTGGTGGCTTCGGTCAGCGGTATCTCACGCACGATCTGCGAGGGTGTTGCCTTGACCGCCGGGTTCCAGGGCCGGGGCGGCGGCTGGTTGATATCGCTTTGGCTGGCAGCGTTGTAGAACAGATAAGGTCCCACCCGCTGGGCCGGGGGGGTGGTCTGTTCGGGTACGTTTTTTACATGTTCAAAGGTCGACCAGACCCACTGCGCGGCGCTGTCGGTCTTGTGAACGATGTGCAGTCCCACCAACCCCACCGGTTCGGACTTGCACGACTCCCCGACAATGGGTCCTTTGCTCGGGTCGCTGTTTCCCGGTGTATAGACCAGCGCATCGACGGTGTGAAAATCCTGCGGACGATCATTGGCGCCCAGCACTTTCCACGATGCTTTCACCATCAGCGCGCCGACGTCCTGTGTCTTGGCCGAGCCGCAACTGAAAGCCACGGCGTTGGTCGGGTTTGCGGCAAAAAACTTCTGCTGGCCTTCGATGCTGTACAGACCATTGTCGACAATGGAATTGAACATCGATCGGTTGACCACGATTTCGTTGCGCGTATAGGTACCGTTCTGATCCACCAGCGGGCCGCTCTCGAAAGGCTGGATAAACTCATCCAGCACATCGGGCACCTTGCCCATCTGCTGCAACAGGCGCCCGGACTTGAGCGACTTGCACGCTTCGGGAAGCGTCGCCGGCGCGTCCCAGGCCAACGGCGCCTGACCCTTGGCCCGGAAGATCTGGTAGCTCTCTTTCCAGCTTTCCCACACCGTTGCCCCATCCTGTTTGCCGATGGAGGTGCCGGTATTGGGATTGCCGTTGTCCAGGGCCGGCCAGTTCAGGGCAATGAAGGTCTGCCATGACAGGTCATCGAAATCGCGCTGAAGGCTGGCCAGAGTGGGATGTTCCTCGGCAACCGTGACATCGAAGGGTATCTGCGGTGACAACGAGGGGGTGGCGCTGACGGATGGGCTCAATAAAACGCTTAGCAAGGCACAGCCAAACGGGCCATGCCGACTGACTTCCATTCTCATGCTTTATCTCCTTGGCATCAGGGCGCCAGGAGATAACACCGGTCCGTCATGAACTCTCACTGCCTCCTGGCAAGTCAGAGTCTAGGTAGGGATTTAGATGGGAAAAGGTATTGGTGTAGAACCAATCGAAGCAAGGTTGGGCGGGGTTATTCAGATTCTGATCGGGGCGTGAGTGGGACCGCCATCGCGAGCAGGCTCGCTCCCACAGGAGACTGGGGCTGGGCCGCAGATGTTGTGGCCGACACCGCTCCCACAGGTTTTTTGGGTTGCCCACAGACTTGTGGTCAAGCCCATTCCACTGTGGGAGCGAGCCTGCTCGCGATGCTTTTGATCCTAGAGGTTAGCGACTTTCTGCCAGACCTTCGGCTTGAAGAACAGCGTCTCGCCCTTCGCCAGGCCCACCAGACTGTCGTGGTCCTTCACCACTTCAGCTTCGATCAGCTCGCTCTGGCCTTCCACCTTCAGGGTCACCCGGGTGGTGGCGCCCAGCGGGCGAATGTCGCGCACTTCGGCGGCGTGGTGATCCTCCAGTTCCGAACGCGACAGCGAGACTTCGTGAGGGCGGAACAGCACATGCCGGTCTTCACCCAAGTGCAGGCGGTTCGAGTCGCCGAGGAAGTGGTACACAAAATCACTGGCCGGGTTTTCGTAGACATCGCCCGGCGAGCCGATCTGCTCGATCACGCCCTTGTTCATCACCACGATCCGATCCGCGACTTCCATGGCCTCTTCCTGGTCGTGAGTCACGAACACCGAAGTCAGGTTGATGTCCTCGTGCAACCGTGCCAGCCAGCGCCGCAGTTCCTTGCGAACCTTGGCGTCGAGGGCGCCGAAGGGTTCATCCAGCAGCAGCACTTTAGGCTCCACCGCCAGGGCGCGGGCCAGGGCGATACGCTGGCGCTGGCCGCCGGACAGCTGTTCGGGGTAACGGTCGGCGAGCCAGTCCAGTTGCACCATGTTCAACAACTCGTGGACCTTGGTAGCGATCTGGCTTTCGTTCGGGCGTTGGTTCTTGGGCTTCATGCGCAAGCCGAAGGCAACGTTGTCGAACACCGTCATGTGGCGGAACAGGGCATAGTGCTGAAATACGAAACCGACGTTGCGATCACGCACGTCGTGGCCGGAAACGTCCTCGCCGTGGAACACGATGTTGCCCTGGTCCGGGGTTTCGAGGCCGGCGATGATCCGCAGCAAGGTGGTCTTGCCGCAACCCGACGGCCCCAGCAGGGCCACCAACTCGCCGCTCTGGATGTCCAGGCTGATATCGTCCAGGGCCTTGAAGGCGTGGAAATTCTTGCTGACGTTACGAACTTCGATCGACATGACTTATTCCTCCGCGGCGCTGGCGCGCAGGCGGTTGATTCGGTTTTCGCTCCACTGCTTGAGCAGCAGGATCAAGAGCGCCAGGATCAGCAACAGGCTCGCCACAGCGAACGCGGCCACGTGGTTGTATTCGTTGTAGAGGATCTCGACGTGCAGCGGCAGGGTGTTGGTGACCCCGCGAATGTGCCCGGACACCACCGATACCGCGCCGAATTCGCCCATGGCCCGGGCGGTACACAGCACCACGCCATAGATCAGCCCCCACTTGATGTTCGGCACGGTGACATGCCAGAACATCTGCCAGCCATTGGCACCCAACAGGCGCGCGGCTTCTTCTTCCTGGGTGCCCTGCTCCTGCA
>NZ_WUUD01000003.1:14479-20790 GCF_009831705.1 Pseudomonas sp. PICF6 | reverse complement strand
CACGGAATGAATATTTGCTCACGCACCACGCGGCGCTGACACCAAACACCAGGTTCAGCGGCACCGAGATCAGCACCGCGATCACCGTGAGCTTGAGCGCCGACAGGGCATCGGGTTCGAAGATTGCGGCGAAGAACGCCCCCAGGCCCAGCTTCAGCCCCTGGGAGACCACGATGAACAGTGGCAGCAGCAGGAACAGCGCAAAGATCAACCAGCCAAGACCGATCAGGACTCGCCGCGATGTTGCACTGCCGCGGCGGGCGGCGTTGGTGGAGGCCGCGTAAATAGACGATTGGGACATGTTCGCGCCTCCTTATGGGGTTTCGATGCGCCGCTGCAGCAGGTTGATCAGCAGCAACAGGACGAAGGAAACCACCAGCATCAGCACGCCGATGGAGGTGGCGCCGGTGTAGTCGTATTGGTCGAGCTTGACCATGATCAGCAGCGGCAGGATCTCGGTTTTCATCGGCATGTTGCCGGCGATGAAAATCACTGACCCGTACTCACCCACGCCACGGGCAAAGGCCAGGGCGAAGCCGGTCAACCAGGCCGGCAACAACGCCGGCACAAGGACGTGGCGGAACACCTGCCACGGCTTGGCACCGAGGCAGGCGGCGGCCTCTTCGACTTCACGGGGGATATCGGCCAGCACCGGCTGCACCGTGCGCACCACGAACGGCAGCGTCACGAAGGTCAGCGCCAGGGTGATGCCCAGCGGGGTGTAGGCGATCTTGAAACCCAGGTCGGTGGCAAACTGGCCGACCAGGCCGGTCGGCGCATACAACGCCGTCAGTGCAATACCCGCCACGGCGGTGGGCAAGGCGAACGGCAGATCGATCATTGCATCGATGATCTTGCGACCGGGGAAGGTGTAGCGCACCAGCACCCAGGCCAACAGCGTACCGATCACACCGTTGATGATCGCCGCGCACAGAGCAGTGCCGAAGCTGAGCTTCAAGGCCGCCAGCACCCGTGGCGCGGAGATGATCGCCCAGAACTGTTCCCAGGTAAGTTGGGCGGCATGTACGAACATTGCCGCCAGGGGTATGAGCACAATCAGACTGAGGTACACCAGGGTGTAGCCCAGCGTCAGCCCGAAGCCGGGTATGACGGGGGATATGCGACGCGACATAAAGGTCCTTGGTTGAGAACGCGCAAAAACTGTGGCGAGGGGATTTATCCCCGTTGGGCTGCGAAGCAGCCCCAAAGCAGCCGACTCAATTCACCTGAGCATAAAGACATGCCAGATTCAGGGCCGCTTCGCGCCCCAACGGGGATAAATCCCCTCGCCACAGATTCAGTGTCCGGCCTTAGCTTGTAATCAGCTCATTCAGGCCTGCCCAGCTTACTGCGCCTGATAGATCTGGTCGAAAATGCCGCCATCGTTGAAGAATTTCGGCTGGGCGGTTTTCCAGCCACCGAAGTCCTTGTCAATGGTCACCAGGTCCAATTTCGGGAACTGCCGGGAGTACTTGGCGGCCACGTCCTTGTCACGTGGACGATAGAAGTTTTTCGCGGCGATTTCCTGGCCGGCCGGGCTGTACAGGTGCTTGAGGTAGGCTTCAGCGATCTCCAGGTTGCCTTTTTTCTCGGCATTCTTGTCCACCACCGCCACCGGCGGCTCGGCGAGGATCGACAACGACGGCACGACGATGTCGAATTTGTCCGCGCCGCCGTCTTCTTTCAGCGCCAGGAAGGCTTCGTTTTCCCAGGCCAGCAACACGTCGCCCTGACCGTTGTTGACGAAGGTAATGGTCGAGCCACGGGCGCCGGTATCGAGGATCGGCACATGCTTGAACAGTGCTTGAACGTATTGCTTGGCCTTGGCTTCGTCACCACCGTTGGCCTTGAGGCCATAGGCCCAGGCGGCGAGGAAGTTCCAGCGAGCACCGCCGGAGGTCTTCGGGTTCGGGGTGATGACCGACACGTCATCCTTGATCAGATCGCCCCAGTCCTTGATGCCCTTGGGGTTGCCCTTGCGCACCAGGAACACGATGGTTGAGGTGTACGGTGTGCTGGCTTCCGGCAGGCGTGTTTGCCAATCCGCCGGCAGGGACTTGCCCAGCTTGGCGATTTCGTCGATGTCGCCAGCCAGAGCCAGGGTCACTACGTCAGCCCGCAGGCCATCGATCACCGCCCGACCCTGCTTGCCCGAGCCACCGTGAGATTGCTGGATCTTCACGCTATCGTCCGGGTGCGCTTTCTTCCAGAAACTGGCGAATTCGGCGTTGTAATCCTGGTACAGCTCGCGAGTCGGGTCGTAGGACACGTTAAGCAACTCGTAATCCTTGGCAAAAGCGGAACCTGCAAAAACAGCGCTGGCCAAGACGGCCAAGGCATAACGGCGAATTGACGGCATGGTGAAAACTCCTGGAATTCCGGTTTTTTATGTTTGTGAAGTGTTGGTCTTCAACCCGGTTTGTGGCTCGGCTGCTGCAACCGGAATTTTTCCTTGCGCTCGATCTGGACGACTTGCGCGTTGTGCACGGTGATTTCCACCGCACCAAAACGAAGGTCCCGTAAGGCATTGAGGATCTCGCGCAACAGAGTTGCTTCGTCCTGACCGTCAACGCTGCGTAGAGATGCGCTCATGCTATTGCTCCTTGAATGCCTGGAAGTGGGCGGCACCGTTTGTGGCGTAGGAGCAATACTAGATAGGCTTAGATATTCTTAAAAAGACTATTTAAGAATTTTTATATAACCAAAAACACAAACAGCCGATGTGCAAAGGCAATTAATTGATTGCGGGCGCGCGATCCCAATCCAGCTGGTGCGCGGCAACGGGTCGCCCGAACCAGTAGCCCTGCCCCATCCCACAGGCATGTTCCAGCAGAAACGCTGCCTGCTCGCGCTGCTCGATGCCTTCGGCTTGCACTTGCATACCCATGCTGCGGGCCAGGGCGATGATTACCTGGACAATCGCTGCGTCGTCCTCATCCCACGGCAACCCGGCCACAAAGCCCTGATCAATCTTGAGCTTCTGGACAGGCAGGCGTTTGAGTCGCAGCAACGACGAATAACCGGTACCAAAATCATCGATAGCCAGTCGCACCCCCAATTCCCGCAGGCGGTGCATTTGCTCCAGGGCCACTTCCGGATCGTCCATCACCGCGCTTTCGGTCACTTCCAACTCCAGACAGGCCGGGTCCAGGCCTGAAACGTGCAGCACCCGCGCGACCTGTTCGTACAACTCGCGACGGGCGAACAGCCGACTGGAAACGTTGACCGCGACAAACGATAACGCCACCCCAGCCTCCTGCCATTGACGCATCTGTCGACAGGCCTGCTCCATGACCCAGGCATCGATTTGGGCGATCAGCCCGGTGCGCTCGGCGATGGGAATGAACTCGGCCGGCGAAACCAGCCCGCGCTCGGGATGTTCCCAGCGCACCAAAGCCTCGACACCGATCAGGCGGCTGGTCGCCAGATCGTGTACCGGCTGGTAATGAACCCGCAGCTCCTGCTGCTGGAGCGCGCGTCGCAGTTCGAAGGCGATCTCGACTCGTTGCTGGGCATGAGCGGTGAGTTCTTCGGTATACAGGGCATAGCCATCGCGCCCGGCACTCTTAGCCTTGAACAACGCGGAGTCGGCGTTGCGCAGCAGTTGCCCCGCGCTGAGGGCATCCCCGGGAAACAGGCTGATGCCCACGCTGGCATTGATGAACAAGAGCTGGTTTTCGAGGCGCAACGGTTCTTTCAGGGCATCGATAATGCGCTGGGCCAGCACCGCCGCCTGCGCCGGCTGCGAGCAATTTTCCACCAGCACCGCAAACTCGTCGCCCCCCAGCCGGGCCAGGGTCACGCCGGGCGCAAACAACCCCCGGAATCGCTCCGCCACGCTTTTGAGCAATTGATCGCCAACGTGATGCCCCAGGCTGTCGTTGATGTTCTTGAAATGGTCCAGGTCCACCAGCAACAAGGCGCAGCCGCGTTTGTGCAGCTGCGACGACGCCAGCGCCTGCTCGGCGCGATCGGAAAACAGCAGGCGATTGGGCAGACCGGTCAGCGGATCGTGGTGGGCCAGGTAGGCCAGTTCGTGCTCCGAATCCTTGATCGCGCTGATGTCCGAAAACACCGCGACGTAATGGCTGACCTGACCGTTATCGTCGCGAACGACGCGGATCGTCTGCCATTGCGGGTAGATCTCACCGCTTTTACGTCGGTTCCAGATCTCGCCGCTCCACTCGCCACGGCTGCCCAGGGACGCAAACATCTCCTGGTAGAAATCCGCCCCATGACGGCCAGACTTGAACAGGTTGGGCCGCCGGCCCAACACCTCATCCCGGGCATACCCTGTAATCGTCATGAAGGCGCGATTGACGTGCACGATCAGGCCGTTCGGGTCCGTCACCAACACCCCTTCGCGCGTGCAATCGAAGACGGCGGCGGCCTGGCGCAAACGTTCGCCGTCGGCACGGTGTTCACCTTTTCCGAAAAGCCGGGATATCCGCACACCCGCCAGGAAAACCAATCCGGCGCTGACCAGGACCCAGGCATATCCGTTGATCAACTGCCAGCGAAGCTGATCGGCAGATTGATCGAAAAAGCTGCTCAATAAATAACCAACCAGCTGCAGCCAGACGACCGACAGCACGAGATAAAGCAGCGCTCCACGCATGGCGCTGCGGTGATAGACGGTCATTCGGCGATCCATGTCCCCACAAAGAGGTGGGAATTATAGAGTAAGAAACATCCTGCCACTGTTATCTGAAAGGCCGACTGGTTTTATCTGTGCGGCAGGTGATAATGCAACGGCTGTTTCTATCTTTATCGAGGGCCCTATAGCCTATGTGGTACGAAGGTTTTCTTGGCTTGTCGCCCTGGTCACTGGTGGCAGTCACCCTGCTGATGACCCATGTCACGATCATTGGCGTCACGGTCTACCTGCACCGTTATTCGGCTCATCGCTCCCTGGAGCTCAACGCCGGCCTCAAACATTTCTTCCGCTTCTGGCTGTGGTTGACCACGGCGCAGAACACCCGTGAGTGGACCGCCATCCACCGCAAGCACCACGCCAAATGCGAAACCGTCGATGATCCCCACAGCCCGGTGATCAAAGGCCTGTCCACCGTGCTGCGCAAAGGCGCCGAACTCTATCGCGCCGAAGCGGAAAACCCCGAAACCCTGCGCATCTACGGCAAGAACTGCCCTGATGACTGGATCGAGCGTAATCTCTACAGCCGCTTCCCACTCTTGGGCGTGGCGATCATGGGCGTCATCGACCTGCTGCTGTTCGGCACCATCGGCATCACCATCTGGGCCATCCAGATGATGTGGATTCCGGTCTGGGCTGCCGGCGTGGTCAATGGCCTGGGTCATGCCGTGGGCTACCGCAACTTCGAATGCCGCGACGCGGCGACCAATCTGGTGCCCTGGGGCATCCTGATCGGTGGCGAAGAACTGCACAACAATCACCATACCTACCCCAATTCGGCCAAGCTGTCGGTACGCAAATGGGAGTTCGACCTGGGCTGGGCCTGGATCCAGGTATTCAGTTTCCTGCGCCTGGCCAAGGTCCAGCGCGTCGCGCCGATCGCCCACCGTGTCGAGGGCAAGGGGCATCTGGACATGGACACCGCCATGGCGATCCTCAACAACCGTTTCCAGATCATGGCCCAGTACCGCAGGCTGGTCATCGCGCCGCTGGTCAAGCAGGAACTGGAAAAGGTCGATCACTCGGTCCGCCACCAATTCCACCGGGCCAAACGCCTGTTATCGCGGGAAACCAGCCTGCTGGATGAGCGTCACCACGCGCGCATCCAGAGCATGTTGGAACACAGTCAGGCGTTGAAGGTGATCTACGAAAAACGCCTGGCCTTGCAGCAGATCTGGGCCAAGACCAGCAGCAACGGCCACGACATGCTCGCGGCCATCAAGGAATGGATCCACGAAGCCGAGGCCAGCGGCATCCAGTCCCTGCGCGACTTCGCTGACCAGCTCAAGACCTACTCGCTGCGGCCTGCAACGGCCTGATAAGCAACCCCGCCAGCCGGCGGAATGCTGTTCACTTAAAAAGATGGCGCTTCTCCTTGAGTGGGGAAGCGCCTTTTTTTGGGGGCCTTGTGATTGAGCAGACGTCGCACATTGGCATAGCTGCCGGGACAGCCATAAATGAATGATCCGTTCACAGGGTCAGACGCGAGGCACTCGTGGTTCGGGTTAACGACCACGATATTCTTTTAATACGCGAGCATGCCTAGCGGGACGGAATGGCCCGCAGGTCGTCGGCGATAAAGCGGCTCAGTTGGCCGGTGTAAAAGCCTTCGACATCCGAGTTACCTCTGTTGGTCAGAGCGCCCACCATGCTTCTC
>NZ_WUUD01000003.1:4553-14469 GCF_009831705.1 Pseudomonas sp. PICF6 | reverse complement strand
AAATTGCCCGATCGCGCCGCCCGGCATCAGCCCCTGACGGGCCTGGGCAAAGTGCAAAACCTCGGCGCCGGCCTTCTTCACCTTGACCTGATAGCTGAAATCGACACTGGCGAGGAGCGTGCCATCGGCAACGATTTTGCTCATGAAGCCGCCTTGGGTGTCTTGAATACGTCGCGCGTAGACGCTGTTGACGTCCAGCAGATAGTCGGCAGCTTCCTTGCTGGAGGCATAGCGATTGTCCTCGAGCAGGCGGCCAATCAGGTCGGTGTGCAATTGCTCACGGACCTTTTCGTCAGGCAAAAAGCGATCGTTCTTGCCTACGACTTCAACGTCGAAGGTGTCGATCCAGAAGGTGGCGGTTTTGGGAATCGTTACCGGAGTGGCGGAGACATAGTAATCGGGTTTGGAGGCACAGCCCGCCATAAGGCAGAGGGCCAGGAATATGGCAAAAACGCGCATGTCTGAATTCGTCCCTGAAAGGTAGTGGCATAGTGACAGCGGCATTCTACGGAGTTTGGACGGGTTCTCAAGTTTTGGCGGCAGCGGATGGCGGCAAAACCCCGGCCGTTGCAGACCGGGGCGATTTTATGGGTGCGGCTTCCGGATAACAGTTGCAGACCGCGTCACTCCCCCGCCATCTCTACCACCGTCTTCCCTTGCCCACGCCCCTGCGCTACTTGCGCAAACGCCTCATTCACGTCTCCCAGGCCAAACCGATGTGGGTCTACCTTGATGCGCAGTACCCCGGCCTCAACCAAAGCCGCCGCTTCGCGCAATATCCGACCATGGTGCTCGCGCCCCTTGCCGGTCAGCAACGGCATCAAGGTAAACACCCCGGAATAACTCGCCCCCTTGAACGACAACGGTGCCAGGCTGTGTTGTCCCCAGCCGAGACAACTGAGTACGTGGCCGGTATAGGTTTTCACTACGTTGAAGGACGCATCCAGTGTCGAGCCGCCGACGGTGTCGTAGACGATGTCGAAGCCTTCGCCGCCGGTGTGCTGGCGCACGTAACTGTCGGTGTCCTGCGCCCGGTAGTCGATAGGGGTCGCGCCCAGTTCACGGATGAAATCCAGGCTGGTGGCCGAGCCGGTGGCATAGACCTCGGCGCCGCGGGCCTTGGCAATTTGCACGGCCATTTGACCGACGCCGCCCGCGCCGCCGTGGATCAGCACTTGTTGGCCGGCCCGAACATTGGCCCGGTCTACCAACCCTTCCCAGGCGGTGATGAAGACCAATGGCAAGGCTGCCGCTTCGCGCATGCTCAACGAACCGGGCTTGAGCGCAATCAGGTGAGCATCGACGGCAATGTATTCGGCCAGCGCACCCTGGGCGCCGCCGATGCCGCCGGCCATGCCGAACACGTCATCGCCGGGGGCGAAATCGTGCACGCCCTCTCCCAGCTCAACGACTGTTCCGGCCAGATCGATACCCAGTACGGCGGGCAGCGGCTGGCGGGCATGAGCGCCGCCACCTGCCGCGATCTTGGTATCCAGAGGATTGATCCCTGCGGCGTGAACCCTGATCAATACCTGTCCTTTGCCGGGAACAGGCCGGGGAATGTGGCGAACGACCAGCGGAGCCTGAGCGGTTTGGGCAATGGCGGCGAACATGGTGTTGTTCATGACAGTAAACCTCCAATGAGTGGGTGAGTACATGTTGCGGCCGTCGACGCATTCCGATAAGTAAGCAACTATGGATAGGATTTATTCCAACCAGAGGCCAAATCCCGATGAATCTATTCGACGCGATGCAGATGTTCGTGCGAGTGGTAGAGCGCGGTTCGTTCTCGGCGGTCGCCCGGGAGCTGAACCTGGGTCAACCAGCGGTTAGCAAGCAGATCCGCGCGCTGGAACAACACCTTGGCGGTGCGTTGTTTGCCCGCAGCACTCGCCATCTTGCGCTGACCGACCAAGGCCAGCGTTTCTATATCCACAGCAAGGAAATACTCAGCAGCCTCGACACGGCCCGGCTCAGTTTCACCCGTGGCCAGGAGCAGATCGCCGGCCCTTTGCGTGTGGCCGCCCCGGTGAGTTTCGGGCGGCTGTGCATTGCGCCCTTGATGAGGGAGTTTTTGGCGCGCCATCCACAGGTTCACATCGACCTGAAACTGAACGACCAAAATGAAGATGTGTTGAAAGAAAACATCGACGTCGCCATTCGTATCGGCGTGGTGAAAAACGAAGGGCTGGTCGCGGTTTCCCTCGGCGATAGTCCGCGCCGGGTGTATGCCGCTCCCGCCTACCTGCAACAACACGGCACACCGCTGGAGCCGGCGGATCTTGCCCGCCACAATTGCTTGGGCTTCACGCTGCTGGAGCATTACGACGTTTGGCGTTTCGACCAGCAGGACAAACAGCACCGCGTGACGATCAAGGGCAATGTCACCAGCAACAGCAGCGAGGCAATTCGCGAGATGGTTCTTAGCGGGCTGGGCATTTCGCTTTCACCGCAGTGGTTATTCGCCGCGGATGTTCGCCAGGGAACCGTGTCCAGCCTGCTGGAGGCTTATCAACCCGTAGCGCTGCCCATCAGCGCCGTGTTCAGCCAAGACCGGCGCCGCTCGGCAAGAACTCGCGCCTTTGTGGATTTTCTGCGCGAGCGTCTTTGAGCAGCCGGTTATGCGTAACGAACCTGACTGATATCAATCGCCACCAGCAATTCCCCCTCCACCGCCTGATCGTCCGCATCCCGCCGATACGCCCGGCGCTTGCTGGGCATGCACAGCCCATCGGCCTTGATGTAGTCCTCCACATACTGGGCCGCCGGCAGGCCACCGCTCACGTCCACGGTGTAATCATGCCGGCGCAGCAGATAGTCATCGCCAAAGTAGAAGTCCTGGACCGGGCAGTGAGTGGCGAGGGTGTCCGGGAAGTTCACCCGCAAGCGGCGCCAGACCTGGCCACCTTCCTTCCAGGGTTCCAGCTCCTGGCTGGTGACACCCGGAAAAGTAAACAGGAACGGCATGGTCAGGTAGGACCAGAGCGCATATCCATTGAAGTAGGCACGGTGAAGCGGATCCCACGCAGTGGTTTGCTCGTGCTTGAAGAACGAAGCCCTGGGGTCCGAACGCTCAGCGATCACTTTGCCCTCGGTGGTTTCGATGGCGATGCGATCAGGCGTGAAGGCGGTGCGCTGGTTCAGCGCACCGAACGGCATGACCGAGGCGCGCTGTTCATGCAGCCAGACAGTCATCTGCCGTGGAGCATTGTCTTGCGTTAACCCCTTCATGGCCCACAACGAACCGCCGGTCACAAGAGTGACCTGGACAGTGTTGAAAGTGTTCCAGCGCTCGAGACCGCCGTGGGCAATCAGGACTTGTTCCAGCAGGTCGTGCTTGTGCGCCTTCATGATGGCCGTCCTCCTCGAGTTGGAAACGGGGTCATTCATGAGTGTAGTCGTGCAGCTGGGGCAGAGTCCTTACGATTCACAGGCCAACGAGGCCTGCGCGGTCTTCGAATGCCGGGCGGGAAAATACGCCGCCGCAGCCACACCCACCGCGCCCATCACCACGCAATACCCCACGCACACCCATGGGCTCCACGGCACCAGTGCGATCAGCACCAAAGGCGTCACGCTGGCCCACAAGGCATAGGCAATGTTGTAGGTGAACGAGATGCCGGACACGCGGATTTTCGGCGGAAACAGGCTGACCATCACCGATGGCACCGCACCGACCACGCCGCAACCCAGGCCCGCCACAGCGTAGGCCAGGCCCAGCCAGGCGCCGCCGCTGATCAGGCTGGCGTAGAGCACGGCGATGCCCATCGGCAACAGCAGGCTGTAGAGCATGACAGTGCGCCAGGCGCCGATGCGGTCGACGATGAGGCCGGCCAGAACGCAGCCGATGTTCAGGAAGACGATGCCCAGGCTGCTCAAAGCGAACGTGTGACTAGGGGTCATGCCGAAACTTTTTTGCATCACGGTCGGGGTGATGACCACGAACACCACCACGGCGGACGTCAGCACGCAGGTGAGAATGGCGGCGGGCAACAAGGCGTGGCGATGGTCCCGCAGCACGGTGCGTAGCGGCAGTTCCGTCGCGCCCTCGCGCTTGGCTTGCAGGGCCATGAAGATCGGCGTTTCGCTCAGCCAGCGGCGCAGCCAGACGCCGATTACACCGAAGACCCCACCCAGCAGGAACGGCAAGCGCCAGGCATAATCGAGAATTTCTGCTGCCGTGAATATCTGCGCCAGCGCCGTGGCGGTCAGGGCGCCCAGCAAATAGCCGAAGGTCAGACCAGCCTGGAGGAAACCCAGCGCGTAGCCGCGATGCCGCAGCGGTGCATGTTCGGCCACGAACACCCAGGCGCTCGGTACTTCGCCGCCCACCGCCGCGCCTTGCAGGATGCGCAGCGCCAGCAGCAACAACGGGGCGAAATAGCCGATTTGCGCGTAGGTCGGCATCACGCCGATAAGCAGGCAAGGCAAGGCCATCATCAGGATGCTCAGGCTGAACACCCGCTTGCGCCCCAGGCGATCGGCGAAGTGCGCCATGAGGATGCCACCCAGGGGCCGTGCCAGGTAGCCGGTGGCGAAAATCCCGAAACTTTGCAACAGGCGTAGCCATTCGGGCATTTGCGGCGGGAAGAACAGTTGGCTGAGCACCAGGGCGAAGAAGACGAAGATGATGAAGTCGTAGATTTCCAGCGCGCCACCCAGGGCGGCGAGGCCCAGGGTTTTGTAGTCGGATCGGCTGAATCGGGCGTCTGGCAGATGAGTTGTGGCAGTCATGGGCAGATTTAAACAAGAAAAGTTTTTGAGAAGGACGGTTCAGGCGTCTTGGCCGTCGTCCATGGGCTGTGCCGGTGGTTGGTCTGGCTCAGCGTCTTCGGCCTCTTCAGCAGGCAGGAAATCCTTGCGGCTCTGGGCGATGGCCCGGCGTATTTCGTCGCCTTTGGTGGGGCAGTTCTTGAGGCGGGCGATGCCGTCGGGTTTCTGCGTCATCGCCATCCTCCGGTATGAATGAACAGGGGCTCGATAGTGCTCGCTTTTGGCGCGTGATGCCAATTTTGTGGTTGAGGGTTGCTGCCCGACCCAGCGGGAGCAAGCTCCCTGGCCACAGGGAGCTGTTGCTTGGATTAGCGGTGGTAGCGACGCACTACGCTACTGTTGCGCAAGACGTGACCGTTGATTCTTTCCATCAGTTGAGGGCGTGTGAGGCCGGCTGGCAGGGAGTAAGGGAAGTCGATCGAGTCATACCGGGCACCTTATGCAGATCAGGCCATGGACGGCCTGCGAACTATAGCCGCAGCGCCTGCCAGGTTTCAGTGACAATTACGATGAACTTCGAATCCGCCACATCGATCTGCGTTGACCGTGATTCGCGACATCACCCATCCCCCTGTGGGAGCGAGCCTGCTCGCGATGGCGATGGTTCAGTTGGCATCCATGTTGACTGAAATACCGCTATCGCGAGCAGGCTCGCTCCCACATTTTGATTTGTGCTGACCGTACTCTGTGGGAGCGAACGCGGCGTTTTGAAGGAAATCTCCGAGGAACTGGAAAGCAACAAGATCAACAATCACAGCCTGCGGCAGCGCTTACACCGAGTGATCGACCGGCAGGTGAATCACCCGGGGCCTTTCCAGCGGTGCCAGTGGCGGCGGTTGCAGTTCCGGGCTCAGCAGATGGAAATGCGCCACGACGTGACTGATATCACCGTCCTGGTTGTTATGGATGATCTTGGAGCCGGGCCGGCGCAACGTGTCCAGACGCGCGTCGGTCAATTTGAAGCTTTCGCTCAAGCTTTGATCGTCCACCACCGGCGCTGGCAGCCGACGCTGGGCGAAGCTGCGGCTTTTGCGCTGCTGATAGCGCGCCCAGGTAATCAGGATCACCGCGTTGACCAAGGCGATCCAGCCATATATCTGCAACGTCCCGAGCGTGTCCATGAGCGAGCCACCGAGGCGCGGGCCTGCCTGGCTGTCAAACAGGGGCCAGAGCCCGTTGACCAACAGATACAACAGCCCCAGCCACGCCAGCACGGTAAAGAGCGCATCGATGACCACCAGAAAAGGTCTTTGTCGGGTCCTGATAATTTTCATCGGATCACTTCCTCTTCTTCGTCATCGAACGGTTTGATGCCGCGATCCGGGCTGACCCAGCGCGCGCGTTTCTGATGCTGCCCGAACAGCACTTTCGGGAAACTCACCAAGGTGGTGAACAGACTGATCAGCCAGAACACCAATGGGTACCACACCACCCAGAACATGATGTGCCACAAACCTTTTTCGTAGCGGCGATCGATCAGGATGCTCACCGCGAACTGCATCAGGCACACCACCGCCAACAGCAACCCGGTGAAGGCCGGTGGCATGAGGTGATCGACCGCGATGGCCGCTGGCATTTCGACGAATTTACCGGCGCCCCAGAAGATCACCGACAGCAGGAACGTGAACGCCCAACCGGTGGACAGGCAATATTCGAACAGCAGCGGCCACAGGTAGCGGTGGCGGTATTGCCAGATGCCGCGGATGTTCTTGAACAGCACTTCGGCCCCGCCCTGGGCCCAGCGCAGGCGCTGCCGCCACAGGCCGCGCAGGGTTTCGGGCATGAGGATCCAGCACAGGGCACGGGGTTCGTAGAAGATGCTCCAGTGGTCCAGTTGCAGCTTCCAGCTGATGTCGATGTCTTCGGTGATCATGTCCGGGCTCCAGTAGCCGACCCGGTGCAGGGCCGTACGACGGAAGGCGACGATCACACCGGAGACGGTGAAGAT
Organism: Pseudomonas sp. PICF6; assembly: GCF_009831705.1. Lineage (NCBI taxonomy): Bacteria > Pseudomonadati > Pseudomonadota > Gammaproteobacteria > Pseudomonadales > Pseudomonadaceae > Pseudomonas > Pseudomonas sp. PICF6. The sequence continues at coordinate 7,748 of NZ_WUUD01000003.1, read as the reverse complement.
CCGCCCGAAGACGCGCTGGGTACGCTTGATCAAGCCAATGATCGAGGAAAACTCGCCAACCTGCACCCGGCCGATCAAAGTCGAACGAGTACGGATACGCGGATTACCGGTCACTGCACCGAGGCGGGCATTGTCCAGCATCGGTGCCACCAGGTAGGCGCAAGTGTTGGGTGCCAACAGCGCATCACCGTCGATGCACACCAGGTATTCACTGCGCGCCGCGATGGCGCCCATGCGCAGGGCCACGGCCTTGCCCTGGTTTTCCGCCAGATGCAGCACGCGCAGGCGCGGGTCATCAGCCGCCAGTTGGTCGAGCACTTGGGCGGTGTTGTCTTTCGAGCCGTCGTTGATGGCGATGACCTCGATGTTCGGGTAATGCTGGCCCAGCGCGGCGTGTATGGTATCGGCGACGTTGTCGCCCTCGTTGAAGCACGGAATCAGAATGCTGATCAGCGGTTCCCCGGCCAGCGGCGGCGGCAGGGTGTCGTCCTTCCACGGCCAGTGACGCTCCCAATGCAGCCAGAAATACAGGCCGCCGGCGATCCACAGCCCGGACATGAACAGCGGGTAAAAGAACACGAAGTCCATCAGGAATTGCCCGGTGACCAGGAAGATCAGGCCCAGGGGCACCCCAAGGACGATCGCCAGCACCAGCAGGGCGAGCAGTCTGTCGAGCATGTCAAGGATTCCACTTATTGGAGAGCGCCGGCCGCACGGTTTTCACAGCGGGCTGGTCTTCGATGAAGTTGTCCGGGTAGTAGCCGAAACTGGTCACGCCTGAACGCTTGAGGCGTCCCATCCATTCGGCCAATTGTTCGCCGTCGATGTCGCTGACCGGTTTGCTGTGCCAGTCACGGGCCTGCAATTCGAACACCGTGCGCTTGAGCGCACCGGGGCGGGCCTTGACGGTCTCCACCAGGCGCTCAAGCCAGGGGCCGGATTGCTCGCGGGTCTGCTTTTCCATCAACGGCATGGCCATCGGGGCCGTCCAGTTGTAGGCGCCAAGAAAGTCGTCCAGGTTCTGGGCGAACCAGGCTTCGCTTTCGGGATTGAGCATCGGTTCGGCGAAAATATTGCGCGCTGTCAGCACCTGCGGGCCACGAATCGCGCGGACCTTGGCAGTGAGCTCGTGGGTGAAGTCGATCAGGTAGCGGCTCTTGAAACGAGTCCAGCGCTGCATCGCCGCCGGGTCGTCCCGCAGGGCGGCGATGGACGTCGGCAGGCCGTTGGCGGCATAGACTTTCAGGGCAGCGGGGCCGGCGTCCTCGAAGTCAGAAAACACGGCGTCGTCGTGGTACAGAACGCCGTCCACCGAACTCATCCGCGCCAGGTCTTCGTAGATTTCGCCGATGACCCGCCGCACGCTCGGATCGAAGGGCGACAAACGTACGTACTGATCCGGGTCCACACCCGTGCGACCGGTTTCCGGGTCCCAACGTTGTACGCGGGGCAGTTTCGAATCCAGGCCAAAACTGAGCACTGGCATCCAGGCGAAGACCTTGGCGTTGGCCCGGGTTTTCAGTTGCCACGCAACCCGATCGAACAGATCGGCCCGTACCGGCAGATGACGGTTGGGAAAGTACAGCGAATGCACCAGACCATCACCTTTCGGATCGGCAAAGGCTTGCAGGAAAACGGTGTTGGCGCCCAGGTCGTAGATGCGCTGGATCAGCTTGCCGACATTGGCTTCCTGCTGCACAGGATCCGGGTCATAGACGTAATCCAGGTCGACATGGACCACCCGCAACGGGTCCATGGTCTGCACGCCGACGACGCTCTCGGCGAAGTGCGCACCATCCGGATCGGAGGCCACCAGAAAACGCGGGCCACTCATCAGGTTATTGAGGCTGTCCAGACCATCTTCCAGAGTCAGGGCCATTTGGTAGCCTTCGCTGCCAATCACCTGCAAGGCGGTGCCATCGGCGGCACCGTAGGGCCAGACCCACACGCGCGGACTGTAGCCGGTGACCTTGCGGATCTTCTCGGAAATGGCCACCACGTCCTTGCGCTGGCGAGCCTGGAAATCAGCTTCGCTTTCATAACGACCGGTGGCGGGATCGTAGCGCCGGGTCGTCGCCGCCGGTTGCAGGTTGCCTTGCGGGTTGGCCAGTACCCCTTTGTGATTGGCGTCGGTGTGGGCGGCGATTTCCACCAGGCCCGATTTCGAGACCTCGCGAATTTGCTCCCAGGTCAAAAACTCGGAGCGCTTGCGCGGCACTCCAGCGAAGTCCACCGGCTGGTTCGACGGCGTGTCGATCCAACTACCGACCGGGGCCAATAGCGCCGGCCAGTTATAGGCGCGCAGGATCGGCATGACGCGGGTGTAAAAGCTTGAGTAACCGTCGTCAAAACTCAACAACACCGCCCGCGGCGGCAGTTCCGGGCCACCGTTGCGAGCGGTGATGATCTGGTCCACGGTTACCGGCTGGTAGTTGTTTTCCCGCAGCCAAGCCAATTGCTCGATCAGGCGTTCGGTACGCACGGCCACGAGCGCCTGGTCGGGGTCGCGGTCTTCCACGTCGTGATAGGCGATGCCGAGCACATGGTTTTTCGGCCACGGGGCGTCGTTGGCCGCCAGCGGGCGCTGTGAGGGCGGTGTGAACGCCGGGGCTTGCTGGGCACAAGCGCTGATCAGCAAGACCCCCAGCAGAAGGATGAATCGCGAAATGACAGGCATCTTCAAACTCTTCTAGAAGCGGTAGGTGAGGTCGACAAGCAGGCGCAGATCGCTTTCGCGGTCGCCGTCATAGGGGCGGTTGAGCCAACTCAGTGCGGCACCTGCCTCAAGCACGTCGTTCCAGATAAAACGCTGGCCGTAGCTGAGCAGGCCCATGGCACCGGTGCTGTGGTCGCGCTGGCTGTAGGTACCGGCGCCGGCCTGGAACTGCTGGCTCCACGTCGTTTCGTAGCGGCGGTACAACACATGATTGGCGCTGACGGTCGGCATGACGCTCAGATCTGACTTGGGGTTGAAGTAGGGGACTTCGTCAGAGCCGCTGTTGCGACTGGCACCCACTTCCAGGCCCAGCTCCACTTGCAGCCGCGGAGCGCTGTAAATGCCTTCGCGACCGGTGAGCAGGGTTTCGAGACGGTTGTTACCGTCACTGAAATGCGATGGGCTGACCGCCAGTTGCCACTCCCGGCTTTCATGGGCACGCCAGCGAACAAAACCACTGCCGCCGTTGGCGCGGATAC
>NZ_WUUD01000003.1:0-4543 GCF_009831705.1 Pseudomonas sp. PICF6 | reverse complement strand
GCTTCGATACGCAGTTCGGCCATGTCGTGCACTTCGCGCTGGCGTTGCAGGCGTTTGACGTGGGCGTTCTCCGGGTACCGGGCGACCACGTCATCGGTCAGCGCGTCCATCTGCCGCCACTCCTGCAGATCCATGGCGGCGCGGGCCTGGGCGACTTCCAGCTCACGGTTACGCGGGGTCGTGGTCTCGACTTCCTTGAGCAGGCTTTCAGAACGTCGCGGCCATTGCCGGGCCTGGTACAGATCAGCCTGGGCCAGTCGCAACCCGATGTTGCCGGGGCCTTGATTGACCAGGGTCGCCAGACGCGTCTCGGCGGTGGGCAGGTCGGCGCCATATGTGCCGGCCTGAGCGGCGAGTTGTTGTGCGTCCATCCATTCGTCATTGGGGTTGCCGATGGGCAGCCCCTTGAGCTCGACGCGTGGTTGCTGGGATTTGGCCAGGTCTTCGGCCAGGGCACGGGCCTCTTCGGATTTTTCACTTTCCAGCAGTGCGTAGTAGAGCGCGGTGCTGTCTTCGAAGCGGTCCGCCGGATCGGCATCAGGTGCCGTCAGTACCCGGCGGTACAGATCGACGGCAATCTCCGGTTCACGCTGCTCCAGATAGGAGGACGCCACCCAGCGCAAGGCATAAGTGGGAATGGCAACCCCTTCGGCGAGCAGCCTTTGGTATTCAGCAATCACTTCAGCTCGTCGAGCACGGGCGTTCAGGGCGCCGATGCGGTCGATGCGCCAGCGCAGTACATCGTCATGAGCCTCGGCCACCGGAGTCCAGGTGGCGAGCAGCTTGTCGTAATCGGCCAGGGCGCGGTCTGCGATAACGAAGCGATCCTTCTCGCTGCGGCTGGCCATGTCCGCCAGGCGCACCCGTTCAGCCGCAACATCGCCCTCCAGTCGCCGCTGCACGCCCTGATCGATCAACCCGGGTTGCAGACGAGCCAGGCGCAAGGCCGGCTCAGGCAAGCGGGCACGTTGCAACGCAATGATGTATTCGCGGGCGACCTCGAGATTGTTGCCGGCGCGGGTAAAGGCCTGGTCGTATTCGAACAGCGCCTCGTGTGGACTGTTGGCACGGGTCAGGGCATAACCCAAGGCCAGTCGACGCGTCGGGTCCTCAGGTTTGGCTGCGACCATAGTCCTGGCACGACTGACTGCTTCGTCGGGTTTACCGGCGTCGGCCTGGGTCAAGGCCAGACCCAGTTGCAGATGGGGATTCTGAGGTTCGACGATTAAAGCCTGGCGATAGAGCGCGGTGGCCGAGTCCCAACGTTTGAGATTGCGATAGGCACGTGCCGTTGCAGTCAGCGCCGCAACGGGCAGGTCGCGATAGCGGCCTTGGGCTTCATAGACTTTCACCACCTCGGCATCGAAACCGGCCCAGCTGGCAATCTGCAGATGGTCACTGATTTGCGCGGTGCTGGCCTGATCGGCCGGGACCTGGCGCAAGGCGGTCAATGCAGGCGTGTAATGGCCGGCGCGAGCGTCATGCACCATCTGGTCATAGGCGGTATCGGCAAACGCCAGCACCGGCCAGCACAATTGGCTGCACAGCGCGAGGCGAAACAACGGGCGCAAACCACATTGAATAAAGGGACCCACAGTACGCGGCATTCGTCAGCATCCTTACATGGCCAGCCGGGTCGCAGTGCCCCCTTGCCCATCAAACAGGAAGCCGGATCAAAGGAATCCAGCCAAGCTCTAATGGACCTAGTTTTGCACTCTGGAGCGGGTCGTTTTCCAAAACGCCATAATTCTTCAGAATCGATGCAGATTTTCGCGGGCAAAAAAAACCGGCCTGTGCGCAATGCACAGGCCGGGCTTTGGATGTTGCTCCAGTCGATTACTGGATGGTTACGCCGCCACCCAACTTGTTCATCACAAACGCGGTGAATTGTTCGACTGTCATCTTCTGACCGTTGAAATCAACTTGATTGTTGGCGTAGTGCAGCTTGGTGACCACATCGTTGCCTTCAAGCGTTGCCAGCTCTGTGCCCACCGCCATCGCGCTGAACATATCGCTGGTGGCAGTGGCCTGATCGGCGATCAACTTGGCGTCGGTCTGGCCTTCCATTTGCGCCTGCACGGTCAACAGATCAACCAGCATCGGCTTGGAGACTTTCAAATTGAAATCCAGCAAGGCGAGCAACTGACGCCCCAGTTGATCGGGCGGCAGGTCCATGGATTGCGGCTTGGTAAGGTCGATGACCAGCGTCGCGCGGCTTTCGCCATTGGCTGTAGTGAACGACAGATTTTCCAGTGCCACTTGCGGGCCGCCGGCCAGGAGTTTTTCCAGGTCGGCCTTGACCTGCGCCTCCTCAGCCTCGCTCAGCACCAGCTCTGGCGCTGGCTCACCGGCTGCTGCCGCTTCAGCCGCCGCCTGCTCGTAGGGTTGCAGCTTGGTTTGATAGACCTGCATGAGCGACATGGTGGCCGGGATGTCCAGGTTCTTCAGGCTGACCGCCATCTGCGCAGAACCGATAGCCTTATCGTTGAAGGACAACTCACCGACCTTGTAATCAGCACGCCCCGATGCGCTGGTGCCATTTTCGGTGCTGTTGTTCTTCATTTCGAAGTTCTTCAGGCCCAAGACCGACTTCTGCTCACCAAAAGTAGTCTTGCTGTTGCTGAGCATCAAAACGTTATCACCCATGTAATAACCATAAGTGCTCTTGCTCAGGTTGCTGGCGAGCGTCAGGCCGTTGAGCTCGACTTGCACCGGCGTCTGGTCTTCAGCAACAGTGGTCAGCTTGAAGCTGTCCATATAACCGTCAGCCTTGATTTTCTCTGCCTGGGCGCTGGAGGCCAGGTCGATCTTCAGACCAGAGAAACTGAGCTGGGACTGTTCATCCAGCTTGGTGTCCAGGGGCAGCAACTCGAACGTGCCGTGGGTCGACTGGTCGTAGCCCAAGTTGACCACACCTTTGAGCGGCGACTTGTCCTTGGCAGCGACGAACCATTTCTCGGTCAACGGCGTGCGTTCAAGTTCGGTGTGGCTGGTAGCCATGACCGGCAACCATTTGAGCGTCATCAGGCGCGAGAACGGCAGCGGGCCATGTTCGATGTTGTCGACGAACAGCAATTCAACCGGTTCATCACCAAACATCTCGCCTTCACCTTTGAGGCGATAATGGGCGGTGCTGCTGAAAGTCCCACGGTCCAATGACACCAGCTCGATCGAAGCCGTGCCATTTGACCCGGCCAGGGCCGTTTGCATTTGCTTGTTGCTGTCGGCAATGGCGGTTTGCAGCACTCCTTCGAGTTTCGTTCCGGTGTACCAGGCGCCACCCGCGCTGATTGCACCGACGACCACAACGATTCCCAGAAGTACGCTTGCTGATTTATTCATGAGTGATCCGATCATATCCATGGTTGAAAAAGCCGTCGTCTTCCCTGACACCGCTAAGGGTGTGGCTCGACGCCGCGAAGTGGAGGGAGATTACCATCAGGCATGCCAGCGGGCCCAATGTTTAAAGGGGGGAAGCGTTTTCTTGAGAGAGGGTCTACGAATATTGAACTTCAATCTCATCGAGTTGATGGTCGAACGTCTTCAGCCGTGCCGTCCAGGTGTACACCAACACTTCGAAATCACGATTGATCACCGTCGCGCCCGATGAGTCCGCGCGAGGATCGCAGAAGTCCAGTTGATAGCGCTCCCGCGCCATAGCGTTAGCGACGTCGCAGAGCTCACGAGCGTTGTTCAGCCAATGCCAGTCGTCTTCGGCGACCTGTTTGTCCAATGCCGCACATTGGGTCTTCAAGGCCTCGAGACTTTTTTCCAATGGAGTACCGGTGAGTTCACCCATGACTTCCTGAAATGTGCGGCCAGGCTGCCAGTAACTGCCCCAGAAGTAACGATCGAAGACCGTTTCGACCCGGCGTAATGCAACCTTGGTATCCCAGATCAGCACCAGAGTCTTACCCTGCTCAAGATGCTTTTTTTTGATGCGTTGCCCTTGGAGCGATGCCCAGGCCACGATTGCGATGGATATCACACCGATCAGCGCAGCCGCGCTATCGAGGAAGATCAGTGCTTTGTCGATCTGGTGAGTCAGCATGACGCCATAGAAATAAGTGGCCGAAAGCAACACCAACGCTGCGAGGGCGCACCAGAAGCCAGGAGCATAAGGGTTTTTCATTATTGGAATCCCCATGACCAGTGACGTCGCGGGCCATTTTTCAGATGCCCCGACTATCACAGCATAGCAATGGCCACAGGGTTTGCCGTGTGTGGCCAGCAATCATGAGGGGCGATCCGATTACCGGCCCAAAACGACAGAACCCCTGTCTGCATCAGCAGACAGGGGTTCTGGGAATTCAATCTTGACGATGACCTACTCTCACATGGGGAAACCCCACACTACCATCGGCGATGCATCGTTTCACTACTGAGTTCGGGATGGGATCAGGTGGTTCCAATGCTCTATGGTCGTCAAGAAATTCTGTGACCGGCCCGTTCAACAGCAACGTGCCAGCGAAAATCGATAACTTCTACTAAAACAAAACCCCTACCTGCGTCAGCAGATAGGGGTTTCGGAATTTAATCTTGA
>NZ_WUUD01000002.1:379689-401160 GCF_009831705.1 Pseudomonas sp. PICF6 | reverse complement strand
TTGCCGTCAACACTTAATTTCGTTTTTCTATCAATAAGTTGCAGGACATTCGAAAAAGCCACCGCGCCCCTCAAAAAGCCTCTTCTATATAGAAGAGAGAATCAGAGCACCCCAGCCTCTCTCAACCCCGTCACCATCGCCTCATCCAACCCCAATACTCGCTGCAGGACATCCCGCGTGTGCTCCCCTAATAAAGGAGGCGCATTGCGATATTCCACCGGGGTCGCGGACAGCCGGATCGGGTTGGCAACCTGCGGCACTTTACCAGCCAGTGCATGAGGCAACTCCATCGCCAGCCCACGCGCCTGGACCTGAGGATCAGCAAACACCTGGGACAAATCGTTGATCGGCCCACAGGGCACACCAGCCTGCTCCAACTGAGCGACCCATTCGGCAGTGGTCTTGAATACCGTCGCCTGGCGAATCAAAGGTATCAATACTGCACGGTTCGCCACCCGCAACTTGTTTGTCGCAAAACGCGGGTCATCAGCCCACTGCGGCTGACCCGCGACCTCGGCGAACTTTCGGAACTGACCGTCATTGCCTACCGTAAGGATGAAGTCACCGTCCGCCGTGGGAAAGTCCTGATAAGGCACTATGTTCGGATGAGCGTTGCCCAACCGCTTCGGCGCGTTGCCCGTGGTCAGGTAATTCATCGCCTGGTTCGCCAGGCAAGCCACTTGAACGTCCAGCAAGGCCATGTCGATATGCTGCCCGCCGCCGGCATGATCGCGGTGAGCCAACGCTGCCAGGATGGCCACGGTCGAATAGACACCAGTCAGGATATCCGTCAGCGCCACCCCTACCTTCACCGGGCCCGCCCCCGCATCACCTTCAGGCCGGCCGGTGAGACTCATCAAGCCCCCCAACCCCTGGATCATGAAGTCATATCCGGCGCGCTTGGCGTAAGGACCGGTTTGACCAAACCCGGTAATCGAGCAATAGATCAGTTGCGAGTTGATCGCCTTCAGCGAGTCGTAGTCCAGGCCATAAGCCGCCAGCCCACCTACCTTGAAGTTCTCAATCAGAATGTCGGACTTGGCCGCCAACTCCCGCACCAACCTTTGCCCCTCGGGGTGCGTGAAATCGATGGTCACCGATTGCTTGTTGCGATTGGCCGACAAGTAATAGGCCGCCTCGGTGGTATTCTCGCCAGACGCATCCTTCAGGAACGGCGGCCCCCAGGCGCGCGTATCGTCACCACCACCCGGCCGCTCGACCTTGATGACCTCAGCTCCCAGGTCCGCCAGGATCTGACCAGCCCACGGGCCGGCCAGCACCCTCGATAAATCCAGTACCCGCAGATGCGAAAGCGCGCCCATGCCGTTCCCCCTATTAATAGAACGCCTGGATACCGGTTTGCGCACGCCCCAGGATCAGTGCATGAACGTCATGAGTACCTTCGTAAGTGTTCACCACTTCCAGGTTGACGAGATGGCGAGCGATGCCGAACTCATCGGAGATGCCATTGCCACCCAGCATGTCCCGCGCCATGCGAGCAATATCCAGGGACTTGCCGCAGGAGTTGCGCTTCATGATCGATGTGATTTCAACAGCGGCCGTACCCTCATCCTTCATACGACCCAGACGCAGGCATCCTTGCAGGGCAAGGGTGATTTCAGTCTGCATGTCGGCCAGTTTTTTCTGGATCAACTGAGTGGCAGCCAAAGGACGACCAAACTGCTGCCGATCCAGGGTGTACTGGCGCGCGGTGTGCCAGCAGAATTCGGCAGCACCCAAGGCCCCCCAGGAGATGCCATAGCGAGCCGAGTTCAGACAGGTAAAAGGCCCTTTCAGCCCACGCACATCAGGAAAGATGTTTTCTTCTGGAACGAAGACGTTATCCATGACGATCTCGCCAGTGATCGAAGCGCGCAGACCGACCTTGCCGTGAATCGCCGGCGCACTCAGGCCTTTCCAGCCTTTCTCGAGAACAAAACCACGGATGTCACCGGCGTCGTCCTTACCCCAGACGACAAATACATCAGCAATCGGACTGTTGGTGATCCACATCTTGCTACCCGTGAGGCTGTAGCCGCCTTCCACTTTGCGCGCACGGGTAATCATCGCTCCCGGGTCGGAACCGTGGTTCGGCTCTGTCAGACCAAAGCAACCGATCCACTCGCCGGAAGCCAGCTTCGGCAGGTACTTCTGCTTTTGAGCTTCGGTACCGAACTCATTGATCGGCACCATGACCAACGAGGACTGCACGCTCATCATCGAGCGATAACCTGAATCAACGCGTTCCACTTCACGAGCGATCAAGCCATAGCTGACGTAGTTCAAGCCGCTGCCACCGTACTGTTCAGGAATGGTTGCGCCCAACAAGCCGACCTCACCCATCTCACGAAAAATCGCCGGGTCGGTTTTTTCATGACGGAACGCTTCCAACACCCGCGGCGCGAGCTTCTGTTGGGCGAACTGCTCGGCAGTGTCGCGAATCATGCGTTCTTCTTCGGTGAGTTGCTGGTCCAACAACAATGGATCAATCCAGTTGAAACTCGCTTTACCGGCCATGAAAGAATCCTCGCCAATCAGATTAAAAATCGTGGATTGATCCTAGGCGCGCTTTCCTATCAGAGCAAACGAGGATTACGCACGCTCTTGTGCTAATTTCTCACTCCGTAAACGCCCTGCACCCCGTTTACGACCCTGACGAGTGAGGTTGATGTACATGCGTAGAAAAATCCCCAGCACCGCCGCCCTGGTCAGCTTCGAGGCCGCCGCACGTCATGAGAGCTTCACCAAGGCCGCACAGGAGCTTTCCCTCACACAGGGTGCTATTTGTCGACAGATCGCCAGCCTGGAGGACTTCCTCGGTGTGGAGTTGTTCCGACGCTCACGGCGGGGAGTCAAACTGACAGAGGCCGGACTCTCCTACAGCCGCCGCGTTGCCACTCAACTGGACGCCGTGGAGCGCGATACTCTTTCAGTGATGGGGCATACCGGCGCCAACGTGATAGAGCTGGCAGTGGTTCCGACGTTTGGTACTCAATGGCTGCTACCGCGCCTCAAGGACTTCCAACAGCAGCATCCAGAAGTCACGGTCAATCTGACCAATCGCACGCGGCCGTTTCTCTTTGCGGATACGGATTTTGACGCAGCCATTTATTTCGGCGATGCGGACTGGTCCGGTACCGAATCCCACAAGCTGATGGGAGAAAACCCGATGCCCGTGTGCAGCCCTACCTTACTGGGCAACCGGAACAGCCTGACACCGCAAGCCATCGCCGAACTGCCCCTACTTCAGCAAACCACCCGCCCGTATGCGTGGCGCCAGTGGTTCAACTCACAAAACCTCAATATCGCGCGAGACCTGACAGGCCCGCGTTATGAACTATTCTCCATGCTTGCCCAAGCGGCGATGCATGACATGGGAATCGCCTTGATTCCACCTTTTTTGATCCAGCGCGAGCTGGCCGAGAAACGATTGGTCGTTGCCAATCGAAATGCCTTGTCGAGCATCAAGGCCTACTACCTGATGATCCCCGAACGAAAGGTCGAATCGGCCTCTCTGAGGGCTTTTCGCGATTGGCTGGTCAATCAGGCCAGCAGCTACAGTCTTGATTAACAAGGAAAAACTCTATATCCGACTCCGGTAGTAAGCTAATCAAAAGCGCTACAGATATAAATTTATGTCGCATACAGTCAATCTGTTACGAAATCAGTACCGTAGTCTCATAACCGTTCAAATACGTGGCTTTGAGCCATGTTACGCAGCTCATCAGGGTTCATTCACGTCGCCAATGGAAAAATCGTCAAATTTGGCCTGAAACCCTGGAAAGCCCAGCCTACAAGGGATATATGCCGATCATTGCGACATTCGGTCACAGGGTGACTTGTAGTTAATTTTCCGTCACCCGTCATAATCCCTTGAAGGGCTGAATTTTCGCCTGCAAAATGCCGCGCCCCGCCTGATTCGGCGGGATCGTGCTGATCGGCCGCCCCAGCCGCACCATCCGAAGTGCCTGGGTTTACTCAATAAGATCACGCAGGAGATTTGACGTGCACATTGGTGTTCCTCTCGAAACCCAGACGGGTGAAACGCGGGTTGCTGCAACCCCGGAAACCATCAAGAAGCTGATCGGCCAAGGCCATAAGGTCACTGTTCAAAGCGGCGCCGGCATCAAGGCCAGCGTTATCGACAGTGCCTATGAAGCAGCGGGCGCCACCATTGGCAGCGCCAGTGATGCTTTCGGGGCCGAACTGATTCTCAAGGTGGTCGCCCCCAGCGACAGCGAACTGACGCTGATCAAGAGCGGCACCGTTCTGGTGGGCATGCTCAATCCGTTCAATAACGAAACCATTGCCAAGCTGGCCGAACGCGGCATTACCGCTTTCGCCCTTGAGGCTGCACCACGTACCTCCCGTGCCCAGAGCCTGGATGTGCTGTCGTCTCAAGCGAACATTGCCGGCTACAAGGCCGTGCTGCTGGCCGCCCACCATTATCCACGCTTCATGCCGATGCTGATGACCGCCGCGGGTACCGTGAAAGCGGCGCGGGTGCTGATTCTCGGTGCTGGCGTGGCTGGGTTGCAGGCGATTGCCACGGCCAAGCGCCTGGGTGCGGTGATCGAGGCGTCGGACGTGCGTCCGGCAGTGAAGGAACAAATCGAATCCCTCGGCGCCAAGTTCGTCGATGTACCTTACGAAACCGACGAAGAGCGTGAATGCGCCGTCGGCGTTGGCGGCTACGCCCGGCCCATGCCCGCCAGCTGGATGCAGCGCCAGGCCCAGGCCGTGCACGAGCGCGCCAAGCAGGCTGACATCGTCATCACCACCGCATTGATTCCGGGCCGCAAGGCACCGACTTTGCTCAGCGCCGAAACCGTCGCACAGATGAAACCCGGCTCGGTGGTCATTGACCTCGCGGCAGCCCAGGGCGGTAACTGCCCGCTGACCGTGGCCGATCAGGTGGTGATCGAAAATGGCGTGACCATTTGCGGTCCGACCAACCTGGCCGGCGAAGTCGCGGCAGACGCTTCGGCGCTGTACGCCCGTAACCTGCTGGACTTCCTGAAGCTGGTCTTCACCAAGGAAGGTCAGTTCGACGTGAACCTGGAAGACGACATCGTCGCCGCGTGCCTGATGTGCCGCGACGGCCAAGTCATCCGCAAAAACGCCTAAGCAGGGATTCAGACAATGGAAGAGCTTATCTCCCCCGGTATCTACAACCTGATCATCTTTGTGCTGGCGATTTATGTCGGTTACCACGTGGTCTGGAACGTAACGCCCGCACTGCACACACCGCTGATGGCGGTGACCAATGCCATTTCGGCCATCGTGATCGTCGGCGCCATGCTTGCCGCCGCACTGACCGTGACCCCGCTGGGCAAGACCATGGGCACCCTCGCCGTGGCCCTGGCCGCAGTGAACGTGTTCGGCGGCTTCCTGGTGACGCGCCGCATGCTTGAGATGTTCAAGAAAAAAGCCCCGAAAGCCGTAAAAGAAGAGGCGCCCAAGTAATGAGCATGAACCTGGTAACGACGCTCTACCTGATCGCGTCGATCTGCTTCATCCAGGCCCTCAAAGGCCTGTCGCACCCCACTACATCTCGCCGAGGCAACCTGTTCGGCATGCTCGGCATGGCCCTGGCGGTGCTCACTACCGTGGGTCTCATCTATAAGTTGGGCGCCGAGCTGGCTACCGCAGGCATCGGCTATGTGATCGTCGGTCTGCTGGTCGGCGGCACTGCCGGGTCGATCATGGCCAAGCGCGTCGAGATGACCAAGATGCCCGAGCTGGTGGCGTTCATGCACAGCATGATCGGCCTGGCCGCGGTATTTATCGCGATCGCCGCCGTGGTCGAGCCGCAGTCCCTGGGCATCGTCAAGCAACTGGGGGATTCAATTCCGGCCGGTAACCGTCTGGAGCTGTTCCTTGGCGCCGCCATCGGTGCAATCACCTTCTCCGGTTCGGTGATCGCCTTCGGCAAGCTGTCGGGCAAGTACAAGTTCCGCCTGTTCCAGGGCGCACCGGTACAGTTTGGCGGCCAGCACAAGCTCAACCTGATCCTGGGCCTGGCAACACTGGGTCTGGGCCTGATGTTCATGTTCACCGGCAACCTCGGGGCATTCGCCCTGATGCTGGCCCTGGCGTTTGTGCTGGGCGTGCTGATCATCATCCCGATCGGCGGTGCGGACATGCCGGTGGTGGTGTCGATGCTCAACAGCTATTCCGGCTGGGCTGCAGCGGGTATCGGCTTCTCGCTGAACAACTCGATGCTGATCATCGCCGGCTCCCTGGTGGGTTCCAGCGGTGCGATCCTCTCGTACATCATGTGCAAGGCGATGAACCGTTCGTTCTTCAACGTGCTGCTCGGCGGTTTCGGCAACACGGCGGATGCCGCTGGCCCGGCAGGCTCCAAAGAAGCCCGTCCGGTGAAATCCGGCTCGGCTGATGACGCCACCTTCCTGCTGACCAACGCCGATACCGTGATCATCGTGCCGGGCTATGGCCTGGCGGTGGCACGGGCGCAGCACGCGCTGAAAGAGCTGACCGAGAAGCTGACCCATCACGGCGTGACCGTCAAATACGCGATCCACCCAGTGGCCGGTCGTATGCCCGGGCACATGAACGTATTGCTGGCCGAGGCCGAAGTGCCTTACGACCAGGTGTTCGAGATGGAAGACATCAACTCCGAGTTCGGCCAGGCCGACGTGGTGCTGGTACTGGGTGCCAACGACGTGGTCAACCCGGCGGCGAAGAACGATCCGAAGTCGCCGATTGCCGGCATGCCGATCCTCGAAGCCTTCAAGGCCAAGACCATCATCGTCAACAAGCGCTCGATGGCCAGCGGTTACGCCGGCCTGGACAACGAGCTGTTCTACCTCGACAAGACCATGATGGTGTTCGGTGACGCCAAGAAGGTTATCGAAGACATGGTCAAAGCGGTGGAATAACGCTCACTGCTTCGCCACTAACGCCCCGACTTGTCGGGGCGTTTTGATTTGTATCAAGGCCGAACGTTACCGATCCGGTAATAATGTTTTGCCTGAAACGCCCGTAATAGACGCCTTAAATGCGACTTTTGTAGCGGGTCGGGCACGGCGCGAATTCACTAGACTGCGCATCCAGCTTCCAGCCCGAGATAACCACCCATGTACCGTGATCGCATCCGCCTGCCCTCGTTGTTGAACAAAGTGATGAGCGCTGCAGAAGCAGCCTTGCTGATTCAGGACGGCATGACCGTCGGCATGAGCGGTTTCACCCGCGCCGGAGAAGCGAAAGCAGTGCCCCACGCCCTGGCTGAGCGCGCCAAGGTCACGCCACTGAAAATCAGTCTGATGACCGGTGCGAGCCTGGGGAACGACCTCGACAAGGAACTCACCGAAGCCGGCGTACTGGCCCGGCGCATGCCATTCCAGGTCGACAGCACGTTGCGCAAGGCGATCAACGCTGGCGAGGTGATGTTCATCGACCAGCACCTGTCGGAAACCGTCGAGCAATTGCGTAACGCCCAGCTCAAGTTGCCGGACATTGCAGTGATCGAAGCCGTGGCCATTACCGAGCAAGGCCATATCGTGCCCACCACCTCGGTGGGCAACTCGGCCAGCTTCGCTATTTTCGCCAGGCAGGTCATTGTTGAAATCAACCTGGCCCACAACCCTGATCTGGAAGGGTTGCATGACATCTATATCCCGACCTATCGCCCGACCCGCACACCGATTCCCTTGGTGAAGGTCGACGACCGTATCGGCAGCACCGCCATCCCGATACCGCCGGAAAAAATCGCCGCCATTGTCATCACCAATCAGCCGGATTCGCCTTCGACAGTCATGCCGCCGGACAGCGACACCCAGGCCATTGCCGATCATTTGATCGGCTTCTTCAAACAGGAAGTCGCCGCCGGGCGCATGACCAATAAACTCGGTCCATTACAGGCCGGGATCGGCAACATCGCCAATGCCGTGATGTGCGGGCTGATCGACTCCCCATTCGAAGACTTGACCATGTATTCAGAGGTCCTGCAGGACTCTACATTCGACCTTATCGACGCCGGCAAACTGAGCTTCGCATCTGGCAGCTCCATTACGCTGTCGGGCCGGCGCAATGCCGACGTATTCGGCAATCTGGAGAAGTACAAGGACAAGCTGGTCCTGCGCCCCCAGGAAATTTCCAACCACCCCGAGGTGGTACGCCGCCTTGGCATCATCGCCATCAATACGGCACTGGAGTTCGACCTCTACGGCAACGTCAACTCCACCCATGTCTGCGGCACGCGGATGATGAATGGGATAGGCGGCTCGGGGGACTTTGCGCGTAATGCGCATCTGGCGATTTTCGTGACCAAGTCGATCGCCAAGGGCGGCGCAATTTCCAGTGTCGTGCCGATGGTCAGCCACGTGGACCATACCGAGCACGATGTCGACATCCTGGTGACGGAGATTGGCCTGGCCGACCTGCGTGGCCTGGCGCCAAGGGAGCGGGCGCGGGTGGTCATCGACAATTGCGTGCATCCGTCCTATCGCCAGGCATTGAACGAGTATTTTGAAGCGGCGTGCGCCTTGGGCGGACATACACCGCACATCCTGCGCGATGCACTGAGTTGGCACCTGAATCTGGAAGAGACCGGGCAGATGCTGGCGGTTTAATACAGCTGGATCACCCTGGCAGCAAATAGAGTTTTCACTGGCCATCGCTTTCAGCCCACAAACCACAAAAACTGTACTACTGTACCTGTGATTTCCTACAGCAAACTCCTACGCATCTCTGCTTTCACAGCAAAAATGCACATAAATAGTGCGCACAGGTACAGTTGCCTCAATATTGACCAGTACACCACCGTTTAACAGTTAACTGGTCTCTCACATTACAGGTGAACTGTATCTAGAGAGACTGGCCAAACGAGAGGATCATGGGCACCAGTTAAACCACTACCTAATCCCGCCATAAGCGGAAGGATGTCAACCATGGAACGTACACTCAGTTCCGAGCTGTTCTTCGAAGACAAAGCTGAAAAAAACCAGGCTTCCCTGCCTCTTCGCGTTATCGCTAACCTGATGTTGTGGCAGCGCCGCATCGCCAGCCGCCACCAACTGGCCCGTCTGGATGCACGCCTGCTGGCTGACGCCGGTATCAGCGAAGCACAACGCTACGAAGAGCTGAGCAAGCCGTTCTGGCGCTAACTCAGCGTCGCTGGCCCTGACCCACCGGGTCCACCGCCAGCACCGAATTGAACAAACAAGACCCGTCGCGGGAAACCGCGACGGGTCTTGTCGTTTCAGAGGCCTGGTTTTGCCAAAAACCACGCACCTGCACAGTTAAGAATAGTTAGAAAATAACCAGTACAGTTTTATCGAGCTGTTGTAGAAGCGTGGAAATTGCCAATGGCCAAGCTGTCATCCACCTCGTTCTGACCTAATATCGAAACGAACGTGGCGAAGCGGGTCGAGCATGCGTCTTCTCTTCCAGCTACACGCACCGGCACCACTTCATTATTCAAGGAGTTTCATCATGATCCGTCTTCGTCTGCTCAGCGCCGCCGCCCTGCTGGCCGTAGCCGCCCACTCCAATGCCAGTAGTTTTATCGTCACCACCGACTCCCTCGTGGGTGCGCTCAAGGCCACTTCCGACGCAACGTCCGATATCACTTCGTCGTTTCGCGACGACAAAATTGTCCTGGCCGCTCGTGACGATGCTGCCAGTTTCGTCGCCACTAACGGCGCCATCCGTGGTGTGAAACTGGAAAGCGCTCTGGATTACATCCGTCAGCAGGCACCGCAGTTGAACGCCTCCGACGCGCAGCTGGCCCAAGCCATCCTGGTGATCTGATTCCAGACATGAAACATCGGGACGCCAATGGTGTTCCGATGTTTCAGCGCTGGCTCTGGCGCAGTGGTTTGCGCTAGCCTTCGGACTCACCATCAACAGTCGAGTCCCATGCGTTTCTACTCAGATCTGTCCCTCGCTTTTTTCTTCAGCGCTTTATGCTGGTCCGTTCCGGCCCATGCTTTCGATGTCTCCACCCAGCAAGTCGTGATCAGCGGCTATGCCACGAGCATGGTGACCTCCGCGCCCTTCGACCATAAACTGATCGCCGCCGCCCACGATGACGCTGCGGCATTCGTTGCCAGCGATGGGCAGTTGAGAGGTGCGCAACTGGAGTCGGCCCTGGATTATCTACACCGGACCCAACCAAAACTTCACGTCAGCGACCTTGAACTGGCACAGGCAATTCTCGTCCAATAGTTATCTTTATTCTTCGGAGTCGTTCCATGCGTAGCCCGCTGATTGCTGCCACCCTAGGCCTGCTGGTGTTGGCCGATGTGGCCCAGGCACAAACCCTGGTAGCCACCAGTAACATCGTCGTTCGCGCCTCCCAGCGCACGATCGATTTCACCTCCGACACCACCACATCCATCCGTGACTCGAAAATCGTTCGTGAAGCCCATGACGATGCGGCCAGTTTCGTCGCCAGTAACGGGGAAATTCGTGGCGCTCACCTCGAGGCCGCCTTCGACACCTTGCGCACCCGCGTACCGGAAGCCCGCGACGCCAGTGACCAGGTTCTCGCCGAAGCCATCCTCGCATTGTGAGGCCGTTCGCCGTCTGGCTGACGGCCGGGGTCGTGCTGCTCTTGAGCAGCACCGCCCAGGCTGGCCTGCAACTGCACCTTAACGACGAAGGACTGACCCCGGCGCAACAGCAGGCCAGCCAAGCGCTGCTCGATGAAGCGATGCAGGCCCTGCCGCCGCGATTCATCGAACAGCTGGACCGACGCATCAATGTGGGCTGGACCGACCGGATGCCCGCCAACGCCTACGGCCAGGCCTCGCTGGTGTCGCAGTTGGACCTCAATCGCAACCTGCTCGACAGCCTCACCGACGGCAGTGCCGCCACGCAAAAGACCCATCGGCCCCACGGCACCGTGCGGCGGGAAATGCTCGCCACGGTCCTGCATGAACTGACCCACATTTATGATCGCTCGCGTTTATGGCCAAACGCCGAACGCGCGCTGATCCAACGCTGCACCCGACGCACCAGCAGCGCCGGGCTGATCGGCCTTCCCGATGAATGCCGGGGCCAGAACGACCGCCGCTTCACCCTCAGTGATGATCCCCGCTTGCTGGACCTCGCCGGCTGGCCGCAATACGTCGGCCGTCGTGGTGAACGGGAACAGCATAATCGCCAGGTCGCCCGCAGCCCGGACATCTACGAAACGAGCAGCCCCAAGGAGTTCGTCGCGGTCAACATGGAGTACTTTCTCCTGGACCCGAGTTACGCCTGCCGACGGCCAGCACTGTATCGCTATTATCAGGAACACTTTGGCTGGGCCCCCGCCGCCAAGAATACCTGCGCCCCGTCATTCGCGTTCCTCAACGCCGGCAACGACTTTGCCAAGACGCCACTGGGCAAGGTTGATCCAGAGCGGGTCTACGCCATCGATTACCTCTTGGCCGAAGCCAACCAGAACTGGGTCAGCCGCTGGGGCCACAGCATGCTGCGGCTGGTGATCTGCGCGCCGGACCGCCCCCGTGGGCCGGATTGCCGGCTGGATCTGGATCAACACCTGGTGCTGTCATACCGCGCCTTCGTGGGCGATGTGCAGCTGTCGAGCTGGGATGGCCTGGTGGGCAAATACCCGTCGCGCCTGTTCGTACTGCCGCTGGCCCAGGTCATCGATGAATACACCAAGACCGAACTGCGCAGCCTGGCCTCGGTGCCGCTGAACCTGACACGGTCCGAGATCGAGGAAACGGTTGAACACGCCGCCGAAATGCACTGGAGCTATGACGGCAACTATTACTTCCTGTCCAACAATTGCGCGGTGGAAAGCCTGAAATTGCTGCGCAGCGGCAGCAACAATGCGCAGCTCAAGGGGTTGGACAGCATCATGCCCAACGGTTTGCTGGAAGTGCTCAAGGGGCGAGGTCTGGCGGATACCAGCGTGCTCGATGATCCCAAGGAGGCCTTGCGCCTGGGTTACCGCTTCGACTCTTTCCGCGAGCGGTACCAGGCCATGTTCGAGGTGTTGAAGAAACACTTGCCGATCAAGCAACAAAACGTGGAAGACTGGCTGGCCCTGAGCGCCGCAGAACGCCGGCCATGGTTTGAACGGGCCGACCTGCGCACCAGCGCGGCGTTACTCCTGCTGGAACAGGCCAGCTATCGCCGACAACTGTTATTGGCCCAGGATGAGGTCAAGCAGCGCTACCTCGGTGCCCGTGAATTACAGAACGGCGGCATGGAAAGGGCCAACGCAACACTGCAACAGATCCTCGCCAACAGCGGTTTCCTGAGCCGCCCCGCCGAGTTGCTGGGCAGCAGCGGTTACGGGCTACCGCAGCCCAGCGAATGGCAGCGACTGGAATCCGAAAGCAGCTTGCGTCAGAAACAGCTTCAAACACTGACAGGGGATTTGGATAAGGAAGTCAGGGCCTTGCTTGAGCCAAGCCGCGCGGCAGAAATCAGTGCCAGTGAGGCTAACGTCAAAGAGATAGGCGAGCATTTGCGTAAGCTGCACAAGGCGGGTGGCGGGTTGGAGTTGCCTTGAAGCCACAAAGGGGTTCAGAACCGAGTTCTGAACCCCTTTTTTATTACTGGCAGACTCAATCAGGCAATTAGCTAATCCGCGCCTTACGCACCCCATCAGCCAAGGCAGCACATAGGCTCAACACCCCATCAATCGCCTGCTCCGGCGTCTCAGCGCTGGCGATATGGTCGATCAGGGCCGAACCGACCACAACCCCGTCGGCCAACCGTGCGATGGCCGCAGCTTGTTCCGGCGTGCGAATGCCGAAACCAATGCTGATCGGCAGATCGGTGTGACGACGCAGGCGCGTCACGGCTTCTTCCACATGTTCCAGCGTCGCGGCGCCGGCGCCGGTCACGCCGGCCACCGAGACGTAATACACAAAGCCAGAACTGCCGTTGAGCACGGTCGGCAAACGCACATCATCGGTGGTCGGCGTGGTCAGGCGAATGAAGTCCAGACCGGCGGCCTGGGCCGGCTCGCACAACTCACTGTTGTGCTCAGGTGGCATGTCCACCACGATCAGCCCGTCGACGCCAGAGTCCAGCGCTTCGCCAATGAAACGCTGCACGCCGTAGCGATGGATCGGATTGAAGTACCCCATCAGCACCAGCGGCGTATCGCTATTGTCTTCACGGAACTCGCGAACCATCTGCAGGGTTTTCGCCAGATTCTGCTGTGCGCCCAAGGCGCGGATGTTCGCCAACTGGATCGCCGGGCCGTCGGCCATCGGGTCGGTGAACGGCATGCCCAGCTCAATCACGTCAGCACCCGCCGCCGGCAGGCCCTTGAGGATCGCCAGCGAGGTGTCGTAGTCCGGGTCGCCAGCGGTCACGAAAGTCACCAGGGCGGCGCGGTTCTGTTCTTTGAGTTCGGCAAAACGAGTTTGCAGGCGGCTCATCAGTGTTTCTCCTGCTGGGACTGTTCCATGTGGTGCATTACGGTTTGCATGTCTTTGTCGCCACGGCCGGACAGGTTGACCACCATCAGGTGATCCTTGGGCAGGTTCGGGGCACGCTTGAACACTTCAGCCAGGGCATGGGCGCTTTCCAGGGCAGGAATGATTCCCTCCAGGCGACAGCATTTGTGAAAGGCTTCCAGGGCTTCGGCGTCGGTGACCGAGGTGTACTGGACTCGACCAATGTCGTGCAACCAGGCGTGTTCAGGGCCAATACCCGGGTAATCGAGGCCAGCGGAAATCGAATGGGCATCGATGATCTGGCCGTCGTCGTCCTGCAACAGGAAAGTACGATTGCCGTGCAATACGCCGGGGACGCCGCCGTTCAGGCTGGCAGCATGCTTGCCGGTCTCGATACCGTAGCCGGCGGCTTCGACGCCGATGATTTCCACGCTCTTGTCGTCCAGGAACGGATGGAACAGGCCCATGGCGTTGGAGCCCCCGCCGATGCACGCCACCAGGCTGTCGGGCAAACGACCTTCCTGGGCTTGCAACTGATCGCGGGTTTCCTTGCCAATCACTGCCTGGAAGTCGCGGACCATGGCCGGGTACGGGTGCGGGCCGGCCACGGTGCCGATCAGGTAGAACGTGCTGTCAACGTTGGTCACCCAGTCGCGCAGCGCCTCGTTCATAGCATCCTTGAGGGTACCGGTGCCGGCGACCACTGGGATGACTTCGGCACCGAGCAGCTTCATGCGGAACACGTTGGCCTGCTGGCGCTCGATGTCGGTGGTCCCCATGTAGATCACGCAATCCAGACCGAAACGTGCGGCCACGGTCGCCGTGGCCACGCCGTGCATGCCGGCGCCGGTCTCGGCAATGATGCGTTTCTTGCCCATGCGCCGCGCCAGCAGGATCTGGCCGATGCAGTTGTTGATCTTGTGCGCGCCAGTGTGGTTCAGCTCTTCGCGCTTGAGGTAGATCTTGGCGCCGCCGCAGTATTCGGTCAGGCGCTCAGCGAAATACAGCGGGCTTGGGCGTCCGACGTAGTCACGCTGGAAGTAGGCCAGTTCTTCAATGAACGCCGGATCTTCCTTCGCCGCTTCGTATTCGCGGGCCAGATCGAGGATCAGCGGCATCAGGGTTTCGGCCACATAACGACCGCCGAATGCACCGAACAGACCGTTGGCGTCCGGGCCACTGCGCAGGTTGAAAGGGGTTGTAGGCTGGGTCATCGGGCGCTCCAGGCGAATGCGTAAAAAGACAATGAGGTCCACTCTACCCCTGACATCCCGCGCTGAAAACCGATAAGATCGCCGCAACCTGTCAGGAAAACTCACAGATAAAATGAGCCATGACCTTCCCCCTCTCAACGCCTTGCGCGCCTTCGAAGCCACTGCCCGCCTGAACAGCGTCAGTCAGGCGGCCGAACAGCTGCATGTCACCCATGGTGCGGTTAGCCGACAGTTGAAGGTGCTGGAAGAACACTTGGGCGTCAGCCTGTTCATCAAGGAGGGGCGCGGCCTTAAACTCACAGATGCGGGCATGCGTCTGCGCGACGCCAGCGCCGAGGCGTTCGAGCGATTACGTACCGTCTGTGCGCAGCTGACGCAAAGCACGGCAGATGCACCATTCGTATTGGGCTGTTCCGGTAGTCTGCTGGCGCGCTGGTTCATTCCTCGCCTGGGCCGGCTCAACGCCGACCTGCCGGATCTGCGTTTGCATCTCTCCGCTGGCGAAGGCGACCTGGACCCGAGGCGACCGGGGCTTGACGCGTTGCTGGTATTCGCAGAACCGCCGTGGCCGGCAGACATGCAGGTCTATGAACTGGTCAGCGAGCGGATCGGCCCGGTCATGAGCCCTCATTACGCCGGTTTCGCCCGTCTGCAAAACGCCCCGCCAAGTGCAATCCTGGGCGAGGCGCTGCTGCATACCACCTCCCGTCCCCAGGCGTGGCCCACCTGGGCACGACAAAACGCCCTTGAGCCCAAGGCGCTGAAGTTCGGGCAGGGTTTCGAGCATTTGTATTACTTGCTGGAGGCGGCCGTGGCGGGGCTCGGGGTGGCCATCGCACCCGAACCGCTGGTCGCCGAGGATGTGCGCGCCGGGCGCCTGGTCGCGCCGTGGGGTTTTGACGAAACCCCGGCGCGACTGGCGTTGTGGCTACCCAAGCGCGCCGCGGACGGGCGCGCTCGGCAATTGGCGCAATGGCTCAGGCATGAGCTGAACCAGCCGACTCAGTCGCCGCGCTTGCACAGCAAATAAGCCGCCAACAAACCCAGGGCCCCGACCGCGACGCCAGCGGTGGTCCAGGGATGCTCCTGAGCGTAATCACGGGTGGCGATTCCGGTTTCACGGGTTTTCACCTTGACCTCTTCATACGCGTCGCTCAGCAGATGCCGGGAATGTTTCAGCGCGTTTTCGGCGTTTGCCTTCAGCGACTTGAGGGTCTTACGCGACTCGTCCGAAGCGTCGTCCTTCAGGCTTTCCAACGACTTGAGCAGACTCTCGATTTCCGCTTCCATGCTTTGCAACGAGGCTTTACGTAACGAATTGCTGGCCATGGTGGCTCTCTCCTGCAGTGGTTGAGTGGCGTGTGTGAATTGGGACTCCAGCCGTTTCTGAAAGTGCAGTAAATCTGAACTTTCACCCGGTAAAAGGCGACACACGTAAGGCGAAAATTCGCTGCTAGGCTGTTAAAGACAACCAAGGAGAACGTCATGAGTGATCACCACACGTACAAAAAAGTCGAACTGGTCGGCTCCTCTCCCACCAGCATCGAAGACGCCATCAACAATGCGCTGGCCGAAGCGAGCAAAAGCCTCAAGCACCTGGAGTGGTTCGAAGTCACGGAAACCCGCGGACACATCGAAAATGGCCGGGCCGCGCACTTTCAGGTGACCATTAAAGTCGGCTTCCGCATTGCCAATAGCTGAGGGGCTGTGAACTTGCACGCTGGCGGAGTGCCATAGGGAATGGCGATGCGCTATCTGGCAAGCGCGTCATGTCTGTTCGATCCCTGCCCTATTGATCCGACCAAGGAGTGCGAGCGATGAAAAATTTGATGTTGGCCCTGGGTTTGCTGAGCCTTGCGGGTACTGCGTTTGCCGCCGGCAAGCCATGCGAGGAGCTGAAAAGCGAGATCGCAGCGAAAATCGATGCCAAAGGTGCATCGGGTTATACGCTGGAAATTGTCGATAAAGGTACGGCTACTGACGGAGACGTCGTCGGCTCCTGCGAAGGCGGCACGAAGGAAATCGTCTACAAGAAGGGCTGATACTTCAGGAAGGTCAAAGCCGACGCATGCGTCGGCTTTTTTATGCGCGTGATCAGCCTTTCATGACCTGCGCCAGCAACTCATAGGAGTGCAGGCGATCAGCATGCTCATACAGGTCGCTGGTGAAGATCAATTCATCGGCCTGGGTTTGCTCGATCAGCACTTCGAGCTTGGCGCGAATTTTCTGCGGGCCGCCGACCATGGCCAGGCCCAGGAAGTCACCAACCGCCTCTTTCTCATGGGGCAACCAGAGACCGTTCATGGTTTCCACAGGCGGGCGCTGCACCAGGCTCTGGCCACGCATCAGGGCCAGGATCCGCTGATACACCGAGGTCGCCAGGTAATCAGCCTGTTCGTCCGTGTCGGCTGCCACCAAAGGCACGCCGAGCATCACGTAAGGCTTGTCGAGCACCGCCGACGGCTTGAAGTGATTGCGATAAATACGGATCGCCTCATGCATGTAGCGCGGTGCGAAATGGGAAGCGAAGGCGTAGGGCAAGCCGCGCTCGCCGGCCAGTTGCGCACTGAACAGGCTCGAGCCCAGCAGCCAGACCGGCACGTTGGTCCCGGTGCCGGGCATGGCGATGATGCGTTGATCCGGCGTACGTGGGCCGAGGTAGCGCATCAGTTCGGCCACGTCTTCAGGGAAATCGTCCGCGCTACCGGAGCGCTCGCGACGCAACGCCCGGGCAGTCATCTGATCGGACCCGGGCGCGCGCCCCAGGCCAAGATCAATACGGCCTGGATAGAGGCTTTCGAGCGTGCCGAACTGTTCGGCGATGATCAACGGCGCATGGTTGGGCAGCATCACGCCGCCGGAGCCGACCCGAATGGTCGAAGTGCCCCCCGCCAGATAGCCCAGCAGTACCGCCGTCGCGGAGCTGGCGATGCCATCCATGTTGTGGTGCTCGGCGACCCAGAAGCGGGTGTAGCCGTATTTTTCCACGTGCTGCGCCAGGTCCAGCGAGTTGCGCAAGGACTGGGCAGCGTTGCCATCAGCGCGCACAGGCACGAGGTCGAGGGTCGAGAACTTCACTTCGGACAGCTGTTTCATGGGCCGGCATCTCCAACGGCATGAGGGGCTTTTCCTACGGGCAAAAGCCTGCCGTTTCTATAGGTGTGTTCCATGCAATGTGGGCATATACCCGAGTTTCAATAGCTACCATGAAATTTCCTACTAAATCGGTCGGCTAATCGACAGGATGAACTTTATCGGGCGGTCTATCCTCACAACCCTGACAACGAAAAACACCCAGGCGCGAACCCTCGCGCCGGATATTGAGGAGGCAGACATGGCTATCATCAAGAAAGCATCGGCTCATTGGGAAGGTGACCTGAAAACCGGCATCGGCTCCATCTCCACGGAAACCGGCGTGCTGCGCGAAGCCCCCTATGGCTTCAAGGCGCGCTTCGAAGGCGGCAAGGGCACCAACCCGGAAGAACTGATCGGCGCGGCCCATGCGGGCTGCTTCTCCATGGCGTTTTCGATGATCCTTGGCGAGGCTGGGCTCACAGCCAGCAGTATCGATACCAACGCCGATGTCACCCTCGATCAGGTCGAGGGCGGCTTTGCGATTACGGCAGTGAAACTGACGCTTAAAGCGAAGATCCCCGGCGCCAGCCAGGAGCAATTCGAAGAGCTGAGCAACAAGGCCAAGGAAGGTTGCCCGGTTTCCAAAGTGCTGAACGCCAAGATTACGCTGGATGCGACGCTGGTGAGCTGATGCGATACCCATCACAGCCTTCAACTGCGGCTGAAGGCTGTGATCTGTTTACCCTGCAGCAATTGTGGTCGAATGCACACCTGCAGTTTCAGCGCACAGGCAGTGCGCGCTGTCATGAGGAATTCGAGCATGAAACGATTCGCCCTGGCGGTCATCAGTTGCGCATTGGCCATGTCGGCCCTCGCGGCCCCCAAATCCTGTGAAGAACTGAAAGCTGAAATCGAAGCGAAGATCCAGGCGAATAACGTCCCTTCCTACACATTGGAAATCGTGACCAATGATGAAGTGCATGATGAAAATATGGTCGTGGGCAGTTGCGAAAACGGCACCAAAAAGATCATCTACCAGAAGAACGACAGCTAAGCCGTCCTACGGAACGCAATTGACCTGCCGTTCTTCGGCCACGATTTCACGCTTGGCGTTATAGAGTCGGGCGCTGGGGGTAAACGCCAGATTGCGACCCTCCAGGCGATAACGCTGGCCCGCCTCGAAATGGTCGTAACGCACAAGCATGTAGCACAGCCGCTCTTGCGGCTCGGCTTGCATACCCAGCCCACCACCGCCAGGCACCTCGAAGTCGAAACGCACTTTCAGTTCGTGGCTGCCCGGAGAAACCTGGAAGAAACGTCCGTCCTGCAGTCGTTGGCCATCCAGGCTTTCAGCCATCAGCATCTTGCCGCCCGGCATGGGCGTGGCGAAGTCGATCCAGGCCATGTTCGGATCAACCTTGGGCGGTGGGCTGGTTGCACATCCGCTCATGGAGACAAAGGCCAATAGCAGCATAGGTAGGCGCATGATGATTTCCTGAAGTCAGACAATGAGAATAGCGCCGATCAGCTTTGCTGACAGCCTGCTGGCGTGCCTTGGCCCACGACTTTTCGCTGTTGATCATAGAGCTTGGCCCATGGACGGAAACCGATGTTGCCAGCCTGCAACTGATAACGCTGGCCTGCGTTGAAGTCCTTGAACTTCACATTCAACCGGCAATCGCGCCACAGTGGCTCGGCATTCGGGCCGATGTTGCCGGGCTCGACGGCAAATTGATAACGCACCGTCAGCTCATGGCTGCCCGGCTGCACTTCAAAATAACGTCGGTCGAGGGACGTCTTGTCATCGACTTCCAGCGCTTGCAGCGCCGTGTCCTGATGGCTTCCCAGGTCGATCCATGCCTGCGACGGATCGGGATCGGGCAAACCGGCGCAACCGCTCAGCAGCAACAGGCCACTCGTCAGCATCAATACGCGCATAGCGAAGCTCCAGGCAGGCGGGATAGTCTTGTGGGCAGACTTTCCCAGGGTGATTCCAATTGATCAGGCCGCATCCAAGCCATCGGTTACTCGACCGTGTTTTCCGGATTTTGTTTCCAGGCCTCCTGCTTTTGTTACTCAACGGTTGTGCAAGCGTGGGTTACTACAGTCAGCTCGCCAGTGGACAGCTACGGCTGTTGCAGGCCCGCGAGCCAATCGACCAAGTGATTGCCGACCCCGCCCGTGATCCCACATTGCGGGCTCATCTGGCCCAGGCGCGTGCGGCACGAACGTTTGCCAGTGCGCAGCTGCACCTGCCGGACAACAAAAGCTACCGCCTGTATGCGGACATTGGCCGCCCATTCGTGGTCTGGAATGTCTTCGCCACGCCAGAATTTTCCCTGGCCCCGCAAAACCACTGTTTCCCCATCGCCGGTTGCGTGGCCTATCGCGGCTACTACAGCCAGGGCGCCGCCCGTGGCGAGGCAGCCTTGCAACGCTTGCGGGGCATGGATGTGGCGATTGGTGGCGTAGAGGCCTACTCGACGCTGGGCTGGTTCAACGACCCGATCCTGAGCTCAATGATGCACTGGGGCGACGAACGCCTGGCGACGCTGATCTTTCATGAACTGGCGCACCAGCGCTTCTACGTAAAGGACGACACCGAATTCAATGAATCCTTTGCCACCTTCGTCGAACAGCAAGGCACCCGGCAATGGCGCGCCAGTCGCGGGCTGGCGCCGGACAATGGCAAACGGATGCGCCAGCGCGAGCAATTCATCCAACTGGTCCTGGACACGCGTCAGCGGCTGGAACAGCTCTATACCCAACCCCTGCCGGCCGAACAGATGCGCCAGCGCAAGGCCGAAGAGTTCCAGCGCCTGCGCAGCGACTATGAACAACTGCGCGATACCCAGTGGGCGGGCGACAAATACTTCGACGCCTGGGTCTATGCGCCGCTGAACAATGCACGGCTATTGCCGTTCGGGTTGTATAGCCAGTGGGTGCCAGCGTTTGCGGCGCTGTTTCAACAGGAAGGCGGAGACTGGGTTGCGTTTTATGCCGCAGTGGAAAAGCTTGGCAGTTTGCCGATTGATGAGCGCAAAGCGGCACTGAAAGCGTTGGCAGGATCGGAGACTTCCGGTGAATGAACCGGCCTCATCGCGAGCAAGCTTTGCTCCCACAGAGCAGTGCTCGGAATTATGTTCCCACAGGGCAGTATTCGGAATGAAGCGCTAAGGGGTGTCATCTGTGGGAGCAAGGCTTGCCCGCGATGACGTCTGCCCAGACACATCCTGCTCCAACATTCCAAGTCAGATCCGTTGCTGCTGTCCTAGCCTTGAGACAAAAGACAGATCAAGGAGGATCACTTATGACGACACTGCCTCACTCCAATCAGTTGCGTTTCGGGCGCTATTCGCAGTCTGGGCAAATCTATTTGCTGACAGTGAATACGCGCAACCGCGAGCCGCTTTTTGGCCGCTTCAAGACAGGACGCTTGGTGGTTGATGCCTTTCGCAAGGCTCAGGAAGAGCAATTTGCCCATTCGTTGGCCTGGGTGGTGATGCCGGACCATTTTCACTGGTTGATCGAGTTGCAGGGGATCGGACTTTCAAAGCTGATGGCGAGAACGAAGTCTCGGACCACGGTCACCTTCAATCGATTGATGCAGCGGGAAGGATCGCTTTGGCAGGAGGGATTCCATGACCGAGCCATTCGTAAGGAGGAAGACTTACAAGCAGTTGCACGGTATATCGTGGCGAATCCGCTACGGGCGGGTTTAGTCAGGAAAATTGGGGACTATTCATTGTGGGATGCTGTATGGGTATGAGTCGGTTCAGGCTGTGTCC
>NZ_WUUD01000002.1:361244-379679 GCF_009831705.1 Pseudomonas sp. PICF6 | reverse complement strand
CTTATCGCGGGCAAGCCTTGCTCCCACAGAGCAGTACCAGAATGCCTGAGGACCAAGGCATGCCCCTGCCTGTGGGAGCAAGGCTTGCCCGCGATAGCAATATGGCTACCCCTGCAAAAATGCCCGATGCAAC
This sequence comes from Pseudomonas sp. PICF6, assembly GCF_009831705.1. Lineage (NCBI taxonomy): Bacteria > Pseudomonadati > Pseudomonadota > Gammaproteobacteria > Pseudomonadales > Pseudomonadaceae > Pseudomonas > Pseudomonas sp. PICF6. Next base: position 379,546 of record NZ_WUUD01000002.1, on the reverse strand, counting down.
TCATCCAGGGTCTGAAAGTGATACGCCGGGCCCTCGGCATTCAGCTCCTCATAACTGCCAAACCCATAGCCCACCGCCGCGGCATCCAGCCCATTGCTACGAGCGCCAATCAAATCGTGTTTGCGGTCGCCAATCATCAAGGTATTCGCCGGGTCGAGCCCTTCTTCAGCCATCAGGTGAGCAATCAACTCAACTTTGTCGGTGCGCGTACCGTCCAGCTCACTGCCATAGATCACTTTGAAGTGCCGGGCGAAGTCAAAGTGGCGGGCGATTTCGCGGGCGAAGACCCAGGGTTTGGAGGTGGCGATGTACAACTGCCGGCCCTGCTCGCCCAGGGTTTCCAGCAGGGGCATCACACCGTCGAAGACGCGGTTTTCGTACAACCCGGTGACTTTGAAGCGTTCGCGATAGAAATTCACCGCCTCCCAGGCTTTCGCCTCATCGAAGTCATAAAACTGCATGAAGGCCTGCAACAGTGGCGGGCCGATAAAGTGCTCGAGACGGGTCAGGTCGGGTTCGTCGATGCCCAGTTGGCTCAGGGCGAACTGGATCGAACGGGTGATGCCCTCGCGGGGGTCGGTGAGGGTGCCGTCGAGGTCGAAGAGTACGGTCTGGTAATGCATGCAAATTCCTGGGTAAGGGCGGGACGATTCAGAGCCGGTCGTAGCCTTCGGCCAGATGCAGGTCCTTGAGCTTCACGTAGTTCGCCGCGCTGTAGGTGAAAAAGGCGCGTTCCTTGTCGGTCAGCGGCCGGGCCTGTTTTACCGGGCTGCCTACATACAGGAAGCCGCTCTCCAGGCGTTTGCCCGGCGGTACAAGGCTGCCGGCGCCGATGATTACGTCATCTTCCACGACTGCGCCGTCCATGACGATGCTGCCCATGCCGATCAGGACCCGGCTGCCCACCGAGCAGCCATGGAGCATGACCTTGTGGGCAATGGTCACGTCATCGCCGATCAGCAGCGGGAAGCCATCGGGATTGAAGGGGCCGGCGTGGGTGATGTGCAGCACGCAGCCATCCTGGACGCTGGTACGGGCACCGATACGGATGCGGTGCATGTCGCCGCGAATGACCGTCAGCGGCCAGACGGAGCTGTCTTCGCCGATTTCAACGTCGCCGATCACCACCGCGGTGCTGTCGACAAAAGCGCCGCGGGCAAGCCGTGGGCTGTGATTCTGGTACGTGCGAAGGGTCACGATAGGCTCTCTCTTATCCGGTGATAGGCGCTGCTAGCTGCGGTGAACGTCGATTGTAATTAAGATGGGTCCATGTTTCTTCCAGCCAAGGTGTCAACCGTGAGCGTGAACAACCCTCTTTTGCAATCCTACGACCTGCCGCCGTTCTCGGCGATCCGTGCCGAGCACGTGCAACCGGCCATCGAGCAGATCCTGGCTGACAACCGTGCCGCCATTGCCCAGATCCTCAAGACCCAGGGCACTCAACCTACCTGGGCCGGCCTGGTGCTGGCGATGGACGAGCTCAATGATCGCCTGGGCGCGGCCTGGAGCCCGGTGAGCCATTTGAACGCCGTGCGTAACAGCCCCGAACTGCGCGAAGCCTACGAGGCCTGCCTGCCGGCGCTGAGTGCTTACTCCACGGAGCTGGGCCAGAACCGCGAGCTGTTCCAGGCCTTCGAAGCCTTGGCGAGCAGCCCCGAAGCCGCCGGTTTCGACGTGGCGCAGAAAACCATCCTGGAACATTCCCTGCGGGACTTCCGTCTGTCGGGTATCGATCTGCCGCCCGAGCAGCAGCAACGCTATGCCGAAGTGCAAAGCAAACTGTCGGAACTGGGCAGCCGCTTCTCCAACCAATTGCTGGACGCGACCCAGGCCTGGACCAAACACATCACCTCTGAGGCCGCCCTCGCCGGCCTGACCGACTCGGCCAAGGCGCAAATGGCCGCGGCCGCCCAGGCCAAAGAGCTGGACGGTTGGCTGATCAACCTGGAATTCCCCAGCTATTACGCGGTGATGACCTACGCCGAAGACCGCGCCCTGCGTGAAGAAGTCTATGCCGCGTACTGCACACGCGCGTCAGACCAAGGCCCCAACGCCGGTCAGAACGATAACACTCCGGTGATGGAAGAAATCCTCGACCTGCGCCAGGAATTGGCCCAACTGCTGGGCTTCGCCAACTTCGCCGAGTTGAGCCTGGCGACCAAAATGGCCGAATCCAGCGATCAGGTGCTCAGTTTCCTGCGCGACCTGGCCAAGCGCAGCAAACCATTCGCCGCCCTGGATCTGGAACAGCTGAAGGCGTTCGCCGCCGAACAGGGCTGCCCCGACCTGCAAAGCTGGGACAGCGGCTTCTACGGTGAAAAGCTGCGCCAGCAGCGTTACAGCGTGGCCCAGGAAGCCCTGCGCGCCTACTTCCCGATCGACAAGGTACTGAGCGGCCTGTTCGCCATCGTGCAGCGCCTCTACGGCATCGAGATCGCCGAGCTGAAAGGCTTCGACACCTGGCACCCGGACGTGCGCCTGTTCGAAATCAAGGAGAACGGTCAGCACGTTGGCCGCTTCTTCTTCGATCTCTACGCCCGCGCCAACAAGCGCGGCGGCGCCTGGATGGACGGCGCCCGCGACCGTCGGCGCACCTTCGATGGCGTGCTGCAAAGCCCGGTCGCCAACCTGGTGTGCAACTTCACCCCGGCCGACAGCGGCAAACCCGCGCTGCTGACCCACGACGAAGTCACCACCCTGTTCCACGAGTTCGGCCATGGCCTGCACCACCTGCTGACCCGCGTCGAACATGCCGGCGTGTCCGGCATCAACGGCGTGGCCTGGGATGCCGTGGAGCTGCCGAGCCAGTTCATGGAAAACTGGTGCTGGGAGCCCGAAGGCCTCGCGCTGATTTCCGGTCACTATGAAACCGGCGAACCGCTGCCCCAGGACCTGCTGGAAAAAATGCTCGCGGCGAAAAACTTCCAGTCCGGCCTGATGATGGTCCGCCAACTGGAGTTCTCGCTGTTCGACTTCGAGCTGCACGCCACCCATGGCGATGGACGCAGCGTGCTGCAAGTGCTCGAAGGCGTGCGCGACGAAGTCTCGGTGATGCGTCCACCGGCCTACAACCGCTTCCCCAACAGCTTTGCCCACATCTTCGCCGGCGGTTATGCGGCGGGCTACTACAGCTATAAGTGGGCGGAAGTGTTGTCGGCCGATGCGTTCTCCAAGTTCGAAGAGGATGGCGTGCTCAACGCCGACACCGGTCGCGCCTTCCGTGAAGCGATCCTGGCCCGTGGCGGCTCCCAGGAGCCGATGGTGCTGTTCGTCGACTTCCGTGGCCGTGAGCCATCGATTGACGCACTCTTGCGCCACAGCGGCCTGACCGAGGACGCAGCAGCATGAGCGAGGGGCCTGTGATTACCAAAAGGCGCTTTATCGCCGGGGCAGTCTGCCCGGCGTGCAGCGAACCGGACAAGTTGATGATGTGGAACGAAGACGGCGTGCCGCACCGTGAGTGTGTGGCCTGCGGTTATTCCGACACGCTCAACGAACAAGGTCTGTCGGTGCCTAAGGAGTTGGGCACCCGGGTCAACACATCGGCGCTCAAAGTCCCGGACGCCAAGGTCCAGGCGGTACAGTTTTTCCCCAATCCCAAGTTGAAGAAAAAAACCGACTGAAATCTTCGGCATCACCTTCCGGGCCGCCCGGCCCGGAAGCGATACATATATACCGCAACGCGTCACGCCTTCCTCCTCAGACTGCTCACCCAGTCCAGACAGACAGGAAGGCTGCCATGCCCGACAATGACAATCCGCTGTTGCAGGCCTATGACCTGCCCCCCTTTGCGCAGATCCAAGCCAAACATTTTTCACCGGCCCTCGACCGGATCCTTGCCGAGAGCCGCGATCAAGTGGCCGACATCATCAAGACTCAGACTCCTTTCCCCACCTGGGACGACCTGGTGTTGGCCATGGACGAGATTCACGCCCGCTTGAAGGGTTTCGACGACCTGCTGGATCTGCTGGCGTCCACCCGGCCGGGAGACGACTGGGCCCAGGCTTCGCTCGACTGCAGCGAACGGGTGCACGATTTCCAGAGCGCGCTGAGACACAATCGCCAATTGTTCCAACTCTATGAGCGCTTGGCCAACAGCGAGATTGCCAGGCACTTCGAACCGCCTCGTAAAAGAGTTCTGGAGAAGGCCCTGCGCCAGTTTCGCCAGCACGGGTTGGCCCATACCGCACCGTCAGACTTGAAAGCCCTGCAGCAACGCATTCAACAGGGCCGGGAATTGTTCCTCGATCAGTTGCACAAGGCCAACAAGGCCTGGAGCAAAGCGTTCGACGATGAGGCTCAGTTGAGCGGCCTGGCGCCGCAATTCAAACAACAGCTGGCCAAACAGGCCCGCGAGGCCGGGCGCACGGGATGGCTGCTGACCCTCAGTGATGCATCGTTTGGCATCGTCACCAGCTACGCGGACAATCGTCTTTTGCGCAAAGAGGTGTACCTGGCCTACAGCACACGCGCCTCGGACCAAGGCCCCGACGCTGGCCGGTTTGATAACAGCGAGGTGCTCAGACGCTTGCTGGAAGATCGTCGTCGGTATGCGACGTTACTGGGTTATTCGAATTTCGCTCAAATGGTGATCGAGCCTGAGCAAGCCGAGTCTCCCGAACAGGTGATGGGGTTCTTGCGCGATCAGCTTGAACAGCAACAAGGCCTCTTTGCCCGTGACGCTGAACAGCTCAGGGCATTTGCCCGGAAGCAAGGTTTCACCGAGCTTCAACCTTGGGATTACCCATATCTGGTAGAAAAACTTCGTCAGCATACGGCCGGCATCTCGAAGCTGGCCCTCAGCGCCTGGTTCGAGCTGGAGTCCACCTTTTCACAGCTATTGCTGATCGCCAAGGATCTGTTTGGGGTGGACATTCTCGAACGCGCTGACGCGGCCACCTGGCATCCGGACGTGCGTCTTTTCGAAGTCCGCGAGTGGGACCAGACCATCGGCTACATCTATTTCGATCCGTTCGAGGATGCGAACAGAGACGGTTACCCGAACACCACCACCCTGCGAAACCGCCGCATCACGGCCGAGGGCCGGCCCCGACATCCCATCGCCGTGTTGCACGGCTGGCTGGCGCGCAGTTCAGATGCATCGCCGGTCTTGCTCGACCATCTGCAACTGCGAATTCTCTTTCATGAGTTCGGCCATTGCTTGCACCATGTGTTGACCCGCGCCGAGTATCGCGACGTATCGGGCATCACCGAGCTCTCCCGGGACACCTCGGAATTTGCCGGGGTGCTACTGGAACAATGGTGCTTTACCCGGCAATGCCTGGTCCGTCTGTCAAAGCATTACCGGACCGGCGCGGCCATGCCCGATGCCATCGCCGATCAGTTGCTGACCTTCGCCAACACTCAAGCCAGCTGGGAAACCGCCTCGCTGCTGCGCAACGCGCTGTTTGACATGGAACTGCACCTGACCCACGGCGATGGGCGCACGGCTCAGCAGGTATTCGATCAAGTCAGCGCCCAAGTCGGACATCTGCCCGTATGGGGGAGCGAACGCTGGCCCAATGGCCTGGATTACATGGTGACCGGTTATGCGGCGCGGATTTACGCCTATGCCTGGTCAAAAGCGTTGGCAATCACCGCGTTCCAAAGGTTTGAGCAGGAGGGGTTGTTCAACGGGACAACAGGCCGGGCGTTGCGTGAAACAATATTCGGCCCTGGCGATTCAAGACCTCTGGCCGAGTCCGTGGCAGCCTTTGCAGGGATGCCAGCCGTCAGGGTGAAGGGCGAATAACCTGTCGGTCGGGCTGACGAGTCGTGATGACGGAACCGACCCAGCTTTGCAGCGAGCAAAGAGCAAAAACGCTGGTACTGCAGTCGCCGTTGGCCAGCGCAACACGGAGCTTCTCAACATCGGCCCGCATCATGTAACGAACCCCGTCCTTGAAGTGCGGGTTGTTGCCGAAGCCGCCTTCAGTCATTTCGTTCAAGGCCTCCTCTTTGCTCCAGCCCTGTACGACCACCCTGTACATGGCCGCCACCAACCCGGTGCGGTCCGAACCATGCTTGCAGTGCATCAATACCGGGCCATCGGTTTCGGCAGCCTGAATGGCGCGCAAGGCAGCGAGGATGTCGCTGTCGTCCACATGATTGGTGCGATAAGGCAACTGCACTTGCTTGACGCCGGGTGTGGATAACCAACTCGCGTCCGAATCCGGCAGAAATGTGATGACTGTGCCGATGTTGAGCCTCGTCAGCAGAGGCAAGGCATCAGCGTCCGGCAAGGCGCTGCGGTAAAGCGCCGGCGACATTTGATAAAGGTTGTAGCGCTTTTCCACCGGCTGGGCCCATTCGGAAGACCTTGCCTCGCCCAGATCGGCCGCCAGGGCCTGGGACTCGGCAAAGACCAGGAACAAGGACAGGAGCAGCAGCGAGCGGGAATAGAGTTTGAACATGCGTGGACGACCGAAACGAAGAAGAACGAGACGGTCAGTTTCGGCACGAGCCGGTTAAAGGCCTGTGAGCAAGACGTCAACACGACGTGAACACGATCCATAGCGGTGGGCTGCTGAACGGCGCTGGCCTAATTGAATTCCAGCGAATACTGTATGCACATACAGCAACGGAGCCTTCCAATGTCCATCTCTCTTCCGCCCCGTGGCCGTGGCACCGCCACCAACCCGCACAACCGCTTCGCCCCGAGTCGCTCGGTGGTCGAAGATGATGGCTGGTATCAGGAAGTACCGCCGACCCAAGGCACCGAAGTGCGGATCGAAACGGCCAAAACCATCATCACCCGCAACACCTCGCCGGATCTGCCTTTCGACCGCTCCATCAATCCATACCGGGGCTGTGAACATGGCTGTATCTACTGCTATGCGCGGCCCAGCCACGCTTACTGGGACATGTCGCCCGGGCTGGATTTCGAAACCAGACTGATCGCCAAGACCAATGCCGCCGACGTACTGGAGGAACAGCTGTCCAGGCGTGGCTATCAATGCGCCCCAATCAACCTGGGCTCCAATACCGACCCTTACCAGCCGATCGAACGCGAACATCGCATTACGCGCCGGATTCTCGAAGTGCTGCTGCGCTACCGTCATCCGGTGACCATCGTCACCAAAGGCTCGCTGATTCTGCGCGACTTGGACCTGCTGACCGAGCTGGCGCAACAGCGCCTGGTAAAGGTCATGATCAGCCTCACCACCCTGGACGATGAACTCAAGCGCATCCTCGAACCGCGCGCGGCGGCGCCCAAGGCGCGATTACGGGCGATCAAGGTCATGCGCGAGGCGGGCATTCCCGTGGGGGTGCTGTGTTCGCCGATGATCCCGATGATCAACGACAGCGAGATTGAAAATCTGCTGGCCGAGGCCCATGCCGCCGGCGCGCAGAGTGCTTCCTACATCATGTTGCGTCTGCCATTGGAGGTCGCGCCGCTGTTTGAAGAATGGCTGCAGGCGCACTACCCGCAACGCGCGGCTCATGTACTGAGCCTGGTTCGCCAGAGCCGTGGCGGCGAACTGTATGACAGCCGCTTCGGTTCTCGGATGCGTGGCGAAGGCCCGTTCGCCGACCTGCTGGCGCAGCGTTTCGCCAAGGCGCTCAAGCGTCTGGGGCTTGAGCGCCGGGAAGGTTACAATCTCGATTGCGACGCCTTTTGTCCGCCGGGCCGACAGATGTCTTTGATTTGATTAAAGTTGAACGTGGGGCATGGGCAGGCATGAGCGTCGCTTGCTTCCCGGCCACACCTGTAATCGTTGTTCTAGAGCCTTTGATTCAGTTTGAGTTAAGTTTCGGTCGCTACCTTGTTCATCGAGTGACTGACAAGTCGAACATTTCGACCTGGATGTTTTTTAACCAGCCACTGGCGCTATACCGTCAAAGAGGATGAATCATGAGTGACAAGGATAAACAGCCGTTGGCTGCGTCGGCTTCAGCCCAACCCGAGGCGGAAACCGCCGATGCAGCGCTGCAGCATATTGTTGACGGCTTTTTGCATTTCCATCACGAAATCTTTCCCCAGCAGGAAGAGCTCTTCAAGAAACTCGCCACGGCGCAAGCGCCCAGGGCGATGTTCATCACCTGCGCCGATTCGCGCATCGTGCCCGAGCTGATTACCCATAGCTCCCCAGGCGACCTGTTCGTGACCCGCAACGTCGGCAACGTCGTTCCGCCGTACGGGCAGATGAACGGCGGCGTCTCCACCGCCATCGAATACGCTGTGCTGGCCCTCGGTGTGCAGCACATCATCGTCTGCGGTCACTCCGACTGCGGCGCCATGCGTGCGGTGTTGAATCCCGACACTCTGGAAAAAATGCCCACGGTCAAAGCCTGGTTGCGCCACGCCGAAGTGGCCAAGACCATGGTTCATGACAACTGCCCGTGCGGCGACGAAAAACAGATCATGCCCATCCTCACCGAAGAGAACGTGATCGCGCAGCTGCAGCATTTGCGAACGCATCCCTCGGTCGCCTCTCGCATGGCCAACGGCCAATTGTTCATCCATGGTTGGGTGTACAACATCGAGACCAGCGAGATCAAAGCCTACGACGCGGACCAGGGCTGTTTCCTGCCGCTCGATGGCAGCCATCCGATACCGGTGGCGACGCCTAAAGCGCGCTTCTAACCACTCCTAAACATCCTTGCGTGGTACAAGCCCAGCCTGCCATTTGAGCGGTCGGGCCTTGCCATGCCTGAAGAAAACTTCGGGAGAGTCGCCATGCGTGCTGCTCAATTAAAAGCTGTTCTGCCACGGGAGCTGTTGGCTTCCGTGGTGGTGTTTCTGGTGGCGCTGCCCTTGTGCATGGGCATTGCCATCGCGTCCGGCCTGCCACCGGCCAAAGGTCTGATCACCGGCATCATCGGTGGTCTGGTGGTGGGTTTTCTGGCCGGCTCCAAGTTGCAAGTCAGCGGCCCGGCCGCCGGGTTGGCGGTACTGGTCTTCGAACTGGTGCGCCAGCACGGCGTCGCGATGCTCGGGCCGATTCTGCTGTTGGCCGGTCTTCTACAGTTACTGGCCGGGCGCTTTCGCCTGGGCTGCTGGTTCCGGGTAACCGCGCCCGCGGTGGTCTACGGCATGCTGGCGGGTATCGGTGTGCTGATCGTGTTGTCCCAGGTCCATGTGATGCTCGACGCGGTGCCTAAGCCGTCGGGGCTGGATAATCTGGCGGCGTTCCCTGCGGCAGTGGCCCAGGCGTTGCCGTCGTTCGGCTGGCAGGCGGGTCTGCTCGGTTTGTCGACGATTGCGGTGATGTGGCTGTGGGAAAAGTTTCGCCCTCACAGCTTGCGCTTTGTTCCCGGTGCCTTGCTCGGCGTGGGCCTGGCGACCATTGCCAGCCTGCTGCTGGCCTTGCAGGTCAAGCGCGTGGAAGTCCCGGAGAACCTTGCCGAAGCCATTGATTGGCTGCGCCCGGCGGACCTGCTGAACCTGGCCGACCCCACGTTGCTGATCGCCGCCTTCGCTGTCGCTTTCATCGCCAGTGCCGAAACGCTGCTCTCGGCCGCTGCCGTGGACCGCATGCACAGCGGCGAACGCGCAGACTTCGACCGGGAACTGTCCGCCCAGGGCATCGGTAACATGCTCTGCGGTCTGCTCGGCGCCCTGCCGATGACCGGCGTGATCGTGCGCAGTTCGGCCAACGTCCAGGCCGGGGCCACCACGCGGATGTCGACGATTTTCCATGGCCTGTGGCTGTTGCTCTTCGTGCTTCTGCTGTCCAGCGTGCTACAGAGCATTCCGGTGGCGAGCCTGGCGGGTGTGTTGGTGTACACCGGTTTCAAACTGGTGGATCTCAAGGCGTTTCGCGGGCTGGGACGGTATGGCCGGATGCCGATGTTCACCTATGCCGCGACGGCGCTGGCGATCATCTTCACCGACCTGCTGACCGGCGTATTGATCGGTTTCGGCCTGACCCTGGCAAAACTGGCCTGGAAAGCTTCCCGACTGAAAATCAGCCTGATCGATCTGCCCCAGGAGGGTGAGATGGAATTGCGACTGGTGGGGGCGGCAACCTTCCTGAAGGTTCCGGCGCTGACCCAGGTGCTGGGCACCATTCCGACAGGCGCGACGGTGCATGTGCCGCTCAATAACCTGAGCTACATCGACCATTCGTGCCTGGAGCTTTTGGAAGAATGGGGCCGGGCGAATGCCAGCAAGGGTTCGAAGCTGTTGATCGAATCCCGTGGGCTCAAGCGCAGGCTGGAAGGGCGCTTGCGCACCACGGTGGGGGTGGGCGCAGCAGCTACCTGACACCTTGAGCAAAATGTGGGAGCGAGCCTGCTCGCGATAGCGGTGAATCAGTCGACATTAATGTTGCAGGTTCAACCGCTATCGCGAGCAGGCTCGCTCCCACAGGGATCTGTGGTGGACACAATTTCTGTGAACACCCACAAGGGGATGAGTGTTTCAGCCAGATCAAGCCGCCGGCTGATCCAGCTCCAGCCCTACTCCCAACTGCCGCGACAGGCACGGCCAGCGTTTCCAGGCAGCGCCCGTGTCCGGGTTGCTGAGTTTTTCCCGGTAAGACTCCACCGACTCCAGCGCAAAGCTGTCTTCGTCGAGCATTTCATCGACCGCGTGATGCACCGCTTCATCCAGTTGATTGGCAAAGGGTTCGCCGATCAAATGGTGAGCGATCAGGTTGGCCACCGTCATATCCAACGGAATCAGCGGCTGGCCGAAGTGCTTGATGTACAGGTCGTTGACCTCTTCCACCAGCCGATGGGCCAGGTAGGCTTCGTCCAGCAGGCTGTCCAGGCCAACGTGACCCTCCATGACCTTGGGTGGCTGGAGGAAAAACTGCTCGGCGATTTTCAGCACCGATTTGATCTGCGATTCGATGCCGGCTTCGCGGGCCACCTCGTTGGCTGCGTCCAGCAGGTCGGGCACTTGCTCGATATACGCGGTGACAAAGCGGGTCATCACGCCCTTGGCGTCGATGTCCGGCAGTTGGATCGCGGCGTGCAGGTTCGGCAGCTGGGCTTCCAGCTGACGCGTCAGTTGGCCGGTCTCGGCCTCATGTTGTTGGGCTTTTTGGATCTGCTCGCGCAATGCGGCGGTGTTCATGACAACTCCAGGGAACAAGGCAATGAAATAAGGAAGACATAACTTAGCTGGCGCAAAAACACTCCTAAGACCTATTTTTCATAAACCTACTCATCCTTGATACGTCGCAGTTATATCGGTTTGCCATCACTCAGGTTCGCATCCTTCTCCATTCGTGGGCTCTAGCGCAAGCCCTGCCTGTTTCAAACGATTTACGCCATCGCGTTGCGAGGTTGCAGTCGCTGTCTATACTCGGTTTGGAATGGAGTTAGCTGATGACACCCGATTGCATGTGCAGCAAGGCGCGGCGAGTCAAGTTGGTAGTCTGAAGTAGCCGATCCCTTGCCGCTGGCGTTACGCCGACGGGATAACAAGAACGATAAGGGGAACCCGCAATGACGCGACATCCACACGTATGGATGGGCCTCCTGTTGTGGTCGATTTTCAGCCAGGCGCAAGCGGCCTGGACTGTGAATATGGCGCCTGGAGCGACACAGATCAGCAATGCAGTGTTCGACCTGCACATGACCATCTTCTGGATCTGTGTAGTGATCGGCATCATCGTCTTCGGCGCCATGTTCTGGTCGATGATGATGCACCGCCGCTCAACCGGCCAGAACGCGGCCAATTTCCACGAAAACACCCGCGTCGAAATCCTCTGGACCATCGTGCCTTTCCTGATCCTGGTTGCCATGGCGGTTCCCGCCACCGCGACCCTGATCAAGATGTACGACTCCAGCGAGTCGGACATCGATATCCAGGTCACCGGCTATCAGTGGAAGTGGCACTACAAGTACCTGGGGCAGGACGTCGAGTTCTTCAGCAACCTGGCCACCCCCGCCGAACAAATCAATAACCAGAGCGCCAAGGGCGAACATTACCTGCTGGAAGTCGACAAGCCGCTGGTGCTGCCGGTCGATGCCAAGGTGCGCTTTCTGGTCACCTCCGCCGACGTGATCCACTCCTGGTGGGTGCCAGCGTTCGCGGTCAAACGCGATGCGATTCCCGGCTTCGTCAACGAAGCCTGGACCCGCGTCGACAAGCCCGGCCTGTATCGCGGCCAATGCGCCGAACTGTGCGGCAAGGACCACGGGTTCATGCCCATCGTTGTCGAGGTCAAGAGCAAGCCCGACTACGAAGCATGGCTGGCCGAGCGCAAGGCCGAAGCGGCGCAACTCAAAGAGCTGACCAGCAAGGAATGGACCCTGCAAGAGCTCATCGAACGTGGCGACAAGGTCTATCACACCACCTGCGTGGCCTGTCACCAGGCCGAAGGCCAGGGCCTGCCGCCGATGTTCCCGGCGCTCAAGGGCTCGAAAATCGCCACTGGCCCTGTGGCTGATCACCTGAACATTGTCTTCCACGGCAAACCGGGCACCTCCATGGCGGCGTTCGGCAAACAGTTGTCGGAAGTCGATATCGCGGCGGTCGTGACCTATGAACGTAACGCCTGGGGCAACAACAAGGGCGACATGGTTACGCCTAAACAAGTGCTGGAACTCAAACAGGCAGAAAGCCAATGAGCCGGCCTGACGTTTGTTCCCGCAACCGGTCGCAGCTCATCGCCGCGCGCCGCCCAGCCCACTCGTTCGAAGGAGACAGGACATGAGTGCTGTGATCGATGACCACGGTCATGCCGACCACGCCCACGGCCCCGCCAAAGGGCTGATGCGCTGGGTACTGACCACCAACCACAAGGATATCGGCACGCTGTACCTGTGGTTCGCCTTCTCCATGTTCCTGCTGGGCGGCTCGTTCGCCATGGTGATCCGTGCCGAGCTGTTCCAGCCCGGCCTGCAGATCGTGCAGCCGGAGTTCTTCAATCAGATGACCACCATGCATGGCCTGGTGATGGTCTTCGGCGCGGTGATGCCGGCCTTCGTCGGTCTGGCCAACTGGATGATCCCGCTGATGATCGGGGCGCCGGACATGGCCCTGCCACGGATGAACAACTTCAGTTTCTGGTTGTTGCCGGCGGCGTTCCTGATGCTGGTGTCGACCCTGTTCACCCCTGGCGGCGGGCCGAACTTCGGCTGGACCTTCTACGCGCCGCTGTCCACCACCTATGCGCCGGAAAGCGTGACGTTCTTTATCTTTGCCATCCACCTGATGGGCATCAGCTCGATCATGGGCGCGATCAACGTGGTCGCCACCATCCTCAACCTGCGCGCCCCCGGCATGACCCTGATGAAGATGCCGCTGTTCGTCTGGACCTGGCTGATCACCGCGTTCCTGCTGATCGCGGTGATGCCGGTGCTGGCCGGCTGCGTGACGATGATGCTGATGGACATCCACTTCGGCACCAGCTTCTTCAGTGCTGCCGGCGGCGGTGACCCGGTGCTGTTCCAGCACGTGTTCTGGTTCTTCGGCCATCCCGAGGTGTACATCATGATCCTGCCGGCCTTCGGTGCCGTCAGCTCGATCATCCCGGCCTTCTCGCGCAAACCGTTGTTTGGCTACACCTCCATGGTCTACGCCACGGCCGCCATTGCGTTCCTGTCGTTCATCGTCTGGGCGCACCACATGTTCGTGGTGGGCATTCCGCTGGTGGGCGAGCTGTTCTTCATGTACGCCACCCTGCTGATCGCCGTGCCCACCGGGGTGAAGGTGTTCAACTGGGCCAGCACTATGTGGCAAGGCTCGCTGACCTTCGAGACGCCGATGCTGTTTGCCGTGGCGTTCGTGATCCTGTTTTCCATCGGCGGCTTCTCCGGACTGATGCTGGCCATCGCCCCGGCGGACTTCCAGTACCAGGACACCTACTTCGTGGTCGCGCACTTCCACTATGTGCTGGTGCCCGGCGCGATCTTCGGGATCTTCGCCTCGGCCTACTACTGGCTGCCGAAATGGACCGGCCACATGTACGACGAAACCCTCGGCAAGCTGCACTTCTGGCTGTCGTTCGTCGGCATGAACCTGGCGTTCTTCCCGATGCACTTCGTAGGCCTGGCGGGCATGCCCCGGCGGATCCCGGACTACAACCTGCAGTTCGCCGACTTCAACATGGTCTCGTCCATCGGCGCGTTCATGTTCGGCACCACGCAGTTGTTCTTCCTGTTCATCGTGATCAAGACCATCCGTGGCGGCGAACCGGCACCGGCCAAACCGTGGGATGGGGCTGAGGGGTTGGAGTGGAGCGTGCCGTCTCCGGCGCCGTATCACACCTTCACTACGCCGCCGGAAGTGAAATAGATGACACCGGGGCCTTATGTGGGAGCGAACTTGCTCGCGATAGCGGTGTATCTGACACACCGAGTCGCCGCCATCGCGAGCAAGCTCGCTCCCACAGGGTTCTCGGTAGGGACTGGAAATCATGGCTGACTCGATTTCGCTGAAGAAACTGGTCACGCGCTTGCTAGTGGTAGTAGTGGCCATGTTTGCCTTCGGGTTTGCCCTGGTGCCGATCTACGACGTGATGTGCCGGGTATTCGGCATCAACGGCAAAACCGCAGGGCAGTACGAAGGTGAACAAATCGTCGATCAATCGCGCCAGGTTCGCGTGCAGTTCCTGTCGACCAACTCCGTGGACATGGTCTGGGATTTCTATCCTAAAGCCGACCAATTGGTGGTTCAGCCCGGGGCCGTGAACGAGATGGTGTTCATTGCCCACAACCCCACCGATCGGCCGATGAGCGCCCAGGCGGTTCCCAGCATCGCGCCGAGCAACGCGGCGGCCTATTTCCACAAGACCGAATGCTTTTGTTTTACCCAGCAAGTGCTGCAACCCGGCGAACGTATCGAAATGCCCATGCGCTTCATCGTTGACCGGGACATGCCCAAGGAAGTGAAGCACCTGACGCTGTCCTACACGCTGTTCGATATCACCGCTCGTCATCCACCGGTGGCTGTAAACACTGACCGATAGCGTGCCCGATAAGGAGAACAATAAATGGCAACTCACGAACACTATTACGTTCCGGCCCAGAGTAAATGGCCGATCATCGCCACCGTCGGGATGTTCGTCACGGTGTACGGCCTGGCGACCTGGTTCAACGACCTGAAGGCTGACCGGCCCGACTCCAACGGCCCGCTGATCTTTTTTGTCGGCGGCCTGTTGCTGGCCTACATGCTGTTCGGCTGGTTCGGCGCGGTCATCAAGGAAAGCCGCGCCGGGCTCTACAGTGCGCAGCTCGACCGCTCGTTTCGCTGGGGCATGAGCTGGTTCATCTTCTCTGAAGTGATGTTTTTCATCGCCTTCTTCGGCGCGCTGTTCTATGTGCGCATGATCTCGGCGCCGGGCCTGGCCGGTGAAGGCAGCAAGGGCCTGTCGGAGATGCTTTGGCCGAACTTCGAATACGTCTGGCCGTTGCTGAACAACCCCGACCCCAAGCTCTTCCCACCGCCCAAGGATGTGATCAGCCCTTGGGGCTTGCCACTGCTCAACACCATCCTGCTGGTCAGTTCCAGCGTCACCGTGACCATCGCCCACCATGCCCTGAAAAAAGGCCATCGCGGGGCGCTGAAAATCTGGCTGGCTATCACCGTGCTGCTAGGTTGCGCCTTCCTGGGCTTCCAGGCCGAGGAATACATCCACGCCTATAAAGAGCTGGGCCTGACGCTGGGCTCGGGAATCTATGGCGCAACGTTCTTCATGCTCACCGGTTTCCACGGCGCTCACGTCACCATCGGCACGATCATTTTGTTCGTAATGCTGATGCGCATCATGCGCGGGCATTTCGACAACGAGCATCAGTTCGGCTTCGAGGCCGCGAGCTGGTACTGGCACTTCGTCGATGTGGTGTGGATCGGCTTGTTCTTCTTCGTCTACATCCTCTGAGGCAGCCGTTACCAAGGCGGCTCTTTACCAAGGAGCATGCGACACCAACTGGCCGCTGAAAAAACCCCAGGCAATCAAGCCGACGGTGGCGGCGGCCAGACTGACCCGAATCGCCAGGGCGATGACCAGGCGATTGGAACTGCTGTCGTCCTTGACCAGAAAAAACAGGCCGCTGAACAGGCTCGCAATCGTGGCAATCAGCATCAGGACGATGGCTGCTTTTAGCATTAGGGACACTCCGGGGGGACGCGATGCACGTGAGTATAGCTATCTCGTTCGACAGCTTTGGAACGGCGCCATGAAAGGCTTCCGGCCAGGCATCGTGCCGTCACTGGTGGTAGCCGTGCTGTTGCCGGTGATGGTGTGCCTGGGGTTCTGGCAATTGAGCCGGGGCGAACAAAAGCGCGTGCTCATGGACAGTTACGCCGAACGCCGCGTGGCGCAGCCGATGGCAAGCGTGGAGTTGCAACACACGGCCGACCCGGCCTTTCGACCGGTCAGCTTGCGGGGCCAGTTCGACGCCGAACACAGCATCCTGCTGGATAACCGCCAGCACGACGGCAAGGTCGGCGTGGAGTTGCTACAACCCTTTCTCGACCAGGCGACCGGCCTCTGGCTGCTGGTCAATCGTGGCTGGTTGCCCTGGCCTGACCGGCGCACTCCGCCGGCCTTCAGCACCCCCGAACAAGCGGTGAACCTTCAAGCCTGGGTCTACGTTGCTCCGGGCACCACGTTCCAGCTCCACGCCGACCCAGCCGACGCCCCGTGGCCGCGACTGGTGACCGCGGTCGAGCCGGACAAGCTCTGGGCCGAACTGGGCCGCAACGGTTTCGCCTACCAATTACGCCAGCAAAGTGGCCCCGGCGCCTATCGGACCGATTGGCCGGTAGTGGCCATGGGGCCGGAAAAACACCTCGGCTATGCCGTGCAGTGGTTCGCCATGGCGGCGGCGCTGTTCGGCCTCTTTCTTTATCTCGGATGGCATAACGCAGGGAGACAGCATGGGAACCACCATGAATCCAACCAACACGTCTGAGGCACCTACGGCGCGCAACCGTCGCAAGGGGCGCCTACAACTGCTGCTGATCGTGCTCGGGGTGATCGGCCCGATGATCCTGGCCACCGGCATGTACAAATTCCAGTTCTGGGTCCCGGAAAGCCGCAGCTACCACGGCGAACTGATCGGCAACGGCCAGACCCGCGCCGAGATCGGCGTACAAGCCGATGAGCAGCGCTGGCAGATCCTGGTCACGGCGCCGCAGGAATGTTCGGCTGATTGCCGGCAACTGGTCTACCTGGCCCGTCAGGTGCAGATCGGCCTGGGTCGCGACGCCTCCCGCGCCAGCCATGCCCTGGCCATCGCCCAGCCGCTGGACGCGCAATACGACGCCCAACTGCAACGCGAATACCCCCAACTGCAACGCTACCCGCTGGACCTGCCGGCCTATCAGAAAGGCGCCCAAGGCAGCGGCGAAGCGCAGCTGTGGATCATCGATCCCCATAGCAACCTGGTGCTGCGCTATGACGCCCGGGTCAAGGGCAAGGCACTGCTCAACGACCTGCGACATCTGTTGAAACTGTCGAACATCGGATGAGGGCAACGACATGGCCAAACCTGGATTTCGCCTCGCGCTGTTTGCCACGTTGCTGGCACTGATCGTCGTACTGCTGGGCGCCTACACCCGGCTCACCCACGCCGGCCTCGGCTGCCCGGACTGGCCCGGTTGCTACGGCTTCATCAGCGTACCCAAGAGCGAAGCCCAGCTGGCACATGCCGAACTGCACTTTCCCGACGCCCCGGTGGAAGCCCACAAGGGCTGGAACGAGATGGTCCATCGCTACTTCGCCGGCCTGCTGGGGCTGATGATTACCGTGCTGGCTGCCCGGGCCTGGATGAACCGGCGTCACCCAGGCCTGCCCTTGAAGCTGCCGCTGTTTCTGCTGGCGGTGGTCTTTGCCCAGGCGGCATTCGGCATGTGGACCGTGACCCTCAAACTGTGGCCGCAAGTGGTGACCGGGCATTTGCTGGGCGGGTTCGCGACCCTCAGCCTGCTGTTTCTGCTCACGTTGAGATTGTCTGGTGTGTTGCCGGCGCTGACCGTGCCCAAGCGTCTGCAACATTGGGCCACCGCCGGGTTACTGCTGGTGATCGGCCAGATCGCCCTCGGCGGTTGGGTCAGCTCCAATTACGCCGCCGTAGCCTGCGTTGATTTCCCGACCTGCCACGGCCAATGGCTGCCACCGGCGGATTTTGCCAACGGCTTTCATCTGACCCAGCACATCGGCCCGAACTATCTCGGTGGCCAACTCGACAGCGATGCGCGCACCGCCATTCACTTGACCCACCGTATCGGCGCGTTGCTGGTGACGGTGGTGCTGCTGGGGCTGGCCTGGCAGTTGAAGACCGTCGGCATGACACGCCTGGCGGGGCTGGTGTTGGTGGCCCTGGCGGCCCAGATCACCCTGGGCATCAGCAACGTGCTGTTCCACCTGCCGCTGCCGGTCGCCGTGGCCCACAAC
>NZ_WUUD01000002.1:357629-361234 GCF_009831705.1 Pseudomonas sp. PICF6 | reverse complement strand
CTGGCGCTTCAACCCGCATAAACACGGCCCCAGCCCCATAACAATAAAAGGAGAGATGCCATGGCAACCTTGACCGGTGAACGCCACAGCCAAGCGATCTGGCGCGATTATCTGGAGCTGACCAAGCCCAAAGTGGTGGTGCTGATGCTGATCACCTCGCTGGTGGGCATGTTCCTCGCCACCCGCGCCGGGGTGCCGTGGACGGTGCTGGTGTTCGGCAACCTGGGCATCGCCCTGTGTGCCGGCGGCGCGGCGGCGGTCAACCATGTGGTGGACCGGCGCATCGATGCGGTGATGGCCCGTACCCATAAACGCCCACTGGCCGAAGGCCGAGTCTCACCGGCCGCAGCACTGACCTTCGCCCTGGCACTGGCGGTGGCCGGCCAAGCGCTGTTGCTGGCGTTCACCAACCCGCTGACCGCCTGGCTGACCCTGGCCTCCTTGCTCGGTTATGCGGTGATCTACACCGGTTTCCTCAAACGGGCGACGCCGCAGAACATCGTCATCGGCGGCCTGGCCGGCGCGGCACCACCGTTGCTGGGCTGGGTGGCCGCCACCGGTCATGTCAGCGCCGAACCGCTGCTGCTGGTGCTGATCATCTTCGCCTGGACCCCGCCACACTTCTGGGCCCTGGCGATTCATCGCAAAGAGGAATACGCCAAGGCCGACATCCCGATGCTGCCGGTGACCCACGGCGAGCACTACACCAAGGTGCATATCCTGCTGTACACCCTGGCGCTGCTGGCAGTGAGCCTGATGCCCTTTGTGATCCAGATGAGCGGCTTGCTGTACCTGGTTTGCGCCCTCGTGCTGGGTGCCCGGTTTCTGCAATGGGCCGTGGTGTTGTACCGTGGCAGTCGGCCGCACGCGGCGATCAACACGTTCAAGTACTCTATCTGGTACTTGTTCCTGCTGTTCATTGCCCTGCTTGTAGATCACTACTTACTGTTGAGCCTATGACTCGAACCCAGAAAACCGTCTTCATTCTCGTGGCCGTGATCGCGCTGATCCTCGGCCTTACCATCAATAAAGTGCTGACCGGCAAAGGCGAAGGCGACCCCACGGCGCTGATCGACGCCGGCATCATCCTGCTGCCTCAAAGCCGCAACCTGCCGGACGTGAAAATGACCGACCAGGACGGTCAGCCAGTGACGATGGACGGGTTGAAAGACAAATGGAGCCTGCTGTTCTTCGGCTACACCTTCTGCCCGGACATATGCCCGACCACCCTCGCCCAACTGCGCCAGATCAAAAGCGAACTGCCGCCCGAGGCTGTGGATAAATTGCAGATCGTGCTGGTAAGCGTCGACCCGAACCGCGACACGCCCAAGCAACTCAAGCAGTACCTGGGCTACTTCGACCCGCAGTTCATCGGCCTGACCCCGTCATCGATCGAAGACCTGCAGAAACTGACCAACGCGGTGAGCATTCCATTCATCCCGGCGGACACCAGCAAACCCAACTACACGGTCGATCACAGCGGCAACCTCGCCGTCATCGGACCGGACGGTACTCAACGCGGGTTTATTCGTGCGCCGTTGAACAACCAGAAGCTAGTGGCGCAGTTGCCAGAGATGCTGAAACGCAAATAAGGCCATCACAGAACGCTCGCTCCCACCGCCATTCACCTGTGGGAGCGAGCCTGCTCGCGATGAAATCGACTCGGTTCCAAACCAAAACAAGTCACCCGCATCGCCGGTAAACCCCACTCCTACAGAACCTGCCTACACACCTTCACCAAGCCACGCATCCTTGCGCCTTTGCCTACAACTACGCCAGAATCCGCCCGCTTGTGCGCCTTGTCCCGGGGTTCTATTGTCTTCCTGCCACTGCCCATCAGTGGTCGGGTTTAGTAGCCCGAGGTAATCGAAGTTGTACAAGCGCTTCTCAAACAGGGCCCTACCCTGTTCTTGATGGTGGCTGTAC
This sequence comes from Pseudomonas sp. PICF6, assembly GCF_009831705.1. Lineage (NCBI taxonomy): Bacteria > Pseudomonadati > Pseudomonadota > Gammaproteobacteria > Pseudomonadales > Pseudomonadaceae > Pseudomonas > Pseudomonas sp. PICF6. The sequence goes on along the minus strand of NZ_WUUD01000002.1, from coordinate 359,308 downwards.
GCAGGGCGCTCAGGCGCGCCGGCTTCTTCGGTTCCCCGGTCTACTAACCTGCGTACAGCTGCCACCCCATTGTTTAGTAGCTTCGGGGTGTCGGCATCACATCTGGAACCGAAGCTTATGTTCAAAGTAACTCCGAATCCGCCAGAGGCAGATTCCACTTCTACATCCGCAAAATCCAAAGCCAAGCAGCAAGACGAAACCACCAAACGCGTGCTGGATCACTACTTGCTGCCGAAATCTGAAAAGTCTCAAGACGACCCCAAACCGGGGCAGCTATACACCGTCGTGAAAGGCCTCGATAACGAATGCTTGCTTGCCAACCTCAGCGAAACCCTGGCTTCGGCTGATGCCATGGTGAGTGATCTGGCGTTTGATCTGGATGGATCGAGGCGCCATGTGGCGCAGGGTATCCAGCAGTTGATTGAGCTGAGTTCGTTGCTGGCGAATCGGGTGTTGGATAACGTCGACCCACGTTAACCGCAACACCATCAAGCTGTGTGGCGAGGAGATATTCCCCTCGCCACACATTGCAGGCCCTCATTCCTGGCGACGCATGAACTCTGCGAAAAGAGGAACTGTAAAATTCAGATATCCAAAAAGGGGACAGATTTATTTCCAGCAAATTCTATCCCCTTTCGAGTACTGTCCCCTTTTCAGTCAACGCAGGAAGCACCGACCGCTGTCACCCGGCGTAACTGCGACATGACGCTCCCCGCCGTAATCACTGCAGTAGGCGACATTGGGCAACCGCTCGCGGCCAGCGCCTCTGCGACCCAGGTATTGCAGGTATAAAACAGCGAATAGCGACCCTCGGCCTGGTAGAACCGACTCTCTCCATACAGGCCAGGCCCGAGCACCACCAAGGTGCCCGTCGCTGAGTGAGTGAAGGTCCCGGCCACGAACGCGAGCAGTCGTCGGTAGCCGTCCTCCGTCACCCGCACCTCGATGACCTCGCTTGCGGCGAAACGCCGCCTGGGGTCCCCGTCAATCTTGACCGCATGCAGCACGGTTGCCTTCGACCCGAACAAGGCTCGCAGGGCGAGGCTCAAGGTGGCCTGTGGGGCTCGGTAAAAATCCTCGTCGCCCCAACCGAACTCAACGAAGTCGCCGTCGCTGAACTCTTCAGCCAGTGCGGGAAGCACTTGAAGTAGATCGGGGCGCGCAATGACCAACCCGGTATGCAGGCCATGATTCACCACATAGAAGGACCGCCAATCGCCACCCTCGCCCCTCGCCGGGTCCGACGCGGTAGCGCAGCCGAACAGCATGAGGACCAGGGCCAGCACTACAATGCGCATACACAAGGGCTTGGAGGCTCGCTAACGAAACGTGGGAAAACCCGGCGGGGGTTGGCGCTATATCTCGGCCAGAAGCAACCATGGCGCTTAGAAACCCAAAGCAGCAATACGCCACAAGATGTCTCAGAGACCAAGCCTAGCATTCAAAGCTTGGGGCACTCGCCAACGCTTTCCCCTTTTCAAATCCCCTTTTCACTCAGAAATCGATAGTCCCCGAAAACTTCACCAAGCGCGGATCACCCTGCGAGAGGTAGCCGCCGTTTGCCGAGGCCCAGTAGTTCTTATCGGTAATGTTTTCCACGTTGACGCGCAACGTCAGGTCTTTCTCCACGAATTTCATCTTGTAACGTGCGCCGGCGTCGAAACGATTCCAGGTAGGCA
>NZ_WUUD01000002.1:355354-357619 GCF_009831705.1 Pseudomonas sp. PICF6 | reverse complement strand
CGGGTACCGCCGGCCATCAACCGGAGGCCTTCGATGGGTTCGCCGAAAACGCTGAGCTCCAGCCCCTTGTTGACCTGCTCACCATCACGCACATAGAGCCTCTGCGCGTTGTCGACGTACCCATCGGAAGGTTTCTCGATGCGGAAAACACCCAGGTTGGCACCGAAGGTTTGCAGGTCCAACTTGATGCCCGCTTCCAACTGTTTGGTGCGGCCAGGGGGGAAGGCTTCGCCCAGGTTCGTGATGCCTGTACCGGACGCCACTGGTCCTTTTGCAAGGCCTTCGATTCTATTGGCGTAGAGCGACACGCTCTCCACAGGCTTGTAGACGATGCCATAAACAGGCGTGGTAATGGCTTCATCATAGAGCGCGCTACGACTGCCATCGTTTGCTGGATTGGCTACACCGTTTGAAGTAGTGCCATCGTACTTATAGTTCTCGACACGCAACTGCTGACGACGAACACCATAAGTGACCAGCAACTTGTCATCGAACAAGCCCAACGTGTCGGAAATCGCCAGGCTGCGGTTACGGGTTTTGCCGGTCACCCCGGGATCACCCATTTCACCGCCCGTGCTGGATACCGCAGTCGGCTTAGGAAGCTTCGGGGTGTTGTAGATATTGCTGTTCCCGGTAACGGAACGATAGAACGTGTACGCGTTTTCCTGCTCGGTCCAAATCGTTGAGCCACCGATCGCAACTTGGTGGGAAACAGGGCCCGTGTTAAAGCGCCCGTTCAACCCGCCACTGAACGATGTGTTGTCTTCATTGTGAGGAATCTCTGAGCCACCGATCGTCGCTACGCCGTTATTGCCGACCAGTGTCGGTGTGGCGTACACCCCGGTTTCTCGGGTGTGCTTTGCACCACCGGCAAGGTATGCGGTCCAGTTTTCGTTCAGATCCCAATCGCCACGAACCATGCCGAAGGTGTCTTCCGTTTCGGAGTAAGTCCAGTCCTGCCCATAATTGTGGCTGGCGTGCGGAGCAGTGGGAATGCGGGTGGCGTTGCCGATATTCACGGAATTACGCAGCCCATTGATACGCTGTTTCTGATACCCGAAATCGGTGGAAACGCGGAAGTTATCCCCTTGATAGTCCAGGCCCGCAACGAACAACTTTGTGCGCTGATCCTGGTCGTCGATCGCTGTTTCACCTTCCCGTTGGCTCAGATTCAACCTGGCACCAAACCGATTGTCCTCGCCGAATCGCTGCCCGATATCCAAATGCTCGCCAATGCGGCCATCGGTGCTGATGTCCTGGGTATAACGACGCGTCGGCACATCCTCTGCGCGTTTGGGCTGCAAGTTGACACCGCCCCCAAGACCCGAGCCCGTCGGACTGACACCGTTGATAAACGCGTTGGGGCCTTTGAACACCTCGACACGCTCGATAGCATCCGTCGACAGAATCTGACGCGGTAAGACGCCATACAGCCCATTGTAGGAAATGTCGTCACTGTTAAGCGGCAAGCCTCGAATCACGAACACTTGGGATTGGTTACCAAACCCATAGGATTGACGCACCGACGGATCATTGAGAAGCACATCACCCACGTCTTCAGCTTGTTGATCTTCAATCAACTGCGAGGTGTAACTCGTCATCACGAACGGGACATCCATGTTGTCCTGATTGCCCAGCACCCCCATCTGGCCTCCCCTCGCCACCTGACCACCCGCATAGGGCGTTGGTAGCGTGTTGGAGTTGGGTTTGATCGCACTGGCAGTAACGTCGGTCGCTCCCAATTCAATAGGCTCTGCCGCTTGGGCAAGAAAACTGACTGAGCAACATGCAGCCAGCAACGTAAGGCGAGATGGAAATAGCATGGAGTGAGTACCTGCGGGGAAACGGGAAACCAATGCAGGTAATGCTAATGATTCGCAGATAGATTATCTATAACGAATGGCAAGCTGCCATAAAAGATTTGGAAAGCGGTTTAGTCAGCCCCATGGCGAGGGAGCTTGCTCCCGCTCGGCTGCGCAGCAGACGCAAAACCGAACGATGCGGTTTGCCTGAAGAAATACAGGGGCCTGCTGCACAGGCCAGCGGGAGCAAGCTCCCTCCCACACAGGTGTGAACACAGTATCTGCAACAACCCCAATCCCCTGTGGGAGCGAGCCTGCTCGCGATGAAATCGCCCCAGTTCCAGAGCCGAACACCCCGCCCGCATCCCCAAAAACCTTCCTCCTACAGCCCCCACCTACACCCCTCTATCAAGCCACGCATCCTTGCGCCTTTGCCTACAACTACGCCAGAATCCGCCCGCTT